>JBGARA010000081.1:0-17230 GCA_044230475.1 Pyrinomonadaceae bacterium | reverse complement strand
TTAATGCCTTGATACTCTGGCGGATTGTGCGATGCCGTAAAATTAAGGCCGCCCGCCGCATTATTATTCCGGATCGCATGCGATATTGTGGGCGTAGGTGTTGGCTCGGTGCATAACAACACGCGGAATCCTTTTTCGCCGCAACTGCTGCGGCAACCGGACATAAACTTCTCGCCCGCAAACCACCAGATCATGCCCAGCAAGCACTTTCTTGCCGTCACCAGCTTCTTGAGTTTTCAAATAGCTACAAATCGCTCCGACACATTTCCGGACATTATCGAACGTAAATTCATCAGCGATGATCAGGCCGCCAATGCCGATGTTCAAAACGAATTGCCGTACTTCTATTTTAATGTTGTTCTTCTCGGGAAGAACTACTGAGCCAACATTCCGGCTCAAAATCCCTTGAAGTGTTTGAAAGCTTATCACAGAATTAAACATCTGTAAAGCGAGGTCGCAGATATTTTTGATGCGTGTAACCCCAGTGTTTTCCTATAATTAGCACCGAACACTAAAGTGTTGGATAATTTCGGCGCTTAAAAAATTCCTTATTTCTAAAAACTTTTTGCTTAATTCCCATGTTTTCGTCTAAAGACGCCCCCAACCAAATGGGGCCCGACTGAAAAACTGCCCCAGCTTTGTAGTTATGCGTGTGATCTGACCAAGGAAAAGCTGTGTGTCATTGTAGCTACAATCGGGAATGCCAAGCAAGTCGCAGAGTCAAAATGATACATGTTCGACTGGTTTCTGTACAGCAATTAAGCGCCCTAACGTCTTTAATCTCATTTACTTACGAAACCAATATCGCTGTCGCCTTACTTTAGCACTCATTTAGTTCAAATCGAAAATGGCACAATTATTGCCTTGAAATGGCCTCAGTCGGATTGCGCTGTCGCCTTACTTTAGCTATTCAATCGTTTTTTTCGAGTTTTTTGAACCCAGGCGAGGTCGTTGTCCCAGAAGCTATTATATCGGAGACTAGATAAATCATGAGACCTGTAAAACATTTTGAAAAAGGGTTAACTTACGTTGCGAGCGGACTTTTTAATGCGGTGAAGTCGGTCAATCAGTTCAAACCAAATCCATCGTTCACATAAAATGGTCAAACAAACCCTGCTGAAATCGTGGCAAAAAACGAAGCCCACGCTTGGGTTTCCTCATGGCGACGGGCGACCTTTACCTGCTTCTGCGTGATTGAGGCTCGCGAAGCGATCATCGCCGGCGAAAAAGAAGTTTCAATGCTGGTTAATGAAAAGGTCGGCGAGATCAAGGCTCAGATCATCGAGCGTGACGGCCAGGTCTGGATGATCAAGGACTGTCCACAGCACGGCCATTTTGAAGACATGATGGCGATTGACAGCAAGTTTCTCCAGCACATCGAATCGCTCTTCCGGGCATGACATCATTGCTCTGGCTCGACGAAAAGCTGCACAATCACGGCAGTTCCAGCGTCAAGTACGGCCGCGGAGCCGTGCTGACGGTCGATCTGACGAATCGCTGCAACATGATGTGCGATCCGTGCTTCATGGACGCTAACCAAGTCGGCTTCGTGCATGAGTTGTCGATGCAGGACGTACAGGAGATCCTCGACAACGCGATCTCCATCAAGCCGCGTCGTCAGATGTCGGTGCAATACAGCGGCGGTGAGCCGACGCTGTCACCATACTTTCTCGATGCCGTAAGATACGCGCGCAAGGTCGGGTACAACTCGGTGCAGGCCGCGACGAACGGAATTGAATTTGCGAAGAGCAAAGAATTTTGCCGCGAAGCTGCCGAAGCAGGCCTTCGCTTTGTTTATCTTCAGTTCGACGGCATCGGCAACGACGCCAACTCGCATCGCCAGATCGGAAACTTGTTCGACGTCAAACTCCGAGCGATCAACAACCTTCACGAAGCGGGCGTTGACATCATCTTGGTGACGACGTTGGTCAACGGCATCAACAACGATCAGGTCGGCACGATCATCAGCTTCGCTTTGGAAAATCCGAAGAAAATTTCGTTCATCGCGTTCCAGCCTGTGTCGTTCACGGGCCGCGACGAACTGATCACCGAACAGCGTCGCCTGCAGCAGCGTTACACGCTTGCTCATCTGGCACACGACGTTCACGATCAGGTCGGAATTACAGAACCGACGCGTGACTGGTTCCCGCTTTCGCTGATGGGAGCGTTCGCCGATTTCGCTGACGTAGTTCACGGCCCCGAGAACGAATGGGGACAGGTAAGCTGCGGCTGCCACCCGAACTGCGGCGTCGGCACGGCGGTGATGGTTCACAAGGATACTAAGGAAATGGCCTGTGCCTCAGTTCCTAAATATTCCGGGCCTTGTCGCGGACATGCAGCACATCACGGACACCAACCGCGGCAAATGGTTCTCGAACATAATGATGGGCCTCGCACTGCTCAAGTATTTTGGCCCGTACAGTGCAAACCTGCAGCCTGACCCTCGGCGGCATCCTCAGAAGTTTGACAAGTCGTTCGGCCTGTCGGGCAAAGATTACGGCAAGGTCGGCCCGGACCGTACGATGGAAGACATCGAAAAGCGTCGTCAGGACCCGTGGAACTTCCTCTTTATTGCAGGAATGTGGTTCCAGGATCTTTTCAACTACGATTTCCGCCGCACCGAAATGTGCATCATCCCCTACGGCACGCAGGAAGGCGAAATTTCGTTCTGTGCCTACAACACCGGCATCGGATGGCGTAACATCATCGAGCACATGCACCAGAATGCGACCGTCGCTCAGTGGTACAAAGGATCGGCAAATCACGAAGTGTTCGCACGCGGCAAAGAGGTCGAACTTGGCGATAAATCGCACAACCTTATTCTTAATGAGGTCGATCTCACCCGTCCGAACAAGCCTGAAATGGAAGGCCCGAAGACCGCTGCTGAGGAAATGCAGATGATGCGTAAACTCTACAACCAGATGGTGCTTGAAAAGAACCAGATCAAAGGCGAAAACCTCGTCCAGATCGGCGGCATGAAGAAAAAGGCCGAAGAAAAAGAAATGGCAATGGCTGAATAGTCAGTTTGGTGTTTTTAGTCACGAAAAAGCCTCGTCGAGCGATCGGCGAGGCTTTTTTGTCAACCTAAATTGGCCACTCGGAGAGGCGCAATACTATAAAGGAAATTGATCTGAATGTGCGCTAATTCACGAAATTAGAGTAAAATAATGTTCCGATTTCCATTGAAAAATTTATGACTCAAGCTGAACAAAAATCTTCGTTAAAAAGTGCTATCGAAAAGCATAAGGAATTTCTCTTTCCGGCCGTGGCGATGTATTACCAGGAGCCGCTGGCAATCGTCAAAGGCGAAGGCGAAAAGGTTTGGGACGCCGAGGGCAACGAGTATCTCGATTGCTTTGGCGGCGTGCTGACCGTGAGCGTCGGGCACGCAAATCCGCGTGTCAATCAGGCGTGGATCGACCAGGTCAACACGTTTTCGCACGGTTCGACACTCTATGCCAACGGGCCGCAGGGCGACCTTGCCGAAAAGCTCGCCGAGATCACTCCGGGCAATTTGAAAAAATCATTTTTTAGTAATAGTGGCACGGAAGCAGACGACACTGCTGTGCTTGCGGCAAAGATCGCGACCGGTAATAACGAGGTCATAGCCTTGCGGCACAGTTATGCAGGGCGTTCAGCGACGGCGCTTTCGACGATCGGGCACCACACCTGGAAGCCGATCGCTTCTCAAGTCGCCGGAATAGTTCATGCTCACGCTCCGTACTGTTACCGCTGCCCATTCAAACTTGAGTATCCTTCGTGCGGCGTCGCTTGCGCTGACGATGTCGAGGAACTGATCAAGACAACGACGACCGGCAAGATCGCCGGAATGATCGCTGAGACGATCCTTGGCGTCGGCGGGTTTATCATTCCGCCGAAAGAATATTTCCCGCGTGTTGCTGAGATCGTTCGTCGTCACGGCGGACTGTTTATTTCGGATGAGGTTCAGGCCGCTTGGGGACGCACGGGCGATAAGTGGTTTGGCATTGAGCATTGGGGCGTCGAGCCGGACATCATGACTTCGGCAAAAGGTATGGGCAACGGCGTGCCGATCGGCTGGACGATCGCGACGCCTGAGGTCGCGGATGCGTTTCCGGGATTGACGTTCTCAACGTTCGGCGGCAATCCGGTTTCGTCCGCAGTTGGCCTCGCAGTCATAAAGGTCATCGAAGAAGACGACCTGCGAACCAACGCCCGCGTAGTTGGCGATTACTTGCTGAAACGTATGCTTGAATTGCAGGAGAAGCACGCATGCATAGGCGACGTTCGCGGCAAAGGCCTGATGCTCGGCGTCGAACTCGTCAAAGACCGCAAAACAAAAGAACCAAATCCCGAAGCCGTCCTGAAAGTCTTTGAAGAAACAAAACGCCGCGGCGTGCTCATCGGTAAAGGCGGCCTCTACGGCAACGTCATCCGAACCGGAATGATGCTCAATACGACGACGGATACGGTTGATCGGCTGGTCGAGGCTCTCGATGCGGGATTTGCGCTGTGTTAAAAAGCGGACTAGAAAAAAACTTGTGATCCGTCGACAAGTCAAAAAGTTAGATTTAGATAAAGAATCGTATCTTGGATGGAATGCATTCGTTGATTTGGTCGCGAGTGAGAATTACGAAGATCTATCGGAAATTCAGAAGATAGCACATTTGATATTTTGGTATGATGCTGAGGTTAACAATGGCGGCCATCTTCAGTACTTTTTGAATTTGGCTGGAAGACGTGCACCTGAGACACTTACTGCTCTTTCGCAAGTCGGATTGGATTGTCAACAGATCATTCTTGCGGATGCAGTCGATTTGATTTCGAAAGAGCCCCTTCCGAAAATTAATTCTGTCGAAGAGTATGTTGCGGAAGCACTCGAAGGCAAATTTAACGAATTAGATTCGCGATACTCCGCTTGTCCAAAGGAAACAATGGACTTTTTGGAAGAGTACCTAGAACAGAACTTCAATGAATTTATTGAATTGACTTGATCTCATTGTTATGAAGACACTAATAAAAAATGGCCGCGTTGTTACGGCGGTTGACGATTACGTTGCGGATATTTTTATTGATGGCGAGACGGTGACCACTATCGGCAAGTCGCTGGATATGGAGGCCGATGTCGTAATTGACGCTACGGGCAAGTTGGTGATTCCCGGCGGGATCGATCCGCATACGCATATGGAGCTGCCGTTTGGCGGGACGTACGCGTCGGACGATTTTTTTACCGGGACGCGGGCGGCGGCGTTTGGGGGGACGACGACAATCATTGATTTTGCGGTGCAGACGAAGGGCGAATCGATGACCGCAGGCGTCGATGCGTGGCACGCTAAAGCCGAGGGCAAGACGGCGATCGACTACGGGTTTCATCTCATCACGACCGAATTCGAGGATGGCGATGAAAAGGAAATGTACAAGCTGATGGACGAGGGCATCACGTCGTTCAAGCTGTTCATGGCTTATCCGGGCGTGTTTTTGGCGGACGACGCGACGATCTTTCGTGCCATGTCTGCGGCTGGCCAACGCGGCGGACTTATCTGCATGCACGCCGAGAACGGCATCGTCATCAACGAGATCATCAAACGCTTTTTGGCTGATGGCCGAACGGCTCCGAAATATCATGCCCTCACGCGTCCGACGATTGCCGAGGCCGAGGGCGTTCATCGTGCGATTGCCATTGCTGAGATGGCAGAATCGCCGGTTTATATCGTTCATCTTTCGTGTACTGACGCTTTGAATCAGGTTCGACAGGCGAGAGATCGCGGCATTCCGGCGTTTGCCGAGACTTGCCCGCAATATTTGTTTCACTCGATAGACGATTACGGTGACGGTTGGGACGGAGCGAAATACGTGATGACGCCGCCGCTACGTGAAAAGCACAACTGCGGTGAGCTATGGAAAGGCCTCAAAATGGATGACCTGCAAGTCATCTCGACCGACCATTGCCCGTTCTGCATGAAGGAGCAAAAGGAACTTGGGCTCGGTGATTTCTCAAAGATCCCAAACGGTGCGCCGGGCGTTGAAAACCGCATGAACCTCATCTACAACGGCGGCGTAGTTGAGCAGCGAATTTCTCTAAATAGATTTGTCGAACTGACCTCGACGGCCGCCGCAAAGATGTTCGGCCTATTTCCAAAGAAAGGCACTATCGCTGTCGGCTCCGACGCCGACATCGTAATTTTTAATCCAGACACAGAACACACCTTCGGCGTCGATGCCGAGCACATGAACGTTGACTACTCATCCTACGAAGGCTGGAAAGTTAAAGGCAAGGTCGAGACCGTTTTATCTCGCGGCCGCGTCGTCATTGAGAACGGGGCACACACGGGCAAGCAAGGTGACGGGCAATTTCTCAAACGCGGCGAGTGCGTAAAGGTGTAGGCTGCTCTGGATTAGGTCACCTAACGCAACCGATGTGAGGGAAAAAGATAAAGGAAAATCGATACGGCTTTCTCCGCTAGTGCTTGACGGAGGCGTGGCGGTCGACTTTCGCGTTGACCACGTTCATGTCCAACTCGGCAAAGATATGAAGGTGAGTTCTGAGCAGCGAAATGAACTTTGGGGACGTATCGCCCGTATCTGTGAGGAACACGGATCTCATCGCGTCCTGGTAGAGGGCAAGTTGCCCGAGGGCATCTTCCAAACGTCCGAGGTTATCGATGCAGGACTCAAAGCCGCAACGGTCCCGAAACTGTGGATGGCATTTTGCTTCGAAAACGATAAGCCGGACGAGCTCAGCGAGCTTTATGAGACCGTGGCTGCTTCGCGCGGCGTTCGTGTGAAGCATTTTTCAAACACGAGTGCGGCCCTCAATTGGCTCCGAACAAACACTCCCGCCTGATCATTTTTCGGTGATCATTCGCGTCAGATTTATCTGCGGCGGCTCTGCCGCAACTTCTTCAACAACCTTAAAGAACTCTCCAAAGAATGGCGTGGCGAAGTGTTCGTCGATGGCGGCTTTATTGACCCATGTTTCGTGCCAGAAAAAGACGGTTTCGTCTTCGATGGATTGATGGATGTCGTAGTTGATGTTGCCGGTTTCCTTACGCGACTCATCGACGATTGCGAGGGCTGCAGTTTTTAATTCCTCGATCTTGTCGGCTTTTACTTTCAGGCGTGCGATCAGCACAATTTTTTCTTCACTCATTTTCTTTGTTTCCTCATTTTGTAACTTACTTTTTATTGGGCTACCGGCGTTTCCATATAAAGGGCTTCGAGCCATTTTCCGCCGCGCTTTACGTAATTGACTGTCGCTCGGACTTGCGACGGAACCTTTTTACCGCCGCACACAGCATCCTGCTTAGCCGTGTAGGTCATGAGAGCTACATCTTTACTGAGCATCACAAACTTGAAATTATCCAGTGAATAACTTTTCACGTTGCAATCCGTCGCGGTATTTTTGACGATCTGTTCTTTACTGAATACGCCGTCCGAAGTGACGTCTAACAATTCTTCAGTCATATTAGCCTGAAACCATTTTGCGTCCTTATTTTTCCAAGCCTCCCAACCTTCCTTTTCGATCTCGACGATCTGCGATTCGACGGATTTACTTGCATCGCCTGACATATCCGATTGCCCTTCAGGAACACTATTTGCTTCGATCCAATAGCCGTCAGGATCCTGGAAATAGACCTGCTTAATTCCATCCGCTCGAGTGGTTATTTTACCCAGGTTCCCGGGCCAATCGGAGTAGCTGATCTTCATCGAGTCCAGCTTTTTAACGAAGGAGCCAACATCCGGCATTGCGAGTGCAAAATGAATAGCTTTATTTACCTTAAAATCATCTTTTAGGATCGAAATAAGATGAAGCTCTTTTCCCTCTCCCAGCGAGAACCATCTGATCCCCTCGATCTTGGTTCTGTTAGTGATTTCCTCAAGGCCCAACACGTTCTTATAAAACTCAGCTGACCGGTTAACATCCCGGACCGAAAGCGCCAGATGGTTGAACGAGAATCCATGGCCAGTTTTATTAGCTGTCGACTGCGGTTGAGCTTTTGACTCATTCGACATTTTCTTTTGGCCAAAAGTGACGGATGCTGCCGCGATCGTGATGATAAAGATCATTACTATCTTCTTCATGTTCTATTCTCCTAACTGTCGTACTATGCAGCGGTAAATCCGCCGTCGATCATGTGAATGCCGCCCGTGCAATACGAAGATTCGTCGCTGGCGAGGAACAGGGCGAGGTTAGCGACCTCTTCGTTGGTACCGTAACGTCCCATAGGGACTTTTGACAAGATAAATTCATGAGCTGCGGCCACATCGTCAGGGTTGAACTGTTCTTCCAGTGAATGGATCATTCGATTGTCGATCGGCCCCGGCCCAATGGCATTAGCCCGAATATTGAACGGAGCCAGTTCCAATGCTGCGGTTTTGACGACGCCGATAACTGCATGTTTGCTCGCCATGTAAGCCGCCATTGTCGGCGATCCGACCACACCCGCGATAGATGAAAGAGCGATGATCGAACCGCTGCCGCGTTTTTTCATCGGCTCGACGCAGTATTTCATCGACAGCCATACGCCAATGACATTGGTGCGGAGAGTGCTTTCAAAGTCAGTCACAGTCATGGCCTCGATCGGCGCGCATTTGCCCTCCGTCCCAGCATTCGCAAGCAGGATGTCCAGCCCGCCAAATGCTTCAACAGTCGCGGCTACGGCAGCGGCGATTGCATTCTCATCAGCTGCCTCAGCGACAGATGTTGCCACATTGCCGAGGTTTGTGATTCTCTCACTTGTTGCCTCAAGCTTTTCCGCCGAACGGCCAACGAGCATTACGCTTGCACCTTCCTCAAGAAATCGTTTTGCCGTTGCCTCGCCGATGCCGCCGGTTGCCCCGGTGATGATCGCCACTTTTCCGTCTAGTCTTTTTTTATTCATAGGAAAGAACTTACCACATAGCCACAGAGAACACAGAGGCCACAGAGTTTAGAGCGAAATATTGATCTGTCCATGATCACCGTGTTCTCGCCTCCGCATCAGGGCATAGCCTGCGTGACTCCGCCTAAACCAAAGCCTGGAACGTTCCACAGCGTTCCACGTGGGGGTGGAACGCTGTAAGTGATTCTATCTATTGAAGTTAATACCGCTTTTTGGGGCGCGTTCCACGAAATTTACAAAACTGTGGCACAAATTATTAACTGCTGCAAATAGTACGCTTACGGCATTAGGCCGTCGAAACGTCCCGATCCATGGTGGAACGATCCCTTGTTTTTCTTTGCGGCCCCGACGCACTTCCTTTTGCTTTAGGCAACTAAATTATCAAATGGCCGTCCCGTTCATGAAACAACGGTGCACATGCAGAGTAGCGCTTTCTCGCAAAAATTGGAAGACCAATTTTCCCGATATGACATAACTTTCCCGATATGACGCAATTTTCCAACCTTTAAAACTGTTTGTACGGATCTCAGGCCAAAAACTAACAACCCGCAGATTTCTTTCGTTATTAATGGGATTTGTTTATAATCAGCAAAGAAATTCGCACCAAAACGCATGGAAAATGCAGTTTCGCACGAGATCACCCTTCCTACCGGCTAACTGGGGAAAGGTGACGAGCAGGTCGGCCGCCGTTTACGCGACTGCCCCTTGTGCGAGTTTACCGCAAGCGAAATATTGCTTTGATTAGAGATCCTCAGATAAAAGGTGAATGAACATCCGACTAGCAACACGAGAACTGAAAACCAAATTTGGCACTTACGCTGAGTTTCTTTATTACGATGGCCAGAAGGAGTCGATAGCGCTTGTTATGGGTGATGTCGAGAACGGTGCGGATGTTCTCTGCCGGATACATTCGCATTGCATCGGCGCTCATGTTTTTAACAGTATCGAGTGCACTTGCCGCGAGGAGATGGAGGGCGCTCAAGCCTTGATCGAACGCGAGGGCCGAGGCGTTATCATCTGGCTCGATCAAGAGGGTAAGGGTAACGGGCATCTGGCATTGATGGAGAGCATTCCTTATAAGAAGGAATTTGGACAGGCTGAGGCATATGTTAAAGCAGGCTACAAAAAAGATGCTCGCAGCTATCGTCCTGCTGCCGATATACTTGGTGATCTAAAGGTAAGATCTATCGTCCTGCTGTCGAACAGTTCGGAAAAAGCCGAGGATCTGCGAGAGGTACATATTGATGTTTCCGGTTTCAAATCGCCGATATGAATGGCGCTTTTTCATTGCCTCCGTTTTCCGTTTTTGCGGGTCTGGCTAATTGAACTCTATGAAACGATGCCCAGAATGCAGACGCGATTATTACGACGACACGCTACTTTACTGTCTGGACGACGGAAATGCGCTGCTTGAAGGCCCTGGTCCTTTGGAACATCCGACGAAGATACTCGGTGAGGAACGAGATTCGTCAAAGCCGGGTAAGCGATCGGCCAGTCGAGACGTCGATGGAGCTCCAATAATCTCAGACCGTGCGGATAAGACTCCAACCCAAATTCTGCCCGCTTCCAGAGGCACTTCCGCTAAACAAATACGAATCCTTTGGTTCCTCGTCGGGATGGGGTTGATCATCGGCATCATTGTTACTGTGTGGAGATTTGGCAGTTCAAACACCTCGAAACAGAGCGGCCAAGACCTGCCAAACCCTGCGACAACGAAAAATGCCCCTAATCCTGCAGCGTACGAAAATTACCTGCGGGCAAAGGTGCTTCTAGCCAATGAGAACCGTGAAGAAGTTGATACGGCTGTGAAACTTCTGGAAGATGCCGTCACCCAGGATCCGGGATACGCCCTTGCTTGGGCAGCACTTGCTCGAGGTTACAGTGTCAAAGCGTTCTACTATGCCGGCAGTGTCGAGCGTAAGCAGTTAAATGAGAATGCAGGGGTTGCGGTATTGAAGGCACTCTCTATAGATCCGGAACTCGCAGAAGCACATTTCGCCCGAGGCCTACTTCTTTGGACTCACACAAACCGCTTTCCGCATGAGCAGGCGATCCAATCCTACAAACGGGCTCTCGAATTGAACCCCAACCTGGACGATGCCCACCATCAACTTGGCGTGATCTACTTTCATTTGGGATTATTCGACAAGGCGGAAGCTGAAATACGAAAGACCCTCGAAATAAATCCCGGAAATATGTTGGCGCGATTTCGGTACGGTGTAATAGATATGTACCGGGGCAATTATGAGGCGGCGTATGAATTATTTAAGAGCACGCCACTCGAAAAGAATCCGTCGCTGCACGCATTTCAAATGGCAACGGCGCTATTCAATTTAGGACGCATTCCGGAGGCCACAGAGAGCATCGACAGGTACTTGCGGGACTACCCTAATGACGAAGGAGGCGTTGGCACAAGTGTCAAGGCCATGATCTTCGCGAAAAATGGCAACATACCAAAAGCAGAAGAGTTTATACTTCGTGCAGACGAGATAGGCAAGGACTTCGGCCACTTTCATCACGCGGCATATAATATCGCGGCCGCTTATGCCCTTATGAACAAACCTGACCGGGCCATTGAATATCTGCAATTAGCAGCAGACGACGGATTTCCGTGTTACCCGTTGTTTGCAAATGACGAAAATCTGAGGAATCTGCGCCATGACGCGCGATTCATAGCTTTTTTGGCAAAGTCAAAACAGCAATGGGAACGCTATAACGCAACCCTTTAGCGGAGAGCTGATTTGATGACGAGATTTTGGCCACCTCTTTGCGGCGTAATGTTATTGTTATAGGACAAAATGAATAAAGAACTTGCGGCGAACACAACGATCTTACATTACCGCGTTATTTCTAAGATAGGCGAGGGCGGGATGGGCGAGGTCTATCTTGCCGAAGACACCGAGCTTGGCCGTCAGGTAGCGCTAAAGATATTGCTTTCTGAAGTTGCGGGCGATGAAGATCGCGTCCGGCGTTTTGTGCAGGAGGCAAAGGCGGCTTCCGCTCTCAATCATCCAAACATTCTTACCGTTTATCAGATCGGTATGTATGAAGACTCGCGTTTTATTGCGACCGAGCTGATCAAGGGCGAGACGCTGCGTGATCGTTTGCGCGGCGAGCCGCTGACGATGCGCGAGGTGCTCGATGTTGCGATGCAGATCGCTGCGGCCCTCAACGCGGCGCATAACGCGGGCATCGTTCACCGCGACATCAAGCCCGAGAACATAATGCTTCGCGATGACGGGTTTGTTAAGGTCCTCGATTTTGGCTTGGCTAAATTGGCGAAGGACCCTGCTGCTACAACAGATTCGGAAGACGCGACGGTTGCACAGGTCAAAACGCGGCCCGGCATGATAATGGGCACGGTTCAATATATGTCGCCCGAGCAGGCACGCGGCAAGGAAACTGATGCGCGCTGCGATGTTTGGAGCCTCGGCATCGTGATCTATGAAATGCTCACCAAAGTGACACCTTTCGCCGGCGAGACCGCTAACGATTCGATTGCCGCGATACTTACCAAAGACCCGCCGCCGCTTGACACGTCAACGCCGTCAGAATTGCAGCGGATCATTCGCAAGTCACTGCAAAAGAACGCCGACGAGCGTTACCAGACGATCAAGGATATGCTTCTCGACGTTAAGAATCTCAAACGCGAACTCGAGATCTCTGATGAACTCGAACGCTCGCAGGTCCCGCACGCCACAGGCTCGTCAAACGTCGGCACGGCGCAGATGGCCGAGAACGCGACAGTGATCCACTCAGGCGCTCTTTCGACGCAAAACAGTTTGCCGCAGCAGCGGTCGAGTGCCGAGTACATTGTCAGCGAGATCAAGAGCCACAAGTTCGCATTCGCTGGCGTCGCGATATTTGTACTGTTGGCGATCGGGGCAGTTTTTGGCATCTACAAATTTTCAGGTACAGGCGCTGGCGGATCAGCGAAGAAGGAATTCTCGCTCGCCGATGCAACCATCACCAAGCTCACGACCAACGGGAAGGCAACGTTCGCCGCCATCTCGCCGGATGGCAAGTATGTCGCCCACATTCAGCTGGACGGCGTTGAGACGAGTATCTATCTCCGTCAGGTTGCCACGCAGAGCAATGTCCAGATCGTGCCGCCGAATGAAACCGCTTTTTTATCACAAGTGACCTTCTCACCTGACGGTAACTATGTTTATTACGATCGCAACACCTCTGACTCTCCGGTGTTGTCGTTGTACCGGGTGCCGACGCTCGGCGGAGAACCGAAGAAGATACTGGATGATCTGTTCCGAGTCGTCGCTTTTTCTCCGGATGGCGGGCGGATTGCCTTTAGCCGAAAGGTGAACGATTCATTTCAATTGCTGACAGCCAATGCGGACGGCAGCAATGTAGAGAAGGTGCTCGACACCAACACCAAAGAAGGCCTTGACAATATCATTTGGTCGCCTGACGGCAAAAAGATCATTTATGAAATTTTCAAATTCGAACTTTGGGAAAATAAAGATAGCGGAACCACCACTCTTTTCGAGATCCAGCTTGCGGACCATTCGACCAGAAAATTCTCCGGCAAGGACTGGGCACATATCTTCGCTCTGAGCTGGTCGCCCGATGGCAGAAGTTTGTTAATGGTCGCCTCGGAGAAAAAGGAGCCGACCCAGATCTGGCAGATCCCATATCCTGACGGGACGGCAAAACGGTTGACGAATGATCCCGACGGTTACGGAACAATGAGCGCCTCGGCAGATCTCAGTACTTTAGCAGTCGTCAAATCGATCTCAACCTCAAGTTTATGGGTCGCTCCGGCCGGCGATCCGGGCCTTGTTCGCCCTGTTACTTCCGGTGCCGGCAAGGCTGATGACTCGCCTTCCTGGTCGCCTGACGGGAAGATATTCTTTTATTCTGTTTCGGGAACAAAGGGTGATATTTGGTCGGTGAATGCCGACGGCAGCGGCCTCAAACAGATCACGTCCACCCCGGAATTCGAGCAGTCTCCAACAGTTTCGCCCGATGGAAGGTATGTCACTTATGTAATATATAGCGGCAGTGCACAAGTCTGGCTGATCAACAGCGACGGCAGCGGTCCCAGACAGGTGACCAAGGCGGGGACAGGCGATTGGTTCACTCCAACGTTCTCGCCCGATGGACGATTCCTGTACTGCTCCGAGAACAGTAATTATAAATTTACCTTGTGGAAGATCGCCGTCGACGGTTCCGGTGAACCCGTCAAAGTTGCGGAAAAGAGTATTCCCGGAATCTTGATCTCACCGGACGGCAAGCAGATGGCATACCCCAATCTTGAGGCAAAGCCCCCTCAGGTCGAGATCGCCCCTCTCGAAATATTTACGCCGGTCAAGACCTTTGTGCCGTGCCCGACCTGCGGCGGTGGCCAATGGTCGCCCGATGGCCGCTCGTTGGTCTACACTGACACCTCAAAAGACGGTGTCGGCAACCTGTGGGCCCAACCGATCGCGGGCGGTCAGCCGAAAAAGCTGACTACCTTTACCTCTGAGCGGATCATCAACTTCGCATACAGCCGCGACGGAAAACAGATCGCCTACTCGCGCGGCACCCAGACCAGCGACGTGCTCCTTTATACGAATATTAAGTAGGAGAAACTTGGCCAGTTTATAAGCGCATGCCAAAGACGAAAAGGCCTGATGTTGGAATATTATTATGGAGAAACTAATAATGCGAAACAACCTTCAATTGATCGGACTGCTGATAGTGTTATGTCTTTCGGTCGCTGCACAGACTAGCAGCAGCGACAAGTTGAACCCAGCGGAAACTTGGAAGCAAGGCCATTCGCGGCATGGCGAAGCCTTCGACATCGGGCCGCGCGAAAAACCGTGGGTGATGGAGAACATCGGCAAAGTCAACTTCCCTATCACGACCAAAGTTCCCGAAGTACAGCAGTGGTTCAATCAGGGAATTGCTTTGCAACATTCATTCTGGTTCTTTGAAGCGGAGCGTTCGTTTCGTTGGGCGCTCAAGCTCGATCCTGAATGTGCGATGTGTTACTGGGGATTGTCGCTGGCAGCATCCGATCGCGGCCCACAATTTTTGAAGGAAGCCGTCAAACGCAAAGACAAAGTCAGCGAACGTGAAAGGCTTTACATAGAAGCGTGGGAAGCTCGCGGACAAACAGACTTGCCGGCGGACGCAGGCGGAAACAATCCAAATGCCGAAAAACGCAGTCAGCGGTTTTTGTTTTTGCTCGAACAGATCGTGCTGAAATATCCTGACGACATCGAAGCGAAGGCCTTTTTTGCACTTGATCAAATGGGTGGGGAGCATCGTTACGGCACGGAGCTGATCTTACAACAGGTCTTGGCTCGTGATCCGAATCATCCCGGAGCTCACCATTACCGCATTCACAATTGGGACAGTCCCGAAGGCTATCAAGCTCTCGACAGTTGCGCGGCGTATGGGCGGGTCGCCTCGGGCATTGGCCACGCACAGCATATGCCCGGTCACATCTACAGCGGCATAGGGATGTGGCAAGAAGCGGCGATCTCCATGGATGCAGCGACACGTGTTGAGAAGCAATATATGCGTCAACGGCTCGTGTTCCCTTTCAACACATGGAATTATGCTCATAATCAAAACTATCTTAGCTACATTCAGGAGCAGCTCGGTATGCCAGAAGCGGCGATCAGCGGAGCCAAGCAATTGCTGGCCGCACCGCTCGACCCAAGGTACAACACCCCAACCGGCTACAGCGCTCACGGCCAGGGCATGGTCGCCTTAGCACGTGCATTGGCCAGATTCGAACGATGGAACGACATTCTCGATCCGAAGACGTTCAATTGGCAGGATCACGTACGAGATAAACTGACTCGCGCTTACATCGAAACGCTCGCCTATCTTGGCCTCGGCGACATTGAAAAAGCCGCAAAGAGCTATGCCGCACATGACGCCCTGAAGCCGGAAATGGAGAAGCCCGAGAATAAATGGTTCGCTCATCACCATACGATCCAATCGCTCGAACTGCGCGCTCGTCTGGCGCTGGCAAAAGGTGAAACGCTTACCGGCCTAACCCTGCTCAATGACGCCGCAAAACAGCAAGCCGAGCATTTTGACGACGAAGACGATCCTTCGCCGTGGCCGAATGTCTTATACAACACGCTCGGCCGTGCTTATCTTGATCAAAAAACTCCGTCGCTCGCAGCCGCAGCCTTTGAAAAATCGCTGACTATCGTCCGCAATGACGGCTTCGCCTTGTCAGGCCTGGTCGAAGCTTATGACGCTATGGGCGACAAGAAAAAGGCAACCGAAGCTTATGCCCGGCTGCTTTACGTTTGGTCCGACGCCGAGCCGGGGTTGAAACGGATGATACAGGCCAAGGCACTCGGATTGAACGCTCAGCCAAAGGATGTTTCGCCTGGACCGCAACGCAATTACAGGAGCACAACGCTTGCACAGTTTGGGCCGAGCGTATGGGAGCCGTTTGATGCGCCTGAATTCAATGCTGTCGATGCGCAAGGAAAAACCGTTTCGCTCAAAGATTATCGCGGCAAGAATGTGCTTCTGATCTTCTATCTCGGCGGCTATTGTGAACACTGCCTCACACAATTGAAGGAAGTGATAAGGCGCAACCAGCAACTAGCCGACCTGAACACAACAGTGCTCGCCGTTAGCGCGGATCTTGATCCGGAATTAGCAAGAACAGCAAAATCGCTGGGCGTGCCATTCCCTTTGCTTTCCGATCCAAAGCTTGAAAACGCCCGCCGATTCAAAGCCTACGATGATTTCGAAGAGATGGCATTGCACGCAACGATCCTGATCGACAAACGCGGCCGCGTAGACTGGTCACGCACGGGCGGCAGCCCGTTCAACGATTTCGATTTCCTCCTCAAAGAAATAGAGCGATTGAATAGTTCAACTAGCTTGGAGGCCACGAAGTGACCACGTCTTTCAGGTGGTTCTAGAGGAATTCGATCGGCCAATTAGAACTTTATGAAAAAATGTCCGCAGTGCGGCCGCGAGTATGACCTGACGATGAGTTACTGCCTCGATGACGGCAGCGAGTTGCTTTATGGCCCAGCAAAGTCAGAACCGCCTTCTTCAGCGGGTAGCCAGTTCTACGACGAGCCCGCGACCGCGATATTGCAAAGCGGTATCGCGTCTGAGGCTGCGACTCGGGCGCAGATACATGCAACCGACAAGACTGCTGTTTTACCACCGCGCGTTGATGATGCTCGGAAATCAAAGAGTTTCGATAAACGGCTGCTCTTGGTGCCGTTGATTCTCGTAGTGATCGCGCTGGGTGGTTTCTTTGGGTATCGATATTTCAAGCCGGACATCTCCGCGCCGATAACCTCGATAGCCGTTCTTCCTTTTGAAAACCGGAGTTCCGATGCCGATACGGACTACTTGTCCGATGGTTTGTCGGA
>JBGARA010000080.1:0-22428 GCA_044230475.1 Pyrinomonadaceae bacterium | reverse complement strand
AAACGCACGGTCAAATCCTTTGCTGATCGCCTCAGCCACGGTATCACCAAGCCTTAGTTCTTCACGGATCCTCTCAAAGATCAGCACGTTCGAGTCAACGGCCATACCGATGCCGAGGATCAGTCCGGCAATGCCCGGCAGGGTCAACGTTGAGCCAAACATAACCAAGGCCGCAACAGTCAGGATCATGTTCAGCATCAATGCGACCACGGCATTGATGCCCGAGCCGCGATAATAGATCAACATGAAGAAAATAACGAAGATGAGTCCGCCGACCGAGGCCGTCACGCCCGACCTGATCGAATCAGCACCAAGGCTTGGTCCCACCGTTCTTTCTTCCTGATACTCGATCTCTGCGGGCAAGGCTCCGGATTTCAACGTCAATGCAAGATCATCTGCGTTCTGTTTTGTAAATCGGCCCGAAATTTCGCCCTGATCAAAGATCTGTGACTTGATGTAGGCGGCAGACTTAACCTCACCATTCAAAACGACGGCCATGTAGTTGCCAATATTCTTGCCGGTCCACTCTCCAAACTTGTCCGCACCGGTTTTCTTGAACGAAAAAGCGATCTGATAGTCGCTGCCTCCTGCTCTGCCCTGGACCGCAGCCGCATCGCGCAGTTCGCTTCCGTCGACTACCGCGGGTGATTCGACCACAACATATTTGTCGGGCTTCTTATCACCTGGTGTTGGACTCGATTTTGGAGAAGCGTCACGCTCAACATAAGGAAGCACTTTGCGCGTCTCAGTCTCTTTTCCGCCTATCGATTGTAAAGCAGCCTCTTTGGTGGGATATGTTTGAACCGGCTGTGGGTTAGGCGGACTAACTATCTTCATCAATTCGAGCTTGGAGGTTTCTCCAACGAGAGCCTTAACACGTTCGGGATTCTCGACACCCGGCATCTGGAGCAAAATTTGTCCTGAGTCAGCAGCACCCTGTCGCTGCAAAGTTGGCTCCTTAACGCCAAAATTGTTAATGCGGCTTTCAATGATCTTAAGTGCCTGATCGGTCGCCTGCTCTTTCAATTTCGCCTGAACCTGTTTGGAAAGCGACCAGGTAATTGCCGTATCACTCGATGACTCGGTCCAGTTTGAGAAATCGACTTTCTTTTTTATGGCGTCCAGTACGGCGGCAGTTTTCGATCCATCCGTAACATTAATAGTGATCTGATAATTGCCATTTTCAGCAATATACGAACCCTCGCCGACCGGAAGCGGCTGTCCCGCATCGTCTTTTGCATCTTTGGCAGCCTGCAAAGCAGCCGCCTCGTTGTTTTCGGTAAGATCCTTAAGGTATTCCTCAGTCTTCACACGCATTACGAGATGCGAACCACCTTTTAGGTCAAGGCCGAGATTAATGTTCGCGGCAAGATTGTCCTTTATTCCCTGCCAGGTAAAATCTTCAGCCACAGGCGCCCGATGTCGTGCCCCAAATACTAGGAATATCCCTACAAGAGTGATGCCGACGATGATCGCCGTCCTGATCCATAAACCGGTTCTGTTCATAACTTACTACTCTGGCCTTTTGCCTACGACCGCACTTTTACCAATTTCAAGAAATGATTTCTCGGCGCTTACTATAATAAAACTCGTATCCTTAACCTCTTTGATCTTTCCGATAAGCCCGCCGTTCGTAACGATCTCGTCATTGATCTTTAATTGCGTGATCATTTCCTGAAGCTGCTGCTTCTGCTTCTTTTGGGGCAATATGACCAGAAAATAAAAGATGCCAAAAATAAAAACGAATGGCAATAGAGTCCATATTAAGCTGCCGCCCCCAGCGGCCGCATCGCCCTGTAAAAGAAAAAGGTACATAATCATTCGCGGTGTGCGCCTAAAGACAAAGAATCAATAATATACAGTCCTAAAGCGTTAATCAACCGTTTGAGCTGTCATTTTCCGATATTTTTGCAAGAAAGTTGGCTCTAAACTCCTTAAACTTGCCAATTTTTATCGCTTCCCTCGTCTGTCGCATCGTTTCAATGAAAAAAGCAACATTGTGGTGGGAGATCAGTATAGAAGCATTCATTTCATTGGCCTGATACAAATGTCTCAGATAACCAAGCGAGTAGCGGCGACAGACTGAACATGGACAATCGGCATCGAGCGGTCTGTCATCAAGTATAAATTTCGCATTGCGAATATTGAGTTTACCCCGCGAAGTGAATGCACTTCCCGTACGGCCGTTCCGGGTCGGGATCACGCAATCAAACATATCGACCCCGCAATTCACACCCTCAATGAGATCCTCCGGCGTACCAACGCCCATTAGATATCGGGGAGCATCCTGCGGCATTTTTGGAGCCAGAAAATCGAGCACTTCATACATCACGCTCTTTTCCTCGCCAACGCTCAGACCGCCGATAGCATAACCATCAAAACCGATCTCGACAGTCCTTTCAAGACTTTCCCTGCGCAGATCAAGGTGCCCTGCACCCTGAACGATCCCAAAAAGAGCTTGCTGGCCGCTGAGGTCAGAACCGGGAGCAGTAGCAACAGGGTTCTGCAACTGATCAAACATAGTCTTCGATCTCGCTGCCCAACGCGCCGTCATCTCGAGGCTCTTTTTCGTCTGATCAAACCCTGCATCTCCCGGAGGACACTCATCAAAGACCATTACAATGTCTGATCCAAGCGCGGCTTGCACCTCCATCGAAACTTCCGGTGACAGAAATTGCTTACTGCCATCAAGATGCGACCGAAACTCAACACCTTCTTCTGTAAGCTTGCGAAGATCGGTCAGTGAAAAAACCTGAAAGCCGCCCGAGTCTGTCAAGAACGAACGATTCCACGACGTAAATTTATGCAGCCCACCAAATTGCCTGATCGTATCGATTCCCGGACGCAAGAAAAGATGGTAAGTGTTAGCCAGGATGATCCTCGCATCCATCTCCGACTCAAGCCATTCAAAGCGGATGCCTTTAAGCGCGCCCTGCGTGCCGACAGGCATAAAAACAGGCGTCTCGATAACCGAACGCCTTGTGGTCAACACGCCGGTCCGAGCCTCGCCGTCGCAGGCGATCACTTTCCAATCGATTGATTTGTTCATTGTAAATCAATTGCCGCAAAAAGGCGCAAAATTCGCAAAATCAATTCAATCCTTTTTTGCGTCTTATGTGCCCTTCTTGCGGCTATTTCTTTTTCCCGACTAGCGACCAGATGCCCTGCGCGCCTTGTACTGTTTCGGAAATGATCTTTCCGTGTTCATTGACAAGTACCGCCGACGGAGTCCCGTACATTCCAAACTTTTCGGCGGTCTTGTAGCCTTCTTCAAGAATGATCGACGACCTAAGTCCAAACTCCCGATGCTCATTCAGATCACCTTCAGAAAACAAAACCAGAGCAGGATCGTCCGCACCTTTTTCGTTATCCCAATCTCTAAGATCAGCTATCGCCTCGCGGCAAAACGGACAAGTCAGGCTCCAAAACGCGACAACCGTTTCTCTACCTTTAAAAGAATCTGAACTGACATTGTTACCATGAATATCAGTAAGTGAAAATTCCGGTATCATTTTGCCCAGCTTACTGCCGTGCGTGTGTCCGTGGCCGTTTGTGAAAAATGCAGTCTCCTGCGAGGAACTTGCTTTGAACTTGCCGACAAGCTCGCGTATCGCACCGTCACCGGCCGCAACGTGGCTTGCGATCCTTCCGTTCGCGTCCATCAAGATGGCCGTCGGCGTCCATTGAGCAAAAACCGCCTCGGCCACCTCGCGCTCATTCTGTAGAAGGATCGTCTTTGTCGCATCGCCTTCAAACTTATCAGCGTTATCCTCCGCCGAACCGTTGCTGAGAAAAACAAGCCTCAGTTTGTCGCCCAGTTCATCCTGCCATTGCTCAAATTCCGGCAGCAGTGCCTTGCACGGATTACACGTCGGGCTTACAAACAGAAACAGGACAGGTTTGTGTTCAGCTTTCAGGTCGGCAAGAGTGACAACATTTCCATCTAGATCCGGCAATTCAAAATCAGGAAACAGTGCACCGATCGGCAACCCTTCATTAGGAAGACCCGCTTCGTCACGCGTCACCGAGCCACCATCTTGCGCGATCAATTCCATGACTTCGAGCCGACGCATTATCTGCCGTTGATTCTCCGATACTTTTTTTAGATGGAAGAGTACCGCCACGAGCAGAGCGACGCTCAGAACGCCAAATACCAACTGCATTACATCCAAATTAGGATCGGCCAAACTCATCCCTTGTGCGCCATTTCCGCGAAAGACCAAAACCGCAGCCGGAACAGCAAAGATCGCATTGCGTATCACGCTTATTTTACTTACAGGCTCACTGTGTATCTGTCCAAAGCAATGACAGTCGGGTGCTTTCCCACGCGCCATCTGATAGATCATCTGGCCGATAAACAGTACCAACAAAAACAAGGCGCAGATCGCGGCGAACCATGAAGTCGTCGTAAATAACAACATCACAGCGATTGCGATCTCAAAAACAGACAATGCTATCGACGAAGGCATCGCTATCGCCGCCGGAACACCAAATTCCTTAAAGGCTTTCTCTGAACCTTTGAGATCAAGAAATTTAGCCACACCCGCAAGGCCAAAAATCCCTGCAAGCGCGAGCCTTAATATTAATAAGAGAACTTCCATTTATCGTTAAAGCCGTTTAGCAAAGCCCATTTTATCGGACAAGGTCATGTTTTTCCATAACCTAAGTTGTCGACTTCGCCTTCTCCTTGTGCCGTTCGACCAACCTTATCGGCGTTGCAAAAAAGCCAAACTTCTCACGCAGTTGATTCTCGACGTAACGCAGATAAGAAAAATGCAGTTTGCCCTTACCGCCCGAAGTAAAAAGTATGAACAGCGGCGGACGGATGCCGGCTTGTGTCAAAAATTGCACCTTTAGCCGCGACATACCGCTTCTGCCCGGCGAAGGAGCTCCGCCGCCTTTTGGTTGCGTGATCGCGTCCTCAAAAAAGCGGTTGAGCATCGACGTTTGAATACGCTGATTTCGTGCCTCGTATGCTTGCGCCACCAACGGCAATATCTTGGTGACTCGCTGGCCGGTCAGTGCCGAAGTCGTAACGATCGGCGCCCAATCGAGAAACTTCATCGCCATCCGTAGGCTATGCTCGAACTCATAAATGGTGTTGGTTTCTTTTTCCTCTTTAGCGTCCCATTTATTAACGACAATAATGACCGAGCAGCCGGAATCGACGGCGTAACCGGCGATGTTCGCATCGAGATTCGTCACACCTTCGACCGCATCGATGACCATCAGCGCAACGTCAGCACGTTCGAGCGATTTGCGCGCCATGATGACGGACAGCTTTTCCGCCATCTCGGTGGTCTTACCTTTGCGGCGAATTCCTGCAGTGTCAATGATCAAATAATTCTGGCCATCAACCGTCAGGTGAGTATCGATAGCGTCGCGCGTGGTTCCCGGAATCGGTGAAACAATAACGCGATCCTCACCAAGCAGCTTATTCAGAAGCGAAGACTTGCCGACATTAGGACGGCCGATGATGGCGAGTTTTATCTCGGTCGAAGTTTCAACTTCTTCTTCCTCTTCAAACTCCAACTGCTCAAATACCATATCAAGCAGATCGCCGACACCTGTACCGTGTTCCGCCGAGATCGGCGACATTTCGAACCCGAACTGATGAAACTCGCCCGCCTCGTTCTCGACGGTTCGCGACTCGACTTTGTTCGCGGCGATGATGATCGGCTTGCCGGTGTTCCGCAGCAACACGCCCAATTCTTCATCAAGCGGCGTAATGCCCGCGCGTGAATCGACCACCCAGATTATCGCCTGCGCTTCGTTGATCGCGTGCGAAGCCTGCTTAAAAATATTCGACGGGATGATCGCTTCGTCGTCCGGCACGATGCCGCCCGTATCGACCAAGCGAAAAGTTTTCGACCGCCACTCGACCTCGCCAAACATCCGGTCGCGCGTGATCCCCGGCTCATCGCCAACGATCGCTTTGCGCGAGCCTGTCAGTCGATTGAACAATGTAGATTTGCCGACATTTGGCCGGCCGATGATTGCGACGAGCGGTTGCTTCATAAAGTCGAAGCTTGATTCTAGCAAACACGATGTATAATTGGCGAAGTTATGAAATTCGACCTTGACCAAGCGATAGAGATCCTCAGCCAGACACCTTATACATTGCTGCATGCTCGAAGGCCTCTCGCCCGAATGGACCGAGACCAAAAACGACAAAGAAGACTGGGCTCCGTACGACGTCATCGGCCATCTGATCTATTGTGAAGAGGCTGACTGGATGCCGCGTGCCGAGGTCATCTTAGATCAGGGTGACAATAGAACTTTCGAGCCTTTCGACAGGCTCGCCCAGGAAAGATCAAAGGAAAACCGCTCGGCGACGTCACCGCTGACCGAGTTTACGGACTTATCGCCCGCAACGCCAATATCGAAAAACTCATCCGCTGGCAGCTAACGCCTGAAAACTCACCCTAAAAGCCAACCACCCCGACCTCGGCGAAGTCACGCTCGAACAGCTAATCTCGACCTGGGTCGTCCACGACCTCACTCATCCGTCAGATCGTCACATTACGCATCCAGCACAATCGACAGCGTCGGCCCGTGGAAGGCATATCTTTCGGATCCTGAACAAATAGAAGTGCTCGTCCGTCCCCTAAGGGCATCCATCCAAGTGCTCTCACCGCACTCTGCGTAAACCTCAGCGATCTCTGCGTGGAAATAATTCCATCGCCAATGCCGCAAACGATCATTGCGGGTTCCAACAGGTTATTTCCGGCAGGTTTCTAGTCTCTCATTGACCTTTCACGCTACCGGAATTATCATTGCCCGATACCTAAAAACAACCCGGAGGACAACCACATGTCTAACAACAAAGATAAAGAGTCTGATTACGGACAAGATCTCGGCAAGTACAATTTTGTCGTAAAGCCTGGCACACCCAACGCTGAAGAGCTTATCGCCGAATTTACACTTGAGCAGTTCATCCAACAAAAGAAAGCCTGGCGAGCCTACGACTGGGACAGGTACGGCACGACCGGCGAACTCTGATGCGACATATTTGAACATATGGACGATGACATCGCCGACATGGAACAAGAGCTAAATAGCCGCCGACTTCAACGAGCAGTTTAACCGGCTCTCTGGATGATCAGGTCATCTCCACTGCTTCCGCCTGGCTCGTCAACCTCACTGCCAACAACAACGAAGACGCCCGCAAGATGGGTATGTCCGACGAGCAGATAGCGGAGTTTCGCCAAAGTATCGCCAAGATGGAAAAAGCTGTCGAAGACGAAAAAGAAGGCAATTTGGGCTCGTGACAAAGGCCGCGTTACTGATGCCGCCGAAATACTGACCCAAAAGCTCGGCCCATCGCCAAAACGTTGTGTTTATTACCAGCGCGAACAGCGGCGAGCTGATGTGCGGGAGGAATCGACGTACGGCAATGACGCCCTCTCACGCGAAGAATCAAACGACTCTCACGGGTAAAGGCGAATGGTTATTTACGGATTCCAACGCCAATACCCAATTCAATAGCCTTTGGCAGGTTTGCGTGTTAGTAAAGAATACCAAGGAATTATGGAGGTTTGGGTTTCTGAAATAATCGCGGCCATGGCTTCTGGGTTTCATTTCTGGATAGCTGCCAAATGGTTCGAGATTCACTCAAAGAGCCAAGATGAAAAAACACATCGTAAACGAAGGCAGCGAAATCTTTTCACTCTAGTCGAGAAAGTCTGGCAAGCAGGCTTCCGGTGTACCTGCCGCGTAAGGCGACGATGAGACCCACAGTTGGGAAGCAAACTATTGAGCATTAAAGTATTTACTATTGGGTAGAACGAGAATAGCGAATAGAACTGCAATGGCTGCTCGCCGGCGACATGTGAAAACTCTTCATAGATGCACAGAATAACTTTCGGCAACGCCATGGAGCTTATAAGCTGACTACGACGCCAGATATTCTCCAGATCCGATATCACTACTATTTCTGATACGCAGGTTTGGGTGGGTTAGCGCAATTGAAGAGCTGAAATACACCCTGGAAAGTTGTGTCAGCACTTTCGCCGCTGAGGAGTTTCGCGGCGTCGGGGTCAACACCCTCTACAGAGAATCTAGGCTTAACCTCACAAGATCCAGATGGTGGTGTGGTTCATCGCGTAGTCCTTTATTAATGATTTGTCGTCTATTATTTGACACCAATAAATCTAAGGACAACCATGTCTAAAACAAGAAATACGCTCGCTTTTAACAAACAAAACATGGTATAGTCTCGGGACAGTCTC
Organism: Pyrinomonadaceae bacterium; assembly: GCA_044230475.1. Classification (GTDB taxonomy): domain Bacteria; phylum Acidobacteriota; class Blastocatellia; order Pyrinomonadales; family Pyrinomonadaceae; genus OLB17. Next base: position 14,197 of record JBGARA010000080.1, on the reverse strand, counting down.
ACCAAATAAAGTGAATATGAACACATTGAAACTTTAGTTACAATGAACGTCAAATCAAGGATGGTTTTATCTTGAAATTCGACGTGCCAACTTAACCGGCCAGGACACAGTTGCCACCTGTCGATTGGACTTAAAGATCGTGGGATCGATGGACTAAGAACATCTTTCTCTCGAGACAAATTACTAAGGCATTTATCGAAGCGTATCTATGAAAGATCCTCATACAAATTGGAAAAAACATTGGAAAAACAGATGAAGCAATGATTTCATTCAACTCACTAACACGTACCAATCAAATATTTCCCGATAAGAGACAAATCAGTTGGATGATTTTTGATGTTTTTGGAAAACCATTATTTTCGGTTGGTGGCTTTCATCCGAGTAAATAGCTCGAGATTTATTAATGCTTATCATACTTTTATTGATCACTTATAGGTTTATGCAGAAAGCCAATTAAAAATTTGAAGTAAGTAATCTGATGCGTAGTACAGGCTCTTTGTATTTCTCCGACAACAATGGGAAGACGATCCCATTTCGTTGCCGGGCTCTTTAATTATTTTTACAACATCTTGAAGACTTTGAAGAATCAAACTGGTGGAATCACCAGAAGCTCGAAGAGATTAAAGACTCTATTGCATCACATATTAAGTTTGATCCTCGATTGTTGAGGACACTATCGATAAACAGCAGGACTTATTAATGCATATAAAGCAATTGAGCATCATAAACATTCAGATAGTTATTGTACCTTTTACCAGGTCAAGTGAAAGAATCTTGAGATGCTGCTTGTTCTTGAACATTCAAAGAACGGTCAGTTGCAAGACTAAAGTTATTTGAAAAGTTCTAAGGACATTGTTGCTGATCCTTGAATCTAAGCATCAATAACTTTTTTGTCTACAAGGTCATGGTGCGGATTTTGTTGTCTTGGAAGCTGAAACGGCGGCTGAAAAAAGTCTCACCGAAGGTAATGGTAAGGGTTGTCGAAAACGAGCGCGTGGCGAAAGAACAAAGGCGTTGCTGAAACCGCATTATTAGTCAATTCGCGAGCATTTCCATAACAGCTCACCTGAAGAAAGGAATCTTTACTTAAAGCGTCTTTAAATAACACGATACTCTTTCTATTACAATGTGACCCCTAAAGTCACTACGTTTTTTTCTTCATTAGCAGAAGAAGCTTTCAAGGTGTATCTGCACTTCAATTATTAGTACCTACTCTTTCCGAATACTATCTCAATCGATTTAATCGCCGACATTGGAACTTACTAGAAGAAAAAAAGCTGGGTAAAACTGACCGTCAATGCGATTTTGGAAATTGGTAGGTATTTCCGAATGATAACGACAAGAGATATGAGGAGTATAAGAATAATGAAGATTTCTAAGCGATGAAATACACTTTGTACATTGGCAAATCATGATTTGAACCTATTTTTATACGAAGCAGCGAAATCAAATTAAGTCTCCATGATTTTATCGATAATTTCATCAATCACAATTTATCAATGCTGAGAGAAAATCTAGCAAGCTGGTTGAAGTGGAGTTTAATTCATCGAGTTCGTTTCTGATGAATCTTTGGGTATTCTAAGTGGATAGAACCAGAACGATAGCTCATAACAGCCCTCGAAGAAGAGCGTAATGAACAGCGTGCCCCGAAACGATGCAAATATCGTGAGGATTTTTTTGCTTTAAGGGCTCTCAGGGGCGTCAGAACTGTCAGCGACGGTATTTTTCGGGTATAAAACGTGAGTGGTTATCAAGATGCCTTTACTCAGAAAGCGGTGAATAAAGTTTTTGGGAGAGAAATATAGTGTCAGCTGTTGCATACGACCGGACTTTCTTTACAACTACATATCTCTCACCTGCAAGTTGAGGTGGTTCGGCGTACCAATGAAGCTTTTTCCAAGTCTTTTGATTTTGTCTTTTGTAGTTCACATCTTCCACCTGAGGTTGTGAAATATTCATCAGCGTATCGTGTTTGGTGCCATAGCTGTAGACTGAAAGCTATAATGCAATTTATGAAAAAGTTAAAAATAGATCCTGCAGCACAAAATCGGCAATATGTTGAACACTTCGCGGATTTGATTGCTGCAGAAAAACGAAAGCCGCCATTCGCAGAACATATATTACACTATTGTTGGTCGTTTGGATTTATTTCAATTTCTTGGCGATAAGCAAAACGTTTTATTTCTTTCGTCCAAGAAAAGCAGTACAAAAAAGAAGGTTTGGACGGGCGTTTTGATGTAAAACGTTTTTTATACCTATAGAAAGCGGGTTTGTTATTAGACGCGGTGACGGTGGGATGTTTTGATAAAGCGATTAGTTTGCATCCCACTTTAATCGGCTCTTTCAAGTTTTAGGCGACAGACGCTCCACCGAATTTTCCGACACATTTTCTTCAAACTAGCTTAAAATTCTCTCGCTTAGAACAGACATTCCAGAATTGTTGTACGTTTACGCGGAAACGACGCTTAAGTGTGTCGAACCGAAAGGTTTCGTGGAATTAACTGTTTGTTCTAAGCAGACGAACGTTACAACAGCTTCCTTTCGACTCGCATCTCCTGACGCATCGGACTTCCACGCTGATCGTATCGATCTTCGGAAACGTGCCTTGTCAGAATCGCCTACAGGAGCGCTCGGCGTCCCATATCTTCTGTTCGTGTCATTCAGGTGATTCGCGGGCAATATCTTCTTTAGACTCTCGCCTGTTTAACATTGCAAAAAGGCAGGAAAGTTGCGTCATATCGAGAAAACCATGTCATATCGGGAAAATTGGTATTCCAAACTGCGGGCCGATGTGCTAGCTTGAGTCGGAATCGCCGGTTTCGCGGCGTTTTTGCTCTTTGACAATAAGTAGGAACACCGCCGGGAACTCTGCCCTCCGCGTAAAACTCAGCGGCCTCCGCGTGGAACTGAGGTTAACGCTGAGATCGCAGAGATCTACGCCGAGTCCGCTGAGACGTCCTTGAGGTCTGAAAGGTCTTAAAGCTGAAAAAAACCACTGGGACAGTGGGACAAGGAAAATGTAACCTCATTATTTTCAGCAGTTAACTTTCCGCTGTGGCACAATGTGGCTTTTTTTTGTAAATTTCGTGGAACGCTACCCAAAAAGTGGGGTTAACCTCAATAGACAGAGCAACTTACAGCGTTCCACCCCGGCGTGGAACGCTGTGGAACGCTTGGAACGGTAACAGGCCTCAGTTTGGGGACTCACAGGCAGGCAGGATGCCCGCGTTCCGACGAAAAAAAACCGGTGGGACAGCGGGACAGTGGGACATGCCGCCGCCCACGGCAGAATGGGTTACTTCTTGGTCGTTTTTGCCTTTGCTTTCAGCTTTTCAGGTGCTGCTTTCTTCTCGAAAGGTGACTCAGCTTTCTCTTTAGGTGCAGCAGCTTTTGCTACAGGTGCTGCAGCTTTCTCAGCAGGATTGAGCATTGCCGACCAGCGGTATTCCGGTGTTTCCCAGCCCGTCTTCAGCTTCTTAAGGATAAAGTCGGTCATGTTATCGACGATCCACTTGTGGTTAGCTTCACCGACCGATGCAAGCTCAGCGTCCGGCGCAGGATTCATAAAGTCGATCGCATACGGAATGCCGTCCTTGATCGCAAACTCGACCGTGTTGAGATCGTAGCCGAGCGCGTTGCAGATAGTTTTGACGTCCTTCTCGACGCGAGCGTGCAGCTTTGGTTCGAGATAGTCGTCGATATTGACGTACTGCATACCCGAGAGATATGGCTTCGACGGATCATACGGCATGATCAGCACCTTCTCTTTGCCGACGCAGTAGCAGCGGACGAATTGATCGTACTCGATTCCCTCTTGCAGCGTCATGCACAGCGTGCCCGAATCGTTGAACTCTTTGAAAAGCTCTTCGAGATCGTGGATCTTTGAAACGTTCTTCCAGCCGCCGCCGTCATGCGGTTTGAGGAACGCCGGAAAGCCGACATACTCCACGATCTCTTCCCACTTGATCGGGAACTCGAGGTTACGAAGCGATTCGCTCGTGATGTCTTTGATGTAGCTGTGCTGCGGCAGCAGAACGGTCTTCGGTATCGCAACGCCGATCTTTGCCGCGAGCGAGAAGTTAAAAAACTTATCGTCAGCCGACCACCAGAACGGGTTGTTGATGATATACGTGCCCTCAAGCGCCATGCGTTTGAGCATCGCACGGTAGTAAGGAACTTCGTGCGAGATGCGGTCGATGATGACGTCGTATTTCTTCTCTTCGTCGAGACGAATACCACCGACCGTGACCATTTCGGCAACGACTTTGCCGTTGCCCTTTTCGTTGATGCTGTTAATTATTGATTCGGGGAACGTTACTTCACGCCCCGCTAAAATGCCTACTCGTTTCATATTTGTATGTTATTGATAGCTATTATTAAATTTTCAGTCTTAACTGAAACCCAACATTTTATTCGATTAACCCTACGCGGGCAAGCCGTGCAATTTAAATGCGTAACATTGGCTTAAAATGTAGTATTCTAGAAATTGCTGCATCCCGTGCGGCTATTTCTCACCAGATCTCACTGCTTTTATTCAATAAACACAATGGATAACCCCCTAAATACCGTTGCGCCGCAACCCAATGCCCAGCCGACACCGCATGAAAAGAATGCGCAGTTGTTTCACAACATCCTCGCGCAAATGCTGGCTGTCGATAGCAAGGTCAGCGATCTCATTTTTTCGCCTCGCCGGCCGCCGCAGGTTGAGTTAACCGGCGACCTTCAGGGCGTTAAGATACCGGGACTCGACGCTCTTCAACCGCCGCAGATAAAGGCGATGGCAGACGTCATGCTTGCCGGCAACCAGCAAGGTTTGGAAACGCTCGAAAAGAAAGGCTCGGCGGACATTTCGTACGGCGTGGCGGGGCTTGGCCGATTTCGCGTAAACATCTTTCGCCAGCGAGGCAGCGTTGCCATCGTAATGCGGGTAATCCCCACAAAACCGCCAGATTGGAAAGAATTGAATCTTCCTGCCGCGATCATGAGCGCTGCCGAACTCAAAAACGGGCTTGTTCTAGTCACCGGCCCGACAGGTTCCGGCAAATCGACAACATTAGCAGCCGTGATCGATCTGATCAACGCGACGAAAAAATATCACGTCGTCACCATCGAAGACCCCATCGAGTTTATCCACGAACACAAGCTTTCGACTATCCATCAGCGAGAGCTTCATTCAGACACGCCGGATTTTGCACTCGCGTTGCGTGCCGCGCTACGGCAGGCACCAAAGGTAATTCTCGTCGGCGAAATGCGTGACCGCGAAACTATCGAAGTCGCGATGGAAGCCGCGGAAACAGGCCATTTGGTCTTGTCAACCCTTCACACGATCGACGCCGCAAAGACCATCGACAGGATCATCGGCGTCTTTCCAAAGATCGAAGAAGCCGCAATTAGAACTCGCCTGTCCCAGTCTTTCCGCCGCATTATTTCGCAGCGTCTGTTGCCGAAGATCGGCGGAGGTCGAGCTGCTGCTATCGAGATACTTGTGTCGAATTCGCGTACGCGGGAATACATCGAGAAAGGCGAAAAAGAAGGTCGCTCGATTACCGACGCGATGATCGACGGCGAGATAGAAGGAATGCAAACTTTTGACCGCGAACTTGAGAAGATGATACGTAATGGGACCATCGCGAAAGAAACTGGCCTCGCCTACGCTTCAAACGCAAACAACCTCGCCCTCATGATCGCTGACCTCAACGACTCTGCAGCAAAAGCCGCACCGCTTCCAAAGCCTCCGCCACAAACAACAGGCGGCGTACAGATCGAGGGGTTTGAATCGTAGTTATTTCGTTCCGGGCAGCAGTTCGTAATTGCCCATTTCGCGGTTGTAGCTGTCGAGGGCACCGACTTCGTCGGCGGTGGCGTCGAGCATTTGTTTCGTCATCGCAATAGAATCTGACAACTGCTCGAAATCAGGCAGTGAGAATTTTTCAGGTGTTGAGATAGTGACGATCTCGCCTTTGAGATATTCAAAGAAATTCTCGATGGACTGCAACTGCCCCTCGACGAGTTTGACGCTGCGTTCGATCTCATCAAAGGAAGCAACGCGCCGTTTCAATATCTCAACATTCGTCTGTTGGATGCGCTTTGTCTTTTCGTCCGTCGCAGATTCCATGGCACGAAAGGCCTGCGTCAATTGGTTATGAACTGCGGTACGATTTATTGACTTGAGATGCTGTTTGCGACGGCGGTAAACATCGAGCAGATCGACAAAATCCTCCCAACGCTGGTCGAGGCCTCTCAAGTTAGCCGGCAACTCGCGAACGCCTGCAAACTGCTTGTAGTCGTCCTGGATTTTTGTTGCGACCCATCGAAGATATTCGACCGCTTCGCGTTCACGCGGCGTAAACGATTTGATCAGCTTCTCACGTCCGGCGTTGTGCTCAGCCAGCGCTCGTTCTTTCTCACGACGATTGACCATTTCCCGATATGACGGAAGCAGAGGCACCGTGATCAGGTAAATGGCTTCGCAGACAAGAGCGATCAGCAGAGGAATGACACTGCCTGTGTAAGCAGCCGCGACAAGAAAACCTGCGAGTCCCCAAAAATTAACGGGCTCTTTCATTGCAGCTTTGGCATAGCTCGTATTAAATCGGTCGATCTCTTGTCGGTATTTAGCTATGTCAGCCATATCAAACTAGATGCTTGTTGTGGTTTTCGCGGTTGTTCTCTCTCAGTTGGATTGGCCTTTCTGTTCGATGTCGAGGATGTCAGCTTCATGAATGTCGGCACTGGGTGCTCCACTGCCGATCTGTTTACTTTCGGGCGGAGTTCCGGCACCGAGCATTCCCATCTGCTGTTTGTATTCGAGCAGTTTGTCCTGTAGCTGAATGTCCCGCGCCTCACGCTCGATATCGAACATTTGGTTATCAACCGATGCCGCACCAAGCTGAAGCTTGGCTTCGGCGGCCGCGACTCGGCGATCTATTTTTTCACGCATTTCATTGAAAGTGGATGCATCGTCACCGATATTAAAGGTTTCCATTGTCTGAGCAAGCTGCTCCTGTACCTTGGCCTGACGAGCGGCGTTCACCAGCTGCATGGCTTCGGCGCTTCGTTTTTTGACATTGAGAATGTAATTATCGCGAGCCTTCAAAGCCTGAGCCGATGCCGCACCAGCCTGTTCCAATAGAACTGCCTTTCTTTCCAAATCGACCTGGGCCTGCTGCAGTTGGCCGATGTACATCGTCGCCATATCGTCACGATTCATTTTGACTGCTGCCTTGATCTTTGCATCAAAATCGACGACTTGTTTTTCAAGATCGCTTTTTTCCTTAGTCAGCAGCCGCTCCGTAGCCATGACCTGAGCAACAGAATTGTTAAGATCGGGAATCCTCTCGCGCATGTCACGGATAGTCTTCTGGATCGTCAATTCCGGATTCTCAAGCCTGTCCAAAGCCGCGTCGGCACTCGTGCTAAAAACCCTTTTTATTCTCTGCCACAGTCCCATTTTATCTACCTATGCTCCTATACAATGGTGTTAAGAAACCCAATAGCCACTTCCCTTACGATGCCATAAAACGCAAAGTTGCAAATTCCGAAACAGTATAACAGGAAAAGAGTGCTATTTGGTAGCAAAAACAGGCTGTCAATACATCAGTCGCAAGTTTCGGGGCATCGAAGCGTTCAAATGTCTGTGAAACAACTGCTTACGCTAAAGGGCGGTTAGTTTCGATAAAAAACTTGAGCTAAGATAGACGCGTCATTGGCGTTTTTGAGGATCACAAATGAAAAAACTGACAACCTGGGCTTTGGTGCTCTCAATTTACATTACTTTTATCGCTCCTGCGGCCGTTTCGGTGAACGCGCAGGCCATGCAAAAAGCAAGGGAACAAAAAATGACTAATCTGCCAGATGGGCTGAAGTTTCGCCTCAGCGAAGGAGTCGAGGGAGCCGAAACCCGCGAGAAACAGCCGCTTGCTTCGACCGATCCGCTAAGTCAGAGCGACGCAAATGGCCTGTTAAAGCGCCTGCCTGAGATAAAGCCAGAAAAAGACGACCAGACCGAATTTGCCAAACGCATTGGAACGCTGCCTGCGCCAAAAACAGGTCAGAAGATACCTGTTAAATTTCCTTCTGACGAAATGCGTGGCACACCGAAGATCGATACTTCGGGACAGACGCTGCAGGTGATCCGCTATTCGCCCGAAGGCGAGATCGGCCTCGCGCCCGACCTGAACGTTACATTCTCGCAACCGATGGTCGCCGTGACCTCGCAAGAAGAGGCTGCAAAGTTTGCTCCGGTCGAACTAACGCCGCAGGTCGAAGGGCGCTGGCGATGGCTCGGGACAAAAACGCTGATGTTCGACACGGACAAACGTTTTCCGATGGCGACGAAGTTTACGGCTCGCGTGCCAGCCGGAACAAAGTCAGCAAATGGGCTGACGTTGCAGAAAGATGTAGTGTGGACATTTACGACACCGCCGCCCAAGGTGGAGCAGATGTATCCGCAAAACCAGATCGTGAAACGCGATGCGTTGATGTTCGTCTCATTCGACCAAGAGATCGATCCGGCGACTGTATTACAAACTATCAACGTCACAGGACAAAACAAAAGGCTGGCCATCAGGCTTGCGACGCAAGCAGAGATCGATGCTGACGGTTCGATCTCTTATTACTCGAAACAGGCTCAACCAAAACGTTGGTTGGCATTTCGCGCCGTAAATTCTGACGGCTTGCCCGAAAACGCACTACCGTCCGCCTCTACCATATCGGTCACTGTTGATAAAGGAACTCGCTCGGCTGAAGGGCCTCTGACAACTACGAAGGCACAGAGTTTTAATTTTCAAACCTATAGTCCGCTTAAATTCAACGGCGGTTGGTGCAACTACCGCGAGAGCAAGACCTGCTCGCCATTCGATAATTGGTATCTGGAATTTAACAATGCGATCGAGGCCTCGAAATTTACGAAAGAGATGCTCCGCATCGAGCCGCCCGTTGAAGGATTGAACATCTATCCGTCGGGCAGTGGCGTTTATGTTCAGGGTTATAAAAAAGGTAAGACGACATACAAAGTCACAGTTGATGGTTCGATCTCTGACGTTTTTGGACAATCACTTGGCCAGAGTGCAACTGCAACGATCCGCGTCGGTTCGGCTCCGACCAATCTTTATTCACAGGGCGGCTTTATGACCGTTCTCGATCCGACTGCGAAACCGACTTATTCGATATATTCGACAAATCTACTGAACGTCAAGGTTAAGATGTATTCCGTCGAGCCAAAGGATTGGAAAGCGTTTCAGGAATACGTTCGCCACATAAATTACGACGACGGCAAGCGTCCGGCAATACCCGGAAAACTTATTTCGGACAAGATCGTTTCCATCGCGAAAAAACCCGATGAAATGGTTGAGACGCGCGTAGATATTTCGTCTGCTCTTGATGGCGGTTTTGGAAATGTCATCGTTGACATCGAGCCGACTGTTCGCCCCGACAAATATGACCGCACGCGCATTTTCACATGGCTGCAGGCGACGCAGATCGGACTTGACGCATTTGTTGATAATAACGAGCTTATCGGTTTCACGACCGAATTGAAGACCGGCAAACCACTCAGCGGCGTTGAGTTGTCCATCTATCCCAACGGAAAGTCAGCGACCAGTAGGCAGTTCGCAGAAGGCAGTGAAGACAGTTATCTGGCGATGGCTTGGAATTGGCTCAAAAGATCTTTTCGTGGCGGCCCTAGTGACGAAACACAGGCGACCGATTCTGACGGCGCTGTTGCTGATGTCGAAACCATTGCCGAGTCGCAAACGGACCGCACAAGCAACAACGGCATTCTACGCCTGCCGCTACCCGATTCGTCGGCATCACAGCAAAATCTGCTGATCGCGAAGCGTGGAAAGGATACGGCGTTTATGCCGGAGAATACTGAGTATTACTGGCAGCAAAGCGGAAACTGGTACAAAAAGCCGGAGTATGATTCGCTTCGCTGGTTCGTTTTTGACGACCGCAAGATGTACAAACCGAAGGAAGAGGTTTCGGTCAAGGGCTACATTCGCAAGATCACCGGCGGCAAGCTAGGCGATGTCGAAGGCCTCGGTGATGCGGCAAGCGGCTTGACCTATTCGGCAAAAGACCCACGTGGCAACGAGATCGCAAAAGGTACGGCAAATCTGAATCCGTTCGGAGCGTTCGATTTCAAATTCTCGATTCCCGATGGCGCAAATCTTGGCAATGCTTATATCGAGCTGAACACAAGCAGCAATATTTCCGGCAACACATATCAGCACCAATTCCAGATACAGGAATTTCGCCGTCCTGAGTTTGAAGTCACGAGCAAAGTCGAGAGCGAAGCACCACATTTTGTCGGCGGCCAAGCGCTGTTGTCCGTCGAGGCAAAATACTACGCCGGCGGCGGGCTTGCCAATGCAGAAACAAACTGGACCGTCACGGCAAATGCAACAAATTACACCCCGCCAAATCGCGGTGATTATACATTCGGCACCTGGACACCGTGGTGGAGAAGTTTTGACGGCGATTATTATGGCGGTCGCGGCGGCGGATATTACGGCGGCTCATCGCAATCGTTCAAAGGCGTGACCGACGCGAGCGGCAAGCACCTGCTCAAGATCGATTTCGAATCCGTCAAGCCTCCGCGTCCCTACACGATCACTGCCGCGTCTTCGGTGCAGGACGTGAATCGGCAGACTTGGTCGAGCACGACTTCCCTGCTTGTTCATCCGTCGTCGCTGTATATCGGCATCAAAACCGACCGGACATTCGTGCAGAAAGGCGAGAAGATCAACATCGATTCCATAGTTTCGGACATCGATGGCAACCTCATCGTCGCACGTGACGCCGATATCAAAGCTGTGCTGAAAGACTGGCAGTTCGACAAAGGCGCGTGGCAGGAAGTTACGGTTGATGAACAGACTTGCACGGTCAAGTCGTCTGAACAACCGTCAAAGTGCTCTTTTGTTGCAAAGCAAGGCGGTCAATACGCCATCACGGCCACCGTCATGGACGACAAAGAGCGTTTTAACGAAAGCGTTATGACCGTATGGGTTCCCGGCGGCAAACAGCCTCCGAAACGCAACGTCGAGCAAGAAGAGGCCCAGATAATTCCATCGAAAAAAGATTATGCTCCCGGCGATGTTGCTGAACTGCTTGTGATCGCACCCTTCACTCCCGCCGAAGGCGTCCTGACGCTCCGCCGCGATGGGCTGGTCAAGACCGAGCGTTTCACGATGAAGGATTCGTCCATCACGCTCAAAATTCCGCTCGAAGAAAAATATCTGCCGAATATAACGGCACAGGTCGATCTGGTCGGCTCAGAACCGCGAACAAATGATAAAGGAGAGATCGATACAAAACTCGCTCCGCGTCCCGCGTTTGCAAGCGGCAACATCAACATCCCGATCTCGACTGCTTCGCGAAAGCTGACCGTCGTTGCCGACCCTGTCGATAAAACGCTCGCCCCGGGAGGTGAAACAAAGGTCAACGTCGCCGTCACCGACAATCACGGCGAACCCGTTGCAAACAGCGAAGTCGCCGTCATCGTCGTTGATGAAAGTGTGCTTGCTTTGTCGCGATATACGATCGGCGATCCTGCCGAGACGTTTTATACAGCTCGCGGCGCAGGCGTAAATGATTATCATTCGCGGAAGGATTTGTTACTCGCGAATCCGGATGATGTCAAAAAGCCACCACCTCCAGAGGGGAGTGCCGGATCGAATGTATCGACCGAATTCTTTTCAAATATCCCTACTTCAAAAACTGTTCAGGGACTCTATTCAATTGCTCCCTCAGCAGCCCGCTCTGGCCTTCGGGACGCAACAGGCAGAGACCGAGACGCTAAAAAGGAAGCCGCGAGCGAAGAACAACGACAAGAGGCCGCGCAAATCAACTTACGCGAGAACTTTAACGCTCTAGCAAAATGGTCACCGACAATGAAAACCGATTCAAACGGTCGTGCAACGCTCGACGTCAAACTTCCCGACAATTTGACGCGTTACCGCATAACGGCAGTTTCGGTTGATACAGGCAAGCGTTTCGGCAAGGCTGAATCGACGATCACTGCCAAACAACCGCTGATGGTACGGCCTTCGGCACCGCGATTTATGAATTTCGGTGACAAGATCGATCTGCCGGTCGTTGTCCAAAACCAAACCGACAAAGACATGGCCGTCGATATCGCGGTAAGAGCGACGAATGCCACGCTTACAGTTTCCGGCAAGCGTGTTGTCGTAAAAGCCAACGACCGTGCAGAAGTTCGTTTCCCTGTTTCAACAGTCAAAGCAGGCACAGCCCGATTCCAGATCGCGGTTTCGAGCGGCAATTTCACCGATGCCGCCGAGATATCTTTGCCCGTCTGGACACCCGCGACCACCGAGGCTTTTGCGACATACGGCACGACGGATCAAAACGGCGCGATCATCCAGCCGGTGACAACGCCGGGCGAAGTGTTCCCGCAATTCGGCGGGCTTGAGGTGACGACATCTTCAACACAGTTGCAGGAGCTGACCGATGCTTTCATTTATCTTGCTAAATATCCGTACGGATGCTCTGAACAGATATCTTCACGGATGATCTCGACGGCTGCATTGAGAGATGTGCTTACGGCATTCAAGGCGAAAGAGGTTCCGACCGCAGACGAGTTAGCCAAACAGTTCGCACGTGATGTCGAGATTTTGCAATCGCGTCAGCGTGATGACGGCAGCTTTGGCCTGTGGAAACGCGATAAGGAACGCTATGAATATCCGTTCCTCACCGTTCACGTAGCGCACGCACTCGCCCTCGCGAAAGCAAAAGGCTACAAAGTGCCGGACGAGATGCTCAAAAAGACAAAGCCGTATCTCAAAGATGTCGAAAAGCACTTCGATGAGTGGTATAAAAATTCACCTGAGGTTCGTTGGACGATCTCGGCTTACGCGCTTTACATCCGCGACCTGATGGGCGACAAAGACACGGCAAAGGCGAAGCGTCTTCTCGCCGAATCCAAAGCACAGTCGCCAGCATCCAATACCGAACCGAACGCGATGTACGAGACGCGATTGCCGTACGAGGCGTTAGGCTGGATATTGTCGGTGCTTGCGAATGACGCAAACTCGCAGACCGAAGTCGCCGCGGTACTGCGTTATCTCAACAACCGCACGACGGAAACTGCCGCAACAGCCAATTTCGTTACCGATTATCGTGATGGCGGCTGGCTGATAATGGCTTCGAACCGACGAGCCGATGGCGTCCTGCTCGAAGCCTTGATAAAGGCCGATCAAAAGAACGACCTCATTCCAAAACTCGTTCGCGGCCTGCTCGATCACCGCACAAAAGGCGCATGGGAGAACACGCAGGAAAATGTCTTTATCCTGCTAGCGCTCGACAAGTATTTCAACGCGTTCGAAAAAGTCACGCCCGATTTTGTCACGCGCATCTGGCTGGGCAATACCTATGCGGGGGAAGAAGTCTTCAAAGGACGATCGATCGATTCAAAAGAACTCAACATTCCGATGTCGTATCTTGTCGATCAGGGCGGAACTTCAAATCTGCTCATCGACCGCCAAGGCGCAGGCCGACTTTATTACCGGATCGGTATGAAGTACGCTCCAAAGAACCTGAAACTTGACCCCGCTGACTACGGCTTCACCGTCCTACGAAAATATGAAGCGGTCGATGACAAAGACGACGTTAAGCAAAACGCCGACGGGAGCTGGGCGATCAAGTCCGGCGCTCGTGTACGCGTTCGTCTGACAATGGTCGCGCAAGCTCGGCGTTATCACGTCGCTCTTGTCGATCAGCTTCCTGCGGGACTTGAGATACTCAATCCCGAGCTTGCCGTGACTGAATCAATTCCTGCTGACAACGGTGGAGGAAATTCGATCGTGGATATTTACGGCAGCCAGTCCTGGGGACGCGGCTGGTGGTGGCGGCAGTATTGGTTCGAACATCAAAACTTCCGCGATGAACGCGCCGAGGCATTTGCGTCACTTCTTTGGGAAGGCGTTTACAACTACACCTATGTAACCCGTGCCACAACGCCCGGGCAATTCATAGTTCCGCCAGCCAAGGCAGAGGAGATGTATCATCCCGAAACATTCGGACGAACAGGAACAGATTTTGTAAGAGTGGAATAACCTGCTCAAAACTGACAGTCAGGAAGGAGGGTTGTCTCCGCCGTTTCGAGAGAAGCGGCCGCAAGCAGCCTTCCTGACTGCCGTATGCTAAAATCCTCCTTAACTATGCAAAAGGTAACTTGTCT
>JBGARA010000079.1:0-17984 GCA_044230475.1 Pyrinomonadaceae bacterium | reverse complement strand
GGGATTTGGATAGCCCTAATTTTGCCATCTACTTCCGCCAATCTGCAAAGCGGCATCTCGACATCGTGGTAAAAGTGGCAGATCCAGTTTTCTTCGACAGCCTGGGGCAGGATGCGTTTTTTGAATTCGAGCGTTTCGGTTGGGTAAAGGTCGTAGCTCATTATCCAGGGCAACGGTAGATGGTGACGCGTCGGGATCATGTCGAAGAAACCGAACAGTGTCTCGCCGCCACGAGTTAGCTTGATCGTCTGCATTGTTTCCGAATGACCACAAACTTGTTCGACTGTCAGGCCTTCGACAGGCTCGTATTTGTCGGGCATCAGTTGAAGCTGCTGACTGTCGATCAACGGCTGCCAGTTCTCAGCGAGGTAGCTTGCTCGGTCGCGTTCGTGTCGGTTTTCGGCGGCGTTAAACTCGGAACGGGAGACTAAATATCGTGCGTTCTTAAATTGCGGGAAGAACCCAGTCGCTATCGCTCCCGGTTCTGACACGGTGTTGCCCCCGGCGTGGTCGAAATGCAGATGTGTGTTTATGACTGTCGTTATGTCGTTGACCTTGCAGCCGGTTATCTCGAACAGCGCTTCAGCAAAAGGCTTTTTGCGAGAGATGCCGTAGATCGCCGCTTCTTTCGCCGACCACTTTTCGCCCATGCCGGTTTCGATGAGGATCTTTTCCTTGCCGGTGTCGATGAAGAGGCAGTTGCAGGTTAGCGTGACGCGGTTTAGTTCGTCGGGCGGGCAAACTCGTTCCCAAAGAACGCGAGGGACGACACCGAACATCGCCCCTCCGTCTAATTTGAATTCGCAGTCGGGAATGATCTCGACGCGGTAATCACCCAATAACATAGTGGAAAACTGCGGTTCAGTTCGTCGGGCGGGCAAACTCGTTCCCAAAGAACGCGAGGGACGACACCGAACATCGCCCCTCCGTCTAATTTGAATTCGCAGTCGGGAATGATCTCGACGCGGTAATCACCCAATAACATAGTGGAAAACTAACAATGGAGAATGGAAAATCTGCTACGCGTTTTCCATTCTCCATTTCCCATTTGTGAATTATCTACTTCTTCTTCGGCTCCGGCTTCTTGGTGTCCGGTTTTACAGGCTTTCCGTCGGGGCCCTGAACCTGAACTCCGGGAGGCATTCCTTGCGGCATTTGCTGCTGCTGTTTTTGCCTCATTTCCTGGATCATTTCGTCTGTAACCTCAGGAATCGTGAAATCATCAGGAACCTGAACATTATTCCTTGCGATCAAGTCCTCGACAAGTTTCTTTTCCTTGTCTTCTTCCAGCTTAGACCGAACATAATCTTTTACAGGAACCTCCCGCGAATTTGGTTTGTCAGGATCCTTGTATCCGGTCGATATCAGGATGTGGCGGACATCATAGGTGTCGCCTGAGGCACCACCCTCAGGTTTGTCCTTGTCCTTACCGGCATCCTTGTTTGGGCTGGGGCCAAGTTTACGCTCGAGCTTGATGATGTGAAACCCGTAATCGGTCTCGACCAGATTTGGTGAGATCTGTCCGGCATCGAGGGCAAGCGCTGCCTCTTCAAAAGGAACCACCATGCGGCCTTTCGGCACATCCTTGTAAATTCCGCCTTGCAGCGTTCCGTCGGGGCCTTTGTTTCCGGGATCTTCTGTGAACTCATTTGCCAGTGCAACGAAATCTTCGCCCGCTTTTGCACGGTCAAGTATCTGTTGAGCCTTCGCCTTTTTGGTATCAGGACTGAGTTCCGGATGCTGAGCAATGTAGTTGTTTACATCTTCATCGGTAACCTTATCGGTGTCAGCTCGTTTGTCAGAATAGAGCTTGGCGAGATACTGGGCCTGCTGGAGCTTGACCTGCAAGTTGGCTTTTATGACAAAGTTGGGGTCAAGTTCGCCAGCATTCAATTTCTGAAGAAATTCGGCACGATAGATGCGGGTTTTGGCAAAGATGTCGCGAGCCTGCGTTCTTTCTTCGTCGCTGATCTCACGATCTTTCATTTCAGGGCTGCTTGCCTTCAAAACCGCGATCTTGGTAGCAAGGAAATCAGCAAATTCGTCCTCGTGCGATCTCGACTCGGTCGAGCCGCCAAGGCCGATCTTTGCCATCAGGCCGCTAAACCAACCGCCGCCAGCCGCCGAGGTATCTTGTCCTGCCCAAAAGGCATTGATCATATCCTCGGTAATGAAACCAAAAGGAGGCATCGGGCCTTTGTCCTGATTGATCTCCCTGTCGTAGTTGACCGCAAGGATCTCAGCGCGGATGTTCTCAAGCTCCTGCCGGTTTTGCGGATCGGCCGTCAGTCCCTCTCGCTGTGCCTCGCTCGCAAAAGCCAAAAGCTGTTTCAGATTCTCGATCTGCTGCTTTTTCATTTCCGGATCGCTTGCCAGGCGTTTCAAAACCATAGGATTGGTCTTTGCGACGTCCGCCAGAAGAGCTTCGATCTCAGGACGCGTGATCTGGTTGAAGGCTTCGTTCGACTGTCCGCCGACCTTCTTTTTCCATACGACCAGTCCGGCACCGATCGCCAGGATAACGACGACCAAAATGATTCCTTTTGTTAGATTGCTCAATTCCTCAATACCTCAACTTACAATGATCTGATAAATGCAAACGGCTATGATATCAAATTGTTCCGGTTTCAACTAATAAAAAACTACTATTTTACCGTTTGAACGAGTTCGAGTAAAACACCGTTTGACGCCGACGGATGGACAAAAGCGACAAGGCAGCCCTCGGCACCGATACGCGGGCTTTCGTCGATAAGCCGCATTCCCTGAGACTTGAGTTTTGCGAGGGAGGCCTCAATATCCTCTACCTCGACGGCGATATGGTGAATTCCACCGCCTCGTTTCTCTAAAAACTTGCTTATTGGCGAGTCATCGGAGGTCGGTTCCAGCAGTTCTACGCGGCTCTCACCGATAGGCAGCATCGCCACGCGGACTTTCTGCTCCTCGACGACCTCAGTATGGACATTTTCGAGCCCAAGAGCGTCGCCCCAGAATTTTAGGGCCTCATCAATGCCTTTTGTAGCAATTCCAAGGTGATTTATTTTCATATTACTGTCCCACTGTCCCAAATCATGTGGGACAGGCTAAACCATTGATTCTATTGATATTTTCAACAAGTGTCCCACTGTCCCACCGTTTTTTTTCGCGGATCAGCCTAATAATTCTTCCACAGCTGAATATGGATCTTTTTGCTTATCGGCGATCTCTAGTGCAAGCCGGTCGAGCTTTTCACCGGTCCCATTCCGGCTAAGCAGATCGGAGAGCAGCCTTTCCTGCAATATTTCAAGCAAACGCCATTTTGCGATGGCCTGACGCCTTTCTTTGCTGCCTGCGCCGTCGGTCTGGTAGGCGTAATAGGCTTCGATGGCCTTTGAAAGATCTTCGATGCCTTTGCTTTCAGTGGCGATGGTCTTGATTATCGGCGGATCCCACATATCGGGCCGATGCGCGAGGCTTAGCAGGGCTTCAAGCTCTTTCTGCGTTCGCAAAACACCCTCGCGGTCGGCCTTGTTTATGACAAAAACGTCGCCGATCTCCATTATTCCGGCCTTGATGGCCTGAATGTCGTCGCCCATTCCCGGCACAAGCACTACTACCGAAACATCAGCCGTTTTGACAATCTCGACCTCATCCTGACCTACGCCGACGGTCTCGACAATGATCTTGTCAAAGCCCGCAGCGTCCAGTATTGCGACACAATCAACGGTAGCTCGCGAAAGCCCTCCAAGATTGCCGCGCGTCGCCATCGAACGGATAAAAATATTCTTGTGCGTGCCAAGCTCCGCCATCCTGATACGGTCGCCGAGGATCGCACCACCCGAAAACGGCGACGAAGGGTCGATACATACAATGCCCACCTTTTCTCCGGCGTTTTTGTAAAACAGAGCAAGTTTATCGACAAGCGAAGACTTTCCCGCACCAGGTGACCCCGTAATGCCAATGACCGTCGCATTTCCGGTCTTTGGAAAGATGGCTTTCATCAATTCGGCTGCGCCGTTGCTGCCGCTCTCGATCTTAGTGATCGCTCGGGCGATCGACCGCGGATGGTCTATCGACAAACTTTTAATGATTTCACTAGTTTTCACCGGTTCTCCAATCTTTTTTTACAAACTTAATCAATTTTAATTTCGAACCGTTCCAAAGGTAGTAATGATAGCCGTAGGTAACCCTGTCACCGTTATAATCATTAGGCAAGAAGCCGTAAAGAATTAGTAACCGACTATCTTTGCGAAAACCAAAAGGAATCATTTTGTGTTCAGGCCACTCTTGCGCCCATACACCATCAAGCTGTTTTGGAAAAAACACTTTTCCAGTCTTCAGATCAACAATAGCTCCTACGCCACAGCTTGATCCGCAACCCCAATAAGTCAAAGCATAATGGCCAGCAAAATTCACACCTTCTTTAGTAGCATTGCGCAGATTTGTTCGGAATAACCGGGCATCCTTGTGGCTTTTAAGATCGGGTGACTTTGCTCGTGATTTGCTGACAGGAACTTTATACTGACCAAAGGTCGGAACCTTTTCAGCTTGGCCTATAACAACAGACGCAAGGAATAAGAAAAGGCCAGATGTAATTATGAAGCATTTCATGAATAACAGTCTAAAAGGAGTTCGACCGCTTCCTTAAGGTTTTTCTTTGTTTCCTCAAGTGTTTCTCCCTGAGTATTAGCCCCCGGTAGTTCGACGATATATCCAATATATCCACCTTCATCAGCTTTTTCGTAAATAGCTGTAAGACTCGGTTCGTCCATCATTAATTAGTGCATCGATATGTTCACATTTTTCTCGACTTTCTTCAATTAAAACAAAAAGGCGAGCATGACGCCCGCCTAATAGGGTTGAGTGTTACGCCCTTACTTACGTGCGGGCTTGTGCATTTACATCTGACCTTCATCGGCTGATGGGCCGTAGATCGAGGGCACCGGAATGTCGTTCAGCCGCAGATAGACGGAAAGCTGGCCGCGGTGGTGGATGATGTGGTTCATCACGAATGAACGCATCACGGCGACCTTTGGCATAGTGAAATAGACCTGTTCGCCGTTTCGCATCGTCCAGTCGGTAAAAAATGTTTCGTCGGGTGTTTCCGCTAAAATGGCCTTTGCCGTGGCGATGTGGTTGTCAAAAAAGGCAAGCAATTCTTCGGTCGAGGTCGGCTCGAACGGTTTGAAATCCGCGGTGGCAAAATCCAGCACGTCCTGTTTCAAAGTCTCTTTTGTCCAGCCGAACATCTCAGCACAATGGACCGCAAGACGGCCCATTTTCATCGATTTTTCATGCGGCTGCCAGTCGAATTTGTCCGCAGGGACACGCTCGAGACATGCCCGTGTTACTTTTGCTTCGTTTTCTAACTCGTTTAGGAAAGCCTGTGCGAGGCGACCTGTGCTTGTTGCTGTAGAACTCATAGTTTTTTTACTCCTTAAAATTGAAATTAGAAAATCATTGTAACACGGTATTGCATAAATGCAACAAGGCTACATTGCTTTTAAGAGATTTTTTGCAATTACAAGCCTTTGAATTTCGCTGGTGCCTTCGCCGATGGTGCAAAGTTTCGAGTCGCGCCAGTATTTTTCTGCCGGATAATCTTTTGTGTAACCGTAGCCGCCGTGAACCTGGACAGATTCTTCGGATACGCGAACCGCGGTCTCGGACGCATATAGCTTTGCCATTGCGGATTTTTGGCTGACGGGCTTTCCTGCGTCTTTTAATGCCGCTGCTTGCAGAGTCAGCAGACGCGCGCATTCGATCTGGGTTGCCATGTCCGCGAGTTTGAACTGGATGGCCTGAAACTCCGCTATTGGCTTGCCGAATTGCTGGCGTTCTTTGGCGTATTGCACGGCTGCCTCGTATGCACCTTGTGCGATACCCACCGATAATGCAGCGATCGAGATGCGACCGCCGTCGAGAACCTGCATCGCCTGCAAGAAGCCCTCGCCCTCGTTGCCGAGGCGGTTCTCGTCCGGCACGTAGCAATCCTCGAAGACAACAGACGCCGTTTCAGACGCACGCATGCCGAGCTTGTTTTCCTTCTTATCAGAGCGAAAGCCTTCCATCGATTTGTCAAAGATGAAGGCCGAAATACCGCGATTGCCTTTTGCTTTGTCAGTGACCGCTACGGCAACGAGCGTGTTGCACGCTATGGCGTGTGTGATGAAATTCTTTGAACCGTTGACCTTCCAACCACCGTTCGAGCGGACAGCAGTTGTGCGTGTTCCTGCTGAATCCGAACCGGCTTGTGATTCCGTCAAGCCCCATGCTCCAAAAGATTCTCCGCTTGCAAGAGGCGTGAGATATTTCTTTTTCTGCTCCTCGCTGCCGAACGTATAAATGTGATTGGAGCACAACGAATTATGGGCCGCGACAGACAAACCAACCGAGCCACAGACGCGACCGAGTTCCTCGATGATCGTCGCGTATTCGACATAGCCCATCGCGGCTCCGCCATATTCCTCAGGAAACAAAATGCCCATCAGGCCAAGCTCGGCGAGCTTTGGACGCAATTCCTCGGGAAAGTGCTGCGATTCGTCCCATTCCATCACATTGGGCTTGATCTCGCTCTCGGCAAATTCACGAATGCTGTACTTTATCTGCTGCTGCTCTTCAGAAAGTTCAAAGTTCATAATTGGGTATGTAAGGCAAACAATTATGTTTGCATAACGCATTGTTTGGAGCAAGTTTTTTCAGCCAAAGTTGTTTCAGGGGATTCGGCTTATTTCGCGATAGTTAAGATGTAACAGCTTAACAAAGTTAACAGTTAACAGCCTTTCCAGTATTAATAAGTTAACAGGTTACCAAGGGCTTGATTACGCAATATATATCTATGTATATCTTAATAATCATTTTCATATATATGATTAAGTAAGTACTGATTCTAAATATCGTGTTAAGTGTTAAATCTGTTAACTTTTACACCTGTTAACAGTGTTACAGAACTTACGAGCCGATCATCGGTGTATAATCCTTGTATGAACTGGCGGGAAAATGTTCTTACAACCGATGATGCGATCAGGAAGCTTTTGGCTGAAACTAAAACCATCGCGGTACTTGGCATCAAGCCCGAATCTCATGCAGGACAGCCTGCATTTTACGTCTCGAAATACATGGCTGACGCAGGTTACGACATTATTCCTGTGCCGGTTTACTATCCTGACGTGACTGAGATATTGGGAAAGCCTGTCTATCGCGATCTAAATCAAATTCCGGGCGAGATCGATCTCGTTAACGTATTTCGGCGTTCCGAAGACATCCCAAAACACTCACTCGAAATACTCTCAAAGAAACCAAAAGCGGTTTGGTTTCAGCTTGGCATTCGTAATGACGAAGTGGCGCAGCAATTAGCTGAAGCGGGAATCAAGGTTGTGCAGGACCTATGTTTGATGGTCGAGCATCGCGCGTTATTTCGAAGTTGACATGAGCATCACGATCGAAGAAAAAGAGAATGGCGAGCTTCTGATCGACGGTAGTCCATTTGACGGTTGGGTTGACGATCAACCTTGCCCTAAGTGTAGTCATTTCAAGATATACTCATGCGACTTTGACGCTTTCTTCTGTGGTGAATGTAATGAATGGCTGGAACATGTTTGCAATGATCCAGTTTGCAAATTCTGCAAAAATCGACCGGGACAGCCGCTGCCAATACCACCGTTGAATTAGTTCTTACTAGGGAAGAGTGACATCACTTCATCTGCGGTAAGTTTGCGAGACATTCCTGTTTTAAGATGAGGATCGGTCACCGCGCCGATCTTTGTTCTTCGCAGTTTGACGACCGAATGGGCGATGGCGTCGAACATTTTGCGGATCTGCTGATTGTGTCCCTCATAAAGCGTGACCTCGTACCAGCCGTTCTTGTCGGTCGATTTCAGTTCTCTTATTTCCGCCGGAGCAGTTTTAAAACCATCTTCGAGCAATATGCCGCGACGAAGTTTGTTGATGGCGTTTTTGTTTGGCAGGCCTTTTACTTTTACTTCGTAAACCTTTGGGATCGATTTAGTACTCGCCACATGATTTGTAAAATTGCCGTCGTTGGTGAGGATTATCAATCCCTCGGAATTATAATCAAGCCGCCCGACGGGATGCAGTTTTCCTTTGCCTTTTACGAGATCGGTGACGAGTTTACGGCCCTCAGGATCGGCAGCGGATGACAAGTAGCCTTTAGGTTTGTTAAGCAGGATGTAAACATTTGCACGCGTTTCGAGTTTCTTATTGATAAGCCGCCCGCGAACTTTTATATGATCTTTCTCGGGATCGGCTTTGGTGCCAAGCTCAGTGATGATCGTGCCGTTGACCGAGACCTCGCCGGCGGTAATAAGCTGTTCCGCCGCACGACGAGAAGCGATACCAGCTTGGGCGATGAGTTTTTGAAGTCTTTCCTGCATAAAAAGATTTTGCCACAGAGTTCACAGAGAACACTGAGAAAAAGAAAGAAAAACATCTCTGTGGCTATTGAACTAAGTCTTCGAAGTCTTCGATCGAAGGAAGCTCCGACAGATCCTTCAGCCCGAACTGGATAAGAAAATCTTTTGATGTGCCGTACATCATTGGGCGGCCGACGGCTTCTTTACGGCCTTTGGCGACGATGAGGCGTTTGTCGAGTAGGGTTTTGATAGCCGACGCCGACTGTACGCCGCGTATCTCAAGAATCTCCGGAACGGTTACAGGCTGCTTGTAAGCGATAACGGCGAGGGTTTCGAGCGAAGCGATAGACAATTTGGCGGATGGACGCGTTTTGAGAAACGTCCTTATCTCTTCGTGAAACTCAGTTCGCGTAGCGATCTGCCAGCCGCCGGCGATGCCGCGAATTTGGAGGCCGCTTTCGCGTGATTGATATTCGCGCTGTAATTCTTCAACAGCGGCTGTAACGCGATCACGCTCTTCGTCGAGCACCTCTGCGAGTAGTTTTGCCGTTACAGGCTCATCGGCGACGAAAATGAGGGCTTCTACTAGCGCGACCAACTCAGCGGTCGAGCGGACGGTTTTTGGTTCTGCGGCTGATTCCATAAATTCTCTATTTGCGACCACCCGCTACCGCAGGTGGCACTGACTATGCGCTTGCGGCGACAGACGGTTCTGACAGACGCAGAATAATATCGCCAAACGTTTTTTTCTGCACAAGTTTTACGCTTTCCGTGCGGACGATCTCTAGGACAGCGATGAACGCCGTCACAAGCTCTCGTTTCGAATGCATCTCCTCGAAGAACTTGAACAGATTCACCTCTTTGTCCTCAAAGATGCGCCGTTTTAGCGTTTTTAACATCTCCGCGAGAGAAATCTCCTCACGCTCGATCTCCATCTTAACTTCGTCGATGTGACGGGCGACGATCTTCTGAAAGATCGTCAAAATGTCAAAGACCGAAGCATCAACCTCAGTATTATCATCCGATTCGATAGGGCCGCGAGCGAAGACGGCCTGTTCGATAGTAGCTCGCTCGTACAGCATTCCTGCGGCGGTTTTGAATTTTTCGTATTCGAGCAGGCGGTCGACAAGTTCCTTTCGCGGATCGTCGATCTCTTCGTCCTCGGCGACGGTCGGATCGCGCGGCAGGAGCATTTTCGATTTGATCTCGATCAGCGTCGAAGCCATCACGAGAAAATCTGTCGCAACCGTAATATCGAGCCGCGTCATCAGGCGGATGTATTCGAGATATTTTTCGGTGATACGAGCAATGGGAATGTCGAAAATGTTCGCCTGTTCCTGCTTGATCAGATAAAGCAGCAGGTCGAGCGGCCCCGCGAAATCGCCGATCCTGACCTTTAGCGACTCGGTATCGCGAACGATCTGGGCGTTCTCTTTATGAAAATCAAAACTGAATTTTTCGGGTTCCTGCTCCATTTTAGGAAAGATTTTAACGCAAACTTGCAAAGAAGCTAAGGCTCGAAGTGAATTAGCTCAGGCGGCGTGCTGTTTCAGGTCTTCGAGGCGGACAACATTGAGCGCAGATTCATGTGTTGCTTCGAGATCGACCATCGGAGCCATCCCATCTTCAAACGCCTGCTGCCAACGCGTCACGCAGAGACACCATTTGTCGCCGTCCTTAACGCCCGGAAAATCATATTGCGGTATCGGCGTTGAAAGGTCGTTGCCGACGGATTTCGAATACGCCAAAAACTCGTCGGTTGCCAGAATGCAAACCGTATGGCGCCCGGTATCGTCCGCACCGGTGCGACAGTAGCCGTCACGATAAAAGCCGGTCATCGGATCGGTGCAGCAGCTTTTCAACTCGCCGCCGAGCACGTTCTTAGGTTTTGGATAATGGCCGTTGCCGTTTGTGACGCTCATTTTATGATCTTACGAAGAGGCTGGGCAGTTGTCATTTTATCTTTGGTAACTTTCTCAATGATATTGCCGGTTTTATTTTCGACAATGGACGGAGCTTTGCCATTTACGTAACGTGAATACTTTATTTCATTCTCGCTCCCATTTAAGACAAACTCCATGGCCGCATCCAGCCTTATCTTGTTTCTGTCGCCGTTCACCATTATTTGGCGGCAAGCGCCCGTAACGTTTACCACGGCATCGTTGCCGTTGACCAGCAGTCGGTTAAATTTGGTGCAGGCGACAGTGCTTTGCTGAGTATGACCGTTAGCCGAAAGCCTGTCTCCCTCTGTACTTGTATCGACCGTGACAATTTCTGTTGGGTGGACCGGCGTTGGTGTCGGCGACGGAGTGATCGCCTGTGTCGGTTTTGTCTCCCACTTTTCCATTTCCTCTTTAGCCGTTCCGCTGCGCAGATCACATGACGTGCATATCAAGATCAACGACGTGAGGGAAAGGGCTATTAAGGTCGTTTTTTTCATTTCGAACCGAGCAACTCTAAGGCTTTTTCGATCGGCCGAGCCAAGACGGCTTTATCGCCAACCTCGACGATCGGTCGTTGAATGATAGCCGGGTGCTCAACCATTGCTTTTATGACATCTTTGTCTGGCGTTTTGTCCGTTATGCCAAGGGGCTTGAATTCGGGCTCAGCTCGACGCAACACGTCATAAGGCCGCAAGCCGGTCCTATTCAACAGATCGGTCAATTTCTTTACAGTAAATGGCTCGATGAAATAATTGACCTTTGTCCAATCGATGCCTTTTTCCTCAAAGAGTTTATTCAGCTTGCGGCACGTCGTGCAGGTCGGTTTTTCGTAAACTGTTATCTTCATAATTGTTCTCAACGCATTCCGACTTTTTCATAAACGTCTGAAAGCGTTTTTGATGCGATAGAACTCGCCTTTTCGGCACCGCTTTTAAGTATTTGACCCAGCGACGCGTCGTCATACTGTTGGATCCGATCTTGAAATGGTTTAAGAAACTCGACAGTAACCTCGGCTAGTTCGGTTTTGAACTGGCCGTAGCCTTTGCCAGTGAAATGTGCGACGCATTCGTCTGCTGTTTTGCCGACTAAAAGTTGATATATCGTCAAGAGATTTTTGATCGCGGGCCGTGTTTCGTCAAAGTTTATCTCTGTGCCGCTGTCCGTCACTGCTCGTTTGAATTTCTTAGAGATCGTGTCGGCGTCATCCAGCAAAAAGATCGAGCCGTTGGCGTTCTCGTCGGATTTCGACATCTTTTTGGCAGGGTCCTGCAGCGACAGGATATTCGCTCCGACCGGTGGAATGTATGGATCCGGAATCTTGAACGTCTCGCCAAAATCGCGGTTAAACCTCTCAGCAAGGTCACGCGTTAGTTCGAGGTGCTGTTTCTGGTCTTTGCCGACGGGGACGAGATCGGTTTGATAAAGCAGAATGTCGGCGGCCATCAGGATCGGATATGTGAAAAGTCCCGCACTTGAGCGTTCACGATTGTTCTTTGCCTTGTCCTTAAACTGAGTCATTCGCTCAAGCTCGCCCATTCGAGCGACACAGGACAGTATCCAGGTCAGTTCTGCGTGCTCGGGCACGTCAGACTGAATAAAGATCGTGGCTTTTTCGGGATCGACTCCGGCGGCGAGGTAGATGCGGGCGAGGTCGAGTGTTTTTTGACGCAGAGTTTTTGGGTCTTGCGGCAGAGTGATCGCGTGGAGGTTTACGATGCAGTAAAAACTCTCGTATTCATCTTGAAGCGCAACCCAGTTTTTCAGCGCACCGAGATAGTTGCCGAGATGCAGGTCGCCGGTCGGCTGAGCGCCGCTGAAGATTCGTTTTTTCACAATCCGTAAAATAGAAGTCTAAGAATTAGGTTATTAAAGGGCGTTACGATTATTCCCAAAATTCCCGTCCACATCAGTATGAATAAGATGAAGACTCCGTAAGTCTCTAACATATGCATGACCGGTTCCGCTGATGCGGGTAAGAATGATCCAAGAGCCTTGCCGCCATCCAACGGAGGTAAGGGCAATAGATTGAAAACTGCCAGTCCGACATTGAGTACGATCATACTGATCAAGAGTGTAAACAGCGGCCCGGCAATTCCAGTTCTGGCAGTGTCGAGTGAAAAAACGCCATATGCCAGCAGGACACGCATTACAACAGTAAATGAGATCGCAGCGATCAAATTGGTCGCAATACCTGCTAGTGAAACCATGACATTTGCCTGTTCTTTTTTTCTCCACCTAAGCGGGTTTACCGGCGTTGGTTTTCCCCACATGATCAGCGGAAATGCAGCAGCCGTCGGCGAATAGCTGGCTATGAACCCCACTATCGGCAGAAAAAGGGTTCCTAATGGGTCAATGTGCGGAATGGGGTTGAGAGTGACCCGACCAAGTAGGTAGGCCGTATCATCTCCATATTTCAATGACATCCACGCATGAGCAGCCTCATGGATCGTGACGGCAAATATCCACACGACCATGTAAATTACAAGTTTTGAGACAAAATCAGCGATGTCGATATTAGGCATTTCAAAATAATCTGCTTTTTTGTGAACTACAACAAAGGGATTCCATTGTCTTAACGGCTAAATTGTGCCATTCTTTTATTACAAAATAAAATCAGTGTTTTGGAAATCGACGGTGAAAAACCGTCTCGAAAGCTATATTTTATGAGCAACCACCTAGTCTGTATCGCCAGTGAATATAAAGGCCTTGAGTTTATCGAAGAGGCGCACAACGCAGGTTGGTACGTCACGCTTGTGACCAGGAGCAACCTGGTGGATCAGGATTGGAATTGGTCATCGATCGATGATGTAAAAACGGTCGAGCCCAATGCCGGAACGATGGATTATGTTCGGGCGGTAACGAATATTGCGGGCTCGCGGGTAATCGACCGAGTTGTTGGTTTGGACGAGTTTGATGTTTTGACAGCCGCGATGACGCGCGAACACCTCAATTTGCCGGGAATGAGCCGGTCTCATGCGGTTAGATTTCGCGACAAGCTGACAATGCGGAATATCGCTTATCAAGCAGGGATCCCATGTCCTGAATTTATTCCGGCATTTAATCAGGAGCAGATCAACGAATATCTAAACACGGTTCCGGCTCCTTGGATCGTAAAACCGCGGCATGAAGTTTCAGCGTTTGGCATCCGCAAATGTGAGACCGCCGAACAGGTGTGGCAGGTACTGACCGATCTTGACAATCTCAATAACTGGCGCGATCATCCTTCGCAATTCGTGATCGAACGATTTGTCGAGGGCAAAGTTTTTCACGTCGATTCTGTTGTCGAAGGTGGTAAGGTTGTTGCGGCTGGAGTGAGCCAATACGGAACGACGCCGTTTAAGGTGTCGCATTACGGCGGCGTTTTTTCGTCGTCGATCGTGCCTTACAAAGCGAAGGAGAGAAAGGAGCTTGAAACGCTGAATCGGGCGCTGCTGATGGCTTTCAAATACGATCGCGGAGTAACCCATGCTGAGTTTCTGCAATGCGCAGAGACAGGCGAGTTCTTTTTGCTTGAGGTCGCGTGCCGGGTTGGAGGCGCTTACATCGCAAATGTTCTCGAACACGCATGTGGTTTTAATCTGTGGCGCGAGTGGGCAAAGCTGGAAGTTGCCACAAAAGAAAACCCCTACAAGCTGCCAAAA
Organism: Pyrinomonadaceae bacterium; assembly: GCA_044230475.1. GTDB lineage: Bacteria > Acidobacteriota > Blastocatellia > Pyrinomonadales > Pyrinomonadaceae > OLB17. Next base: position 4,052 of record JBGARA010000079.1, on the reverse strand, counting down.
CTGCGCAAGGATTTTGCGGGCATTACGCTCGCTCTTGCCAAAGTCGATGAACCGGACACTTCGCATTACACCGACGAAGAGATCGTCTATAAAGTCAACAAGCCAAAACACGTTGGCCTAATTTTCAAGTCGCAAGATCAGAAGCGGATCGACGAGCTGATCACGCTCTATACCGATCGGATCACCGAAGATTTTCTCGCGGTTGCTCCCGTCAAGATGCGCTATGATGATTGAAGTGAGCAGTTTCTTGTGAGGATTGAATAATGAACCGTGTAGTAACAATTTCTCCGGACATACAAAGCGGCGAGCCTGTTTTTACTGGCACGCGTGTTCCCGTCAAGAATCTTTTCGATTATCTAAAGGGTGGTGACACCATAGACGAGTTTTTGGAAGGGTTTCCATCAGTGAGCCGCGAGCAAGTGTTGGAATTACTTAATTTGGCTGAGCACACTTTTACATTTTCCGAAGCAGACGTTTATGAAAAAAGTTGTGCTTGACGAAAATCTCGACCGGCGGCTAAAAAATTATTTTTCAGCCGAATTAAATGTAACATCCGTCCCCGATCTCGGCTGGCAATCAAAGAAAAACGGCGAACTGCTATCGGCAATGAAGGAAGCCGGTTTTGACTACGTCGTTACAGCAGATCGTAATCTCCGTTATCAACAAAACCTCGATAAATACGGAATCAAGGTAGTTGTTTTGATTACCTTCGATACACGCCTTAAATATTTGAGCGGATCGGTCAATCAAATCGAGAATGCAATACTCGCGGCATCTGCAACAGAAAATATTCTCGAAGTCGATCTTCGTGAGCTTTGATGACACAAGGAGAATCATCTAGTGAGATTTCTTCCCTGTCCGACGCAACGAACTGTGTCGGCTCGCCCGCAATTCTCGACCACGATCTAAATCAGTATTTTCCCGAGCTGTTGAAGTTTGAATCGACAGCCGAGATGGAGGCGTCTGATCTTTACAAAAGGATCAGTCCTGATGTCGAGCGCATCATGAACGCGATCGTCGTCGAGCAACTCTCAATATCGTCTGCAACCGCAGATATTGACATTCACGCCCTTGCCTGGAACCTTGAACGCGGGATTCGTTTTGACGGCATTGTTGATGCGCTTAAGAATCACGAACAATTAAAAGATAAAGACATTCTTATGCTGCCGGAACTTGATCATGGAATGGCTCGCAGCGGGAATCGTTTTGTGGCGCAGGAAATTGCTCGCGAACTAAATTTGAATTACGCGTTCGCACCGGTGTACATTCCGCTGCAAAAAGGAAGCGGCGTTGAATCGGAGATGGAAGGCGAAAATACGGCTTCGATCCACGGGCTTGCGATGATGTCGCCGTGGCCGATGAAAAATGTTCACGCCGTTGCGCTGCCAAATGGCAAGGACAAGATGTGGGGCAAGGAAAAACGGCTTGGGTGGCTGCGGGCTTTGGTTGCAGATATTGAGCATCCATTGGGATCGTTTAGAGCAGTGACGGTTCACCTCGATGTTCATTGCTCTCGTGAACATCGCCGTAAGCAGGTGCGGATAATACTCGATCATCTCGACATGCTGCCGCCTTTGCCGACGCTGATCGGTGGCGATTGGAACACGACGACATTTAATGCTCAAACGGCGACTCACGCGATACTCGGCTATTGGCGGCGAGTGATGATGGGCATAAAAAATGTCGCCAAAAATCATTTTCCGCATCCCGACCGTTATTTTGAACGAGGGCTTTTTGGCGATCTCGAATCTCGCGGCTATGAATACAAAAGCCTCAACGAATCCGGCGTCGGCACGCTGCATTATCACATCGAAAGTATCGAAAAGAATACGAATCTTCGCGACTGGGTGCCGGAATGGTGCTTCAAATTTATCTTTTGGGCGGCAGGGCGTGTCGGGGGCAGTGTATCGGTTCGTTTGGACTGGTTTGTCGGAAAGGGCTTACATCTTGCACCAGAAACCAAGCCCAAAACTATCGCCAATTTGGTTGATTCTGATGGACTGCCGTTGTCTGATCACGATGCTATCACTTTGGACTTTGTGCATTCAACCATATAGAATCACATCATATGGAAGTAGCATTTTGTCAGACGCTCAGCTTTAACGCTGACACTTTTGAATACGAATCGGTCGCCCAGGAAAACGGCAACGCGACCATCATAAAATTCGCCGTCGATGAAAAAAAAGTCAGCCCGGGCGATGTCGTCGTCGTCGTGAGCGGTGAAGAGATCAGTTTTCACGGCATCATCGGTAAGATAGAGGACGGCTACGCATTTGCCTCCGACCCAAAAGGCTCGCTGCTAGCAGCCGGTGTGCAATGACACTTGCTTTTTTGACTTTTTCCTTTTAACTTTTTACTAGAATTTGGGGATGTAGCTCAGCTGGGAGAGCGCGGCGTTCGCAATGCCGAGGCCAGGAGTTCGATCCTCCTCATCTCCACCAAGATTTCACCACAGAGGCACAGAGAGCACAGAGATTCAATTTGTCTTGTCTCTGTGCTCTCCGTGCCTCTGTGGTGAATTTGCTCACTGTTTTGTGACGATTCGCCCCACCGGATAAATCCCAACCTTCTGATTCAGATAATAAGGCGAATGCTGGTAAAAGAATTCCAGACGCGCACGAGGACTGCGTGCGAAGGCGGGATCGAGCAATCGTCGGTCGAATTCTTCCTGCAGCTTCGGGTCTTCGGCAAGCATCTTTGTTGCGAGTTTTTCGAGGATGTAACTTTCGCCGTATTCTTTTTGCTCAAAGACCGAGTTGAAAAATCCCCAATACACGAACGAATCCGGCCCGGCGGGTTCGAGCAGGTGGATAGCGACGTTTGCGGCTTCCTGCGTCATTGGGACGATGATTGAGCCTGCGGCGTAGGTTCGTTTTTCTTTTATCGAGACGGGTTTGCAGCTTACGGTTATTCGGTTTTCAAATGAGTTCGCAGCCCATTTTGGTTCGGTTAATTTATAGCTTTCGACATCGAATTGTTTTGCCTTTTCCAGCCGCGTAAATTTCACGCCGTGCAATCGCAGCACCTCGATCACGTCTTTATATTGCGGCGGAATGATGTAATAGAGCGGCGGAGCCACAGCCACCGCGACCTTGCCTTCGTCAAAGCGCGGGATGGTGTAATCTTTTGGCGTGGTGCCGTAAACGATCTTTTTGCCGCCGGATATGACCGAATCTTCCATCGTGTATTCGAAGCCTTTAAAAGTCATCGGCGTCGCCTTATCCGTCGTCGTTATCGCCAGAGGGAACTCGCGTTTTGCGTCGTAGGATTTTCCGCGTTCGACGGTTTGCGTGTCGGCGATAACGTTCGCGGCGAACAAACTTTCCTTCGCGCGGCCAACTTCTTCGATGGTGTAGTTCAACATGTCGTACGTGCCGCGTACTCGAGATCTATACGGTTTGTAAACGTGCGTTTCGATCAAAAGACCGGCGCGATTGCGGACGGGCGCGTAACCGGTTGCATATCGAGGGCTGTAACTGCTGGTGGCGATGCCCTGCGTAATTTCGCGTCCGGCAAACTCGACATAGTGCGTCACGATGTTGCCTTCTTTCTCGACCTTTGGAACGACCTTGCCGTCAAAATGCTCGTCCATCCAAGCCTTTACCGACGGAGCAATTTCCTGAAAGTGCGCGTACTCGTACGTCACGTTGTATTGAAAATCCGCACCGTCCGTGACGTGACAATCGATAAAAAGATCGGGCCGCCAATCGTTCCAAAGTTTTAACCACGCGCGAGTTTCGGGAGCGTCGGCTTTCATGTAATCGCGGTTTAGATTGAGATTTGTCGCGTTCGCGCGAAAGCCCATTTCGCCGGGGCCGTTTTGATTTATCCGCATGAACGCATTCGAGTTTTCGTGGCCATCGACGTTGTAAATGACCTCAAAAAGAATGACGGTGTCCTTCAACAAACCGATCCGCGTTTTTGTGATCGCGATGTCGCGAAAAAGCGCCAAACCCGCGTCTTTGCCGTCGATCTCGCCGGCTTGGATCCCTGCTTGAACCAAAACGACCGCCTTGCCCGCCTTCCTCGCCCACTTCGCGGAAAACGCTCCG
>JBGARA010000078.1:0-18367 GCA_044230475.1 Pyrinomonadaceae bacterium | reverse complement strand
TCACGATTTAAATAATGGACGAGAAAGATCATGCGGGTCGGTCAGTACTAGGGATGTTCATGAAATCGACAAGCTAGTCGAATGCATGATTGACAGTGAAGAGTTGGCCTTATGGAAAACCGCCTTCCAAATCGGAAATCCGGGGATATACTTGCATTTCTTTCAAGATAGATTTGCGCACCGTGGATTCACCACGCGGCTTGGACATACGCGTCTGATCCATTTGCCAGATTTTCTGGCCAGCGATCCTGACAAAGCTCGTGAGATGGCTAAGGGAACGATCTCAAAACTACAGCGATTCATGCAGGAGGCAAATTTGGGTACCCCTAAAAACCCTAGTGATTCCGAAGTCGAAGCATTACTTCTCGATTTCATAAATCTAAATCATAGCGACCTATTAGGCACTTGGTATCAAGGTGATTGGCGCGATTGGGACCCGACAAATACAAACCTCCATTCGCCTCGAAACGAGTCCCTCGAGAATACCCCAGACCTCGCGGTTGCGCGCAAAATCGTGGAGAAATATCTAACTAGTCCGGCTCCGCTCATATTACTTTATGATTTCGATAGTAGGGGAATGCCAAGGAAACCGAACAATGTGGGAATACTTGTCGAACGAAAGGATAAAATACCAACTACTTTGAAGAAACAAAAGAACGATCAAACCTCGAAACTGATTCCTTTCAGAATAGCGTCCTAGGGGTTTATCTCAGCCCCTGGCCGAATTGTTCGGTGCCGAAGGAGCCGATGCCGTTTAGGCGGAAGCTGAAGACTACTCGGTTTTCTTTTCTTACGCCGACGTTGAAGGTGTAGTATTGCAACGCAAGCGAGCAGCAGTCGTAGGCGTAGCCGAGGGTGACGAGTGAGCTGATCATTGGAGACGTTTGGGATTTGCGGCGGTTTTCCAGGTCGAAGAAGAATGATGCTCCGCCGTAGATGCCGTGGCTGCGGTCGCCGAGGAAGATGGCGGGGCTCCATTGCGAACCGCGCAGTGTTCCGGGCTCCTTGCAAGTTACCGATGGCGTGTTTGAGTTTGGACAGTATTGTGCGAGCGATGGCATGAGCGTCACTGCCCGTGTGTAGTAAAAGGTTTGGAAGAGTTTCACGAACGAAGCCCGGTAACCCAACCCAGCAGAGATATCTCGAAGGCCATCACCTGACAGACCATAATCAAGCCGAACATTAGCAAAAGTGTTTCGCTGAGGACGATAGGTCGCGTCGATGTTCAACGGCGAAAAGCGGCGCGGAACTCCGCCAAATGTGTAAAAGCTGAGTGCGGTAATTGGCTCGATCTGATTTCTTCTACTCTGGATCAAAGCTCCGCCAAAGGTCTTATCAAAAAAATATTTGCCGCGAACGGTGACACTGAATATCTCGTAGGGCTGAACAGAAGTTGACGCAGCGTGACCGTTGCCTTCGGCAAAATCGCCGCTACGTGCTTGCGTCGCGGCGTCCCTCAATCGATCTTGAGCTTCGGATGTGACTGCCTGCCCATATTTCCTCGTATAAAATCTATTCGTAACGCCAAACTCGATCTCGTTTGTGTTCGTCGCAGTGTCTATGTAGTCAAAACGAATGATCTTGTTAAAATTGTCAACGCCTTTTATAAGGCGATAAGTTGCGAACGGTTCGATGACGTGGCGAAAACGAAACTCATTGTTTTTCCCGTAAAAGTTTCTTGCGAGTGCGACCGGCCGAACGTCGAAACTGAATTCGCCGTATCGCCTTATGACATCGTTACCAGAAACGCGACGATTGACGTCAAACGAATTGGAATAATATGTAACTCGCGTCGAGGCATTCGCGGTAAAGTTTAAGTACTTTGTATAGAACGGAAGCATCACCTGCGGGTACACATCAAATCGCTGTACGAGCGCTGGTGTGACGATCGGCTCCATTCCTGTCATCTGAATATAGAGCCGTTCGTTGTCAACCTCTTCCCTTCGCGAAACTCCCTGAAGGCTGGCTTTGAAGGAAAAGTACGCATCTTTGAAAAATGGAATTTGCGACGGGCGTTTTTCGAGATCGATGCTCGGCAGATTGCGCGTTTTTTCGCGAACATTAGGAATTGAAATGACCTGTGAGCGGGTGAGAAAATTTAAAGTGTAGCTATCCCAGCTTTTGTTAATAAAGACCTGTGAGATCTCGATAGGCGAAATGATCGCCTGAATGCCGTCGGAAAACTCCTGCCTAAATGCAAGGCTCGAAGTCAGTCGAAAATCGACTGCGGCCGTAAAACCGTTGGGGAAATAATGAACACCGTCAGCGTAGATCGACGAGCCGCCCTGGTCCGGATGGGTCGCATCGGCCTTTGATCCGAAAATGCGATCCTTCACCGCATAAAAGCCAAAGTCGAGAAACGAGCGCGAATTCGCACGCGTTCGTGCATCGAGTCCGTAGCCAATGCCGCGTGCTGAGAAAAGATCGCCGCGAATCGTAACATCCGCCGAATCGCCGAGCGTCTTGTAATATGCACCCGAAAGCCGCGCGCCTTTACGTCCAGAATACCCCACGGTCGGCGTCAAAAACCCCGAACTTCGATCCTTCTGCTTGATCGGAATGGATGCGAACGGAACGACGACAAGCGGAACATTTTTGATCCGAAATTTCGCATTTTTGAGGCGCAATTTGTCGTTGGTTTTGATCGTTGCTTTGTCGGCTGCGAAGCTCCATTTTGGAACTGCCTCTTCACAGGCGGTGAACACACCTTTTGTCACGACGATCTCGCTGAGCGACACGCGTTCAACTCGATCGGCGGTAAAATAAATGACCGTTCCGTCGTTTGTCTGGTTGGTAAAACCTGTCGAGTTCTCAAAAGTGCCGAGCTTTGTCTTGTAATTCCACACCGCCTTTGAACCAGTTATACGCTGATCATCGCCCTGATCAAAAATAACGCTGCCACTCGCGACCATCTTGTTTTCGGCCTCGTAAATGATGATCTGATCGGCCTGCATCCGGTAAATACCGTAATGAGCATCGACATTGCCTATGTGGCTTACGATGCGATGCCCTTTTTCGCCCTCCACCGTCTGGCGATCGGAATAAACAACGACTTCCCCGTCGCCGCCTTCTTCATCAAAACTCTTCTTTTTTACTTTCGGAGCCGCAATCTTCTGTTCGTTCGAGATCGGATTGACGTTAGGCGTGTCGGTGATCGGGTTGGAAACCTGACGGTCAACGGGATTTGTCTGCTGCGCCAACCCGAGCGACGCCAGCAAAATTATCAGCAAAATGGCCGTTTTGGAGTGAGGAAACCACATCGAATATGTTGGACATTTACGATGCTAACACGAACCAAATAAACAATAAAATCTGGCTTCCGAAAGCTCCTTCATTTACCTGATAATTCCAAGACAAAATAATCTGTGCCGTCGACGCGGACGATGCGACCGGAATTATAGGGTTCTTGAAAAAATTCGTCAGCGGCGTAGGAAAAGCCTTTTAGACTGTCGTCGCCGCTCAATTCGCCCTGAGCGATCAACTCTGAAGGAAACCATGATTCTGAAGATAAAGTAACGGGTTGAGGAACCTGGCGAACTGCAGCTTCGGCCACGAACCTGTCTGCATCGCTTTCCGAAAAACGCAAAACAGCGATCAATTTCTTTTGTGCAGCGTTTTCCTTCCAGACAATATCCTCATCTTCTATCTCATATGGGACATTTATCAGCAATTTGAGCTCTTCGACGTTGGTCTTTGCCGAATTCGCATTCTCAAGCGTAGGATTCAGAGCGGCCGTATCGACGGTTGAATTATTGTTCCCGCCACCGCATCCCGTAACTGCCACGAGAAACAGAAAGAGTGCTAAAATAACACCTGTTCTGAGGATTTTCATTAGCTAATTGTATGCGGATAGCCGTGTGATTTGCAATTTTAGGCCTAATGCTCGATAAACTATAACTTTATGGACACAACAGAAATGAAAACGGCTGTAACAGCGGCCCAGATCGAGGTAGACAGATGGGAAAAGGAGACCCTCTCCAAAGTACTGGAAAAGACCCCTGAACGAAAACCTTCGTTCGAAGGCGTTAGCCTTGAACCCGTCGAGCGGCTTTATACCGCGGTGGATGTGGAGGAAATAAGCGAAGTCGGTTTCCCCGGCGAATTTCCTTATAAACGAGGAATTCACCCAACAGGTTATCGCGGCAAGCTGTGGACGATGCGTCAGTTTGCCGGCTTTTCGTCGCCGGAAAATACAAATGCCCGTTTCAAATACCTGATGGAACACGGGCAGACCGGTTTATCCGTGGCCTACGATCTCCCTGCCTTGATGGGACTCGATTGCGACTCACCGCTTTCTGAAGGCGAGGTCGGTAAATGCGGTGTCGCTGTTTCGTCGCTGGCTGATTTTGAAGTCTTGTTCGACGGCATTCCACTCGATCAAGTGACCGTATCGCAAACGATCAACGCACCTGCGCCGATCTTCCTTGCTATGTATCTCGTGGTCGCAGAAAAACAAAAAGCCGATTTCAAGAAGATCTCAGGAACATTGCAAAACGATATTCTAAAAGAATACATAGCGCAAAAAGAATGGATCTATCCGATCAAACCCGCGATGAAGCTGGTCATCGATACGTTCGAATACACTACGAAACATGTACCTAAATACAATCCGATCTCGGTCAGCGGTTATCACATTCGTGAAGCAGGTGCGACGGCATTGCAGGAACTGGCGTTCACTCTGCGAGACGGCGTCGAGTATGTTCAATATGGCGTCGATCGCGGCATGGATGTTGACGAATTCGTCCCGCGCATCTCATTCTTTTTTAACGCTCATAACGACTTCTTCGAAGAGATCGCCAAATACCGCGCGGCCCGTGTTATATGGGCCAAAACGATGAAAGAACGATTTGGTGCAAAGAATCCAAGAACGATGCAGTTGCGTTTTCACACACAAACAGCAGGAGTTTCGTTGACGGTTCAGCAGCCGCTCAACAACATAGCACGTGTAGCGATACAGGCTCTTGCCGGTGTACTCGGCGGCACGCAATCGCTTCATACGGATTCATATGACGAAGCGCTCGCATTGCCAACTGATGAAGCAGCTTTGATCGCGTTGAGAACGCAGCAGATCATCGCCGAAGAAACAGGAGTCGTAAACACGGTCGACCCATTAGGAGGCAGCTACTATGTTGAGTCGTTGACGCAAAAGATGATCGACGGTTGTTTCGAATATTTCGATAAGATTGACGGATTTGGCGGCATGGTCGAAGCGGTCGAGGCGGGCTTTCCTCAGCGGGAGATCCAGGAATCGGCTTATCAGTATCAAAAAGCAGTCGAGCGCCGCGAACAAACTATCGTCGGCGTAAACAAATACGCTATGGAAGACGAGGTTCAGAAAACTGAGATACTACAGATCGACGAAACAGTCCGTGACCATCAACTGGAGCGTATGCAGCAAGTTAAATCCACACGTGATTCGGGTGCTGTTGCCAATGCCCTCGAAAAACTAAAACAAGCTGCACAATCAAACGAAAACACAATGCCAACCATCATCGAATCAGTTGCCGCCTACGCTACTGTCGAGGAGATATGTGTAGCGTTGCGTGATGTTTATGGAATTTACGAGGAACCAGCGTTTTGATGTTCCGTCACATAAAGCATAGCCAATAACTGATGATCGCACGTGGATAATATTCCCTCAATAACTAAGATAGAGCGCACGACGACTCTGAGTTTAGGCGATCGAGGGGAGGCCCTCGCTGCAGAATTTCTTATCAAAAACGGATACCGTATTATCGTCGCAAACTTCAAAGTTCCAGTTGGCCGTAATAGCAAAGGAGTGTCGGTAACTGGGGAGATCGATTTGATCGCGCTTGACGGTGAGACGCTTTGTTTCGTTGAGGTCAAGACGCGACGTTCGGATGAATTTACGCCGGTCATTACAGCAGTCGATACTCGCAAACAGCGGCAGATCACGCGAACTGCAAAAATGTATCGCCGCATTTTTGGTGTTTGGGAAATGGAACATCGGTTTGATGTCGTTACCATTCTCATGCCAAAAAATGCCGATCCTGAAATTAACCTGATCAAAGATTTTTGGACTGAAGGCAAGTTTCGCAAACAAACCTGGAACAGTGGGACATGGAACGAATTTCCGTGAACCAAAGCCTGCTCTACCGCGTACTAGCAGGAGAATTACTGTAACTATTTTAGAATCTCAATATCATAAAACTATGAAAATATCGCTGATTTTATTGACATTAGTACTAACTTTGTCGGTTTTCTCAAACACATCATTTGCACAACAGCCTGCACTAATAGACCGCGAATTGTTTTTCGACAACCCGGAATATGCCGGTGCGCAGATATCGCCGGACGGCAAGTATATTTCGTTTCTTCGCCCGCTGAAAGATGTCTTAAATGTGTGGGTCAAAGGTGTAAACGAGCCGTTTGAAAAAGCACGTCCGCTAACGGCCGAAAAGAAACGTCCTCTCTCGAGTTATTTCTGGAGTTGGGACAGCAAGTACATACTTTTTACAAAGGACAATGACGGCGATGAGAATTTTAACGTGTTTGCTGTCGATCCTGCTGCAGCTCCGGCAGACGGTTCCGAAGCCCCGGCTCCGATAAATCTCACAAATGCTAAAGGTGTCCGCACGCTCATCTATAATGTTCCGGAATCCGAACCTGATATGATCTACATCGGAATCAATGACCGAGATAAGGCGTGGCACGATCTTTATAAAGTGCAGATCTCGACCGGCACAAAAACACTGCTGCGTGAAAACAACGACCGCCTGACAGGATGGGTTTTTGACAATGCCGGCAGAGTGCGGATGGCGGCACGCAAACCAAAAGATGGCAGCACCGAAGTGCTCAAGGTAGACGGTGATAAACTTTCCGTCATTTACACCTGCGGAATGTTTGAGGCGTGCGGCCCTACGAGGTTCGATAAGGATAATAAGTTTGTGTATTTCCAAACAAACAAGGGCGATCGCGATCTAACGCAGTTGGTTCTACTCGATCCCGAAACGGGCAAAGAACAATTTGTCGAACAGGATCCGCTTGGACGCGTAGATTTTGGCAATGCCTCCTTCTCAAAGGTAACGAAACAGCTTATCGCGACAGCATATGGCGACGAAAAGAGTCGTATCTATTGGAAGGACAAGAGCTATGAAAAAGACTACAACCTTCTAAAAAAACGGCTTGGCGACCGCGAGATCACATTTGGTTCGAGCACAAAAGACGAAAGCAAATTTATTATCCGGACTTTTAGCGATGTCGATCCCGGTACGGTCTGGCTCTTTGACAGGAAAACCAAAAATCTCTCGACGCTTTATACAGTTCGCGAAAAGCTGCCTCGAGCATCACTCTCACCGATGAAACCGATCCGTTACCGATCTTCGGACGGTTTGGAAATTCCTGCGTATCTGACGCTGCCAAAAGGCTCGGCTGAAAAAAATCTGCCGCTTCTTGTCATTCCGCACGGTGGCCCTTGGGCACGTGATGCATGGGGTTACAATAGCTATGCACAGTTTTTCGCAAACAGGGGCTATGCGGTGCTGCAACCCAACTTCCGCGGCTCAACCGGTTATGGCAAGAAATTTATCGACGCCAGCAATCTGCAGTGGGGTGACAAGATGCAGGACGACATCACTTGGGGCGTCAAATACCTGATCGGCCAGGGCATTGCAGATCCGAAACGCGTCGGCATCATGGGCGGCAGTTACGGCGGTTACGCGACGCTTGCCGGCGTAGCTTTTACGCCCGACCTTTACGCGGCTGCAATAGCGATCGTTGCTCCGTCAAATCTGAAAACCCTGGTCGAATCTTTCCCTCCATACTGGGAGTCCGGACTGACCACATGGAGAAAACGCATGGGTGATCCGAGTACGCCTGAGGGTGCGGCGCAGATCAGACGCCAGTCACCGCTGTTCTCGGCCGACAAGATCAAGACACCTTTGATGGTCGTGCAGGGTGCGAAAGATCCGCGTGTCAACAAGCGCGAAGCGGATCAGATTGTGGCCGCACTCCGTGACCGAAATTACCCGGTTCAATATCTGCTCGCTGATGATGAAGGCCACGGCTTTGCTCGTCCGGTTAACAACATGGCGATGATTGCCGCTAGTGAAAAATTCCTCGCAAAATACCTCGGCGGAAGATACCAGGAAAGTATGACCGCCGAAGTCACCAAACGTCTTGGTGAGATCACGGTCGATCCGAAGACCGTTGTTCTCGAAGAGCCAAGGGATACGTCGCCAGCCCCGAAGGCCGATCTTGGTGGCAAATGGTCTCTCGTGGCCGACGTCAACGGACAGATGCTGATGATCGCAGTTGAACTCAAACAAAACGGTGTGGCTTTCACCGGCACCACAACCGCGGAACTCGGAAACGGAATTATAGAAGGCGGCAAAATCAGCGGAAAGTCATTCACCAGCACGCTGCACGCCGATGTTCAGGGCCAGGTCGTGGATTTTGTTATGGAAGGCTCGGTCGATGGTGAGAAGATGACCGGAACATTTACAAATCCGGCGTTTGGCTCGATACCGTTTACGGCAACCAGAAACAAATAGTTGTACAAGGCTCTGAGGCAAACGAAGAAGACGCACGCAGGGTGCGTCTTCTTCCTTTTTTTTGAACTCAAAAGAGGCCCCTTACTTGATCTCCCAGGTTGTGCCGATCGTGAATGAACGGCCGCGTGCCGGAGCAAAAACAAACTGTTCGCTGTACGCCCGGTCTCCAAGATTCGACACGCCCAAATTCACGTTAAAGTTGTATTTCTCACGACGGAAATAATACCCGCCGCTGATGTTGTGCGTCGTAAATCCTTTTTCAGGGTTGCCGTCTGATCCTTGGTTAACAGTTGGAAACGGAGAAACGCGATTCTGCGTCGCTACTATCCTTGCAAAGTAGTCAAAAAAGTAGGCCTTGCCGTAGTTATTCCATCGAACGCCGATATTCGTGCGGAACGGACTGATCGCATCGAGCGGAACGTTTCTCTGCGTATCCTCACCGCGCAGATAGCTGAAATTTCCATTTGGGGTCAGATAACCAAAGCTGATCCTGAACGGAACTTCAAATTCGCCTTCAAAACCCTCGATTCGCGCACGGTCAAAGTTCACTGTTTGATAAATCCTCACCGGCGGACCGGGTATGTTGAGATATATCGCATTGCCGTTGCGGTCTGCGGCAGCAACTGTCGTCAGAAAATCTTTGTATGAGTTTCTAAAATAAGTAGCCGAGCCGACAAAACGGGAATGATTGACCTTTACACTGGTATCGAAATTTGTACCGGTCTCAGGTTTGAGATCGGCGTTGCCAACGATGAACGTGTTGCTTATCGAACCGCGATCGGTAAAGAACAACTCGAACAGATTCGGTGTGCGGAACGAACGGCCAATGCGGCTCGAAATGCTGATATCACGCGTCAATTTGAAAATGCCGCCAAAATCACCGGTGACTGATGTTCGAGCAACGTTTAGCCCCGAAGCGAGCGAACCGATATTCAAGTCCTCGATCTGGCTCGTGGTCAGAGGCGGCAGCGAAAATCCAGCTGTCGGCGAAGCGGCCGTCTTAAAATTATCAACCCTTACGCCGCCGACCAGCTTAAAGCGGTTAGTAACACGAAATTCATCCTGAGCAAAAGCAGCCGCATTTTTGAGGCTCGCGTCGGGCACACTTTTCGTCGTGCTGTAACGTAGGTTGGTCGATGACGGCGTTGTTGTCGTAATGACAAGCCTGCGGTCGTTGTTCTTGTCACGGAAAAAACTCGCACCGGCGGTCAGGTTGTTTCGGCTGCCGAAAGTCCAGTCCGTCTGCAGATCAAATCCGGTCGTAGGGGTATCCGTGACCGTTTCGCTTATCTGGTAGAGGCCCGGGAAAAACGGGGGCACAGGCTGAACAGTAAGGATATTCTTAAAGTTGCGATATTGTGTTTGATAAAAACTGCTGAGCGACAACCGTTGCAAATTCTTTGTCAAAGCAACCGCATCGTAGCGGGCGTGGAACTTATCGCGGTTTGAGAACGGGAAAAACGCGTTGAATGCGCTGGCCAGGCCTGCCGAACCAATATTCGCTCCGCGACGTCTGTCGTAGTTAAAACGCAGTGTCTGTTTATCATTCAGGAAGAACCGCAATGTCGCCTGCGAATTGCTTCCGTGGGACTGCGAATTCAAGACCTCACCGTCATTCGTGATATCCAACTGCTGTGCTCTGAGTGCTTGGAGAAAACTGCTGCTCGGCTTTCCGGTCGAGTAATTGCCAAAACGCTCCATTGACTGTGAAAGCCGAAAAGCCAGATATTTGCTCGCTCCGGTAACGGCAAAATTTCCGCGCCGGCCATTTTCATTCGAGCTGTAAAAAGTATTGAGCGACGCGCCGAATCGAAATCCGCTGTCACGTCTCATTGGAGTATCACGCGTAATTATGTTGATCGTTCCCGCGAGGGCGTCCGTTCCATACAGAACCGAACCGCTGCCGCGCGCAACCTCGATACTCTCAACCTGCGATATGTCAACGAGTCCTGTTTCAACGCCCGACTGAGCGGTCGAAGTTCGGCTGTTGTTGAGCCGCTCGCCGTCAACCAGTATTAAAACGCGATTACTCTCGAGGCCTCTGATGCGCGGCCTCACCTGAAACGAACCTTCATTGACGGTCGATGCACCCGGCAGCGAGCGAAAGATATCGCCGGTCGTCGCCGGAGCCTTGCGTTCGATCTCTTCACGGCCGACGACGCTGACCGGCACAGCCGTTTCTTCAGATGTCACCTGAGTTCTCGTCGCCGTTATGGTAACGCTCTCGGTGATCGCTCCGGGCTGCAGCGTGATCTCCGTTTCCCGCGAGCCCCCGGCTGTTACCGCAAACTCACGAAGAACCGCGGGAAAACCGGAAGCCTCAACCTTGATGCGATAGACGCCGTCTCGAAGGTTGTCAAATTTGGCTTTGCCGGTCACATCGGTAACGGCGTTGCGAACGGTTCCGCTTGCGACCGCGACCTCAACCGAAGCATTCGGGACCACCGCACCATTGCTATCCACAACAACGACGGTCAAACTTTCGGGTGATTGAGCATTGATCGTTCCGAAAACTAACAGCATCAAAAGCAAAAACACCAAAACACGTAAATTAAACATAATCAACTCCTGGATATAAGGACGGCCGAACCTGCTCGGCGGTTTCCTAAATCTTGTAATGATATAAAAACTGCCCGTATTGACCAAAACAGGTCAGGCGATATCAATTTTCAACAATAATAAGTCCCACTAATAATCTCTAAAATACAAAAATAACAAATCGCCGTCAGGAACTATAGCAATGCCTGTACCAGCCGAAAAACCCAATAAAATCACACTTTCATGCTGACATTCGCGAAAAAATCCGCACTAAGAGGCATTTCTGCGAATTATTCCGCCGTTAATTGCCGCAAATGATCTGTGCGGCGAGAAGGGGCAACGTGAGTTCGTGATGGCCGGTGATCGAAAAACCCTTCCCTGCGCCGTTCGCCGTCGGACGATGGACGACGTTCGTCATTGGGCGGTAACGTTGCACAAAATCGAAATTAGCCGTCGTGATGTCTTGAATTTCAAACCCCAAATTCCTACAGACGGTCACTGCTTTTAAGAATATCTCAGGCATAACGACCGCCGAGCCGAAGTTAATGTAAACGCCGCCGCCGTTCATCTCTTTGACGATCGAGCAGAACAACTTAAAATCGGTGTGGCTGGTTGCACCAAGCGCCGCGCCGTCGCACGAAACATGAAAATGTCCGATGTCCGCGCCGATCGTCAGATGCGCCGTGAACGGCACTTTCGCGGCATATGCCTGGCACAGCAGCGACAACTCGGCATTCGGCGGCTGAAGATCCACGACTTCCCTGCCCATCGCTTCGCCGAGTCCAAGCCCATCACGGTGGCCATTTTTTGCCGCCGCGTTGAGTATCTCGCCGGTTTCCTTTGCCGCTCCAAAATCACCTTTGCCGAGCGTCGCATCAACGTCCTCGCTCGTAAAACCGACCAGCGCGATCTCAGTGTCATGTACTAAGACCGAGCCGTTCGACGCGATCGCCGTAACAAAACCGCGCCGCATCAGGTCGAGGATCAGCGGCGTAACGCCCGTCTTAACGACGTGGCCGCCGATGCCCCAAATGACCGGTTTGCCGAGTTCCCGGGCACGCCGAATCCGTGCAGCAACCTCGCGCAAGCTCTGCACCGCCAAGATATTCGGCAATTTACCCAGCATATCTGACACAGAATCATTCTCAGAGATGGGCGAGGCAAAATCCTTCACCGTCACCTTGCTCGGGCGCGAAGCGAGTTCGTAGGTCGAGATCTCGTTCAGATCGATGGGCTGTAAATTCTCGTAGATAGACATCTCTTAACAGTACCAACCACGCCAAAATGATAGCACAACAAAAAGGCCTCTACCTTTACGGCAGAAGCCTTTTTGATCATTGACTGACCTCGTAAAAGGTTAGTCGGCTATTGTCGTGCCCGCTGTCGAGATCTCGACACGTCCGTCGGCGGCGAGGACATGCGGATCACCTTCGTTGAACAGCACGTTCTCCCACGTGAGCGGCGAAACCGTTCCCGGATAGCCGACCGCCGTGAAGTGCAGTCTCAAGAGAACGCCGCTGTCGCCGATCTCTATCGGGCCGTAAACGACCACGCGAAGCAGTCCGGGCTGGATTGCATTCACGATCGTCGTCATTCCTCTGCTGACCGTGCCGCGAAGCTGAACGGTGTTATCGGTCGGCTGGATGACAGCCGGGTCATATCTGAGGTCGAACTGATAGGAGATAATTCCCTTATTAGCCGCACCCTGAATAGTAACCGGTATCACGACCTCTCCATTCGCCGAAGCGACGAGTTCCGAAGCTGCGATCGCCGCATTTCTCTCCGGTCCGTATGCAAATCGGAACGGAGATGGATCGCCCCAGTTGCCTGTAACGTCACCCATCAACAGCGCGGAGTAATCATCTGTAATGTCCGAGGTGATCGAAGGATGCGTGTAGCTCGCCGGGTTGAATAGCCATGTTCCGCTGTTTCCGGTCGGCGGCGGCAGCGAAGCCGCATAGCGTCCGATCAATGCTGCATCGAACGAGGAGACTCCGCCAACGCCGCTGACATCTGCAACAGTCAACTGTGCCGAGCTAAGCGAGGTTGCCCCTGTTACATACTGAGCGATCTTGGCCGCGTCAAACGAAGTGATAGCTCCGTTTACTCCGCCTGATTTGGACGGCGTGATCGTGTACGACCCCGCGCCAAATCCGGTCAACGAATATGTACCCGCCCCTGTCGTCGTATCCGAAAGCGGCGGTGAACCTGCAGCGCTCAGCAGAACGCCCGGTACGCCACGAGGATCAGGCCCGGTCGCAGCATTTCCATACGTAACCGTTCCTCCCACAACCGGTGGCAGCGGGGTCGGTGTATTAGTTGCCGTGGCAGTATTTGTAGGCGTAGGCGTATCTGTATTCGTCGCCGTCGGAGTATTTGTTGCTGTAGCAGTTTCCGTGGGCGTCGAAGTATTTGTGTTCGTCGGGGTCGGGGTGTCGGTATTAGTTGACGTCGGTGTCGGAGCGGCCGTCACATCGGTCGTTTCCGTATCTGAATTGTTACTCAGATCCGGATCGAATTCCGTTGCGGATACCGTTGCCGTGTTTGAAACGGTCGTGCCTGCTGCCGCATGAGTTGGCCTGACATCGATCTCGATGAATACATCAAAGAAGCTGTCAACGATTCCGCCTATGCAGCTGACCGTTCCCGAAGTGTTAACCGGTGGGGTCGAACAGTTGAACGAATCCTGCGCGAACGTTCCCGAACCGTTCAATGTTTCCAGCCTGTCGAGGAATACGGTTGGATGGCCGGCCGTGCCAACATCGGTAAACGTGTAACGCTTAATGACCTGCAGGCCGCTGATCGAGCGGTTTCCGCTGTTGGCGCCCCCGCTGCGGACCAGGTTCATGGTGCCGCCGGGCTGTGTGACCGGAGCGAGGCTGACCTGGACCATCCACGGCTCAGGCGAACCGCCGCCACCGTAGGTAACCGTGATCGGCGAGACGCTTTGGAGGCTGAGTGCGACAATCTCGATCGGAATGTTCGTCGAACCGCCTTCGGTCATGCTGCCCGGGCCGAGGCGTCTAATGATAGTATCCGTCGGGCCGGAGCCGCCGCAAGCCGGGTCGGTTGGCTGCAGAGGATTTGAGCTGACCGGGCCGCCCAATCCTCCTGAGAACCCGCCGCAGAAACCTTCGCTCGAAGGTCCAAGCGGGAGAATGGGAACGCCCTGGAGCGGAGCTGTTCCGGCGAACGGATCCGAGCCCGGCCCAAAGAAGTTCGGCGGTATCGGCCCTGATGCCCAACTGCTCTGTGCTCCAGGCGTAGTCCTGTATAGATCGTCACCGATATGCACAGGTAAGGTGCTTCTCAACTGGAGAAATTCCATTTCCAGCGGAAGCGAATCAGTTACTATCACATCATGTGCAGTATCGGGCCCATCGGTATGAATCGCAAGTGTGTAGGTCTCCAACTCAAGCTCCTGGATCGGATCGACCGAATCGGTCTTTATTATCCGCACGTTTGAAGAGGCTGTTGGGGTCGGGGTAGGAGTATTTGTATTCGTATTTGTCGCCGTCGCTGTGTTTGTCGCTGTCGGCGTGTTGGTAGAAGTATTGCTAGGTGTCGGTGTGAATGTTTCAGTCGGCGTAAATGTCGGAGTATCCGCCGGCGTTGGAGTATTCGTCGCAGTATCCGTAGCAGTGTTTGTCGGTGTGGCCGTGTCGGTTGCTGTGCTTGTGGCCGTAGGTGCAGCACATGCGCTAAAGCTCGATGCCATGTTATGCGGAACCGGAGCCGTTACAACGTCAAAGTCGGCGTTGTTGTCATTCGTATCCTGACAGCCACTGAGTTTTCTAACGCCGCCCTGAGCGCTTGTCAGGGCTGAGCCATTGTTTACCGTCGTCCCGCCTTCGCCGCCGCCCGAGGCCCCGCCGTTTCCTGCGGCACCGTAGGCTACCCAGTCAACAATATAGGTTAGCTGTGTAGCATCACACGGTGTTGCCGTCGCTCCGCAGGTATTGAGCGGCAGCAGTCCTGTTACCAATGCAACCTTGCCGCTGGTTCCGGACATAGCTAGATTACCAGTGGTTGCATCGGGGGTGACCGGCAACGCAGTTCCTGTGCCTCCTGACGGGCCAAGCTGGACAAGGTAGTATTGTCCGGGCGCAAGGCTTACATCAGGGAGATCGTAAGCGTTCGATGCGGAACTTCCAAAATTTCCCGCCGCCGAACCGTAATAAAGTTTCAGGAGATTTAATGTTTGAGTTGTCTGAGTAACATTCTTGATCTCAACAAAATCGTAAAGATACGTCGAACCGCCGCCGCCGCCGCCGTAAACCTGACTCAGCACGAGCGAAGGGCCGTTGACCGGTGTTTGTGTCGGTGTCGGTGTAGCGGTGTTGGTTGCTGTGTTGGTCGCCGTTGCAGTGTTTGTTGAGGTTGGCGTTGGGGTGTCTGTAGCCGTGTTCGAAGGCGTCGGTGTATCGGTATTTGTAGCTGTTCCAGCCGGAGTATTGGTTGGGGTTGGAGTGTCCGTCGCAGTATTCGTATTCGTCGGCGTTGCGGTGTTGGTCGCTGTTCCAGCGGAAGTCGCCGTAACCGTCAAATTGTCGATGCTGATCTTTGCACGTGAACCGGTTGTCCCACCGGTCCCATTGTATTCATAGAAACGTAATCTTGCCGTGCTTGAACCATTAAAGCTTGCCGGTAGAGCAACAGTTGTTATCGAGCCACTCGCAGTTACGTTGTTTGCAAGGTTCAAAACGGCGGCACCGGTTAATTCTGTAAAAGCTGAGCCATCGGTGCTGGTGTAAACTCGCAAAGAACTGGCACGGTCTCCTGAACCGTTGTTAACCTCTGCCCAGTCAAAACTAACTGTCCCAGCGTTGACGCCCGTAAAATCCATAAAGAAATCAGCCGCAACAGAGCTAGTATTGTTTGTCGTACCCGTAGAAAGGAACACGAATGTACCCGCCACGTTACCTGAAAGAGAGCCGCGTTGTATCCCGCCCGAACTTCCGGACCCTGCAAAAGTCGCACTAGACACAGTTGTTCTTACGCCGTCAGGTATAGTTCCCGTCGCATTGACGGCAACGGAACCGAACGCAGATGCTCCACTTCCGGCAGTAAAATCATTTGTCCAGTTCGCAATATCCGCAAAGTTCTCCGTGTAGGTCAATCCCGGCTGAGACCCCATCGGCACCGCAGTACTAAATGGGATCATCGGCTGCGCCTCAGAAGCAGCAGCAGTCTCCAAAACCTGAAAACCAAAAAACTCTCTCAGGGAATCAATAAAGCTGCTGCCCTGTGCGGCGGTAGCTGTAAAAACTAGGACGAGCCCTAACGAGAGAGGGATCAAGGCATTCTGGACGCTCGAACGATTTTTATTTTTTGACATAACTTTTCTTTTCTCTTTAACCCGACGGCGGTGATGCAAAAATGAATAGGCTTGCAAATGTGACGCACGTCACACGGACCGATTCTTTAACTCAGGAGGCTGTAATACAGTAACAATATAGCGTGTTTGCCTGGTTGTCAACGCCGCTCGCGTTGCCAAAATATTACTTTTTTACGCACCCCCGTCAACCGCCATCCGGCGGTCGTTCGCATTGGGCAAAAACCCGCCGGCATTCGTCAACATAGCACCGAAAAGCGCAAAAGGAAATACCAACTTTCCCGATATGACACGGTTTTCCCGATATGACATAACTTTCCCGATATGACATGGTTTTCCCGATATGACATGGTTTTCCAGCCTGTAAATCTTGTTGACCACACGCCAACACTTCACAAAGAAACGCAAAAAAGGCTGCGTCCGAGAACGCAGCCTTTTCGATGCCCGCCCGACTAGGAACGGGGCTGTTTATTTACGATCCTGCCTATTCGCTTGCAACGAAATTCATGTCGGCAATATTGTCGACAAGGCTCACAACCTGGCTTGGTGTTGTGAACGTATAACGCTGCGAGTTGACCGTCACCACATACGTCTGGCCGGTCTGCAGTCCTTCGAATGTGAAGTAGCCGAACGAACCCGTCGTTACCACACGCGGCTCGGCAAGCGAGTCACCCGTGACCACGACTCTGGCGTTGCGGATACCCGCTCCGTCTGCCGTCATCACGCGTCCCGAGATCGAGGCATTTGCTGCCGTCGACGAGAAGAACTCGAGTCCCCAACCGCCGTTTACACAGCCCGTGATCGCTTCAGGTGCAACAAGGTTGCCGGCGTCATCGCGCATGTAGAGGCTCCAGGTACCGTTAGCATTCGTTCCGCCGAAATTGCCAAGCAATGTCTGCGTTCCGGTTCCGCCAACCGTGCTGCCCGGTTCACTGTAAGGTGCAGCAGGTGCAGGTGCCGGGAAGCTAGTCTGTCCCGGTTCCCATGTAGTCGGTTCGAACAAACCGGTCGTCAGCGGCGCCGAATTTGGCAATACCTGACCGGCAATATCCGAGAACGTCAGCGTTACAGGCGTTGCCAGATCGAGCACGCCTCCGGCATCGGCCATCAGGACATATTTCTGTCCGCCCGGTCCGACCAGCAGGAAGTCCATGCTGTCCGGCAGAGTGTGAGCCACGTCAAACAACGTGACACGCATCGAGCCGATCGCAGCCGGAGCACCCGAAACCGAAATGGTTGACGGATACGGCGAAGCAGGCTGTCCGAATGTCGTACAGATCGCGGCTCCCGCACGGAATGCGCTTGCCACGTCGTTGATGGTCAGAACAGCTGTTCCAGGCGTTCCGATCGTACCGCCAGATGCACCGCTCAACGCCAGGTTGATCGTCTGCGCCGGTTCTGCAAGCGTATCGCTGCAGATCGTAACATTGACCGTCTTGGACGTATCGCCAGCATTGAACGTCACCGCCTGATTGGTCACGGTGATGTAATCAACGCCCGTTGTACACGAAGCACCGCCAGTAGCAGAGCCGTTCGACGTTGAGAAGTTCACCGTCGTCGTGCCCGCTGTGCTGCCGGTTCGGTTGACCGTGATCGCGGCTACCTGAGATTCATCCTCGGTATATGTAGCCGAGCTGAATTGAACCGATGCCGGAAGTGGTGTTCCCGTTGAGGTCGCAGTTGCGGTAGCCGTAGCTGTTGCACTCGGAGCAACCGTCGACGTCGATGTCGGTGTCGCACTTGGTGAACTGCAGGCTCCCTCTGAGTTGAAGACCAGCGAGAATGCTCTCACCGAACCAGTGTCGATCGCTGCGTTATCGCTGATGTTGATAACCCACGTACCGTTCGCATTCTGTCCGTCGAACGCACTTAATGGGTTGTTCGGCGAGAACGATCCCGTCGGGAATGCATTGTTTGTCTGCGTTCCCGTCGTGTTGCACTGGCTTTCCACCGTCGGCAGTCCGCCGTCGTCGTTCAGCAC
>JBGARA010000077.1:0-18648 GCA_044230475.1 Pyrinomonadaceae bacterium | reverse complement strand
CACCAAAAAGTCACCTCGCCTGCCCCCGCCGATCACGACATCCATCACGCCACCGATCACTGCTTCGATAACACACACGATTACGGCGGCTTGCACATTTTAACTATCGGCTTGCGACTGAGCGGGGAAAATTGCGGCGTTGAGGCAAATAGCCACGTCCTTCAGGGCGTGGTTAACCGTCACGAACAAATACACAGCCCGTTTTAACGAGCTTAAATTTCTGCGGCTTAAGCCAAAAAAAGAAAAAGGACGTTAAAACGCCCTTTTGAAAAATCTAATCAACCTGCCCACGCCATAAATGGCGTGGCTATTTGCCCGCTGGGTATCAAAATAATTCGATCCATCCATCAACAGCGCTCACTCGCGGCAAGCCTTCGTTGAACATGATGCGTTCGAACGAGATAGTCGAAACCGCACCTGCATTTCCAACCGCCGTAAATCTGAGATTCAACAAAACGCCGTCCTCGTCTATCGGATAAGCACCGTAAACCACAACCCGCAACAGCCCCGGCTCGTTCGCATTAGTCACAACCGAAAGCCCGTGACTCGCCGTGTCCTTCAAATCGACAGCATCACCAACCGGCTGCATCACCGAAGGATCATACCTGAGATCAAACTCATAAGAGATCACACCTTTGTTCGCAATGCCCTCAACCTTCACCGGCACAACGATCTCTTTCCCATCCGCCGCATCAATCGAAGACAACTCAACAACAATGCCTCGTTCCGGTCCCACAGATTTCCACGGCTCCGCCGTTCTATTTGCGGAAAAGCTCTGCTTTTCCGACGCCTGTTCACCCAATTCTCGCGGCTCCGCCGCCGGTCTCGCTCCGGTATTCGCCCAGTTCCCCGAAACTTCGCCCATAAGCAGAGCCGAATAATCCTGGCCTGGGATATCGGTTATAACATCAGAATAAATTCTGTTTACCGGTTGAAAGACCCACGTTGCCGTCAAACCATAATTTGGCAACGACGATACATAACGCGCGATCAACGCGGCATCAAATGACGTTACGCCGCCATTTCCACTTGCATTCGCCACCGTAAACTGAGCTCCGGTCAAAATGCTTATTCCGGCAACATGCTGAGCGACCCTCGCAGCATCGAACGAGGTTATCCCATTAACACCGCCGGTTTTTGTCGGGGTAACAATATAAGTGCCCGGAACAAGAAATCCCGAAAGCGAATAATCACCACCGGGAAAAACTGTAGAAGTAAAAAAATTAGACGGCCCGGTGGCACTGACATTCACATTGGAAACAAACCGTGGCGTCGGAGCGCCAATGGCGTTGCCGTAAGTAATCGTCCCGCTTACCGCAGTCAAGGGTGTCGGTGTAAATGTTGGGGTTGGTGTGAAAGTCGACGTTGGTGTAAATGTTGGAGTCGAGGTCTCCGTCGGCGTGTTTGTCGGAGTATTTGATGGAGTGGGCGATGGTGTGACAAGGATCAATCGACAAAGACCCGAAAGGTTCTGATTATTGACTCTGTTGAAGGATCCTCCTACAAACAGGCTGGGGCCAGTTTCTATAATTGCCCCAACCGATAATTGGCTACTCGCTGAACTTACGAAGTCCAAACCCGCAGCAAAATCAAGATCAAGTGAGCCGGTAGGTCCGATACGAGCGAACTTATCCCTGCTTACCCCAGCATAAGTATTGAAAAGACCCCCGATCAAAATATCTCCGCTCGGCTCGATTACAATCGTACGTATGATAGCGTCGGCGCCCCCTCCGGGATTGAACGTCAAATCTAAAGTTCCGTCCGAATTCAAACGAGCGATTCGATTGCGCCCGACGCCATTGATTGAAGTAAAAAACCCACCTACCAGAATCTTGTTATCATTTTGAAGCGCGGTCGTTGTGAACGAGGAAGCAGGACTCGAAGTGGGATTAAAGCTGGTGTCTAGCGAACCGTTTGAATTCAATCGAGCTATGCCGCTTCGCGCGGCGCCATTGACGGTTGTAAATATTCCGATGATGATTATCTTCCCATCGGACTGCAGAACGATCTTTTTCACATCATTGTTCGCTCCGGTGCCGACATTGAAACCGGTATCCACAGAACCGTCTGAATTAAGCCGTTTTATTTGCCGAAACCCATCAAAGGCGACCAAAATCTTACCGTCCGTTTGGATGGCTATGTCATACACGGCCGAATTCGCAAATGCCTCAGCAGGAAACGCGGTGTCTAGCGACCCGTCGGCGTTTATTCGCGCAAGATTCAACTTGCCCACGCCGTTGTATGCTCGGAACTCGCCACCAATCAGAATTTTGCCGTCGGATTGCAAAGCAGTAGTCCACAGAAATCCGTTATTCAGCGTGCTTGGATCGTACAAACCGGTCCCAGTGTTGAATGAAGAATCTCTAGTGCCATCTTCATTTAATCTTGCTATCCCCGATCCCCCGACTCCATTTACCTGTGCGTAACCGCCGGCAACGATAATCTTACCGTCTGGCTGAGTAGCAAGACCGATAGTCGTCCCTAACCCTGTCGTATGTAGTGAGAAACTCGGAATTGTTGCGCCGTTACTTGTAAGTTTGGCAAATCCATATCTGAGCTCCTGATTAACGGAAAAGAAGGTTCCGCCGATAAACATACTCTGATCCGGAAAAATGTAAGCGGCGGTAACATACTTTGGATTCGATCCACTATCTTGTTCAAAAGTCGGAGCAAAGGATCCATCGAGGGAACCGTCAGAATTTACCCTCGCGAGCCTAAACCTTGTCGTGCCATTGATCGAACCAAACGTGCCGCCGAGTAGAATTTGCCCACTCTCATAAACCTGAATAAAATATGCTGAGAACTGCGAATTCACATTGCAGACGAATGTGGGGTCTAAAGATCCATCGGAATTCAGCCGTGCAAATCCCACTCTAGACGTTCCGTTGAAGGTGGTAAATTCGCCGCCAATAAGGATCTTCCCGTCCGACTGCACCGCCATAGTATTAATATTGAGATCGACGCCGCTTCCGGGATCAAAAGTTGGGTCTACACTCCCGTCGACATTCAGGCGCACGATACCCACAAAATCTCCGGTCGACACGAACTTGATGTTTGCCGCAACTAAGATCTTTCCGTCCAATTGTAAGGATATGCTGATAATATCTGTGTAGCCATTGCCGACTGCCAAAAATGTGGAGTCCACCGATCCATCTGGATTTAACTTAATAAGCGGTGGGACAGCTTGGTTATTGAACTGAGTGAAATATCCACCTACCAGGATCTTGCCATCGGAAAGCACGTGGATCGCAGTCACGGTGTTATTTGGTCCTGCACCTACATTGAATGACTGGTCAACCGACCCATCAGGATTGAGCCTTACAAGTTTTGGTACTGCGACTCCGTTAATATGAGTAAAACTGCCCGCGATCACTAGTTTATTATCTTGTTGCAACGCTGCCTGACTCACCGAGACATTTGCTTGAGGTACACTTGTCGCCAGCTGTCCAATATCAAAGGACTCATCAACTTCCCCATTTTGGTCCACAACGGCAATGCCGTCTCGCCGTTTTCCTCCGATAACAAGGAAGTTTCCGTTGATGACGAATTTACCATCCGACCGCCTAACAATCCCTGAAACCCCACCGGCGTTTGTTCCACTACCGGAAAGTATCGGACCAAACGAGGCATCTAAAATTTGTGCGGATAAGGCTTGAGTTCCAAAAATGAAGCAAATCAGTGCGTGTAAAAGCAACAAGTTCAGTCGGAAACGATGTGAGTGGCATTTCATTTACTTACTGGATGACTGGTTAGAAATGGGTTTTACTTTTGAAGCAGTCTATATTGCATACCACTTATTGTCAATATCTACTAAGTCAGGTCGTGTCTCAATTAGGACACGACCTGCTCCGCACCCTCGAATACTTCAGGCGGTGATGTGACCTGAAACTGAGCCGCAATTATCTGTTGTGCTGACTATGCAACGCACAGTCGTATATGTTACATTCTTTTTTCAAGGAGAAATTACATATATGAAACCAGATTGGCATGAGTGTCCGCGGGGCGATGTTACGGGGCAGTGGGCGGCGATGTATATTACGCTGAACCGGAGAGGGCATTTTGCGATGAGCCGCAGGACGTACGAGAGGCTGGACGAGCCGCCGGCATTTGTTTTGTACTTCGACAAGGTTAACAACCGCATCGGCCTGAAACCGGCCACGCTTGGGACGCGAAACGCATTTCCCGTTGCTAAACAGGGCCGCCACGGCGGACGCCTGATAAGAGCCTGGCGCCTTATGCAGGAGTTTGGCATCGACCTGCCCGAGACGGTCCAGTTTCACGACATCGAGACCGACCAGGACGGCCTTGTTATGCTCGACCTCAGAACGGCGAAGGTTTCTAATCGTTCAAAGGGACAGAGTCGCCGCAAGTCAGGATAGCGACTGGGGTTTTTCACAAAAGATCCAGCCGCAGGTCTCGCGCAGATGACGCAGATAAGGAAAAGACCTGATTTCTGACCCGCCCGATCCGCGAAGATCAGCGGCGAACTTCTCCAATTTTTCTTTCGTTATTTTCGATTCGATGTTACTCTGAACTATGCCTGTGGTCTTCTATTTCAGGGCGTGGAATGAACATTTTGGAGCTTAAGCCTTTGGCGAAAAAGGTCACATTTGATGTCGATAATATGTGGGTCGAGCTGACAGATGGCAGGCAGATCGGTGTCCCGCTGGCCTATTTTCCGCGACTGAAAATGGCAAGTCTGGCCGAGCGCAAACGGTACTCGATCAGCGGCGGCGGTATTGGATTGCATTGGGATAATTTGGACGAGGATATCTCGGTTCCGGCTTTGCTGAACGGACAGGTGGATAGAACTGTCCGAACAAATGGCCGCTCGAAAAAGGCGGCTTGAATGATGTCGTTATGAAAAGAAAGAGACTGCTTTTATTGGTGATCGTGGCGGCGTTTGCGGCGACGACTTTTGCGCAGGAGTTTGATCCGGCGGTGAGGGCGGCGCGGTGGCGCGAGTTTAATAAGAACAATTTTGAGAAGGTCAATTTTGCCAAGACACGGCTAACCAAAGCACGGATCGCTAAGCTGAAGGTGGACGAGGATGGCGATGACCTGGCGCTGCTTCGCGGCGTTGTTTTTGGCAAGCACGGACGCATTTTCAAGGAACGCCCGATACAGGATTATCTCGAAAAGCAGGCCTGGTATAAGCCGAATGCGAAGTTTAGCAATTCGGTACTGACGCCGATCGAGCGTTCGAATCTCGACCTGATACGGCTGGCCGAGGCGGAGAAGCATCCTTTTGTCGAGCCGGGCGACATGCGCATCTGGAAGGCAAAGCTCATCACTGACGATAACCTGCGCGACTATACGGGCGTCGAGATCAGCATCCTGATCGCCGAGATCGAGGCGATACACGGCAAGCCTTTTTCAGAGGAATGGCTGCAGAAATATTTTGACGAGCGCTATTGGTACAAGAAAAATCCGGCCTATGACGGAACCGTTTTGACCGAAACCGAGCGCAAGAATATCGAAAAACTCACCGCCGAAAAAGAAAAAAATCACAAGACCGCGATCTCGATCGGCGATATGGACAATTTTCAAAACGTCCTGCTGACCGAGGACAAGCTCGAGGGTTTGAGTTTGCTGGAGTTGAAAATTTTGCGTGAAGAGTTTTACGCGCGGCACGGAAAGAAATTTGACGCGCCGGGTATACGCGATTATTTCAACTGGCGCGATTGGTACAAGCCAGCCAAAAATCAAAAGGCCATAAAGCTCAACGCAATCGAGCAAAAGAACGTAGATCTGCTTGCCGCTCGCGAGGCAAAGATCCGTGAGTGGTTTTCAACAAACGTTGTAACGGACGAAACGCTCGGAGCGCTGTTTGCCGAGGACCTGCGTGTTTTGCGCAACGAGATATATGCGCGGCACGGACGTATGTTCAAGGACGCTAAGCTGCAGAAATATTTCGAGACTCAGAGCTGGTACAAATCAAATCCTGATTTTAAGGACGAACAGCTCAACGAGATCGAGGTGCAAAACCTCGCCAAAATAAAAGAGGCCGAGGAAACCGCGACGAGTAAGTTCGCGGAAGCCGAAGGCTGATAAAGCCTACCCTTCGGTTCCCGCGTGACGGGAACATTAAAACCACAATCAGATATTTAATGCAAAGTTCGCCAAGGCAGACTTTGGCTTTTGGCTGCGCGGACGGTTAGAATCAGGACAATCATTTTTTATGAAAAAGTATTTTCTGATCGCCCTCTTTTTGCTGCTCGTACTGAATATTTGCACCGCTGCGCAGGTGCCTGTCAACACCGCCATCCAGATCGTCAAGGCCGAGGACGCACGCCGCTTCGACAAAACGCTTATCGATCTGATGAAGGACAAAAATCCCGCGGTGCGCGCTCGCGCGGCGCTTGCCGCAGGTCGGATCGGTGACGAAAAGGCTATTGACGAACTGGCTGCGTTGCTGGTCGATAGCTCGCCCGAGGCTGCCGCGATGGCCGCCTTTGGCCTCGGCGAGATCGAGTCGATCAAGGGCGCAGATGCCCTTCTGAAATTGCTCAACGATCCGAAAGCACCTGATGCGGTCCGTGCACGCTCCATCGAAGCCGCCGGCAAAATTGCCGCCGCAAATCCAAAAGAGGAAAAGTCCAAGCTCCTAAGCGAAGCGATCCTGAAAACACTCGATGATGAAAACCGTCGCGGAGCAAAACAATATCGCGCGACCGTTCTGCTCGGCGTGACCGCCGCCGGCCGGGCAAGCAGCAATGATCCGAAACGCAAGCGGCCGGACGACACGGATTTTGTTACCGCAGAATTTTTGAAGAGCAAAGATGCCCGCATACGCGCCGACGCCGCCAACACGCTTTCACGGCTGCGAACTTCGCACGCAAATACAAATGTAAAAGCGATGCTTGCTTCCGACGCTGACCCTATCGCCCGTGCGAACGCTGCACAATCGCTCGGTCGCACGCAGGACAGGACCGCTTTCGAACTGTTGGTGAAAACTGCGGTCTCGGACACGGATTCGCGTGTACGCGTTTCGGCGATCCGTTCGCTCGCGGCAATGAGAGATCCGAAAGCTGCCGACAAACTGATCGAACGCGGCGAAAAACTCCTCGGCGATTACAAAAGATCGAAATTTGCGCACCCCGCCGAAAAAAATGAGCTGATCGAGATCGTGACGGTCATCGGCCGTCTGCTTTCCGATTCCGGAAACGAGCGCGCGGTAAAATTGCTGGACGAACTCGTAAAACTCGACGATGGCCATACGCCCGAGATCTCCGTTGCCCGTATGCGCGTCAGGCCGGGCGATTTTACGATCTCGCCAAACGCGTTGCATACCTGGTGGGGACTCAGCACTACAGCTCAAGTTGCCAGCGAGCTTGCCAACATGTTCCCAAAAACCGAAGAGGTCAAAAAAATGCGCAACGCGGCTCCTGCGCTGCTGCGCAGAATGGCCGACAATCTGGCAAGTGCCTATCCAGGCGAAGGCAAGAAAAATGTGATCGCCGCGCCTGATTTTATTCGCGCTTTTGCTGCGTTCAAGACGAAAGATCTCGATGCATTTCTTCGGACTACACTCGCCCATAACGACGTTTTTGTTCGCACTACAGCCGCCGAACTGCTGGCCGAGCGTCCCGCTTCTAAGGAAAATGTCGAGGCCCTCAAACAAGCATGGGAGCGAGCATTTATCCCTGACAAAGAGTACAACGACGCCCGCATCGCGATAATGGACGCTCTCTTTAAAATCGACAAAAAAGAAGCTGCCGATACTCTGTTGTCTGCTCTAAAATCTGCCGACTATGTCACGCGAAAAAAGGCACTTGACCTGCTTGCGGATAAAGAGTTGCAGAAGCTGTCGCCGGGTGCGGCAGCGGCGGTCGAGCAGGCGTTAGCAAAGGGCACTAACCGCGTCCGTCCATACACCGCCGCCTACGGAACAAAGCTCGGGCAGATGCTCAACACGGATGCCGATTACCGCCGCGCCGTTTCGCGTAAGAACGGTATTGTCAAAGCGGTTGTTAAGACCGAAAAAGGAACGTTTACCATTGACCTTTACCCTGAGGACGCTCCGCTAACGGTCGATAATTTTATTACGCTCGCACGCGACAATTATTTCAACGGCGTCGAAGTTCATCGCGTTGTTTCCAATTTTGTAATGCAGGACGG
The DNA here is from genome assembly GCA_044230475.1 of Pyrinomonadaceae bacterium. Classification (GTDB taxonomy): domain Bacteria; phylum Acidobacteriota; class Blastocatellia; order Pyrinomonadales; family Pyrinomonadaceae; genus OLB17. The sequence continues at coordinate 10,527 of JBGARA010000077.1, read as the reverse complement.
CGATCCGCGCGGCGACGGAAACGGCGGCCCGGGCTGGTCGATCCGATGCGAGATCAACACCCGTCCATACGATCGCGGCGCCGTGGGTATGGCTTTGTCGGGCAAAGACACCGGCGGCTCGCAATGGTTCGTGACGCATTCGCCGCAGCCGCACCTCGACGGCGGTTACACAGTATTTGGCCATGTGAACGAAATCGGGATGAAAGTCGTAGATAGTATTGTGCGCGGCGATAAGATCATTTCGATCAAGATCATCGGTGAAAAAGCGCAGGCCAAGAAACCAAAGCCCCCTGCGCCGGTAGAAACAGAAGAAGAAAATTAGCCACAGAGCACACAGAGAACACTGAGATGGAAAATGATGTGTTGACGCAGAAGATAATCGGAGCTGCGATCGAAGTACATAAAACTCTTGGCTCAGGTTTACTGGAATCGATATATGAAGAAGCACTATGTCATGAATTCGATCTGCGTGGCATTCGTTATCGGAGGCAAGTTGAGATAGATGTGATCTATAAAGACAAAGTCATTAAAGGCCAGCGTATTGATATTCTTGTCGAGGAGGAAGTAATCGTTGAGATCAAATCACTCAGCAAACTCCCCGAAGTCTCAATGTCACAAACGCTCTCTTATCTAAAAGCAACTGGTTTGAAACGTGCCTTGTTGGTCAACTTCGGAGAAAAAATGCTCCGTAATGGAATCAGGCGCATATCTCTGTGAACTCTGTGTTCTCTGTGGCTAATTCCATTATGTCTAATATCGAGAAACAGATCGAAGTAGAAAAAGGCCTCGACGATCTGTCGTTTTATCTCGACGGGCTTTTTCGAGTGCCCGGAACGGGCTGGCGGTTTGGGCTTGATGCGTTGATAGGCCTTATCCCGAACGTCGGCGACACGCTGACTTCGTTTGCATCATTTTACATATTGTTTGCAGGCGTTCGTTACGGCGTGCCTAAGATCACTTTGCTGCGGATGGCATTTAATATCGGGCTTGATTATGCGGTGGGAACGATACCGTTCATCGGTGACGCATTCGATTTTGTCTGGAAATCCAACCAGCAAAATATGAATCTGATCCGCACTCGCGCCGCAGGCCACGGCAAAGGGAAAACGAGCGATTACATTTTCGTATTCGGGTTGATCGGACTGCTGATCGCGATACTGGTGGGCTCGATCATCGTAAGCGGATTTATTCTTTACTGGGTGCTTACGAGCCGGCCTTTGGTGTAAAGCAAAATTGGAGACAGAAATAGTAGTATCTCTTGTCTCCAATCTCCTGTCTCTTGTCTATCCTTTTGGTTTCCAGTCTGCCAAACAAAAGCCGCCAGATTGCAATGCCTGCAAAACACGCAGCGTCTCATCCACAGAGCGTCCGATATTGATCGCGTGAACAACTGAGTATTGCAGCACGCCTTCGGGGTCGATGATGAAGAGGCCGCGAAGAGCGATGTTCGGGTCCTCAAGCAGGATGTTGTATTGACGCGCGAGCTTGCCGCCGCGATCGGACGCGATCGGATATTTAATATCGCCGATGCCATTTTGCTCGGCGGGCGCTTTTGTCCATGCACGATGCGAATACACCGAGTCGGTCGAAACGGCCAAAACCTCGGCTCCGATACTGTTCAGTTCTTCAAAACGATTTGAGAAATGGACCAGTTCACTCGAACAAACGCCGGTGAAATCGAGCGGGTAAAACATCATAATGAGCCATTTGCCCTTGTAGTCCGAAAGTTTCACGTTCTCGCCAAGTGTTTCCATATTCTTGGTCGAAGGCATGTTAAAATCCGGTGCCGGCTGGCCGACCTTTGCAAATGTGACGGTGTTTTCCATCGCAGTTCCTGTTGCTGTTGACATTATTTTTGTTATCTCCTTTTTTATTGCCACAGAGAACACAAAGACCTCTGAGAGCTGAGTAAATTTACCTAATATCACTAGTTTATAAGGAAATGTACTTTCCTGCCAATCGATGCCTATCGTTTGATCATCAGCTTTCTACGTGCAACGACGACGAGGCCCGGGCGTTTTGACGTCACGTCGATGTTGCGTTCGGCGATGCCGCGGGTGGCTACTACGGGGACCTTTGGAACGTAAGTAACGACATAAGCCGAATCGATCATTCGTGCTACGAGCGAAGCCTTTTCTATCAATTCATCGACGCTGTCGGGCGAGATGAATTCGCCGTTGGTGTTGTCGGCGAGCGTTTCAAGCTGCTGCTGGCTGAGCTCGAGATCGGCTTTTCGCGACCTTAAGGTTCTCAGCATTTTGCGGTCGGTGTTTATCGTCGGTCCGACCTTGGGCCGGGTCGCAGCGATCTTTACGTCATTGGGAAGTTGGTTGACGACCTCATCAGGCAAGGCTTTTGGCGGAGGCGAATTCGATATCGTCTTCGCGCTCGGTTCTATCGAAGCGATCTCCATGGCGGCATAGCTAAGAACGTGGACGCTGACGTCGGTTGCTAGTAGCCGCTGCATAGCATCGAATTTTGCTGATGAGCGCCCGCTGCTGTCAGTACCGTCGGTGATCAAGACCAAATGCTTGTTATCAAGCCCGCTTTTTAATAGATAGTCGGTGGCAAGCTTGATACCGTCGACAAACATCGAGCGTCGGCCAAATTTCGTGCCCTTTAGTGCGTCCAGCATCTGCTGTTTTTCGCTCATCCACGTCGCAACGACCTCGGCCTTGTCACTGTATTGCAAAATAGCAACCGAATCGCCTGCTCTGAGATTTTCGATCACGCTTCGTGCCACACTACGTGTTTTGTCGAGCGATTTCACGCTCCGCATCTCGCCGCCGGTGTCCAACACGATCAGCACATTCGCAGGCAAACGGCGAACGCTTGCAGGCTGATGCAGGATGTTGTTTTCGCTGATGACAATGTCGTTGGCGGTCACGTCCGAAAAGAAATTGCCTTTCTCGTCAAACGCAAGCACGTTAAGCTTGATCTCTTCGGTCGAGATCTTGATAGTGTCATCGGGCGGCGGCGTGGGTGTCTGTTGCACTCGTCCACTCTGAGCAGACACGCTTAAAGCGAAAGTAAGAAACGAAAAGGCGGCAAAAAAAGCTGCTGACAGGATCTTCATTAAATATATGATGCCCTAAACTGCCGCGTGGTAGCTTATCAAAGCTGTGGATTTTCTTCGACAAAATCGAGGAGGTTTCCGACGTAATTTGCGAAGCGGGGGCAGACGAGGTCGTGTGAGAACAAGAGATCATCGGCGAGAGAGGTGTCGTAGGTCTGCGATAGAAAGAAATAGGGCACGCCGTGATGGGGCAGGCCGGTCAGAACGGGCGAGATGCCGGTGTTGAGGAACCATTCGGCGAGACGCGTCGGTGCCTTGAACTCGGATTGGCGTCCCGTCATTTCTTTAGCGATAGTGTCAAAAAGTTCTTCAGTCGAAAGCGGATTGGGGTCAGCGAGGGCGACAGTTTTTCCGATGGCGAGCCTGTCGCGTGCCAAGACAGCCATGCTCTCGATGACAAAATCAACGGGAACCAGATTTAGCCGCACCTTGGCGCTGCCAATATTAAATACTCGGAACAGCCATGGAGCGCGACGCAGGAAATTTATTAGGTAATAGATCCCGTCGTATTTTGCCGTCTCGCCCGTGTGCGAATCGCCAACGACAACCGACGGTCGATAGATCGTCACCGGCATCTCGCTTTTCAATTTTTCGACCTCGATCTCGGCCAGGTATTTTGTTTCCTCGTAATAGTTGCGAAAGCCTGCGTTGTGTTCGAGATCAGTTTCGAGGATGACGCCCTCACGTTTTCCCGCTACGTAACAGGTGGAGACGTAATTGTACCGGCGGAGCTGTCTAACTGAGCGTGCAAAATTATTTACGTTCTTTGTGCCGAGCAGATTTACGTCGTAGGCAGTATGCTTTGACACGGCAAGGTCGTAGGCAGCGGCGAGATGATAGATATCGGTCGTTTCAAAACGGATGGTTTCGAGGTCGGTGTCCGAAATGCCGAGGTTGGGCTGTGTGATGTCACCCTCGACGAGCACAAAACTATCGAGCGATGCGCTAGTTAGCTCGGCGATCTGTTCGATCTCCTGCATCGCCTGTTCGATAAATTGCGGCTGAACCAGCAGGTAAAACTGCGTTTCGCTGCCGACGAGGATCTCGACAAGGCGACTCGCAATAAAACCGGGAAAACCCGTTATGAAGATGGTTTCTCTGTAAAACATGCCGACACTATGATTCTAAAATCATCCCTGTAAAGTTAGCAAAAGTTCTAACGTTACAGAAATTACAGAAACAATATTGTTGGAAATCGGATAGCGGTTCAAATTGAAATATAGTTGGAAAAAAGCTAAAGTCCTGAAAACTCAGTGAACTCTGCGTAAATCTCTGTGATCTCTGCGTGAAACTAGTTTCCACGCAGAGGCCGCGGAGATTTTCGCAGAGTTGTAAGAGTTCAAAATCAAACCTTTTTCAAATTGAACCATTACAGAGATCAGGCTGTTATGAAAGGTTGAGAACGACTTTGCCGAAACTTTTGTTCGAAGCGAGGTACTGATAGGCTTCGCGAACGTCTTTTAGTGGAAAAACACGGTCAAGGTTTGGTTTTATCGTACCGTTTTCAAATAACGGGACGACCTCGTCGGCAAATTTCTCGACAGCAGCGGCTTTTTCTTCGACAGAGCGGGGCCGCAGCACGGTTCCGATTATGGTTAGACGTTTTTGCAGAGCGACGCGGAGGTCAAATTCGGCAGTTGCTCCCGACGTAAGCCCTACAAGCAAAAGGCGTCCTTTCAAATTCAAACTCGCCAGATCTTGCTGGAAATAAGCCGCACCGACGAGATCCAGTATCACATCGACGCCCCTGCCGTTTGTTGCATGCTTAACCTCTTCGGCGAAGTCGATCTTCTCGCCGGTCGTTATCGCCACATCGAGTCCAAGTTGTTTACATTTATCGAGTTTGTCTTTTGTGCGAGACGTTCCGATCACAAATGCGCCTTTTGATTTGGCAAGCTGCAATGCCGCTAGTCCAACGCCTGAACCAACAGCGTGTATTAAAAGTGATTCGTTTTGTTTTAGATCGCCGTGCGTAAAGATCGCGTCGTGCGCGGTCACAAAAGCCTCGGGAACGGCGGCTGCCTCGGTAAAGCTCAGGCCGTCAGGAATTTTTGCAAGCAGATTCTCATCAATCAACAAGTATTCCGCTTGGGCTTCGCCGGCGGTGATGCCGAAAACGCGGTCGCCTATTTTCCATCGATCTACTTCGCTGCCGACAGCTACTATTTCGCCGGCGAACTCGAGACCGGGAATATTTGGCGAGTATCCAACGGGCGGTGGGTATTTTCCAAGAACCTGAAGCAGATCGGCACGATTTAAACCGGCCGCATGCACCCGGATCAGAACCTGTATCGGCTGTTTGATCTCCGGCGATGGAATTTCGCGGATCTCAAGATCGTCAATAGAGCCGAATTGTTCTATGTAAACAGTTTTCATGCGATTCGTCGCGGGCGGGCGACAATGTTATTTCACCTTGGGTTCAATGTCGTTTGCCTTGAGCGTATTGCCGGTCGCGCGCTGAAGGTCGGCAATGGCTTTGTTGAGCTCTGTTCGCGCCCTTAGCTCGTTGCTTCGCGCGGTCGCCAACGCAGTTTGCCTTTCCAAAACACGATAAACATCGGACTGTCCGGCGTCGAGCTTTCGCTGCTCGGATTCATACTGCTTTTCGGAATTTTCTCTGGCAATTGCCGCAGAACGAAGCCGCGCTTCGCCGGTTCTAATCGCCTGCAAAGCATTGCGCACATCGACCTGGATTCCCTGTTCGAGTTGCTCCCGCTGCGTTTCGAGACGTTCGGCCTCGACACGCGCATGACCAAGATTTGCCTTCGCAGTTTTGTCGCCAAACAGCGGCAGGTTGAAATTGATACCGAAACGCCACACCGGATATTTATTGGCAAAAATATCGGTGAACGCCGTACCGGGACCGCCGATCCGCGTAATAAACGGCTGAGCCAAAGCGGCCTGACACTGTTCCGGATTGGCGCTGTTAGCACAAAAGGGACTGCTGAAACTCGGATTTAGATCTCCGCCAACACCGGCTGAATTGTAACTTCCGGTCAGGTCTATCTGGGGTTTTGTCTGATCCTTATAGAGCCTCTGATCGAGCTGATTAATGTCACGCTGTGATCTATTGATCGCAAGCTCGGGCCTGTTTTGCATTGCCTGATCGATCGCCTCGGTCAATGTCGGATCGGGAACAGTCTGATCTACGGGTTCGACCGGAGTCAGGGACATGTTCCATATCGAATCGTTACGGTTTGGTGATATCAGGTTCTTCAACGCGTTCTCCGCTTGGTTCACGGTGTTGAGTGCATCGTAAACAGCTTGGTCAAATGTAGCGACCTGGGTTTCCGAAGCCACTATATCTATCGGTGCAAGCTGGCCTTCTTCGACAAGTCGTCGATTATGCTCGAGTTGGGTGTTTGCATCGCGGACCGCATCACGCTGAACCTGTAGATTGCGAAGAGCGTAGGTCAAGTCCCAATATGCGCGCTGAACTGCCGAGACAGTTTCGATCGTCCGCTGGCGAAATTGTGTATCGGTCAACTCGATATTGCGTTTTGCAACTTCGATAACCCGACGCTGAGAATCGAACCTACGCCCGCGAAACAAAGGCTGAGTAAATCCAAAACTGAGATTTGAATTGAACTGCGGACTGAGTATCGAGATCGGGTTATTGCTCGTCAATCGTGTGTTGTTGAACGTACCTGTAAGCACAGTTCCCTGCGGCCGATAAAATCCTGTTAGAGATGCATTGCCCTGCATCGTACCGGTCGTCGTCGTTGTGTTGCTGCTAAAAATGCTCAGGTTCGCAACCGTAGAACGGTCGTAATATGTCTGCCCGGACAACCGAGGTTGGTAAAACCCAAAGGCGCTTTTCAAATCAAACTCCGCCATAGTTTTTGTCTTGCGCGAGATCTCAATGTCTCGGTTATTTGCAAGCGCGAGCTCGATCGTTTCACCTAAAGTGAGTGTCTTTTGATTTGCGGCATCGACGCCAACTCTTCCAAGATCGGGTAGCCGTCGGTCATCAGAGCGATAATTCGGAGCGATGGGCGGAGTTTCCGGCAACGGCGACGGTGAAGGGGTCGAAGTTTGCGCAAAAACTCTCACGCCGCTAAAAGCGAGCACACAAATAATTAGGATGTAAAAACGCCCCTTCATAAAATTCTTATTGTTTCGCCACCAGAGAGCTTGCCGCCGTCGCAAAGCGCCGCTTAATACCACCGAAAAGCCATGTAGAAAACCGATTTACATACCTAAACAACCGCAGTTCTGCAAGGTCGTCAAAGACAGAGTAGAACACCGGCACCGCGAGCAGCGTCAGCAGCAAACATAGCGTCTGTCCGCCAACGACGAGAACGCCGATCGAGCGGTTGGTTCCCGAACCTGCTCCGGTCGAAACTACGAGCGGGATCATGCCAGCTACCAAAGCGATCGTCGTCATCAGGATAGGACGCAGACGGTCACGGTTTGCCTGGATGATCGCATCGTAACGGCTCATGCCTTTTGAACGCAGGCCATTCGTATGATCGATCTGCAAAATTGCGTTTTTCTTTACGACGCCGAAGAGCAATAACAAGCCGAGGCCTGAGAAAATGTTGACGGTTTGGCCTGTGACGAGAAGCGAAAAGATTCCGAACGGGATCGACAGCGGCAGCGTCAGCAAAATTGTCACCGGATGAATGAACGATTCGAACTGCGCGGCCAATACGATATACATAAAAACGAAGGACAGGGTGAACGCCAACAGAAAATAAAATCCTGCCTTGCCCATTTCTTTCGATTGTCCGACATAGCCGGTTTTGTATTCGGTAGGAAGTTTGAGCTGTTTTACATAGTCGTCGATCGCAGCCGTAATACTTGCCGCGGAACCGCCCGGCTTTGTGTTCGCAAGCAGAGTGACCTGTCGCTGGCGATTGGTTCTGTCAACCGAGCTTGGGCCGGTTCCAGGCACCGATCTTACGACTCGATCCAGCGTAACCCAACCGAGTTTTGTCGAAGGCACTATAAGGCGCTTTAGCCCCTCAATGCTCGTTCGAAACGGATTGATCGCGCGGACCGTAACGTCATATTGATCGTTGCCTTGGTTGTAGGTTGTTGCGTCCTGACCTGCAACGAGCGTGTTCAATGCCTGTGAAACATCTCCAACCTTTACGCCGAGATCAGCAGCGGTGTCTCGGTCAACTTCGAGCTGTAATTCCGGCTTGCCGCTGATCAAAGTAGAATCAACGTCAACTGCGTCAGGGATCGTTTTCATCTTTTCGAGTATTTTGGCCGAATACTCCTCGAGCTTTTTCAGATCGGGCCCGCCGATCATGAACTGGACATTCGCATTGCGAAAACCGCCGCCGGAAAATGCTGCGACCGGCTGAACCGAAGTACGATAGTCGGGATATTTTTTCAACATCCCTCTGACATCGCCCATAAGGTCCTGCTGCGACTTTGCGCGGTCATTGATGTCAGTGAGCTTTACATAGATCGATCCAGTGTTTACGACCAGCTGCTGTCCCCCGCCGACGGTCGCAAGCGTATCGGTAACACCGGGCATCTGCCTTATCTCTGATGCAATTCGCTCAAAGATCTGCGATGTCGCGCCAAGGCTTGTGCCTTCGGGCGTTCGTATCGAAACTTCAAATTGCGATTGGTCATCGATCGGCAAAAAGTTTTTTCCAACCCCGCTAAATCCAAACAACGGATTGTTGAAATCTAATTTGGCAAAGAATCCGGGTTTTGATAAGTTCAGTGTCGGAATTCCCATGAATAGCGGGAAGATACTGATAAAAGTAACCCCAACCAAAGCCAAGATTAGCCATCGATGCGCCATCGAAAATCTCAAAAGCCACGCGTAGGTACTGTCAACATGCCGAAACCACCCTGTGTAATGGCTATCGCTTCCTTGGCGCGTTTCGACCATGCCGTCGCCGCCGATCTCTTCTTTCTTAGATCCGGGTTCGTGCTTTTTCTGTTTGATAAGCCGGGCGGCAAGCATGGGCGTCATCGTAAATGAAACGATGAGACTGACCGCAACGGCAAACGACGCGGTTAAGCCAAAGCTCGACATGAATTTGCCGACGATGCCCTGCATAAACCCGATGGGCACAAAAACCGCCATCAAAGAGAGCGTCGTCGCGAGGACCGCGAGGCCGATCTCGCGTGTACCTTCGATCGCGGCCTGAAACGGATTCATTCCCTTTTCCTCGACAAAACGGAAAATGTTTTCGAGCACGACGATCGCATCGTCGATCACGATACCGACCATCAGTGTCAGGGCGAGCATCGTGATCTGATTAAGCGTGTAGCCCATCGCATAGACGAGCGCAAATGTCGAGATGATGGATGTCGGTATCGCCATAGCCGCGATAAAGGTGGAGCGAAAACTCCAAAGGAAAAGAAAAACAACGATCGAGGCGAGTATCGACCCAACTATCAAATGCTCTTCGATCGCGTGCAGCGAGTTTTCGATAAAGATCGAATTATCGCCGATGACGCGCATTTGGTAGCCTTTCGGCAGTGTTTTTTCGATATCTTTCAGGCGTGATTTGATCTCACGTGCGACGGCAACAGTGTTTTGTCCCGACTGTTTCGAGACGATCATTGTGACGGCGGGCTGGCCGTTAAGGCGGGCTTCGGATCTGATTTCCTCACCACCGTCTTCCGTATAGCCAAGGTCTTTTACCTTTACCTGATAGCCGCCGCGTGTCGCGACAACTACATCATTAAACTCTTCCGGCTTTTGAATTTTCCCGACGGTGCGAACCGCTGTTTCTTTTTGACCTTCATCGATGCGCCCGCTCGGAAATTCCATATTCTGGATCTTGAGCGCACCCGCGACTTCTGCAGGCGTAACGTTATAGGAGCGCATCTTGTCAGGATCAACCCAGATGTTGATCTGGCGTTCCTGACCACCAATGATCGTGATTTGGCCGACACCGTTAACAGACTCTATCTTTTCCTTGACACGATTTTTTGCGATCTCGGTTACATCACGAAGCGTGCTGGGTGCCGGAGCCGAAAGTGAGATGCGCAAAACCGGAGCTGCGTCGGTATCGAGTTTTTGAACGGTAGGCTGCTTGGCTGTTTCCGGAAGCTTTGGAATGACGGTCTGAACGCGGTTCTCCACCTCCTGCGACGCAACGTTAACATCTTTTTCCAGGATAAACTGAACAAAAACCTGTGAAACACCTTCGATCGAACTTGAACGCAATTCGTCGATGCCCGAGATCGTGTTGACCGCTTCCTCGACCTTTTCCGTTATCTCGGTTTCGATCTCCTGCGGGGAAGCTCCCGGATTTTGCACCGTGATCGTGATCGTCGGAAAATCGATCTTCGGAAAAAGATCGACGCCGAGGCTAAAAAACGAAAATGCTCCGACCACCACGAGCGAAAGGATCAGCATCGTGGCGAAAACGGGACGCTTTACACAAACTTCAGCAAGCCATTGCATGTTTCTTCACCTCTAGTTCGACTGTCTGACAAGAATGCCGTCAGACAAAGCGTTAAGATTGCTT
>JBGARA010000076.1:0-18797 GCA_044230475.1 Pyrinomonadaceae bacterium | reverse complement strand
GCTTCTGATGCATCTATCGAGTTTATCTTTCCATGAGCCACCGGCGAATCAAAAACACACGCATACAGCGTCCCTTGAACGACAGGAATATCATCCAAATAAACGGACTCGCCGCGAACGTGTGATTTTGAGTCGATGTTCTTCATTATCCTCGAACAAGTTTTAAAATTGCTTCAATACAGAAAATTACAAAGCCTAAAGTTAACAAAAATATCACTAAGCCAAAAATTGTTCGTATAACTGAGCCGACCACGCCATATCCGTTCTTAAAAGCATCTGTACCACTATCTTCCATGCGGTAGTCGAAGTGCCGCAATAATAACCATAGCCCCAATAGCAGCGGACTCATTACAATAACAAACATCGCGGGAAGAAGCAGATTAAGTTCACTTTCCGATGAGTCCACTTTAAGCTAGTCTATCCCAAATATTTCGACAAAATGTGCCCGAAACAGCTGTCGTAACACCAGCCGCTTATATTGTTCCTTTCCACGCACGTCCGAGATAGGTGAGATCTCAGACTGCATTATTTCGTTTGCGGCGTTGATCGATTCTTCGTTAATATCTTTCCCGCTCAGAAACTCGGATGTTTGTCTCAAATAGAACGGGATCGGTGCGACGCCTCCGGCTGAGACGTGAGCTTCGCGTATGACGTTACCATCCATGTCGAGTGAGATCGCGGTGTTTACGGTTGCGATATCGAGATAGGTTCTCTTGCATACTTTTTCAAAATTGAAACGGAAATCGCCGGATGGTTTTTTGAAACGGATCGCAGTGATTATTTCGTCAGGTTGTTTTGCGAGTTGTTTGTAGCCCAGGTAAAGGTCTTTCAATGGCAGCGTGCGTGTTTGGCCCTTACTGACGTGAGGGCTTGTGCATAGGTCGATCTCGGCGTCTAAGGCGAGAAACCAGACTGTCATGTCGCCGATGGGGGAGGCGTTTACGAAGTTTCCGGCGAGCGTGGCCATGTTGCGGATCGGCGTCGATGAAACGAGTTTCAGATGTTTGTGCAGGTTTGGGAAGATCGACTGCATTACTGGCGAAACAAGCAGGTCGGTGACAGTTGCGGATGCTCCGATCTCGATGTGTTCACCGGTGTCGCGGATGCCTCTCAGGTTGTCATCGTAGAGAAGGGGGCGGGACGTGTTCTCAGCCATCCACTCTGGTTTTTGGACGTAGAGGTCAGTGCCACCTCCTGTCGGAACCGCCTGCGTGAGCGGTCGGTCAGTTTCTTGAGCGTTGCTGTACCTTAAAGTCGCGAGGCGATCAGCGATGTCGTTGAAATAGTCCGGCACGAACTGGCTGCCCTCTGACGCAGACGGTTCTGACAAGAGGCCGCATACTTTCTCGGCTGCCCGTTCGATAGATTTGTAACCTGTGCAACGGCAGATGTTGCCGTCGATCGCAGAGACGGCCATTTCTGGTGTTTTTGCGGTGTCATCAATGCAGAATCCGGTGAGCGACATCACGAAACCAACCGTACAAAATCCGCACTGCGTTCCGCTTTCGTCGATCATCGCTTGCTGGACCGGTGTCAGGCCGCGATCTGCGGGATTTATACCTTCGACGGTGACGATGTGTTTTCCGGCGGCGTTGGCAAGCGGCATCAGGCATGAGGTCATTGAGCGATACTTGACCTCACCGCCGACGAGTTCGCCGACCAAGATCGTGCATGCTCCGCAATCGCCCTCACGGCAGCCGATCTTTGTGCCCTTCAAATCCTTGTGATAACGCACAAAATCGAGCACGGTTATGCCGGCGGCCATTTCCGTCGAAATCGTCTCGTTATTCAGAATAAAATCAATCAAAACCTAAAATGTCTGGCACCAGCGGCCACAAAAAACTACCAAAGCTACTTACATCTACTTACAAGTAATTACAGTTAATTACAGTGCGACAGGAGTGGGACGGTCTAAATCTTGTGAATAAACAAGTTAATAACAGGTGTCCCGGTGTCCCACTGTCCCACGCTTTTTTTTCAATACTCGGTCTTATCCGGCTTTTCGGCCCATTGGGCAAAAATCTCCAGGGCCTCATCACGCATCAAATTGGTTAACTCTAGCTTACGGTCGCCGTTATCTTTCTCAAGTTCCTCGTAGATAAAATCGTCGTCAAAACCTATTTTGGCGGCATCGGTTCGGGTGCAGGCATAAAACACACGCTCAGGCCGTGCCCAGTAGATCGCACCGAGGCACATCGGGCATGGCTCACACGAAGTGTAGATAGTGCATCCGTCGAGCTGGAAAGAACTAAGTTTGTTGCACGCATTGCGGATCGCAACGACCTCAGCGTGGGCGGTCGGGTCATTGGTGGAGGTTACACGGTTGTTGCCTTCGCCGATGATCTCTCCGTCTTTTGCGATAACACAGCCAAAAGGACCGCCGGCGTTCGTTTCCACGCCGTTTTTAGCAAGCTCGATCGCCCGCGACATAAATTTTTTGTCGAGGTCTGTCATCTATGGATTTTTTAGTTTTATTTCGTAAAGATTCTTCCAGTTCTTACCGGTGACAAAGATACGATCTTTTTCCCGGTCGTAAGCAATTCCGTTCAGGGTGTTTTCCGGGTCCTGGGCCTGATCCGCCGGCGAGATTCCGGCGAGATTTATCCATCCGAGCAGTTTGCCGGTCGCAGGTTCTATTCGAGCGATGTAATTGGGTTTGCCGAGAACATCAGGTTGCTCTGAATGCCAAACATTTGCCCAAATCTCGCCCTTAACCCATTCGAGCTCGTTTATCTGCATTAATGGCCTTCCGTCTTCGCGCATCACAGGAAGAGTCTGTGCTTGTTTGAATGTTTCAGCTTCCAAGACCTTAAGCACGTGCGTTCCCTGACTCATGTAAAGGGCCGAGCCGTCGGTCGTTAATCCCCATCCTTCCCCTTGGTAATTTAGCTCTTTGATCAATTTGAAAGTCTTTGCGTCGAACACGCGACAAAGTCCTGCCCGCCAGGTCAATTGATATATCTTGCCATTTACGAGCGAAATGCCCTCGCCAAAATCCTCGGGCGGCAGGTCGAATTTCTGCACAACTTTGCCAGTTTCTAATTCAACTTTTCTCAACGACGATCTGCCTTCCTGGCCTGTGCTTTCGTAAAGGAAGCCATCGTGATAGAAAAGTCCTTCGGTGAACGCCTTGGGGTCGTGAGGATATGTTTTTATCACTTCGTAACCAGAAACGGGCAGTGTGGCGGGTTTCTTTGTTACAGCGTTGCCATTCCCCGTGGGGGGCTTGGTGGCAGAATTACCGTCCGAACAGCCAAAAACAAGCGCACTTATGAAAAGGATGATCAAAAAACGCATAACTACTTTGTTCCCAGAGCTTTATCGATGGCGGCCTTAAATGAATCGGCTGTCAGATCGCGCACCCAGACTCCATTTATGTAAACCGCCGGCGTTCCGCCGATGCCGTAAGATTCGCCGTCCGTCATATCTTTTCTTACGGTGGCGGCCGTCTTTTCGGAGTTAAAGTCTAACTCAAATTGTTTTGCATTCAAACCCAGATCGGCGGCGTATTTCTTGAGGGATGCATCGTCGAGAGCATCCTGATGGGTATATAAAACGTCGATATATTCAAAGAACTTGGATTGTGCATTTGCGGCTTCTGCGGCTAGGGCGGCTTTCCACGCGTTGGCGTGCAGGCCCTCAAGCGGGAAGTTTCGAACAACAAAGCGGATCTTGCCCGGATAAGACTCGAGGACCTTTTTCAAAACCGGATGAGTTGCCGAACAAGCCGAACACTGAAAGTCACTGAACATCACGACTGTAACAGGAGCATTTGCAGGGCCGCTGGACGGTGACGTGCCCGTCGAGACATTTATGATCATTGGCTCAGGCGCGGCGTAGAGTATTTTGACCTGATACTTGGCATACAAACTCTTTCGCAGATCGTTCACCCGAGCATCGCGCTCCTCATCCGAAAATTCCTTGAGCTTATCGGTGATCTCACGCCCGATGAGCGTGCCCTGGTCGATGCCCAGAGCCTTTGCCTCGTCGGCCAGCAAAACGTTAAACAAGACGTCGTCTATCGAATCGGCTATGAGATCCCCGAGATCGGCTTTATCCATGGCAAGAGGAATTCGGGCATAATCTTCGAAATCCTTGAGCGTAATGGGCTGTCCATTGACTGTTGCCACTGCCTCGGTCGGTGCGAGACCGGCGGCGTTTACGTCCTTGCCTGCGGCGACCTTGTATTTGGTTTTCAGACTGGTTAGCAACGCCGCCAGCATTTTTTGCTCTGCCTGGCGTCGTAGATAATCAATGATCGGTTTTCGTACCTCGTCGAGAGTTCTTTGGCCGATCGCGCTACGCTGAGCATCATACGTCGCCTTGATCTCGGCTTCTGTCGGGGCCGGAAGCTTTGCTTTTTCATTAGCAATTAACCGTCCCGCCGTTACGCCGCGTTCCCTAGCTTCCAGATCGAGGACCTTCTCATTTATCATTTGGTCAAACAAAGATGAGCGCGACTTGGGTAGATTTGCCGGATAATCGGCGACGATCTTTTGAATGTCCTGCGGCAGATCGCGCAGGCGAATCTCGTGTCCTTTTGAGGTCGCGAGTATATCGTCCGGTTTTTGTCCAAAGGCCGCGAACGCACAAATAATAATAAAGAAAACAATATTGATCGATCTCATAGATTTGCTTTTACGTTTTACGATTTTATCAGTTTCACTCGACTTTAACTATCTTTGATTAGATGATGTAAGTCGTAAAACTCGTATGCCGAAAAAATTGCCAAGCTCGTTTTACCTCCGCGAAGACACCATCGCAGCGGCGAAAGGGTTGCTTGGAAAGCTGATCGTCGTGCCTGATGAAAACGGCCGTCGTGTCTCGGGAATGATCGTCGAAACCGAAGCCTATCTCGGTGTTGACGACCGAGCGGCACACAGTTACAACGGGCGCCGCACGCCGCGAAACGAAATCACCTACGGCAAGGGCGGCCATGCGTACGTCTTTTTTATTTACGGCATGTATTACCAGCTCAATGTCGTAACCGGCCCCGCAGAGCATCCGCACGTCGTCCTCATCCGCGCCGTCGAACCAGTTGACGGCATCGAGATCATGCGTACACGTCGTGGAGAGATGAAAGACCGCAATCTAACCTCCGGCCCGGGCAAACTATGCATCGCTCTTAATATTGACCGAAGCCTCAATGGCGAAGATTTGCGTGGAAAACATATCTGGCTCGAAGGTAATCGTACGTTCACTGATAAAGAAATTGCCGTCGGCAAACGTATCGGTATTGACTACGCGGGTGAAGATGCCGAAAAGCCGTGGCGGTTTTGGGTGAAGGGGAACGAGTTCGTGAGTAAGAAATAGGTTTCGAGCGATTTAAGGAACAATCCTCTATTTATATTTTCGTATTAAGCTGATAGTGGCAACTACCAAATTATTCATCAGGATTTTGTCAGTACGAGTTAACTGCTGCCAGTATTGATTGATTTATGTCGTCGTAAAGTTTTGCAGATAGTTCGTCATATTTTTTCTCGTCGTCTTTATTGTCAAATACGATGTCGTTCCACCACCCCATGCCACCAAAAACCCATGCGGTCCCAGCGGCGAATAAGACTTGCTGTGCAGTTAAGGAATAATTCTCACCTATAGTTAAGTCCTTATGGTAATAATTTTCTTTCGGGTCAGAACTTGATAAAACTGCCTTCGCCCTATCAAATTGTTGTCCCCAATGCTGAAAGCTGTGTTGATAAGCAAAGTCCGCAATATCTGCCAATGTCTGATCGAATTTGTTCTTTATATCATCCAGATCAACTCTCATATTTGTTGTCTGGTTGTGCGACGCCGTCAAGCCGTAACTCACTTTCCAAATTTTTCTGTCAGGTTCGTTTTGATCTTTCACTTCCCATCTGTTTGCCCAGTAGTCAGAGTAGTCGTCATAAACTGTTTCTATCAACCATGTGCCACCACCTCCAACCAGGCCGGCAAGTCTATGGTCTAGAGTAAAACTTTGGTCTTTAGAATATTGAAAGTAAAGTCGGAGTTTTTGGCATCCCTCCTGTTTCAACATCCTGAACCAATTCATCGGTGAAGAAGCTACAAGGGTTTCTTTGGGCTTCGAAGAGAAAAATGTTTTCTAGAATGCTACGAAGTCAACTGTCTTACAAAACTGAAAAGTCGTGTTAGATGGATAAAAATCGTCAGGTAAATTTCCTGTCGTCAGGTAGGCATTGCCGTAAGCAGTTAGTGCAATAAGTTGTGCTAAAGTTCCTGTCATTTTTCGTAGGTGGTTTCATCCCGATTCGCAATCTTCATTTTCATCCCATATTTCGGTCTCAGCGTGATCTGCGGATTCACGCCGATTTGCTGCTCCGGAGCGAGCCGCAGTTTCCATTTGCGGGCGAATGTTGCGAGGAGCAAAATGCCTTCGGTCCAGGCGAAACTTTCGCCGATGCATCGCCGGACGCCGCCGCCGAAAGGGAAGTAAATGTTTCGCTGGCCAGCTTCTTTGATGCTTTGTTTTTCCCATCTTTCGGGGATAAATTTGTCAGCGTTCTCCCAAAAACGCCTATCGCGGTGCATCATATACGGACTCGTTAAAACCAGCGAGCCTTTCGGAACAGCGTAGCCACCAAACTCATGTTCCTCGATGACTAGGCGTCCTATCGCCCACGCAGGGGGATAAAGCCGCATCGATTCGGCGAGGACGGCTTCGGTGTATCTCAAATTCGGCAGGTCTTCAATCGCCGGTTGCCGAGCGCTTAAAACCAGATCAAGTTCTTCATGAAGCTTCTTTTCTGCATCAGGATTCTGTGAAAGCAGATACCACGTCCAGACAAGCGCGTTGGCTGTAGTCTCGTGGCCTGCGAGAAAAAGAGTGAGGGCTTCGTCGCGGACTTGTTTGTCGCTCATGCCCGAGCCGTCCATTTCATCCTGAGCCATCAACAGCATCGAGAGCAGATCGCCTTCGTCTATGCCGGAACGCCGCCGCTCGTCGATTATTCCGTAGATAATTCTGTCGAGCGTTTCAACCGCCCGTTTTGATCTGGTTGCCTGCGGAAGCGGCAATTTTTCGAGCCATTCGGAAAATGGCATCAGCAGAAAATCGAAAAGCCCGACGAGCGTCGTCATCGCCGCGCCGATCTCAGTCGCTTCATCACCAATTTCAACGTTGAAAAGCGTTTTGCCGACGATCTGCAGCGTCAGACACATCATTTCTTTGTCGATGTCGAGAGCTGCTCCGTCCTGCCACTCGTTCGACATTCGTTCCGCATATTCGACCATCGACCGCGAGTATTCCTCGATGCGTGTTCGGTGAAATGCAGGCTGTATCATCCTGCGTTGTCGAAGGTGAAACGTGCCTTCGCTTGTGAGCAAACCTTCACCAAACAGGACTTTTGCTCGCTGCAAAGCGCGTCCTTTAATAAACTTATCGGCGTTCACCACAAGCATGTCGCGAACATGGTCGGGATGGTTGATGAAATATACGGGCTGATTGCCCATCCGCAAATGAGTGACGTCGCCGAGAGCCACTTGCCGGTTGAGAAAACCGATGCGGTCACGCCAGAATTTGCGAAAATGCCCACCGATCAATCCCGCAGACTGTGAAGGCGGCAATCTAGGGCTATTTGATGTCTTATTACTATCCGGCATTTAGAAATCTCACCCGAAAACTGCTATTTTTATAGCTTATGTCAGAACCAAGAGTTAAAAAAGTCAAGCCCGATATTCGGGCCATAACGCGGCTTGTCCCGGCGAGCGGAAACCTTGTTCAGGGCCAGTCGGAATTGCCGATCGACCCGCACCTTGCATTAGAGGCGGCACAAATTATTGCCGCCAGCCAAAATCATTACGGCGGCAGTGAAGGCGACGTCGGATTGCGTGCAGCTGTTGCGGAAAAGATAGCGAAATACAACGGTATCAATGTCGACATAAACGCTCGTCCGTTTGAAGTTATGGTCACAAACGGCGGGACAGGCGCGTTGATCGGAATCGCTCAGGCTTATTTGCGCGGCAAATCTGCGCTCGTTTTCGAGCCGTATTATCCATATCACCGCCGAATACTCGAAGAATTTGGCGGCAAGACGGAGACGTTCGAGCTTGACGAAAAACTTACTTTTGAAAAGGACGCATTACTTGCCCATTGCAAAGAGCTAAAAGACCGCGCAGATTTTCCCTTGAAAGCGATCATCGTTTGCACGCCTGCAAATCCCAGCGGCAAAGTGATGTCGCAAACCGAGCTTGAAGCCATTGCCGATGTTGCTAAAGAGCTTGATCTGCTCGTCGTTTCCGACGAGGTTTACGAGCATTACGTCACCGGTGAAAATCCTCACGTTTCTATCGCCGCTTTGCCCGACATGTGGGAGCGGACGATCACGGTCAACTCGTTCTCAAAATCGTGGAACATCTCCGGCTGGCGGCTTGGCTATGCTTACGGCAAGGGTGAATTGATCGCCGGAATCAACAACGCCGCAAATGTGATCTATGTATGTCCGGCAACACCGCTCCAAGCTGCTTTGTCGAAGGTTCTAATGTCTGATGATAGCTATTATCCGCGGCTGCGAGACAAATTCGACGCGAAACGTCGCAGTTTTTCAGAAGGCATCACCGATCTGGGTTTCAAGATCTATGATTCCGGCTCGGCCTTTTATCTTTGGGCACGCATTCCCGAAACCTTCAACGACGCTATTGCGTTTAACGAAATGCTGATGCGAGACGCCGGTGTCGGAATGACGCCCGGCAGCGCGTTCGCAGACAGCGACGATTGGGATGCTCACGTCCGCATCTGCATCGCCCGCGAGGATTCTATCCTCGAGGGTGCGATGGAAAAACTAAATCGGGTGCTTTCGTGATCAAAAAAGTTATGAAAAGACTTCTTCAATTTTTCATGCTGTTGCTAGTCGTTACCTTGACGAGCCTTGCACAAGAGAAGTCGTCCGGCATTAACATGATCACTTCGGTCGATCCGGTGTTTCCTGCCGAAGCGAAAAACTTCATTTATGGTGAAACGATTCGCGTCACTGTAAATGTCGACAAAGACGGAAAGGTTACGGCCGCTAACTCCCTTGGACCAATGTCACCTTGTTCTAATCTTAAAGACCCTATAATTAAAGAGATTCAGGACGCAGCCATTCTTGCCGCCAAACAATCTGTTTTCCAGCCGATACTAAAAGACGGCACGCCGGTTGAGACAGGTCTTACTCTGACATATAGGTTGCGGTCAAAGGACGTTACACCACCTTCGAGCGTTGATCGAAAAATTGACCGCGGCGGCGTTATTAATGGAAAGGCCATCTCATTGCCCAAACCTTCTTATCCCGATGCAGCAAAGAAAGATCACATCACAGGTATTGTCGAAGTAGCTGTCCAAATTGCGGAAGACGGCAGGATCATATCCGCAGGAGTTATTTCGGGTCACCCTGCTTTTGCTGAAGAAGCAATTAAAACCGCATGCAAAGCGCGATATTCACCGACTTTGTTTAACGGACAACCTGTAATGGTAATGGGCACTATTTCGTACAACTTCTTACCTTAAACCGAGCTATTCTTACTATAAATATGAAACGAATCTTTGCACTTTTACTAACGATCAATCTTTTTGTTTCTTTCCTCTTTGCCGACGAGGGAATGTGGACGTTCGATAATCCGCCGCTCAGGCAGTGGAAGGAACGTTACAATTTTGAGCCGTCGAAAGAGTGGCTTGATCGGGTGCGGCTGGCGTCAGTGAAGTTTCCCGGTGCGTCGGGTGTATTTGTCTCGCCGAACGGTTTGATCGCGACAAATCATCACGTTGCATCGTCATTTATCGAAAGGCTGTCTAGCAAAGAACGTGATTTGTTGAAAAACGGTTTCTATGCCAAAACGCAGGCTGACGAGTTAAAAGTTCCGGACGGCAACGTCTCTATTTTGCAGTCTTATGACAACGTTACTGAGCGTGTCCACAATGCGGCAAAGAGCGGCACTAGCGACGCAGATATGGCGGCGAAACGCACTGCCGAGATCGCGGCTATTGAGAAAGATTGTCCGACAGGATTGAAGTGCGAGGTCGTTTCGCTTTACAGCGGCGGCGAGTATTGGATCTATCGTTTCAAACGGTACACTGACATTCGGCTCGTGATGGCGCCCGAGGAACAGGCGGCTTTTTTTGGCGGCGACTACGATAATTTTGTTTATCCGCGTCACGATCTCGATTTCACATTTGTGCGGGCTTATAAGGACGGCAAACCTGCGAGCACGCCGCAATATTTGAAATGGTCGGCAACCGGTGCTCCCGAAGGTGAATTTGTCGTGGTCTCTGGCTATCCCGGAGCGACTTCGCGGTTGCTCACCGTCGCACAACTTACTTATCAACGTGATCTCGGAAATCCGCTTCAGGAACAGGTCTGGAAAGTGCGTCGAAAGGCTCTCGAAGATTATTCAAAGCTCGGTGCTGAGCAGCTTCGACAGGCAAATCCCGGGATGCGTTCGTTTGCAAATTCGCTCAAGCGGCTCGAAGGCCAGCAGAAAGGCTTGCTCAATCCGCGCAACTTTGCCCGCAAGGTGGCCGAAGAAAAAGATCTTCGCGACAAGCTTGCAGCTAAACCTGAACTGGACAAACAATATGCTCCTGCTTGGAAAGGGATCTCGGATGCATATGAACAATTGCCCGCGCGAGCAAAACAGATCGCATTTTCGAGTTTGGGGTCATCACAGCTTGCGACGTTTGCGCGGCAGATCGTCACATACCATGCCGAAACCGCAAAGCCGAATGGCGAGCGTTATCCCGAATATCGCGATGCCCGGCTCGAAGCATTCAAAACTTCGCTGCTTTCACCCGCACCGATCTATCCCGAAATGGAACAGGCCGCTTTGACGGCGTGGTTTGTCGAAGCAAAAAAGGTTCTTGGTGCAAATGATCCGTTTATGAAAGCCGCTCTTGGCGATGCTGAACCTGCCGAGGTTGCCGGCCGAGCTGTTCGCGAAACAAGACTCCTCGATCCGGCCGCTCGAAAGGCCTTGCTCGATGGCGGGGCTGCGGCTGTTAATGCTTCGACTGATCCGATGATCACGCTTGCTCGTCGCGTTGATCCCGTCATTCGCGAACTCCGTGAGTGGAACGAGAAGAACATCATCAATGTCGAAACCGCAAACGGCACAAAGATCGCCGAGGCGCGATTTGCAGTTTACGGCAAGACGATGCCGCCCGACGCAAACGGGCAGCTTCGCATCGAATCCGGCGTAGTCAAAGGCTACGAAGAGGACACCACGCTCGTGCCTTACAAGACGACGTTCTTCGGTTTGTATGACAGGGCATTGAGTTTTGGGGAGATGTCGCCGTTCAATCTGGCACCGAGCCTAAAATCGCGTCGTGACAAGATCGATCTTTCAACCCCGCTGAATTTTGTTTATTCTGCGGACACGATCGGCGGCAACAGCGGTTCGCCCGTCATCAACCGCAAGGGTGAAGTCGTCGGTCTAAATTTTGACAGCAACAATCAAAAACTTTCCAACCGCTATTGGTACATCGAGGAAGGCGAAGGCTCACGCGCCGTCGGCGTTCACTCGGCAGGGATCATTGAAGCATTGAGAAAGGTCTACGATGCGGAGGCTTTGGTTCGCGAGTTGATCGGGTAAGCAGCGCCAGCGGGATTGACTTGTATGAAGAGTCTTACCGGTATAATTTTCTCGATTTTGTTCGCATTAGTATTCTCCTAAACTTTAGCGCAAGCTCAAGTCGACGAGACTGCCGAGATGTTCGAGCGCTTTGCCATGCCTCGGCACCAAGGTCTTTTCCAGGCTGCGATGTGGACAGTCTCTCATGATTATGCCGATTACAAGCACATGGATGAGATCGTAAAATCGACTCTCTCTTTTTTAGAAGCTTCCGGAAAACATATTAAAGGGGATACGGCACCGTTGCGTGAGATGGGAGGCCTGCCCGGATTCAAAGCTAAACTCGTCACATGGCTTAAGGATGACGATCAGTCGATCCGGGCGTTTGCCGCAGTTTTTATAGGAATTATCGGCGATAAAAATCTTGCATCGGAATTGGCTGATCTCATAGCGAGGCGAAAACCAAAACCGGGAGAGTTACTGGTTTACGATAGGGGACGAGCCGCGATGGCTCTCGGTTTGTTACGTACGCAGGAATACAAACCGGTACTGGCGAACCTACTTAATAGCGAAAACGGGTATGACCGCTCGGGGGCGATATTCGCACTCGGTATGTTTAGGGCGACCGAATTTGCCCCCGACATTGCATCCTTACTCAACTCTGAAAATGGGCTTTTCGATGATGACTTGGCGGCGATCGAATTTTTGATCGAGACTGGGACAGCCAAGCATCATAAAAATGAGTTGGCGAAAGTCATTCGTTCAAAATTTAAGTCTGAAACCGCGATAGCCGCGATGTATGCATTGGCTTCGATTGACGCAAAAGAAGAGATCCCGATCATAGCGAAGCAGTTATCTGACAAATTCCGTAGAGGTGATGCGGCTAAAGCTCTTGCCCTGTTGGGGGCAAAACGGTATGCACGGCAAATCTCGTTACTATTGCGTGATGAGAGCGGCCGCGTGAGGGCATCGGCCTTGATTGCCCTCGGAGCTTTAGAAGCCAAAGAGTATGCCTCGCAAGTTGCAAAAATGTTGGATGGCGAAGAAAGCTACGAAGCTGCCACTTCGCTGTTTCTCATGGGTGCGGAAAAGTACTACTCCAAAGCATATCCCTTACTCAAAGAGGACCATTTGAGGAATTCGTATGCGATTGACTCACAATTCTCACCGTTGGTTGAAAACAAAGTTAGCACGCTTAGGCAAAAGTTGAGATCGAACTTAGAAGCCTGTGAAAAAAAAACAACCATCCCGATAGACACATCTCAAACTCCTTCAGTTGCTATTTGAAACACTCATTCGCAATGCTAACTATTCGCCCCTTGTTTGTGTGTCCATAATTTTCACCGTTCCATTTTTCCAGCAAAGCCGATCTTGATTCGAGGTCGGCTTTTGCTGTATTCGGAAACTTTTGTCGCCACTCCGGGCAGGCATTTTTCCTGACTGCCCGGCGAACTGAACCAAAGATCGTGAATGCGTATCCGGACGGATTGAGTGCTTCGTTCAGATGTTCGGACACAAAAGGCTTTAATAAACTATCGCGCAAATCTTCGCTATTTATGGTCCATTTGCCGTTATCCAAAACGAAGATCGCGGGACGTGTTTTGCCTCCTACTGAGATCGGCTCTGTTAATCCGCCATAGAACTTCATCCCGGCGTAGTTGGCATAGAGATCAGCATTTGAATACACACCCGAAACGAACAAACCAAAATATGTTCGCTCGGTCATTTGTCCCCACTTGATGGCTTTTTGTGCGGCCTGTTCTGGTGTTGAGCCTTTGGCGACCGCTTCGCCTTGGACCTTATAATATTTGTAGCCTTGCTGGAAAAAATGATCGAGCTTGTCCGTGCCAAACTCGATGCCGTAGAGCCTGACGGTCGGGCTGATCGTCGCGTAATCTACCGGCGCAGCAAAGTAAATAGAATCAAGATAACTTGTCTTGTAACGTGACGGCGAAGCGTGAAACTCGTGTGAGTTCATCCATTGACCAATATGCGAGACAAAAATATTTCCATCGCCTAGAAGTTTATAAAGTTCTCCTGCGATCGCGTCGTTCGAACGCAGATATGCAAGTTTCCTGTTCTCCTTTTCAAGAGAGCTGCATCCGTTTTTTTTAACATTTGCGGGTTCGACGCACTGTTGATGAGTCGCGATTCTCGCGTTGATCGTGACCGCGGCCCTGAATAAGTTCTGCTCAATATATTCCGAGACTTCATCGCCTATATCGGCAAGCGGCGCCGGCGGCAGATTATACTGATCGGTCTCCATCGCAGCCGTCAGCAGCGGCTGTGTCGTAATAATCACAAATAATAGAAAGGAAATTAATGATCTGTTCATAACAAAAAAGACTTTCAAACTTCACCCAATTTCACGACTGCATTAAACTAAGATGTCTAAACGCTGCATAAGGTTTAGTCGGCCGAAAATGAAATATTCAAAGCTAATTTTCTTTGCTGCAATTTTGCTTACATTTCAGGGCTTTGTGCTTGGTCAGTCGGTAAAGGCTGAGGTCAAGAGTATTGACGCGTACTGCAAAACCATCGATTCTCTGGCAGAAAAAGCTAAAAGGCCCGATCTGATCTTTGCTGATACGGCGAATTACGAAGATCAAAGTACCAAGCCGAAATGGCAGCGATTTACATCGGAAAAGGCGCTCGAGAAATTCAGAACCAGAAACGAGACATACAGCATTGCCTATAATTGGCTAAAAGGAAATAAGCTGGTCGCCTCAAATTTTACTAACTTCAGCGCATCCGGTGACTGGACAATGTATATCTCTCATACCTACCGTTCAGATGGAACGCTGGCTCGTGTCATATCTGAATTGCGAACGTTTGTAGGTAATTACATAATTACTCAGACTCGTTATTTTAACGTTAACGGAAAGCTGATCATGAGAACGGTCAAGTATCAGGACCTGATCAGCCACGAACCAAAGAAGGCATCTTCGGAAAACGATGCGTATTTCACGGACGACGATATTTACAAGACAGCGGCAAAACTACCGTTCGCAAAACTAATAAAGAAGAAATAATGCACTATCACTTGATCGGAATATGCGGCACGGCGATGGCTAGCCTTGCCGGAATGTTGCAGGCACGCGGGCACAAAGTTACCGGCTCGGACCAGAACGTCTATCCGCCGATGTCAACACAGCTTGAGTCGCTCGGCATCGAAATAATGCAGGGCTATAAGGCCGAGAACACTGACCTTGCTCGTGACATTACGGTCGTAGGCAACACGATCATGCGTGGCAATCCTGAACTCGAAGAAGTGCTCAATCGCAAGATCGAGTATCGTTCACAGGCGGAGACCGTAAGGGAAGAATTTATTCGCGGACGGCGTTCGCTCGTTGTCGCCGGAACACACGGCAAGACAACGACGACGAGCATAGCAGCATGGATGTGCGAGGTCGGCGGGCTTGATCCGACGTTTCTTGTGGGTGGCGTCGTGCAAAATTTCGGCCAGAGTTTTCGCGTAACCGACAGCAACTATTTTGTTATCGAGGGTGACGAATACGATACCGCGTTTTTCGACAAGAAACCAAAGTTCATGTCATACCTGCCGGAGATCGCGATCGTCAACAATATAGAATTTGACCACGCAGATATTTACAAAGACCTAGACGCGATAAAGTGGCAATTTTCGCGGCTGATGAATCTCGTCCCAGGCAACGGACGCTTGATCTGTGGAATCGATTCACCTGTCGTTGGTGAAGTGCTCGCATCGATGGAAGCGAAACTCTACACGACGGTCGAAACTTTTGGCCTTAGCGATAATGCGAAGTGGCAAGCCCGCGATCTGGAATTCGCCGGCAGCGGAACGAAATTCAAAGTCTTTTGCGAAGGCAGCTTGTGGGGCGAATTTACGACAAAGATGATCGGTGAATTCAACGTACGCAACGCACTTGCCGTCATCATCGCTGCCGATGCATGGGGAATCACAAAAGAGAAAATGCAGGAGGCGTTCGATACGTTTCTCTCTGTAAAGCGTCGTATGGAAGTTCGCGGTGTTGAGCGCGGCGTAACGGTGATCGACGATTTTGCACATCACCCGACGGCCGTTGACGAAACGCTTAAAGCTCTTCGACAGCGTTACTCCAATAACCGCCTGATCGCAGTTTTTGAACCTCGTTCGCGCTCGTCGCGTCTGTCGGTGTTTGAGGAGCAATACAAAAAGGCATTTGAGCACGCCGATCACGTCATCATCGCAGGCGTGTTTAATCCTGAGGATGCAAAGCGATTTGGCGACACGCTGCTGGATGTCGGTAAACTTGTGGCGGACATTGCTTCATCAGGAAAGAACGCGAATACACTTGCCGACGCCGACGCTATTGTCGAGCACCTGACACCGGAAATGCGTGACGGTGATGTGATCGCAGTGATGTCGAACGGCGGCTTTGGCGGCATTCACGATAAGCTCTTGGACACGTTAAAAAATAGCCACTGAGTTCACCGAGAACACCGAGCGAGAAAGAAAATTCTCAGTGACCTCGATGATCTCTGTGGCTTTCTTGCGCATTTTGACAAAAAAGGGCATAATTCCAAAAGTTTTGCTCTCGACAATATCGCTGGTTGATATGTCCGTCCGGCTATTTGAGCGACGCTTTTCGGTTCGGTTTTTGAGAGTTTGTTTTTAGTTTTTTGAAGCAGTTAATTTTGTGTAGGGTGCGTCGCTGCTTTCGGGGATATTTTCTTCACTGCCTGCCTTTTGCTTCTCGATCAGTTCAGGATATTAAGAAAAATGGGTAACAAACTATATGTCGGCAACTTGTCATTTCGCGTGACGAGTGAAGATCTGCAGGAATATTTTGGCGCCGCCGGTCCGGTTGAATCGGCCAATGTCGTTATGGACCGTGAAACGGGACGTTCGCGTGGGTTTGGTTTTGTCGAAATGGCATCTGAGGATGCGGCCACGGCAGCCATCTCACAGTTCAACGGACAGGAATACGACGGACGCAACATGGTCGTCAACGAAGCTCGCCCGCGCGAAGATCGTCCTCGCGGCGGTGGTGGCAATCGCGGCGGTTACGGCGGCGGACGGAATAACTATGGCGGCGGCGGCGACCGCTGGTAACGAGCCTTTTCAGCATTGGCCACAAAAGGCACAAAAGACACAAAAACAGGAGAAATCCTTTTTTGCGTTTTTTGTGACTTTTGTGGCTATTTCTTTTTAATCGATCTTTCCGTTAAAGTTTGCCAGCTGGACGACGATATCGTCGATGAGTGACGTTCGGGTTTTAGTGTCCGCCACTCCGTTGACGATGACAGATACCACTATCTGCTCTCCTCCGGTGGTGGTCAGGTAGCCCGACAGCGCCGAAACCTGATCGAGCGTTCCCGTTTTGCCGCGAATGTTTCCCGCGGCTGACGTTCCGCTAAATCTTCGTGACAATGTTCCGTCGACGCCTCCGACCGTGAGGCTGTCGCGCCAGATTTGTGCATTTTTGCTTCGCTTTGCCATGTAGGTGTATAGCGCAACGATCGATGACGGAGTGATCTGGTCGTGCCGCGACATTCCCGAGCCATCGTACTGCAGCACAGCGTCGCGGGGAATGCCCACTTCGTCCAAAAAATTACGCACGACGATCTTTCCGAGAGTGGCATTGTCCTCCGTTGCAAACGCAGCCGACGTACGCCTGATCTTTTCGGCGAGCGTCCATAGAATTGTTTCCGTGAACATATTCTGACTCGGCTTCATTGTCTGGGCGGCAATAACGCTGAACGGCGGCGATTCGAGCGTGGCAATTTCCATCGTTTCCGCGATCGGCGATGTATGTTTTGATTCGACGCGAGTGTTACCGGTCAGTGCAATATTCTTCAATGCCAGCCGCTGTTTTAGCAGCTCCATAAACATCTCAGCCGGACGGGTAACCGCGATATAGCCTGTAAATCCTTTGTCGTTCAGCGGTATCGTGCCCGAAATTTCCAGAGTGTTGCGCCCGAGCGGTTTGAAAACCTTCAACGTTCGCGGCTGGCTCGCAGACGTCGTGGTGCATGTGTTGACGACCGGCATCAAAGGCGTTTGAGGCAACACCGTTACGAGACAAGGTCCGGCATTTGAACTGGCCGGTTTTATCATCAGATCGACTGCATTATTGTTTACCGGCAAAGCGGAAATCTCTGCCCCGTCATACCATTGCAGATCGTCCCATTCCCAAGTGTAGGGAACTGGCTGCCCTTTGAAATAGCTCTCGTCGCCGATCAGGTCGCCCTCGATCTTTTTGATGCCGGCGGCGATCAGCTTATCGATAAGATTGTCGATGCCTTTGTAATAGTCGCCGTTGTTAAAGGCAGTCGAGATAGAAATGTCGCCGCGTCCGAAAATCCTCAGGTTGCCTTTGATCGTTCCTGTCGCATCGGGTTTTGCGGCGGCAAGCACACTGGTCACAAACCGAAAATCCGGCCCGAGTTTTTCGAGCGCCGCTGCGACGATGAAATTTTTCATATTCGACGCCGGAATAAAGTACTTTTCCGCGTCGTTCTCAAAAAGAACTTTTCCGCTGTTGAGCGAAGCGATTTTAATCCCAACACGTCCGCGTGCGACCTCCGTCGCCAACATCCGGCCTCTGATCTTCGACCGCAGATCGTCCAACGTCTGCATCGGCGTCGTACTTGTCTGTGGAGCGGCCGCTGGCGATGGCTTCGGCGTCTGAGCAAACTGAACCCCACTCGCGACAGCAATTACCAGAATGACCTGTAGCAAAGATGACTTTCTGAACATTTTCATTGATTGAAGTTTACAAAAACTATAGTGAAAAAGAGAAAAACGACTGCTTATTTTGTCTTACGTGGCAATCTTGTAGCAACAGAGAGTCATTTGACAGATCTTTGTGTCCTTGGTGTCTTTGTGGTGAAAAAACGGCTAGAAAGTTACGTCAAATTGAGAAAACCACGTCATATCGGGAAAATTGGTATTCCAATTTGAGCGGACTCGTGCTAGGTTGATGCGGGATCGTTGGATCGACCGCGATCAGGTTATTTGAAAATCAGTTCAGAGTGCAGCTTTGGCATGTCCTTTTGCGTGCTGTTGACGAAAAAAAACGCTGGGACAGTGGGACAGCGGGACAGTCGGCATGTAAACGTTGCAGATAAATGGCTTAAGCCTGTCCCATAGTGTCCCATACTGTCCCAGCCGTTTGGGACAGTATGAATAAGTATTAACAAGTATTAATAGTTCATACTTTGACACAAAAGTGGCTTGTTCCACGAAGATCGCAACGTTCCAAGGGGTCACGATCACCGTAAGCCGAATGATCTCA
>JBGARA010000075.1:0-19138 GCA_044230475.1 Pyrinomonadaceae bacterium | reverse complement strand
GCCGTCCGGCTTTTTTGTGCGTTCTGGGTGGTTTCGTAGATAATCTGCATATGCCTTCTTTCTCGGAAATGATCAAACAAAAAGGCATCGAGCTCGGCTTTCAAAAGGTCGGTATCGTCCGGGCCGAAGCACTCGTTAATGAAGCCATTCATTTCAACGATTGGCTCGACAGAGATTTTAACGGTGAGATGGCATGGCTAGAGCGCGAACCGGAAAAACGAACTGACCCGCGTCTGTTATTTCCCGGGGCGAGGTCGGTCATTGTTGCCTTGCTGAATTATTACACCGATCATCAACATGAGGACGATGCCGGAAAAGGTAAGATCTCGCGTTACGCTTGGGGTGATGATTATCATCTGGTCGTTCGCGAAAAACTCCAAGGTCTGCTCGATTGGATAAAGTCAGAGAACCCGGATGCCGAGGGCAAGATCTGTGTCGATACGGCGCCGATGATGGACAAGGCTTGGGCCGTTCGCGCCGGCCTCGGATGGCTCGGCAAGCACACTAATTTGATAACGACAGATGTCGGCTCGTGGGTTTTTATCGGCGAGATATTGGTCGATCTTGAGCTTGAATATGATACACAGCGGGTGGAAGATCACTGCGGCACCTGCAAAGCGTGTATAGATGCCTGTCCGACGGGGGCTATCGTCGAGCCTTACGTAGTCGATTCGCGCAAATGTATTTCGTACGCCACGATCGAGCTGCGTGACGAGACTCTGCCCGTCGATATCACCACAAACCAACAAGGCTGGCTGTACGGCTGCGACATTTGTCAGGATGTCTGCCCTTGGAACCGTTTTGAAAAGCCGTCGGATGAAAAAAGGTTTGAGCCTCGCAACGGCGATACCTCTTTAGGGCTGGATACGGTCAATAGTATGACCCACGACGAATATGTCGAACGGTTTCGGCAGAGTGCGGTAAAACGCACAAAACTCACGGGCCTGCAGCGCAATGCATCAGCTCTCCGCGGATAATGTATCATTTAGCTATGCCGCTCCGTGATGCTCATAACAGGACGATTCGCGATCTGCGTATTTCGCTGACCGATCGCTGTAATTTTCGCTGTTTCTATTGCCTCCCCCATGGCGAACCATCGTGGGCAAAACGCGAGACGCTGCTGACGTTCGAAGAGCTGGAGTATGTCTCGGAAATTTTTGTCAGCCTCGGCATCGAAAAGATACGCTTGACGGGCGGCGAACCGCTTATTCGCCGCGACGTGCCTGTACTGGTAGAAAAGCTTGCGAGGTTAAAACCACAGCTTCAGGACATTGCCCTGACGACGAACGGTTACGATCTTTCGCGACACGCCTCTGCGTTAAAAAATGCCGGTCTCGACCGCGTTACTATCAGCCTCGACAGTCTCGATCGCGAGCGATTTTTGGAAATCACGGGTGTCGATGCTCTCGATAAGGTTTACGAGGCGATCGGCTCAGCCAAAACCTTAGGGTTTGAACCGATAAAGATCAACGCCGTTCTTGTCCGCGGTAGAAATGACGATGAGATCATGGATTTTGCCCGTTTTGCCCGAGAGCACAACGTCGCAATGCGATTCATCGAGTTCATGCCGCTCGACAGCGGCCACGACTGGAGCCGCGATTTGGTCGTGCCGGGCAGGGAAATCTACGATGTCATCAATTCAGTGTATCCGCTGCGATTAAAGCAAAGCTCGCGCGGCAGCGAAACCGCGTGGAAGTATGAGTTCGAAGACGGCTCAGACGGAGAGATCGGAATAATCGCGCCGGTCACCGAAATGTTCTGCGGAGCATGTTCGCGCATCCGTCTTACTGCCGACGGCCAAATACGCACGTGTCTTTTCTCCACAACCGAACATAACCTGCGCGACCTTTTGCGCAGCGGGGCTTCGCGAGAAGAGATAATTGGATTTATTGAGGATGCGGTTATGAAAAAAGAACCGCGTCATCATATAAACGACGCGGAATTTGTCCAGCCTGAAAGAACGATGAGTTTTATCGGCGGTTAGTAGTTGTTGAGAAATAGTCTTACAGTTGAGCTTAAGGTCTATCGGTCATAAACGTTCTTGCGGTGTCCGACTCTTATGATTTCTATAACGAGAATAGAAGAACGGATGTTATAAACGATTCGATAATCGCCCACTCTGATCCGATAGCTATGTTCAGAACCTGTCAATTTCCTCACGCCGGATGGGTAAGGATCTTTTGCCAAAGACTCAACCGCTTCCAGCATCCTAGTGACCACCTGTTTCGGTAAGTGTTTAAGCTCTTTAACGGCTGAGTGTTTCCACTCGACTTTATATGAGTCCATCCCGTTTCAACTCAGCAAGCAATTCGTCATGCGAAACAGTAGGCTCTTCGCGGCGCTCCGCAATTGCAGCCAGATCGTCGATGTCCTCCATCAGTTCTTGAAATTCACCGATCGGCACAAGGACACCGGTTTTTTCACCGGTCTGATTTGTCACATACTGAAATTCAACTTCTTTCACATTCAACATTTCAACTTCATCTCCACAGGCACGATAAATTATACCTCAAAACACTATAAGTATCGTTGCGGTTCGCTCGTCGCCTTAAGAACATACTGTATGTGGCCGACCGGATGAAAAACATTTCGCCAGCGTGAGATCGATTTTTCTGAGACTACTTCCAGGCCGTAGGATGCGAAAAGTTCAACCCACTCCGATGGCCGTCTAAACGTACACGGGCCGCTGCGGCTTCGCCACATTCGGTCGTGTATTCCGCAGGGCACCTTATCCCACAGGTTTTTGGGGATGTCTTCATAAATAACGACAAATCCGCCGGTGCGGACGACCCGTCGCACTTCGCCCAAAGCAAGGTGAATGTCCTGCACATGATGCAAAACGTACGACAGCAGCACGCCGTCGTACGACGCATCGTCCACGGGCAGATGTTTGCCGTTGTATGGCAGGTAATTGATACGCGCTTTAGATGACTCGCCGATATCGACACCGGTCACTCTCTCTGTCAGCAGGGCATTGAGGTGATGGGCAATATAACCGTTGCCGCATCCTACATCCAAAAGCTGCGTGTCCGGTGGGATCACGTCCGCAACCTCGA
The DNA here is from genome assembly GCA_044230475.1 of Pyrinomonadaceae bacterium. Classification (GTDB taxonomy): domain Bacteria; phylum Acidobacteriota; class Blastocatellia; order Pyrinomonadales; family Pyrinomonadaceae; genus OLB17. The sequence goes on along the minus strand of JBGARA010000075.1, from coordinate 16,082 downwards.
TAGCCATATCATAAGCCTTGCCCACGCTGCGCCGCCGGCTCCGACGCCGATGCACCACTCTCACCACATCTGTCATCGCCAAAACACACATATAGAAAAGTTGCTGCCCAGTCTAATTTTCTCGTAATTCTAAACGTACCATTAGATGCCGCACGCAAAAACACGGTTGCTGTCAGGCAGCAAAAATATCTTCCTCTTCATCTCTCCGAACTCTGCGTAAATCTCAGCGATCTCCGCGTGGAACAACTCCTAACGCAGCGTCCGCAGAGATTTACGCAGGGCCCGCTGAGTTCATTCAACTCAGAAACTCGCTTATCAGATCTGTGTACTCACTTCCATACGTGATGGAATCGTGTGTGGTGTTCTTCAGGATCTTAACCGTAACTTTTTCAGTAGGAAAACGCCGAATTAAGTTATCTGTGCTTTCTCGCGGGATGGTTTGATCTTTGTCTGCGACGAGTATCAAGGTTTGCGCCGTGACATCTTTTACTCGCGATGCCGAGTCAAATTTGTCTTTCAACAGCAAACTGATCGGAAAGAGTGGGAAATGGCTTTTAGCGACGTTCTCGATGCTGTCGTAAGGAGTTAGTAGTATCAGTTTATCGACCTTTCTCATCGATGAGAGATAAACAGCCACTCCGGTTCCAAGACTGCGGCCTACGACGGAAATATTCGCGAATCTTTCATGAACGTGATCGTAAACCGCCAAGGCATCGGCGAAAAGAGCTTCTTCAGAAGGCTCGCCGCTACTTCCGCTATATGCACGGTAATTGACGAGATACAGATTCTCTTTAGGAAGCGCCGCGGCAAATGAACCTAAATAACTCGAAACATCGTCAGCATTCCCGCCAAAAAGTATCAACGCCCTGTCACTGTCAGCCGGACGCATCAGCACTCTCAGAGTCTCTCCTTCTGATCGGATCAGCTCGACCGACTGATTGGCCGAGCCTGACGCTGCGGTCGGAAAATATAGAAAAGAATGCTGTTTTACAAACAACAAAGCACACAGCGCAAGATAAGTTACCGGTACGGCAAATAGGAGCATCTTGGCTATATTCTTTATCGAGATGGTTCTAATCACACTTTTCGTCCTATCATATCCGCGTCAACCGCTTCGATGACCACCCAAAGAAATCAGGTTCTCTGCATCTCTCCGAACTCCGCGTAAATCTCAGCGATCTCCGCGTGGACCTACTTTTAACGCAGAGACCGTAGAGTTAGTGGTGTTGATATGTATTTGATTCAATCGTGAACATCTTCCAGTCAAGCACAGAATTCGTTTCGTCACCTCGGAGAAGCACGTTTTCACTTCGTACGGTCTTTCCTGTTATACCCAGACCAAAGGATTCGTTTCGCCGATATCGGACTGTCACTTCGGATAAGCACCTTTTCAATTTGAACAGTCGAAGGCATCTCAATTTCACTCCCAAAGTAGGCGGTTTCAATTGTTTCGCCAATTAAACTGGGTGATCTAGTACTTTCACGGAGGATCATCTTGTACTCCTGTCCGTTGCTGTCAATGGCCGTAATTTCAGGATAAATTTCCTCACCATTAGGAAGAGAAATTCCGTTTGCTCCAAGCGCAGTAAACGGAGGAGCAACCTCAATTGCAATAAACTGCTTTTCCTTCTCCATTTTGAGCGGATGAGATGGTCGGATCTCCATCCTTTTTGCATCGATTATTACATTCTCCGACAATGGAATATTCACGTAATAATCCATGAAAAATACCCGGTACAAGAGAATAGTTAGACCGGAACCTACCAATATCACCGCCCCCAAAATAATCAATATACTTCGATTACTCATAAAGAGAGTCGACCAGTATCTACTGTTTTCGCCCCATCATGTCAGCTCCGACTGCGGCGACGAGTATTGATCCTTTGATGATGTCCTGCATAAAATCGCGGACGTTGAGTAGCGACATTCCGTTATCGAGGCTCGCCATTATCAATGCGCCGAGGCATGCGCCGAAGATGGTTCCGCGTCCGCCCATCAGGCTTGCTCCGCCTATTACACACGCGGCGATAGCATCTAGTTCCTTTAAAACGCCTGCGTCCGGCGCGGCGCTTCCTACACGGGCCGTAAAGATCAATGCCGCAATGCCGGTCAGTGCGCCTAAAAGTCCATAGACCAGCAAAATGTTCTGCTTATTGTTGATGCCTGACAACCTCGCCGCCTCGGCATTGCCGCCGATGGCGTAAAGGTAGCGGCCAAAGACTGTTGAGTTGGTCAGGAACGCTCCCAGCAGGGCGACAGCAACAAAGATCAGCACCGGCACGGGAATACCGACATATGCTCCATTGCTTTCGTAAGAATTCATCACCCAGACAAAGGCAATGATGCCGGCAATAGGAATGATCGCTTTGAGCAAGGCTTGCGGATAATTCGCTTTGCCCGGGTCGTAGTCCTGTGCGGAACGAGCGCTGCGAAACGCCATAAAAAGCACGAAGATGATCGCCGCACTACCGATCACCCAGCCTGCCGACGTTCCGATATAACCTTGGCCGATGGATTTGAAAGTTTCATTAGATATCGGTATCGTGTTCCCGCCGAGCAGCCATTTCACCGCTCCGCGCCACGCGAGCAGTCCGCCAAGCGTGACAATGAACGCCGGGATATTGAGATATGCGGTCAGAGCTCCGTGAAATATCCCTATGACCACTCCGACAGCGATCGACGCGATTATTGCCGTCGGCAAATTGTATTCGAGCACCGTAAGGCCAAATGCCGTGATGCCGCCCGCAAACCCGAGCACCGAACCGACCGACAGATCGATATTGCCCGACACTATCACCATCAGCATCCCAACCGCCAGTATTGCCGTCACCGACATCTGTGTCATCAGGTTCGACAGGTTCCTCGGCGTCAAAAATATCCCATCAGTCGCCCAATGAAAATAAACCCAGATCAACCCCAGAACCGCGAGCATAATGTATGCACGAAGAGAGGCAGTGCTAAGTTTTAACTCTTTTTGATATGCCATTATCTAAATCCTGGTCCTTCGATCATAAGCATTGTTCCACGCAGAGAGCACAGAGATTTTCGCTGAGGCCGCTGAGTTTTAACCGTCAAATTGGAACACCTTGCGTCTGATACCATTTCCTTCTCTCTGATCTCTCCGATCTCTGCGAAAACCTCCGCGAACTCCGCGTGGAACGGTTCTTGTGATTGCAGTCCGAATGGTTTCGGTCAGTGATTAAAATTAGTGTCGCGACCCTCATTACGATAATTCCACGCAGAGAGCGCAGAGATTTTCGCCGAGGCCGCTGAGTTTTAGCCGTCAAATTGGAATACTTTGCGTCTGATGCCGGTCTTCAAAACAAGTTCATTGAAGTTAATGAGCAGCCCAACTTTCCAGCCGCCGAGACTCAAATATGTGACCAGTTGAGCTTCATGGATCTTTGCCAGCACGTCAACTGACTTGACCTCCAAAGCAACTAAGTTTTCAATGACAAAATCGACACGATAGCCACATTCTAAATGCACATCCTTATAAACGACAGGAACCGCTACCTCACGCTCAAATGAGATGTTCCGAAGCAAAAATTCTCTGGCAAGGCATTCACGATAAGCAGATTCCAACAGTCCCGGCCCGATCGAGCGATGCACCTCGATCGCAACTCCAATAATTTTCTCAGTTATCGAATTGTAATCCTGACTGTTCATCTCTCTCTTCTCTCTCTGACCTCTGCGAAAATCTCCGCGTACTCTGCGTGGAACTGTTTTGCGATCCGCAACCCTTTAACATCAAGGGCTAGGTGTTTCCCGTTGCTGCAGCCATTATTTTTTCCGATGTTGCCTCCTGACGCGAGAACTCGCCCGTCAAACGTCCTTCATGCAGCACGATCACGCGATCTGATAGGCCGATGACCTCGGGGAGCTCTGACGAGACAAGCACGATCGCCATGCCTTCTTTGGCAAGCTTATTTATTTCGGCGTAGATCTCCTGTTTTGCGCCGACATCGATGCCGCGCGTCGGTTCATCGAGGAACAGGATCCTAGGTTTTGTCAGCAGCCATTTTCCGAGAATGACCTTTTGCTGATTGCCGCCCGAAAGCGTGTCCGTTGTCGTCATCGGTGAGTTTGCTTTGATACGAAGCGACTGCATGGGCGCGTTCACAGCCATTTTTTCCCGGTTTCGATCTGTAAATAGCCGACCGGAAATTGAGGTCAACCCTGCAAGCGTCATGTTATCGAGGATCGATCGTTCCGGTATGAGGCCGTAGCGTTTGCGGTCCTCAGTGACAAAACCTATCCCTGCACGGATCGCGTCAGAAGGCGAGTCAATTGTCACAAGTTTTCCCTCAATCTCAACCTCACAGGAATACCTGCCTTGCCATGCGCCGAACAGCGCTGTCAGTAGTTCTGTTCGCCCGGAGCCCATCAGCCCGGCTATACCAAGCACCTCACCTTTTTTTACCGCGAACGAGACATTATCAACGAGTTTTCTGTTCGACACTTCGGCGGAATACACCGTGAGGCCGTTTACGCTCAACGCAACACTGCCAAATGCGTGACTTGTCGCCGGAAAAATGTCTTTGACCTCGCGTCCGACCATTGCTGCGATTATTTTGTCTTTATCGACCTCGGTTGTTTGATATGTTGCGATCGATCTGCCGTCTCGAAGCACCGTTATCCGGTCACTCATTCGAAAAACCTCGTCGAGTTTGTGTGAGATATACACCATCCCAACGTCGCGCGAACGCAATTTTCCCAGTATTTCAAAGAGAACTTCGATCTCGGATTCAGTAAGCGCGGCCGTCGGCTCGTCAAGAACCAGGATCTTTGCGTCGTGTGACAGGGCCTTGGCGATCTCAACAAGCTGCTGCTGGCCGATGCCAAGGACGCTGACCTTGGTGCGCGGATCGATGGAAAGATTCAGGCTTTGCAGTAGATCGGCGGCCTTGCGATACAACTCTGGCCAATTTATCAAACCGAAATGCGAGGGTTCACGCCCGAGAAAAATGTTCTCGCCGACCGTTAATTCTGTTACAAGCGATAGTTCCTGAAAAATGATCGCGATGCCCGCACTTTCCGAATCGCGGATCCCCCGAAAATGTTTGACGCTGTCTTCGACCAAGATCTCACCGCCGAATGTGCCCGCCGGATAAACACCGGACAGGACTTTCATCAGCGTTGATTTGCCCGCACCGTTTTCGCCGACGAGCGCGTGAAACTCACCGGCTTCCAACGTGAAACTTACACCGTCAAGAGCCTTGACGCCGGGAAACTCCTTGACGATATTTTGCATTTCAAGCAGGGACATATTTCCGGACACGCACTTCACACTAGCGCGGTTCGGCGGAAAATGGAATACCAATTTTCCCGAAATGACACAACTTTCCCGAAACGACATGGTTTTCCCGAAACGACATGATTTTCCAGCTGTTAAACAAGGCGCGCAAACGGCCAATATTGTATGCTATTGCTATGTCGGAATCTGTCTCGATCAAATCAGTTCTCAATGAACATCGGTTGTTTCCACCGCCGCAGGAATTTGCCGCAAATGCTCATATAAATAGCTTTGAGGAATACGAGCGGCTGTATGCAGAGGCGGCTGAAGACCCTGCAGGATATTGGGAAAAGCAAGCCGGGGAGCTTCACTGGTTTAAGAAATGGGACAAGGTGCTCGAATGGAATTTGCCGTACGCAAAATGGTTTGTCGGCGGAAAGATCAACATCTCTTACAACTGCCTCGATCGTCATTTGAACACTTGGCGAAAAAACAAGGCAGCCTTTATTTGGGAAGGCGAGCCGGGTGAGCAGCGAACGTTAACTTATTTGCAGCTGCACCGAGAGGTCTGCCGCTTTGCAAACGTCCTGAAAAAACTTGGAGTTGAAACAGGCGACCGTGTTGCGCTGTATATGCCGATGGTGCCCGAGCTTGCGATCGCGATGCTCGCGTGCGCCCGGATCGGAGCAACGCACACGGTCATCTTCGGCGGATTCTCTGCTGATGCGATCCGGGATCGCGTTAATGATTGTGATTGCAAGGCTTTAGTTACCGCCGACGGCGCTTACAGACGCGGTTCCGAGATCATGTTGAAGGAAATCGCGGATGAGGCCGTCGTCCAATGCCCCGGCATCGAAAACGTGATCGTTTATCAACGGACAGGTTCGAAGGTGAATATGAAACCGGGACGCGATCACTGGTGGCACGAGATCATCGAAACGGTTGACGCGGAGTGTCCTGCTGTTGAGCTTGATTCGGAACATCCACTTTTCATACTTTATACCTCCGGCACCACAGGCAAGCCAAAAGGTATTCTTCACACGACCGGCGGTTATCTGACGCAGGCTGCTTATACTGCAAAAACGGTTTTCGATCTAAAAGACGAAGACGTATATTGGTGCACGGCGGATATAGGCTGGGTAACGGGACACAGTTATGTTGTTTACGGACCGCTCGCTAATGGGGCTACGGTTTTCATGTATGAAGGGGCGCCAAACTTTCCTGATTTTGACCGGTTTTGGGACATTATCGAGCGTCATCGGATAACGATCTTTTACACAGCTCCGACCGCGATACGAGCATTCATAAAATGGGGTGAACAGTATCCGCTGAAACACGATCTTTCGTCGATAAGGCTGTTGGGAACAGTCGGCGAACCTATAAATCCCGAAGCATGGATGTGGTATCACGAGATCATCGGCAAAGGACGATGTCCGATCGTCGATACGTGGTGGCAGACGGAAACAGGTGCGATCATGATCTCGCCGCTTCCCGGTGCGACACCAACAGTCCCGGGAACTGCAACGCGTCCAGTGCCCGGAATCATACTTGATGTGGTAACAAAAGCCGGAAAACCGGTCGGCGTGAATGAAGGCGGCTATCTAGTTGCAAAACATCCGTGGCCCTCGATGCTTCGCACGTTGTGGGGCGACGATGAGCGTTATAAGCAGGCCTATTGGTCGGAAATTCCTGGTTTCTATTTTGCGGGCGATGGTGCTCGGCGCGACGAACACGGCTATTTCTGGATAATGGGCCGTGTTGATGACGTTATTAATGTAAGCGGCCACCGCCTCGGAACCGCTGAGATCGAATCTGCATTAGTCTCGCACGAATCCGTTGCCGAGGCTGCGGTCGTTGGCCGACCAGATGAACTAAAAGGCCAAGCGATTGCGGCTTTTGTTACACTCGAAGGCGGCCGAAAGGGAGGTGATGAGCTAAAAGACACCCTGCGCGCCCATGTTGCTAAAGAGATCGGCGCGTTAGCTAAACCCGACGACATTCGCTTTACTGACGCTTTGCCAAAAACGCGTTCTGGTAAGATCATGCGGAGACTTCTGAGAGAACTTGCGTCGAGCGGCAAAGTCGCCGGTGATGTAACTACACTTGAGGATTTTTCAGTCCTCGAAAAGCTCCGCGAGGATGAGGAATAATGACAAACGATAATTTGGAAACAGCAACACTCGCGGCCGGTTGTTTTTGGTGTGTGGAAGCAGTCTTTGATGATCTGCAAGGCGTCGAGGACGTCGTATCCGGTTATTCGGGTGGGCATACGGAAAATCCGACCTATCAGCAAGTTTGTTCCGAAACGACCGGCCATGCCGAGGTTGTGCAGATAAGATTTGATCCCGGCGTACTGTCGTTTGCCGATCTTTTGCGAGTCTATTTTACAGTTCACGATCCAACTCAATTGAATCGACAGGGGAACGACATCGGGACATCATACCGCTCGGCAATTTTCTACCACTCGGCAGAGCAAAAGAGCATCGCCCAAGACATCATAGCCGAGATCACCGCGGAAGGTATTTATGATAAACCGATCGTGACCGAGGTTACACAATTCGACAAATTCTGGCCCGCTGAGGACTACCATCAGGAGTATTTTGCCAACAATCCAACCCAGCCCTATTGCGCTGCCGTAGTTGCACCAAAGGTCGCAAAATTTCGCCAAAAATTTCTTTCCAGACTTAAATCGTAGTTATTTCCAGCATTTAAAAAATGTTGACATAACTGATTTTAGTGAGTTATCTTCATTTATGTAAGACTTGCTGGTATTTTTGTATCGGCAGAACGATTCTTCAAACGCGCTCCACCCAGATCTTAACTTGCCTTGGAATTCAATGTTTAGAATTCCATCATAGGATTCAAATCCATCACCATATGAGACTTCAAACCCTGTTGGTTCGTTACCGAGCTCTCGCTTTTTTTGCATTGACCACGCTGGCATTGTTCGCTATCGCCTTTTCGAAGGATTTTCGTTCAAGCGCCCAGATGCTCGGATTTTACGAGCGGATGTCCAGTTTCGACGCGACCCCGACGCCCGATTCGTCGATTTTGGATCTTGTGCTGAGCGGAAATATTTCCGGAAGGGTCTTTCAGGATTTTAATGGCAACGGAAGTTACGACACCACTGCAGGCCTCAATTCCATCGATGGGGGTGTTGCGGCCGTTACCGTTTCGGTTTATGACGCCGCTGGAGTCTTAAGAGGCACAGCGACCACTGCGGCTGATGGTACTTATACAGTAGCGGCGACCGGCACAGGTCCATATCGAGTTGAATTCACGACTTTACCAACAGGATACACAGCATCGGCTCGTAGCACTGATTCGACATTGGGGGGAACGGCGACAGATTCGGGCTCGACCGTGCAATTTGTGAATGATCTCAATACCGCGAATGTAAACCTCGCGGTAACGCGGTTTGAAGAATATTGCCAGAACAACCCGACGCTGGTCACTTCGCGATATGCACAGGGGGCTTCGAACGGACAGTATGCTGCCAACGCAGTTCTCTACGATTTTCCATATAATTCTGGCACCACCTATACAGATACGACAGTTGCGAATTACGATAGCCCACTGACACATTCGCTAACAACCACTGCGGCAACGGTCGGCACGATCTACTCGCTCGCCTATAATTCGGCTTCGAACAGGATCTATGCCGCGTCGTATTTTAAGCGCTTTTCGGGCTTTGGCCCCGGCGCCGACGGTGTGCTAAACACAACGGACGATCCGGGTGCGATCTATGTTGTTAATCCTACGACAAGCGCTGTTACGTCGATCTTTACGCTGCCTGGTGCTACAACGAATAACCACGATACTACCGATTACGGCGCGGATAACAACGACACAGGCTGGAACGGAGTTGGCAAGAGCAGTATCGGAGGTATGGATATCTCCGACGACAACAGCCGCCTGTTCGTAATGAACCTTCAAAACCGAAGTCTTTATGCACTGGACCCAACTACCGGTGCAAGTCTCGGTAACAGTGCTTCGGTCACAACTCTTACGCTGGCGACTCCGGGGGGCACGGCTGCAAACTGCTCAAATGCAACGGGAAATACCAACAAACGCCCATTTGCCGTGAAATATTATCGCGGCAGTGTTTATATCGGCGTTATGTGTACGGCCGAGACAAGTCAGAATGCGTCGAATCTTTACGCATATGTGTTTCAGGTCAATCCCACCACGCTTGCGATCAATGCAACACCTGTTTTCAGCACACAGCTGAATTACACACGCGGTCTTGCCGATCCCGGTCAGGATGCGGAATGGCGTCCTTGGGTAGCGACGATCCAGGCTAATTTTGCTTTTCCTCAGCCGATGTTCACGAGCATCGAGTTTGAGAACGGCAACATGATACTCGGGATCCGTGATCGTTCAGGCGATACTTCATTGGACGCTGGCCCCGATTCTAAGCGAACTGCCGGCGACACGCTCCGTGCCTGCGGCAGCTTTGGCTCATGGACGCTTGAGAGCAACGGCCGCTGTGGCGGTACCGGAACTGCTCCGCAAGGAACCGGCCAAGGCCCTGGTAACGGTGAGTTTTATCACCAGGATGATTTCTGCACGGCGCCGAATAATGGTAATTACCACGACGAAGTTTCATGGGGTTCTCTGCTGTATTTGCCCGGACGCCAAAATGTCATTTCCACCTTACTTGATCCGATCAATAGACAGATCTCAAACGGTGCTACTTTCGATGGTGGCATAAGGTTCTTTAACAACAACACCGGCGGCACCGATCGGGCATATCGTATCTATAACGGATTAGGCGGCGTCGGCCAACCCGATTTTGGTAAAGCCAATGGTCTTGGAGGACTTGCGGCATTGTGTTCGGCGGCGCCCATAGAATTGGGCAACCGCGTGTGGCGCGATGTGAACGCAAATGGCGTTCAGGATGCGAACGAAAGTGGAATTTCAGGGGTGACAGTGCGCCTGTACCAAGGTTCGACTTTGGTCGGAACTGCGGTAACGGACGCAAACGGCGAATACTATTTTGTTTCGAGCACCGTGGTGGACCCGAACACAGCCGATAATATAGGACAGGTAAACGGCGGTATACTCAACAACACAACGTATCAAATTCGTCTCGACTTGCCTGCCAACTATACTGCGGGCAATCCATTGTCAGGCCTTATATTGACGACACCAAACCAAACGTCGCAACTGGGCGACGATGACGCGTCCGACTCAGACGCTACAAATGTTACAAATCCGGCCGGCTCACCCGCGGGAACCTTTCCAGTTATCAGCATTACTACTGGTGGTCCGGGTTCAAACAACCATACCTTGGACACAGGCTTCGGCCCAGCGCCAACGCCGACTGCTACGGCGACCAATACACCGACCAACACGGCGACGGCAACGTCCACTGCGACTTTCACGGCGACCAGCACCGCCACTGCTACATTTACACCAACAGCGACGGTAACCCAGACATTTACTTCAACGCCGACCAATACGGCAACCTTTACGCCTACCCCAACAGCAACGAATACATTTACTCCGACACCGACCAACACAGCGACTTCAACGGCAACTGGTACATTTACGCCCAGCGCAACAAATACCGCAACGGCGACGAGTACGGCAACATTTACGCCGACGCCGACCACAACTAACACCTTCACACCCACTCCGACGGCGACAAATACATTTACACCGACCAGTACATCAACAAATACGGCTACGGCGACAGCGACAGCGACGCCAACGAGCGCATGCGTAGGTGTGTCTTTACCCGATGTAACGGCAACGCCCGGCGTCGTCCTTATTCCGATCACTGTCGGTGATCTTACAGGAACAGGAGTGATCGCGTACGACACTCAGATCTCGTTTGACCCGACGGTCTTGGCACCTGCGTCACCCGCTTTTGATAAAACCGGGACCTTGAGCAGCAGTATGACGATCACGCCAAATACTGTTTATCCGGGCCATCTGATAATTGGGGCTTTCCAATTTTCAACCCTCAGTGGATCGGGGACACTATTATATCTGCGATTTAACGTAATTGGAGCTCCGGGCCAATCGACACCGGTCGCATTTGAGAATTACGTTGACCCGCTATCTAATTTCCATTTTGGTTTCAGATTTAACGAAGGCGACCCGTCTGCCTGCATAGTCAACGGAAGCGTGAGCATCCCGGCGGCGACACCCACAAACACAGCGACAAATACTCCTACATTTACTCCGACCGCAACTGACACTCCGACGGACACACCAACCGCTACGGCTACGGAAACATTCACCCCGACGGCGACGGATACACCGACTTCGACTGCGACAAACACGGCCACCGACACACCGACGCCAACTGCGACAGAGACATTTACTCCGACTGCGACAAATACAGCTACGGATACGCCGACGCCGACCGCGACTGAGACATTCACGCCAACGGCAACTGATACGCCAACCGATACGCCAACAGCAACGGCTACGGAGACGTTCACACCGACGGCAACGGATACTCCAACCGATACGCCGACGCCGACAGCGACTGAGACATTCACGCCGACTGCGACGGATACTCCGACAGACACTCCAACAGCCACGGCTACGGAGACGTTCACCCCGACTGCAACGGATACACCGACCGATACACCAACAGCCACGGCTACGGAGACGTTCACCCCGACTGCAACGGATACACCGACCGATACACCAACAGCTACGGCTACGGAGACATTCACGCCTACGGCAACAGATACTCCGACCGATACGCCGACAGCAACGGCAACAGAGACATTTACTCCGACGGCAACCGATACTCCGACTGATACGCCGACCGCGACGGCAACAGAGACGTTTACGCCGACTGCAACTGATACGCCAACCGATACGCCAACAGCAACGGCAACAGAGACGTTTACGCCGACGGCAACTGATACGCCAACCGATACGCCGACGCCGACAGCGACTGAGACATTCACGCCGACTGCGACGGATACTCCGACAGACACTCCAACGGCGACGGCTACCGAGACATTCACGCCGACGGCAACAGATACTCCGACCGATACGCCAACGGCGACTGCGACGGAAACGTTTACGCCGACCGCTACGGACACTCCGACCGATACGCCAACAGCTACGGCTACGGAAACATTTACGCCGACTGCGACGGATACTCCGACCTATACGCCAACTGCGACTGCAACGGAGACATTCACGCCGACAGCGACGGATACTCCGACCGATACCCCAACTGCGACTGCAACAGAAACGTTCACTCCGACAGCCACGGATACGCCAACGGATACTCCGACTGCGACCGCCACTGAGACATTCACGCCGACGGCGACAGCTACAAATACGGCTACGGCCACTGCGACGCCGACGAGTGCGTGTGCAGCCGTGTCACTTCCGGACATTACTGCAACTCCAGGACTCGTTATCATCCCGATCACTGTAGATGATCTGACGGGTAGAGGCGTGATCTCGTATGACGCACAGATAACCTTTGATCCTGCGGTACTCGCACCTGCTTCGCCCGCTTTTGATAATGCCGGAACCATAAGCAGCGCAATGTCAATTACTGCCAACACTGCTAACCCTGGCCATTTGATCATCTCTGCCTTCCAGGCGTCAGATCTCAGCGGATCCGGAACCTTATTGAATTTGAGATTTAATGTGATCGGAGCTCCCGGCCAGTCGACACCGATTGATCTTGTTGATTACGTGGATCCGTTCTCTAATTTCCACTATGGCTTCAGGTACAACGAAGGCGACCCGTCAGCCTGTATCACAAACGGAAGTGTGACACTACCGCCGCCAACGCCTACAGACACACCTACGCCGACAAATACAGCTACGGATACTCCGACACCTACAGCGACAGAGACATTTACTCCAACGGCAACAGATACTCCAACCGATACGCCAACAGCCACGGCTACGGAGACATTCACACCGACGCCGACGGATACACCGACCGATACACCGACCGCAACGGCTACGGAAACATTCACGCCGACAGCGACGGATACTCCGACTGACACACCAACTGCGACGGCAACTGAAACATTTACGCCGACAGCGACGGATACTCCGACCGATACACCGACCGCAACAGCGACTGAAACATTCACGCCGACGGCGACGGATACTCCGACCGATACACCGACCGCAACAGCGACTGAAACATTCACGCCGACTGCAACGAACACAGCGACGGATACTCCGACGCCGACCGCTACGGAGACATTTACGCCAACGGCCACCGATACGCCGACGGATACTCCGACCCCGACCGCTACGGAGACATTTACGCCGACGGCAACTAATACTGCAACGGATACTCCAACGGCAACGAACACCGCTACCAGCACACCGACGCCTGCTTGTGTAACCGTGGCGCTTCCTGACGTAACCGCAACTCCCGGCTTGATCATCATCCCGATCACCGTCGGCGATCTGACAGGTGCCGGAGCGATCTCGTACGACGCTCAAGTTACATTTGACCCGACCGTACTGACACCCGCTTCGCCTGCAACCGACAACGTCGGCACGTTGAGCAGCGGAATGACAATTACGGCTAACGCGGCTAATCCGGGGCATCTGATAGTCTCGGCCTTCCAGGGTGCGTCACTCAGCGGATCGGGAACTTTACTGTATTTGCGATTCAATGTTGTTGGCACTCCCGGCCAGACGACGACGCTCGTATTTGAGAATTACGTTGATCCAACATCCAATTTCCACTTTGGCTTCCAGTTCAACGAAGGGGACCCGACCACATGCCTGACGAACGGACGCGTTACTCTCCCGCCGGCAACACCAACGGATACCCCGACCGCGACCAACACTGCTACGGATACGCCGACCGCTACGGATACTCCAACCCCGACGGCAACGAATACGTTCACGCCAACGGCAACTAACACAGCAACGGATACACCGACACCGACAGCTACGGAGACATTCACTCCGACTGCGACGAACACGGCAACGGATACACCGACACCGACCGCTACGGAGACATTCACTCCGACTGCAACCAACACGGCTACGGATACTCCGACGCCGACCGCTACGGAGACATTCACTCCGACTGCGACGAACACGGCTACGGATACACCAACGCCGACAGCAACGGAGACATTTACTCCGACTGCGACAAATACGGCAACCGATACTCCGACGCCGACCGCTACGGAGACATTCACTCCGACGGCAACGAACACGGCTACGGATACACCGACGCCGACGGCAACGAATACCTCGACGCCGACAGCAACGTCGACGGCAACATTCACGCCGACAGATACGCCAACGGCAACGAACACGGCGACGTTTACTCCGACGCCGACGGCAACAAACACGTTCACACCGACGGCTACGAACACTTCAACGCCTACGGCTACGAATACCGCGACGTTTACTCCGACGCCGACGGCTACGAACACTTCAACGCCAACTGCTACAAATACGGCGACGTTTACGCCGACGCCAACGGCAACTAACACGTTTACACCAACGCCGACATTTACAGCGACCAATACGCCAACGAATACGCCGACGGTGACGAACACGCCAACCAACACCCCAACGGTGACCAACACACCGACAGCCACCAACACGGCAACCGCGACGGCGACGGCAACACCCGCCGGATGTCAGCAGACCTTTGATAGTGCATCTGTACCTTCGCTGCCTGCCGGCTGGATATCGGTTGCGAGCAGCGGGCACGTTCGATGGGTTACCTCGACTGTCAACCCAGATACACCGACTGTTGACGCATACGCAGGAGCCGCAACGACAGCGGGCACAACCGAAATGCTCAGTCCGGTTTATTCTGTCTCGCCGACCAGCATGCAGATGACGTTCCGAAATGCCTTTAACTTTGAGGATGCGGGCGTAGGTTCGCAGGTAGGATTTGACGGTATGGTTCTGGAGATTAGTATTAACGGATCCGCGTTCCAGGATATAGTGGCAGCAGGCGGCAACTTTGTCACCGGTGGTTACAACAAGACCATTAGCGGCGGCACCGGTAGCCCGATTGCAGGCCGAGCGGCTTGGAGCGGACTCTCAGGTGGAACAACAGCCGTCCCGGCTTATATCACGACGACCGTAAATCTACCTGCGGCAGCCAATGGCCAGTTGGTCAAGATGAGATGGCTGGTTGCATCCGACAGCGGCAATGTTGCTGCTGGCGATCAGGGAGTGCGTATCGACACGATATTCGGTACGGCTTGTACGACCACGGCCGCAGGCGTTTCGGTTTCGGGACGTGTCCAGGTTGAAACTGGTCAGGGATTGGTAAATGCAACGGTCATCATAACCGATGGCGATGGCTTCACTCGAACAGTCAAGACCGGCTCATTCGGATACTATCGTCTGGATGACATTCCGGCGGGCGGAACTTATGTTATAAGTGTCGATTCGCGGCACTACACATTTAGTCCGCAGGTAATAAATGTCTCTGACAACCTGACCGATATAAATTTTGTCGGTTGGTAAAATGGTGATCTAAAACCACTCAAAGGCGGCTTTCGGGCCGCCTTTTTTTATTTTCTTCACAGTTTACCGAGCAGCATCAGTACACCGATCACGATAAACGCGGCGGCTACGATGCGCTGAAGCCACTCGGTTGGCACATACTGGCTCAAAACACCGCCAAGCAACACGCCGAGCAGGGTAACCGTTATTAAAGCGAGGCTCGCGCCTAAAAATACAGATATTTTTGATTCCGTGCTCGCCGTCATTGTAATGACCGCAAGCTGCGTCTTGTCGCCTAGCTCTGCAAGAAATAGTGTAATAAAAGCCGTTCCAAATATTTTCCAGTCCATGCGTTTTAGTCTAAAGTCTGTGGCCTTCAAACTAAAATGCGCTTGCATCTTTGGCC
>JBGARA010000074.1:0-21042 GCA_044230475.1 Pyrinomonadaceae bacterium | reverse complement strand
ATACCGACCAGCGAACCGCTGACCGCTGACGAAAAGGCTGCGGAAAAAGCAGACAAGAAATAAACGAGGACATAAAAAATCATGGCACAGTCAGATACAGATTATCTCTACCTGCACGGCGAAGTTTGGATGGGCGACAGAGCCGCAGACGGCTCGGTCGCGACCTTTGTCAGCATTCCAGAGGTTGACGAACTCACGCTCGCGATCTCGGGCGAGAAAGTTTCGCACATTTCCAGGCGTGCGTCGATGCGGGTCAAGGACCTCGACGTCACCGTCGCAGAATCGATCACCGGCACGCTCAAGGTTTCGACCGCGACCGCCGACCTGCTCAAGCAGTTTTTGTTCGGTGCGAAGGCCGCCGTCGGTGCGGGCACGATCACGGCCGTTTCGCTAGGCTCGGGACTTGCGGTCAACGACTGGGTCAAGATCCCCGGCGACTATCGCGACATCACGCTGACGTTCATCAAGGACTCGGCAGGTTCGCCCGCGACACTCGTCAACGGAACCGATTATGACATCGACCTGGCCGCCGGCATGGTCAAGATCAAAAATCTCGGCTCGTACACGCAGCCGTTCAAGATCACAGGCACATCCGGTGCAGGAACGGGCGTCGGGCTGCTCAATGAACGCAAGGGCGAGAAATGGCTCAGGTTCAAGGGCATCAACGTCGCAGACGGTGACAACAGCGTCACGATGGACCTCTACAAAGTCCAGATCATGCCGACCAAGGCTTTGCAGCTTTTGGCAAGCGGCAACGAGCCCACGCAGTTCGAGATCGAATTCGAGGCTCTCAAGGACACGACGAAATCGAGCACCGCGACATTTGGGATGATGGGCGACATAAAAATTCTTACTTAGTTTTGATTCTTGTTATTTGACAATCGAAATTCGAGAGCTTCGAGGGCGAGCCCGGCAACGTTCGCTGGGCGTCGAAGGCAGAACAAGTGCAAAACAGGCGGAATAATCGAACACCGCCATAAAAATATGAAGAGACTAACTAAGAAAAGGCGAGCCGTTAGGTCTCGTCTTTTTTTTATTCACTGCCCCATACAAATATCGCAAACGTGCCGATCTGATTTTTCGGGGTGACGGTAATCGACGGTGGTGGCGTGTCAATCAAAAAAGACGTACTTGCGTAGTCAGTGGATGCGGTAGCTAAAAGAAAATGAGCAGACTCGAAATCAGCATCAACCGAAGCAGCAAAGCCAGGGCGCCCAGACGAAGGACGAGCAAGCGGCTCGGTCGTTCTGACAATAACAACACGAATCTGGCTGAAATTTGCCGGAATGGCAATGGACTCGGACGGGGCATAGTCATAGAGATCTTTCCTCACCAGCGTCCCTTTATAAATCAAATGAGAAGCAAATGACGAAGTAACAAATAACGCGATGAGAAACAACAGAAATATAGATTTTTTCATATCGGCATAATAGCCAAAATTCAAAGGAGAACCAAATGTCAATTAAAATCAACGCTACAAAACGCAGTATCAGGGAATGCACAGCGCCGTTTCAGCAGGACGGGACGAAACAAAATATCCGCGTTCTTTATTATTCCTTCAAGATCAAAGAACTCAAAGACCATCAAGCCCGGGTAGAAGAAAAAGCCAAGCAAAACCCGGACGCAATCATATGGCTTTCAGAGACATTGTCGGAACGATTGCATTCGTTACCTGACCTTACAGATGCCAATGGCAAGGAATTCAAAATCACCGCTGACAATTTGGATCTTATCGACGTTGAAAATCTCGAAGCAATAAAAAGAGCCATTGACGAGGACGTCTCGGGAAAATCACGGCCGTCGAGCTAGCCCGGGCGTGGCGAGACGGCGAAAGAAAGAAAGCGAAGTTCCAGCCGAACGAACACTTTATCCCAACGGACGGCCTGATCATTGCGATGGCCGAAAAGTTCGGCCAATTACCGGACACGATTGAAAGAGAGATGAGCGACTTTTGGTTTAAGCGAACAGTCGTGGTGATGGACGCAGAATCGCTCGACCGTCAACGAATAAACGAGGAACGCGAACGCGAAATGAAACACAGATAAATGATCGATTTTAAGCTCAACGTCAAAGGGAATTTCTCAGCGGCCGCCGTGATGAAGCAGATCAACTACAACAAATTCGGCATTCGGGTGAAGACCGCAAAACCAAATGATCTGACTGCTGACGTTCACAGTAACGCCGGATGGCTGATCAAGCAAAAGATCGGCGGGCAGATCGATGCCGACACATCGAATCGCCGTGTATTTCATTACGAATACGAGGGTGAGACTTATATTGCACGCCCGACGAATGTTCTGAGGCCCGTCGGCTCAACAAAAGTTCTGATCAAAAAACTGTGGCCTGAAAATCTCAAAAACAAATACGTGATTCGCACAAAAAAAGGCACGTTGCTGTTGATGGTTCGGTTCGGGCCAGGCCGGGAAGGATCGGTCGCGATGTACATTCTCGACAAAGATATTTCGATCAAACCAAAGGACGAGTTTTATGCTCCGGCTCAGAAAGTAATCAAAGAACAGCTCGCCGACAACGTGCATCGAGAAGTTCAATACGCGCTCGACAACATTCGAGAGGTCAAATAGATGGCATCAAAAGACGCGAAGCTTAACATAGAAATCACCGCCAGCGGCAGCAAGGCCAAGGCGGAGATCCAGGGCGTAGAAAAGGCCGTCTCACATCTCGGCAGCTCAAGCGCTGATTTTCAAAAAAACTTCAAAGGAGTCGCGAGCACTGCGTCGAATCTTGCGGGCATTTTTACGGGCGACCGCCTGACTGGCGCAACGTCGCAGTTGACGTCATTCGCAGGTGCAGCCGGAGCGATACCGGGACCGCTCGGACTCGCGACAGGTGCCGCAGCAGGATTCACGGCCGCAGGGGCAGGCGTGGCCGCAACTTTCTTTCAGATTGCGAAATCCGCATCAGATGCCGGTTCAGCAATCTTTGACGCCCAAAAGAAAACGGACCTTTCCGCGGCAACATTATCAGCATTAAAAATCACCGCAGATTCAGCGGGATCATCATTCGAAGACGTTACCGGATCTGTTGGTAAATTCAACGTACTTCTCGGCCAGGCGAATACTGGCAACGAAAAAGCTGCAGCAACGCTAGAGAAATACGGCATTACGGCGACCGATACGAAGGGTGCTCTCGAACAGGCGATCAAAGCAATCTCTGACATGGAGACGGCTGATCTAAAAGCAGCGGCAGCCAAGGATCTGTTTAGAGATCGAACGGGAGCGATTCTGCCAGTCATAGACCAGATGTCCGGCGATCTCGCGAAGGCAACAGCAGAAGCAGAAAGGCTTGGATTAACCTTGTCCGAAAAAGATATTCGTGCTGCTGATGAATTTGGCGACACATTCGAGCAGGTTACAGGGCAGGTCAAGGTGGGAGTTGAAAAATTCGCCCTTGCGTATGCACCACAAATCACAGATGCCCTGAAAGACATTAGTGATTTTCTGGCCGAAAACAAAGATACATGGACCGCTTGGGGCGACGCAGTGAGCCATACAGTCACAGGTGTGACACTCGTCTTTGACGCCATGAAAATCGCGACTGACGCGTCAACCGTTGGGCTTACACATTTCATTGACAGGTCAACGGCACTCACGATCGCATCGCACGGCATGGTGCTCGCACTTTCGCCAGTCCTTTGGTATCTAAATGCTATTGGAGAGGCCTACGATCACGTATTTCCGAAGCAAAACACAGAAGTTTACGGGCCTTACATCAGCCCCAAAGACAAGGCCGCTCCGACTGTTGATAGCGGCGAATCTACTTTGTTTAAGGAAATGCCGTATGGCGGATCTGTTTTTGACTTTTCACATAAGGCGGGAAAGAAAGCAAAGAGCGTTAAGAAAGATACCACCGAACAGGATGCCGAGCGTGACCGTCGCAGGGCCGTTCAGTCTGCAACTAAGGAGATGCAAGATACCCTCGAAATCTATCGAGCGGGTTACGATGAGCGACGGTCAGGATTAGACCTTTTACTTGCTCAAGGCAAACGGTCAGAGGAACAGTATGCTGCAGACATTCACCAGATTCGCACCGAGGCCTTGATTGATGAAAAGAATCTGATCAATGAAAAGCTGCTCAACAATCAAAAAATTCAGTTAAACGATGAAGAACGAACGGCGGCTCTTCAACGCCTCAAAGTCATTGAGGTCGAACTTCGCACCGAACAGAATAAACGCACAAAAGACGTTCTTGAAGGACAGGAAAAAGACAAAAAGAATCTCGATGAAATAAAGAAAAAAGAAAAAGACCTTCACGACGAACGAAGAAAGCACTGGGCAGAATTTCAAAAACATCTGCATGACATGCAAGACCTTGCCGATGCTGAAGAAGATCGCGCAGCGGCTGAACGGGCGGCTATTCGCAGAAAGAACAGCGAGGCCGGAAGTGTCATGGGTGGCGGTGGACTGGGGGCAGGTATTGGACATGGTGCGGGAGTTAGCCTTCCTTCAATCTTTGGAGAGCAAGATCAGATCTTGTCACAGGCCGACTTTATCAAGAAGGTCTATGCGGATGTTTCGGATTTTGCCGGACAAGCGATCGGTTCGATGGTCTCAGGACTTGCCGACCTTGGTGCTCAGTGGCTTGTCACTGGCGAGTTTTCCGCAAAAGCCGCTTTGCAGATGCTCGCGTCGTCGGCTCTGCACATCGCAACGGAATCTCTTTTCAAAGGTATTTTCGAGCTTGCCGAGGCAGCAGCAGCAGCGGCACGTTACGACTTTTATGCGGCCGCAATGCACAAGGCTGCGTCGGGAATTTATTTCAAAACAGCAATCATCGCAGGAGCTGCAGGCGTCGGACTCGGGCTTGCGGGCCGAGCGGTCGGCGGCGGCGGAAGTTCCAGCGGCGGCGGGTCAGGCAGATCGAGCGGATCGAGCAGCGGTTACGGCAGCGAACCGCCGACTTACTCGCGGGTTTCCGAGGGTGCTTACAGGTCGGGAACGAACAATCACATGTACGCGTTGCTGAACAGGTCGATCAACAGCCTGCGGGACAAGATCACGTCGATGCGTCCGGGCGATGTGCTGGTTCGCGGTGCGAACGAGCGACGCGGCTTTATCGGCGAACAGACGGTTCGCGACGTGCGGGCGAATNGTCGATGCTTATTTGAACAACACAAATCCAGCCAATAACGGCTTTTACGGTGTCAGAGGCGAGGCCTGGCAGGGCGTGAACAGAAGCGGCGGAAACGGCGTGGCATACGGTGTCATGGGGCTGGCAAACGTCGCGGGGAACTGTGAGACGGCATACGGGCTTTATGGCCGATTGACCGTAGATGCCGGAAAGACTGCATTTGAAGCCGGTGCTGTCCTGTTCGGCACGACGATCAACGGCACTGTCACCACGTTTTCAGGACTGAAACAAGAACTGATAAACGCCGGAACGGTTACGAATTTCTACGGCACTTATACGAGGATCCAGAATAATCCATCTGCGACGATGACTGCGGTGAATGCTCTGCGGATTTCGATATTAAACAATGGCAACACGATCCCGAATTTTAAGGGCATTGCGTTTGAAGGCTACGGCGGCAGTGGAGCGATCACGAACACCTATTTGATCTATGCCGACGCAACTTTATCTACAGGAATCACAGGAACAACAAAATACGGCATATATTTCCTTCCCGACGTGCCATCGTATCACGTCGGCAAGGTGGGCATCGGCAGCGGTGCAACGGATCCGACTGCTCGGTTGCGCATCATTGAGCCATTTGTCGAGATACGGTCGAAAGATTTCGTGTCGACATATGATGCCTCAAAGTCAGTATTTCAAAACCGCGTGACCACGACCAATGCCACGCAGACCACGTTACATTTGATGCCGTTACCGTCGGGGAGCGGTCTTATGTTTAGCGATGCAGTTACGGCTCGTCAAACCGGAGGCTCGGCGGGAACAGTGGATGACGCAGCGGGCTGAATTCTTAGGGGCAACAAAGATCGGTACTTCGACGATTGCGGAAGCTTGTTTTGGGAACAAAACGCAGATTATACGGCAGATACCAGTCCGGCACCTGGGATGCGACATTTACGACGGCAACAAACAATGTTCGCGTCAGAGTCACGGGAGCGACAAATAACAACATCACTTGGCATCTGACGCTTAGAGTGTGGGTAGTAGGATCATAAAAATATATGACAAAACAAACAGGCGTATTAGTAAATCTGGAACTGGCTCAGGCCATTGTTAATTTTCTCGAAGAGCAGCCGTTTAAACAGGTCAACGCTCTATTGCTCGGACTGTCTCAGTGTCAGCAAATGGAAGTTGACGTTCAAGACGAGGTGAAGGATGAGAAAACTGTTTAATTTTATTTATTGGTTATTAAGGAGAATTATGAGTGACAACTATCAAGCAACATTTGGCGCACCGCTGACACGGGCGGAACTCGTCGCGGATAATCCGTATGTGCCGCAGTTTGAGTTTTTGCAGGAATCAGACGAATCAAAGGCGTCAAGGTGGGGCCGGCATTGGAATGATTTGCCGTATCTTGGTCAATCAGGCGTCAAGGTCTATCGAGCGTTGTGACGCAGAGCGGAACGTCCGCACCTGTTGCGACGGTGTTTGAGAATACGCTAGGCGGCAACGTTGTCTGACAAGGGATGCGGTGCCGGAAGCTGTACGTCGGAACTTTGGCGGGGCGCCTTCCCTAATTCAACATTTGTAACGGGATCCCTTAATGAGTGGCTACCTCGGTAGTGGCAAAACGCGGCAGCAAACACCAACGACAATGTTATGTGTTGAGCAAACACGGTGATTCTTGCGGCTGTTAATATAACCTGCCGATCTGGTGCTCAATGCTTTTCCAGTCCAAATCCTCGTCTATCCCTAGGAGAAAACTATGTCTAATTTTTACGCAAAATTTCACGCACCACTGCCGACCGCGTTGTGGGTGTCAGAGAATCCGTACCTCGCTGAGTTTGAGTTCGGCGAGGAATCTGACGAGGGGCGAGGTATCAAACTCGGTCCCGGCTATTGGAACGACTTGACGTATTTCACGGCTAGGGTGCAGCGGTCGTATCTTACTGAGGATGTCGTTTATAACGACGAGGACACGCTTGCAGATGTCGTGTTCGGTACTGATGATACGCCCTTTGGCGGCAACGTGGTATCGGGCGGTATTTACAAGGTCGAGCTTAATCTTCTATCAACGAACGCATCAAGGGCTTTACAACTAAACTTCGGCGGCACAGCTAATGTCGTAGCGGTTCAGGGCGAGTGGATGGCTCGTATGGATTATGCCAATGGTGAAACACTGCGGATTGTTGACCTCGCTACCGCGTTTGACCCGCATGGTACGGTAAATGGGGCTGATAGCGTCTTCCAGTTTATAGGCTCGATAGAAATAGGCACAGACGCGGTAGATGCCGGAACCTTTCTACTTCAAGGCGCTCAATACATCGCCGATGCGTCCGACACAACAATCTTAGCAGGTGCGACAATGATCATAACGCAGATGAATTGATTTTTGGCGGGATTGTATCGGCGGAACCTTCCGCAAATGAACGTCCGTCACAGCGGCGAACGCATCGCCGCCCGCAGAAAAAGCTAAGGAGGCAAAGGAGGCAAAGGCATGAGAGCACCGGCACTTTCCGCAGTAACGCAGATCAAACTGCTGATCGAAAATCTCAATTTCAGGTCCGAATCTGACGACGTTTGGCAGATGTTCGTGCCCGAGGCGAGACGCGTCGATCCGCTCGATTGCTCGGTCATGACATCGCTCACCGGACGTGCGTGCGTTGGCACACAGGACTTTGATTCGTTCATGTTGCACAACAGCAATCCGAACGTGCAGCCGCAGGCGAAACGCTACGCATCGCTGCACAGGGCGATGGCGGCCTTGCTGACGACACGCATCGTTTTTCGCATGGGGCCGCTCGACGACGAGCATTTCAACCTGCACATCTACGTCGTCGGCATCGATCAGCAAAAGAACCTCGTCGGCATCAGCGTCGGCGCAACGGAGACCTAAACCATGAAACTTTTTTCACTATTCGCGATCGCTCTATTTGCTACCGGCTTGGCGGCAAATTCAACTGTACGCGGAAATCGTACATTTCCAACGCCAACCGGCACGGCAACGCCTTTTACTGCACCGACACCGCTCTATTTTTCGCCGCAGGGCGGCCCACGACAGCCTTGCACAAAGCGGAGGCCGTGTGACATCGACACCGGACGGCGAAAGCTGAGAGAAGGCACGTTTGCTCAAACGCTCGTGTTCTTTGGACTGACACCGGAGCAGATCAGTGATCTTGTTTTCGAGAGATGAAGTAAATGACTTTTGATGTGGTTTACAACGAAAACCGCGAGCGAATTTTTAAGCTGTGCTATCGGAAATTGAACAATCACGAGGACGCGGAAGACTTAACGCAAGATACTTTTCTTGCGGCATACGGTCTTTACGACAGCTTTCGAGGCGACGCGAAGATCTCAACGTGGCTATACTCATTGGCGAAATTTCGCATCTGGGCCTATTGGAAAAAAGATAGCAAAGTCACGATGTTTTCGCTCGATGACGAGACCCAGCAATGGGGCAGAACATTACAGAGCGACGACACGCCGCTTGATATAAAACTGGCATTGGCGGAAGCAATGGGAGCACTTTCAACCAAACAGAAAACGGCGGTATTCCTGGCTGATGTATGCGGATTCAGCAGCGTAGAAATGAAGGAAATACTGCAAAAAGACCGAAGCACGATCCGTTCGCGGGTCTCGATCGGACGCCAGACGTTACGAGCAATGCTTTGACAAGTTCGCCGAAAGGCGAAAATCCAATAATAGGAGCCACATTGGTTATCGCGGCTTGCTGAAAATTGGAGTAAACGGGCGGGTATTCTCGCCCGTTTTTATTTGCGTAAATCATGGTTTCAAGTTGGTTGCAGACTTTTCATTGCGTCCCGTGTCAGCGTTATTTTAGGGCAAGAAATTAGCCATAAAATGAACGCCATAACACGCCATAAATCACCGTGCAATAAAAGGTTGCTCGCTTGGGGTGCGAGAGGTCGCTAGTTCAAATCTAGTCGTCCCGACCAATAATGACGGGCTTTTCGTTAATTCGGGAGCCCGTCAATTTCTTGTGTTGGTTGCGTGTTGGTTGCGGCGACCACCTTTTTAATACGTGCCGCGATATTCCTTTCCTGATAAACGGCACTTTTCGTAATACCAAAACGAGCCGACAGTTCTGCAACAGAAACACCCTGACGCAGAGCTTGTAATATCTGAAATGCCCTCTTTCGTGGCATTAAATCACTTGACACACCCACAATTTAATGGTATCTTTATCTTACTATGTTAGAGAATTTACCAAAATCATTGCTTGAAATCACGAAGTACCTTGCCGATCCTCAGGTTTGCATCGACTTAGTAAAGTTTATGCGTTGGGGCGAAAACGAGCCTGTTTGTCAGCATTGTGGCGAAACTGGAGCATATTTTCTTGCTTCCCGTAAGATTTTCAAGTGCAAGAAATGCAGGAAGCAATTTTCGGTCAAAATGGGGACGATTTTCGAGGAAAGCGCGGTCAGTCTCGATAAGTGGTTAATCGCAATATGGCAGTTGGTAAATTGTAAAAATGGCATTAGTTCCTATGAGTTGGGTAAAGGCATCGGCGTTACACAGCGGACGGCGTGGTTTATGCTCCAACGAATCAGGACAGCTATGACCAACGGCACAATCGAGAAAATGACCGGAACGGTCGAGGTTGACGAAAGTTTCATCGGCGGTCTGCCTAAGAATATGCACCAGTCAAAACGTAAAAGATTCTTAAAGCCTTACACACGGCAAGTTACAGGGCATAAGACCGCGGTTTTCGGTATGGTTCAACGCGGCGGTAAGGTGAAAGCCAAAGTAGTTAAAAGTGTTCACGCCAAAACACTAATTCCTATCATTCGAGAAAATGTAGAAAAGGACTCGCAGGTGTATTCCGATCAGGCTATGCAATACAACGATCTGTGGATGGAATACGTTCACGCAAGCGTTAATCATTCGAGAGAATATGTCCGCGACAATGTTCACACACAGAACATCGAGAATTTTTGGAGTCTATTAAAGCGGACTCTGAAAGGAACTTATATCAGCGTTTCGCCCGTTCACTTACAGAAGTATGTCGAGGAACAAATGTTTCGCTACAATGAGCGACACGCTACGGACAGAGAAAGGTTTGTCGCATTGTTACAGTCGGTTAGTGGAAAGCGTTTGACCTACGCTAAATTGACCGACTATCAAATATGAGGCAAATCAACCGCAACTGAAACGAGGAAAGAAAAGGAAGGTCTAAGCCTTCCTTTTTTGTTCTTTGAGTTTTGCACGTTCAAGCCGTTCTTTTTCAATTTGAGCGTCAACATCTTCTTTCGGAACGCTTACGATCTTACGCAGAGCCTCGGCAAACCGCTCAGTTTCGTGTCCATCATTTTTGAATTCTACTTCTTTAGTTGGCATACCATGATTATACAATGCAGGATTTGTTGACTAAAATAGAAACGGTCGCAAAGAGCAAATCTGGTTACAAATGTTCCACAGTGCCAAGTTAAAGATTCAGTGGGCCGAGCATCACATCAGAAATTTTGAAGAATTTCTGCGACTGTTTATCCAAAACAACCCGCACGGAGTGAGAATTACCGAAAATGCGGAAAGCGGGCAAATTACAGCTAATATCAACTTCGGCGAAGAGCCGCCCGTCAACTTCTCTCTCATCATTTCGGACGTAATCCATAACTTGCGAACCGCTCTCGATCACGCGAACTGGGAACTTCGAGGGCTCGACGGTGGAGCACAAAACCGACACACCAAACTGCCTGTCGCAGATAACAGGACTGCTTACGAAGGAATTTGTGGCGGAATAAAAACACCCACTGGCGATCTGCCTGATTTCTTCAAAGCTCTTGAATTCTTCAAAGACGGAAAAGGGCATCTTATTTACGCCCTGCATGACTTGGACGTGGAAGATAAACACATGTTCCTGCATGTTGCCATTTCTTCGATGCTCGTTAACCTGCCAAAGGCCGAGAGTGCTGTCGATTTCAACATCGACCTTTCCGATTTCCGCCCTAACATTACCGCTGAGAGGAAGCGGCAACCTCTCAAAGTTAACCAAAACCCCGATACGTCCCTCGAAATATGCTTTGGAGAGGTCGGTGCGTTCAAGTTCAAGCCTGTTATTCCAACGCTCGTGCATCTCAGAGATGCTGTTAAGCAAGTGATCGGGCAGTTTGAAGCCCTCGTTGCGGCTCGAAGAGGCTACCCCATCGACCTCAGAGGGTGTCAGTAACGCCAGCCTGTCTGTAAAAGTATCGCTCATTTTGTTGGGTGTTTCAAATGATTTACTGCCGCTTTTTCGATTGTGATAATTTCTACTTGCATGTGATCTCTCTCGATAACCGAAAGAGATCGGCAGGGTGTGTGACGAATCAAAGCATACGCCTGGAGCGTGCGGGTTGTCAAATATCTTTTTTACAGCTTAAATTTCCACTGTGTTTTACCGTTGACAATGATAAGTTCGACAAATCCGGCATTCTTCAACATAGAACGTATCATTCGGCACCTCGAAAAAAAAATCAAAAAAAAATCACAAAAAGGGTTGACATTGGTTCACAAGTGTGTAGAATGGTGATTGTTCCAAAGTGAACCAACGGAAACCAATGGATACCACAACACAAAACGACAAAGTAACTTTTTCGGTCAGGTTCGACGCTGACCTGTTCGGAGCGATTTCAGACATCGCGGTCAAGGAAGACCGCTCGGTCGCAAATACGATCTCATGGCTTTTGAAGCAGACGCCTCAAATTCAACAGATCCTCGAAGCAGAACCGGCGACGGCGGGAAGTTAAACAAGTTTCCGGCGGGTAAATCCGGAAAAGCGACGGGTGCCGAATTTGGCAAAAGGCTAGGTGCCCGTTTTTCAAGGGGAAAGGATCGGTGGGGATGTGTGACAACGGCTTGTCGGTCCTTTTTTTGAAAATTAGCCACAGAGAACACCGAGATCACTGAGATTTGTTTGTCAAAGATCAGATCGCGGGCGACCGACAGGATTGATGTTCGCACGGTTTTGAAAACATAAAAAGCGTAACTTTTACGGCAAATTAGCCAATTCTCTTATGTCCATCACATTTACTCAGGAAGAGATCGAAAAAGAACTGTCCGACAGCGTGCCGCACGGTATGCGTGAGGGCATTGCACGCTCGACCGGGCTTTATCCGGTTTGTCGTCGCGGCGTGGTTTAACCCGCATGACGAAAGAAAGTCGCCGCAGTTCACGGTCCTGCAAATTCAGGCGGCTCTCGACAAACTCAGCCCTGCGGATGGCGAAGAGCATTGGCAAAAGATGTGTGCGATGCGAGAGGTTCTGCGGCCGCACACTGCCGCGTCTGCGTGCATCGATCACGGTTTCGGCAGCCTTTCGAAAGAGATCACCGACGTCATCGTTGCAAAATGCGACGGCAAGCCTGTCTCGCGATCAGCTCTATGAGATACACGAGGCCGAACGTCAGTTGCAGCGTTACAAGGACGCCGTGCTCAGCCAAAGGGGAGTTGGTGCATTGATGACGTTTTCCGATCGTCCACAAAGGCCCGAACGGGACGATGGCGATAGTGGTTCGTGAGAGAACAAGGTTTCGCTCGAAGCAGAGACGCGGTTCATCGCGACGCATTACGAGAAAGTTTCAAGTGCCGTAAGGCCAAAGGATTTTTACGGCGAGACCGAAGAGATCGCCCTGGCAAAAGCCAAGGCATACGACAAACGCAGAAAGGAGCTGCACGCAAAATGGAGATCAAACCAAAAACAACGAAATCAAGAACACGCCGCATGAGGGCTTTGTGGCACATCGCAAAACCGACGCCAACGGAATTACTGGCAACAGGCTGCCTCGCATTGATCTGGCTCGTGATCGTGGTGGTGATCTGATGACAGCACTCGCACAAAAACAAACGCCGGACGATGCCATTGCCGAGGTTCTCGGGCGGTACAGCGTTGCGGACCTTCGCGAACAGTCCGACGCCGACCTCGAACGCGGCGACATGCTTTTTTACAAGTCAAAAGAGCCGATCCGCATCGTCGAGCAGGGCGAAACAAACCTCATTCGATGGTGGGTGATCATCAGCGGCAGTAAACGGTACGAGGTCCGACGGTTCAAGAATTTCGCCTGGTGCTCGTGCAAGTCGTTCTTTTTTTCAAAGCGGATGTGCAAGCACCTTGCCTTTACAACGGGCGTTTACTGCCAGCGGTGCCGCGTGCTTTCCGCAAAGGTCGGCAAGCTCTGTTTTGACTGCGATCAGGTCGTCAACCGGTTTGCGAAAGCCCGAATTTCATAAAAACACAGGAGAAAAACAATGTCACAAACACAAGCAATGCAACGATCACAACCGCAACACACCGACCTTTCGCTCGTGAAGCCGCCCGAGACGAACTCGCTTGCCAAACTCAACATGCGGGAACTGAAAGACCTCGCGGGCATCATGCTCGAATCGGGTGCCTTTCCGGACATCAAAACGGCGGCGCAAGCGATGGTGAAAGTTATCGCCGGCAACGAACTCGGGTTTTCGCCGATCGTCTCGATGACAGGAATTCATTTTTTTCAGGGCAAGGTCTCGCTCGGTGCCAATTTGATCGCTTCGCTGATCAAGGACTCGGGCAAGTACGAATACAAGATCACGGAGCACACTACGGACGCTTGCTCGGTCGTTTTTTACCAGATGATCAACAACGAACTCAAGCAACTCGGCGTGCCGGTCAGGTACACGATCTCCGACGCTCAAAAAGCCGGACTGACGGGCAAAGACATCTGGAAAAAATATCCGATGGACATGCTTTTTGCCGCGTGCATCCGCCAAGGTGCGAGGCGTTATTGTGCCGACATACTTCGCGGCGTGACGGCTGAGACCGATACCGAGTCACCGCAGGAGATCGACCGCTCGGCAATGGCCGACGATCCGCGAGTGAACACGCCGCCGAATGAGACGGCCGATGCAGACGCCATCGACGCCGAGATCGTAGAAGACGCAACACCCGCCGAAACACCCGCAACATCAACCGCAGCTCCCACTCCGCACGATGTTGACCCGGACGAAGGCAAGGCCGCCGACCTGATGATTGCGATCGTCGACCTGTTCACATCAAAACTCGGCGGAGACGCGGACGAGATCGCAAAAGTATTGAAAGGACAAGATCTGTCACAGATGAGCCTCACGGGTTTGCAAAAACTCCACGGCGATCTGTTGGCGATGTAGGTTGCGTGGGTGAAAGACCAGCGGTTGGGAACCGCAAAAAGTCCGCCGAACTCGCCATACGTTCACACGCTTTAACAGGCGAGCGATGCCACGCTTCGGCGGCAGATTTTTGACAAGTTTTTCCGCTGGTTTAGTTGTAGCTGATCGGGCGGAAAAAGATGCGAGGGCGGGTTTGGTTTGCGTATTGTCTTTCCCGCTCTCGCAAATCAAACTCGACTCCTCCAAAGTCGAACCCTCGCGGGCGGTTTTACAGGCTCCGCCCGCTTTTTTGAAATTTATCGGAGTGCCAACAATGAGAACTATCGAAATTTGTAAGCGGTGCCGGATGCGGCAGCTGTTTGGCGATCAGGCTCTGTGCGGAGTGTGCAGCCTGCGCGTCGGCGAACGTGCGAGCGAGACCGAGAAACTTTTGCTCGTGCTCTCCGCCGCCGTGATCTTGACCGTTGCCGTCGTCGTCATCGGCAACGCCGTGGGGTGGACATGGTAGTTCACGCGATCTACATCGGCATCATCGCAGTTTTGTTCGCTGTGCTGATCTGGCAGCGAATACGGGCGGGATTTTGGAAACGCATGCACGACAACGCTTGGAAAAATTGGTGCGAATGTTTGGGACTGCTCAAAGAGGTTCCTGCGGTGATTCAGCCACAACCGTCAGCCGACTGGCCGGACGAGATCGAGGTGAAAGACAAATGAGCGAATACACACAGCCGTCGATGTTTGATCTGCGTGGCATGGCGACCGCTGACGAAGCTATCGAACACGGCCACAAGATTTTAATGCAGGAAATTGAACACACAATAACATTCGAAAATCCGCGTCAGCCCGTCATCGACGCCACGCTCGACGCGGCTCACGACGAATGGAAGGCGGCTTATGAGCGATACATTTTGACGTATGCGAGCGTCGCCTACGAGCCTTTCACGGCTGAGGACGTGCGGCTTGCCTACGAGAAAAGCCACGGCCCGCAGACAAAGCGGCAGCAGGCTTCCGGCGGCATCTTTCAACGCCTCGCAAAGCAAGGCAAACTCCGCCAGGCCGGCACAAAACGCTCGAAGATCTACGGCAATTTTTTGACGAGTTACAGGAAAGGAATTTAACAATCATGAAAAAAGTGAAATGCAAAGAAAACTGTGGATTCGAGGACGAATTCGAGCCGGACGAATTAGGCGTCAACTTTTTTGAGGCCGTCGGCCGTTGCCTGCATTGTGGCGCTCCGACTGTCTACGAGGACGGCACGGAAACTCGCCGTGTTGTCACATTCGAGGTTTTATGACAACGCACGAGGCGGTCGGCGAGATGGTGCAGCGGGCTTTTGAGCAGTTTGGCGGCGTTGGCGATGCGGGAGCGGTGATCATTCACCACAGAGACACAGAGGACACGGAGAAAGATGCAGCAAATTCTTTTCGACGAAAAACTCGAAATTATCGAAAAATTCAGTTTTCGAGTGAATGGCGGCGGCAAATTGATGATTCAGGGAACTGGCATCACGCGGATTGAGATCGTTTTCAAAGACGGCAAATTTGACGATTGCGATTTTCGCCCGCAAACGGCAATGGAAAAACGAAGCTACTGGGGACGCCTGAAAACGGGCGAGATGAATAAGACCGAGGCTGAATATGCTCGCGATCTTGAGGCTCTCAAATATGCCGACAGAATTGCCTGGTATCACTTCGAGGGTATGAAGTTTCGCCTTGCCGATAATACATTTTACACGCCGGATTTTATGGTGATGCGTGCCGATGGCGTGCTTGAGGCTCATGAGGTCAAGGGCTTTTGGACGGATGATGCCCGCGTCAAGATCAAGGTCGCCGCGAGCCTTTATCCGATCCAGTTTATCGCGGTCAGAAAGCAGCCGAAAAAAGACGGCGGCGGTTGGAAGAGAGAGGAATTTTAAGGAGAAAACTATGTCAGAAAAATACGATGTGACGCTCAGGGATGGTGACGGTGAGGTTTTATTCGAGGGGACGACCGACGACATCACGCAGGCGGCTGATCATTTCAAAAACAAGAATCGATCGGAACAGATCGCTGAGATGTTCCCGATCCCGGACAAGTCGGATTTCGAAGGTAAGCAGTTTTTGCAGTCGGAGGATCTAAAGACCGTGGCCGAGACGCTGATCGAAAAATACCGCAACGATTTTGGCCACCTCGACAACGCGAACATCGTTTATTTGTGGAAGGAAGCCGGCGGCGTTACTTGCGGACAGGCGACGCTCGGCAAGTGTATCAAACCGAGCGGCCTCGCTGCGTTTTTCGCGGCACCGGATGCGGGTGCGAACGTCGATTATTTTGTTTGGGTCGCGGCCGATCACCTTCGCGAAAACCGGGCGAACTATCGCACGATATGTGCCCTGCTTTTTCACGAACTCAAGCACACACATTACGAAGACGGCAAGTTCGTCGTCGTCGGCCACGAATTCGAAGGCTTTGCCCGCGAGATCGAGGAATTCGGCATGTGGCAGCACTCGATCAGAAAGATCGCCGAGGCTTGCGAGACGGTCAAGGACGTACAGCAAGGGCTGTTTACGAATCACGAATAATGCCGATGCCGGACGATTTTATTTGCCCGGTCTGCACGCTTTGGTTTTGCGACACACCGGCAAAGTGTCAGTCACTGCACAAACTCAAAGAGTGGATCGCGAGCAATCCTGACAAACGAAAAGACAGCCAGCGCCGGTACGCCCAAAAAACCGACCGGCGTGGCTATTTCGCTCAATACTATCGGGCGAAAAAGGCGAGACAGAGGAAACTATGCACGACGGGGTGACATCGGCATCGAGCTAAATCCCGACTACGTCGCCATCGCCGAAGCACGGTGCAAACAGTTACAGGTGAAATTATTTTGATATGACCATCATCGAAGTTTTGAACGCTTACACAACGCCGTATTTTTCGCGGGCTCGGCATCGCTGGAACAGGCTTTCGGACGCACAGCGGGCCGACATCGAAAAGAACTTTGTAAGGCACATAAAAGCCTGTAAAAAGTCAGAGATCGACCCTGACCCGGCTTGGATCGCCGAGGCCGTTGACGATGCGTTTTTTGACAGGCCGAATGAGGAGTTTAAGGAGATCGCAGCGTAGATGGCGAAAGAAAAGCCCGACATATTCATCGGCGAGTGGTTTCCGTGGTATGCGGAAAAAGCTCTCACGTCCGAAGAGATCGACGGACTAACGCTGGCCGAGGAGGGAGCCTATCGGCGGCTGATCGATAAGGCGTGGCTCAAGGGAAGTTTGCCGGCCGATCCGTCAGAACTCGCGAACGTGATCGGAAAAAAATGCACCGTCAAAATTGCCGAAAGATTGCTCAAAATATCCCACATTAAAACCATGCCTGGGAACCGAAAAAGGGTAATCCATACAGTCGTCGAACGCGTTCGCGCAGAGCAGCGAGAGAAAAGTGAAAAGAAAATTAAAAAAGCCCGCGATGCAGCGGAAAAACGATGGGCGACGGAAGCCAGTAAAAATGGGCGTGCCGATGCTACAAGCAATGCACAAGCAATGCTAAACGATGCCATTAGAATAGAAGAGATAAGAATAGATAAGAATAAAGAAGAAGAGAGAGAGGCGGCAAGACCGCCCTCGCCCCCGCCCGCTGATTTGAAATTTGAAGACTCGGCATTCGATCATCCGGCGGTCGTGATCTACCAGGAAAAGTTTCAGGTGAAGGTGCGAACGAATTTTGCAAAGGCCGTCGCCGACCGCGTCAAGGACCTCTCGGTCTGGACGCATCTCATCGCCGACAAGATCGCATGGGCCGACGAGCCACTGGAGAAACGCCAGAACGTCGCGAAGTGGATCCTCAAAGCCTACGACGAGCGCGTCGAGCAGAAACGCTCAGGCGTCACGGTTGGCGGACGATCTGTCGGGAACGGCTTCGTTCCGCAACAGCCGATCGATGATCGGGAATTTCAAAAGATGTTGAGAAACCAACAAGGGAATGAAAAATCGAATGGATAATCTCGTGCCATTGATCGCCATTTCGGACTCGATACGTGCAGGCCTCGCGGCCGGCAAACTGCGGACACACGACGGGCAGTTCGAATGCCAGGGCTGCTTTAACTCCGGCTTTCGCGAGATCAGCGATCCGCAAGTATCAGTCTATCGCGGGGTCGTTCGATGCGATCAGTGCAGATACTGGGAATTCAGGCGACAGAGGTCGAGTTAAACACCGGAGAAACAAAATGAAACCAGAAACAAAAGCGACGTGCGATGCGATTGAGGCTTTGCCAAAGAATGGGCGAATACTTGTGGACGCTGGTGGACGTGGATTGATTGAGACGGCACTGACAACAGCAAAACTCCAAGCCGCTGATGCCGCCCTGCAAGGAGACGAAGGAGGAAGTGATGAATAACGAACTAATCGAAAGACTGCAATACATCGCCGACAGCCCTGACCGCGAACACGGCGGCTTCCATCCCGAAGTCGTGCAAACAGCAAAAGACGCCATCGCCGAACTAACCGCCCTGCGCGAGTTTGTGGCATCGCTGAACTCGTTGGCGTTTGAGGAATGGCACGGCCATTATTGTGTCCGTCCGAATCTCGGAAAAGACTTTTGGATATTCGACAATGACGGCAACGGCGTAGCGTCGGGTGACGGTAAAGGACGCTGAAAAAGCAGGGGGGGGTTTATTTTGCAAAAAAGTGAACAAAGCACATTCCTAATCCGGCATAGGTATGAGAGCAATAAAAGCCTCGTAAAAATTATGAAAAACCTAACACCAGAACAGAAGAAAATGGAACGTGAATATGCACGTATGGAATCGGTTATTGCGTCGGCAAGCAAAGGGCAGCAGTCCATGCGGCCGAGAGGCTCAAACGGTGAATACTCACAGTTTCAGCAAGAGTGCTACGCGAGGTATCAATCCCAGATTGAAGCGGCTCAAACAAGAATGCGGGAGTTAAAGGCTCTCGCTCAGGAGGCAAGATGGATCAGCAAGAGTTAAAGGAAGTGGGGGCGATGATTAAATTACGCCAACAGTTAGACCCCGACGCACCGGGAGCAATCGTTTTCAAGCACGACCCGTACTGCGATTGTGGCATCTGCCAATACTGTCGCGGCGATGAAGATAAGTTTGGCAATCTGACGAAGAACGGTGAGCGAGAAACGGATGCCCTGACGGACGCCGCAAAAGGCGAGTCCGTTACCGTGAAAGCCGAGCCGCCTGACCTGAAAAGCATCTTACTCGAAATAGTCTGCAATTATCCCGAAGCGATTGAGCAGATCAAGGCAATGGAAAATGTCACCGCCGCTCATTACGGTCTTGCGTATGGCGTGACACCCGCGCTGTTCGTTAGTCACGGCTACGATGGTGTTCAAGATCGCGTTAGATTGCAGGAGAAACCCCAACAGCCCGACCCCGCAACCGCCGAAAGCACGGCAACGTGGAAAGGCGTGGACGCTGATGAGTTTCTGGATGAATTGCGACGTGAGGACGGTGATATTGAATACATCGACCAACTCGAAAGCACGGACGCTGATAACACGATGAAGTGTGCCTGCCTTTCTTGGGCGAGGACTGACGGTATGGGTATTACAGCCGAAGGGCATCATCCATATTGCGATGGAACGGGCGAATGGGAACATCGTTATATTCCATCCAATCCCGCCCAACAGCCAGAGCAGAGTGATGTTTGCGAGTGCGGGCATTCAGAGATGCAACATTATCAAGGATGCTGGCATTGTCACTGCAAGCAATTCAAACCCGCCCAACAGCCAGAGCAGAGTGAGACATCAGACTTCCGTTATCCCGACCGACGATGCACTCCCCCAGAGCAGAGTGAGGTTTGTGAACGATGCAACGGCACGGGGCGTGAGCTTGTTATCACTCACGGTCAAAAGATTTTATTGCCGTGCGAAGGTGGTATGCACAAAGCCCCGCCAGCGTCAGAGCTGTCGCGGGGGGCGGTGATTACAGCAATTCATTTATTACCTACTGAATTTGACGGAATACACACTTGGATT
This sequence comes from Pyrinomonadaceae bacterium, assembly GCA_044230475.1. Classification (GTDB taxonomy): domain Bacteria; phylum Acidobacteriota; class Blastocatellia; order Pyrinomonadales; family Pyrinomonadaceae; genus OLB17. The sequence continues at coordinate 851 of JBGARA010000074.1, read as the reverse complement.
CGTAAGGATATAGTGATTAACAAACTCGTCCAATTCGCAGGACAACGGGATGAGGTCGCGGCGTTAAAAATCGCCCTCGCTGATGCTATCCGGTGTCCGATGGGCGTATGTCCTGATTCCGCTGTCGGACTCTTAACCGTTGAGGAATTAAAAGACGCGGAAAACAGACGCATCGAAGGAAAATCGTCTGCAATAAAACACATCGGACTGACAGGAGATCAAAATGAGCGATAAGGCGATGACGAACGATAAGGCGATGACGAACGAGAAAGTGTCTTATGTGAGGTCGCAAGGTCAGACTAGAAAGCACCACTGCCATTGGCCTGACTGTGAAACGCAAGTGCCTCCGGCGATGTGGGGGTGTAAAAAACACTGGTTTGCATTGCCAGTGGTCTTGCGTTCAAAAATTTGGGCTACGTATCGAATAGGGCAAGAGATTACTGGAACGCCTAGCGAGGCATATTTGCAAGTTGCCCACGAAGCACAGAATTGGATAAAAGCACATCAGGAGCAAAGTAAATGAGCAAACCAACAGATGCCGATGAGACGGCGAAGTCGAGAGCAAAACGATTGGCGGTTAAGAGTTACGGCGACAGATACGGTTTCCCTGTGCTCCCAAGAGAACATACCGCCGTTGAGTATGGCTACAGTCTCGCCGCCGCCGAACTAGCCGCCTACCGCGAACGGCTGCGGGTGGCGGTGGATGAATTATCGTTGGTGGATAATCACGCTGGATGTTACAACGATGCAGTTGCCGATGTCCTTGAACTGATAGGAGAGTTGTGTATCAACCGCATCTGATTGACTCAAGGTACTTTGCCGCACTTTGAGCCGAGCGGATATCGCACGAC
>JBGARA010000073.1:0-19584 GCA_044230475.1 Pyrinomonadaceae bacterium | reverse complement strand
ACCTTGAACAGAAAACTCCGTCGCTGGCGGTCGCGGCATTTGAAAAATCGTTAACTCTCGTGCGCAATGACGGCTTTGCTCTGTCAGGCTTGGTCGAAGCCTATAACGCGGTCGGCGATAAGGCAAAAGCAACCGAAGCGTATGCCCGACTTCTATACGTCTGGTCTGACGCCGAGCCCGGACTAAAATGGCTGGCACAGGCCAAAGCCGTCGGGTTGCAGGCTCAGCCAAAAGATGTGTCGCCGGGGCCGCAGCGCAACTACAAACGGACGACACTTGAACAACTTGGGCCGAGTATTTGGGAGTCATACGAAGCGCCTGAATTAAATGCTGTCGATGCTCAGGGGAAAACGGTTTCGCTCAAAGACTATCGAGGCAAGAACGTGCTTCTGATCTTTTATCTCGGCGGTTACTGTGAGCACTGCCTCACGCAACTAAAAGAAGTCATTAGCCGCAATCAACAACTTAGTGACCTGAACACGACGGTGCTCGCCGTAAGCGCTGATCTGGATCCGGCGCTAGCTCAAACCGCAAAATCGCTGGGAGTGCCCTTCCCTTTGCTTTCGGATCCAAAGAATGAAAATGCTCGCCGCTTCAAAGCCTACGATGATTTCGAAGAGATGGCGTTGCACGCAACGATCCTGATCGACAAGCGAGGCCGCGTGCATTGGTCACGTACCGGCGGCGGCCCGTTCAACGATTTCGATTTCCTCATCAAGGAAATAGAGCGATTGAATAATTCAACGAACTTGGAAGCCGCGAAGTAGCTATAGAATTTTTATGAAACGATGCCCAGAATGCAGAAGAGATTATTACGATGACAGTTTGCTCTACTGTCTCGACGACGGAAACGCTCTACTCGAAGGCCCAGCGTCAATGGACGAGCCGAAGACTGCGACCTTGCATTCGACGGCGGCTCCGGATGATGCTCCGACTCGTGCGCAGATTTACACGACAGATAAGACCGCTGTTTTGCCTTCGGGAATTGCTGACGTTCCGAAAACAAGAGTTTTTGATAAACGACTGCTATTGGCTCCTTTAGTATTGGCCGTCATAGTTATCGGTGGTATTTTTGGGTACCGATATTTCAAGCCTGCCGTTGCAGAACAGATCAATTCGATCGCAGTTCTGCCGTTTCAAAATAAGAGCGGCGACGCGGATTCGGATTACCTATCCGACGGTTTGGCCGAATCGCTTATCTACCGGCTTTCGCAGATTTCCGAGCCTAAGGTAAGTCCGCGCAGTTCTGTTTTTCGTTACAAGGGGCAGGATGTCGATGCTGAAAAGATCGGCACTGAACTCGGCGTCGATGCCGTTATGTCCGGACGAATGATTCAGCGGGGCGACAATCTGACGATCAGCGTCGATTTGGTCGATGTAAAAAATAAGAAAACACTTTGGGGCGAGCAATTTGAGAGGAAGATGTCTGATCTGCTTGCCACACAGCGCGAGATCGCATCCGCGATAACTCAAAAACTACAGTTAAAGTTATCGGGCGACGACGCTAAGGGGATCACGAAAAAATACACCGACAACAACGAGGCCTATCAGGCATACTTAAAAGGCCGTTATTACTGGAACAAGCGAACAACCGAAAATCTCAACAAAGCAATCGATCAATTCAAGTTAGCGACTGATAAAGATCCGAATTTTGCACTTGCTTATTCAGGCCTCGCCGATTGCTATGGTCTATTATCCGAATATTCGGGAGCTCCGATGAGCGAGACCTTACCGCAAGCACGAGAATACGCATCACGGGCAGTGACCCTGGACGACCAGTTAGCAGAAGCTCATACGTCACTCGGAATGGTGTATGTGAAATCGTGGCAATGGCCGGATGCCGAACGCGAATTTAAGCGGGCTATCGAACTCAACCCCAATTACCCGACGGCATTTCATTTTTACTGCGTTCTGCTTAGATATCTTGGACGGTCCGACGAGGCCGCTGAGATGATCAAACGGGCGCATGAACTTGACCCGCTTTCGAGCGTGATCAGCACAAATCATGCGGCGAGCTATGGGATCCGGAAAGACTATGAGGGAATGGCCGAAAATTACCGCAAGGTGGTCGAACTCGACCCTGCTTTTCCAGCCGGGCATATTGGTTTGGGCGTCGCATATGTAAAGCTCGGACGCGGGGCCGAAGGGATCGCAAGTATCGAAAAAGGGGTCGAGCTGACCAACAGATCTAGTAATGGCCTGGCAAATCTGGGTTTTGGATACGCCCTCGCCGGAAATCGGAGCCAAGCCTTGAGTATTGCCAAAGAGTTGGAGGAACGGTATGAAAAGAGAGAGGTTGCCGGATGGAATATTGCTGGCGTATATGCGGCTTTGGGTGAAAAAGACAAGGCATTTGAATGGTTGGAAAAAGACGTTCAAAACCGTCGCGGTGAGTTAGGTGGTATCCGGTTTGGGCTCTCATTTGAATCTATCCGTGACGATCCGCGATTCAAAGATATTCTAAAACGTATGGGCTTGCCGGAATAGAAAGCTATGAAAAAATGTCCGCAGTGCGGCCGAGAGTATGACAACACGATGAGCTTCTGTCTCGACGACGGCAGCGAGTTGCTCTATGGTCCGGCAACGTCTAGTTCTGATGAACCGGCGACGGCGATCTTGCATGAAACCGCTCCGCCAAGTGAAGCTGCGACTCGTGCACAGATACATGTGACCGAATGAACCGGCGACGGCGATCTTGCATGAAACCGCTCCGCCAAGTGAAGCTGCGACTCGTGCACAGATACATGTGACCGAAAAGACCGCTGTTCTACCTTCGGGCATTGCGGAAATTCCGCGATCAAAGAGTTTCGATAAACGACTGCTTTTTGCTCCGTTGGCACTAGCGATCATAGTGCTCGGTGGTTGGTTTGGCTATCGTTACTCCATTCAGGCAAAACAGATCGAGTCCATTGCTATAATGCCTTTTGTAAATGATAGCGGAAATGCTGATGTCGAATATCTATCTGACGGCATGACAGAGACGCTTATCAAGAATCTGTCGAATCTGCCGAATCTTAACGTGAAACCGCGTTCGACGGTTTTTCGGTATAAGGGAAAAGACACTGACTCCAAGACCATAGCAAATGAACTGAATGTTCAGGCGATCCTAAATGGGCGCGTCTCACAACGCGGTGACCATATGACGCTCAGTTTGGAGCTCGTCGATGCTCAAAAAGACAGCGTCATATGGAGCGAGCAATACAACCGCAAACAGTCGGATCTCGTTTCGCTGCAAAGTGAAGTTGCTCGGGACGTTTCGAGCAAGTTAAAAGCAAAACTTTCGGGCACGGATGAAGCAAAAGTTACAAAGGCCTACACCGCCAACCCCGAAGCCTATCAGCTTTATTTGAAAGGGCGGTTCTATTGGAACAAACGCACAGAGGAATCGCTCAGACAGGCGGTCGAGTTCTTCAATCAGGCGATCGAGAAGGACCCAAATTACGCTCTTGCTTACTCTGGGCTGGCGGAAAGTTATGTGCTGTTTCCAAACTACAACGTCGAGCTTCCGCTTGTCTGCATGCCGAAAGCGAAGGCTGCGGCCTTACGAGCAATTGAACTTGATGACTCCCTGTCGGAAGCCCGGGTCGCACTCGGCATGTACTATTCCAACTTCGCCTGGAATCTGCCTGCCGCCGAAAAAGAATTTCGCCGCGCGATCGAACTGAACCCGAACTACGCTTCCGCTCATCAACAATACGGCATCGAATGTCTGAGCGTTATGGGTAGATTCGACGAAGCTGTCGCCGAGGGGAAACGCGCCGAAGAACTCGACCCGCTTTCGCCGATCATCGGTGCCGACCTTGGCAATAGCCTTATACGAGCGAGGAGATTTGATGAGGCTATAGCACAACTCAATAGAGTTATCGCGCTTGATCCAAATTTCTTCGTTTCATACTGGTATTTGGGGATGGCCTACCACGGCAATGGACAATATGCAGATGCCGTCGCAGCGTATCGAAAAGGGCTGACGTTAAGTGATAATCCGTGGCTCAAAGGGCTTCTGATCCATTCATTGATGAGAACGGGCGAACGTGATGAAGCCGCCAAACTGCTCGGTGAGTTGCAGGCGGAGTCGGAGCGTCGCTACGTCTCCAGTTCCAGTCTCGCAATCGCCTACGGCTCGCTCGGCCAAAAGGACAAGGCCTTTGATTTCCTGGAAAAGGAAGTTGCACAACGGGCAGCACGACCGATCGTATTTTCCATAAGTTCGATCTGGGACGATTTCCGCGACGACCCTCGTTTTGCCGAACTGGTGCGAAAAATCGTGCAGGGTAAGATGGATTGAGATCGGTGTGTAGATACTGAAAGTTTATGAAAAAATGCCCGCATTGCGGCCGAGAGTATGACAACACGATGAGCTTCTGTCTCGACGATGGGAGTGAACTGCTCTACGGCCCGGCGAACGACCATTTCCTCGATGAACCAGCGACCGCAATATTTTCGTCTCCTCGCATTGACGGTGAGGGTGTTACCGCTCCTTATCAACAACCTGCTTCGGCTGTCTCGACCAATTCTATCGCAGTGGTTCCTTTCGCAAATATCAGTGCCGACCCTCAGAACGAGTATTTCTGCGACGGATTGGCCGAGGAGCTATTGAACGCGCTTTCCAAGGTCGGTGAGCTTAAGGTCGCAGCTCGGACATCAGCGTTTTCGTTCAAGGGCAAAGATGTTGACATCACCGAGATCGGCTCGAAACTCGGTGTTAAGAATATCCTTATGGGCAGCGTGAGAAAAAGCGGCGATCGTCTGCGCATCACGGCACAGCTCGTAAATACCGCTGACGGTTATCAGGTTTGGTCTGAGCGTTACGACCGCGAGATGAAAGACATTTTCGACATCCAGGACGAGATCACACTTGCGATAGTAGATGCCTTGAAGATCAAACTTCTGGGAAAAGAAAAAGCAGCATTGCTGAAGCGTCAAACCGCAAGCCCCGAAGCCTACGAATTCTATTTGCGGGGCCTTTCACATTTCAACAAATGGACTCCGTCCGATTTTGAAAAGGCCATCGATAACTTCGAACGGGCGATCAATATCGACCCCAAGTACGCATTGGTTTACGCTGCTTTGGCCGACGCATATACCGAACTTTTATTCTTCTCTTTTTCGCCTGGTGATGCGAGGCAAAAGGCGAGGGATGCGGTGAACAAAGCGTTGGAGTTGGATGACCGCCTCGCCGAGGCTCACAACTCGCTGGCTCTCATCAAAATGTACTTCGACTGGGACTATTCCGAAGCCGAAGTTGAGTTTAAACGCGCCGTCTCGCTGAATCCGGGTAGTGCTTCTGTACACATGTGGTATGGCTGGTATCTTGCCTTGATGGCGCGCTTTGACGAGAGCCTGATCGAACTGCGGCGTGCTCGAGAGTTGGATCCATTGGCCCCTCCTAACATAAATGCCGTCGGAGTCGTTTCCCACTGGTCTCGACAGCCTGAGACTGCGATCAAACAGTTTCAGGAGGTCCTTGAGTTATACCCGAGCTATGCGATCACTCTCAGCTTTCTTGCAGAAGCGTACGTAGAAAAAGGTGACATAACCTCGGCAATTGCAACCATCGAGCAGGTTCATATCGAAGCGATGGACCCTCAGGCGTTGTCGGTTGCCGGGTACATTTACGCGCGATCCGGAAACAGCAGTAAGGCTCACGAGATTCTCAATAAATTTATCGATCTATCGAGCCGCGAGTACTTACCGTATGTTAATTTTGCACACGTATATGCGGGCCTCGGCGATCACGAGCAGGCCTTTGAATGGCTTGGAAAAGCCTGCGACGAGCGCTCGATCTGGCTCCCGTTCTTAAAGGTTGATACTAAGTTTGACCCGCTTCGCGCTGATCCGCGCTTTAAGGAGTTGCTGCGAAAGGTTGGCTTTACCGAATAGACATTTATGAAACGATGCCCGCGGTGCGGCCGACAGTATGACAACACTATGAGCTTCTGTCTCGATGACGGCAGCGAGTTGCTCTACGGCCCGGCGGTTTCTGACGAGCCAATTACTGCGATCTTGTTAGATCCGCCCACATTGGTGGATACCCGGATCGCCGCCAACCGATCGGCAGTTGGCGGTGCTTCATATTCAAGTTCAATCGCGGTTCTACCGTTCACGAACATGAGTCCTGACACGGATATTGAATATTTGTGCGATGGCCTAGCCGAGGAACTGCTTAACGCTCTCTCAAAGATCGATGATCTTAAGGTGGCTGCCCGAACATCCGCTTTTTCATTCAAAGGTACTAATACGAGTATCGGAACGATCGGCCGATTGCTGGGAGTTCAAAAAGTACTCGAAGGTAGTGTCAGAAAATCGGGGAATCGGCTTCGGATCACGGTAAAACTCGTAGATGCAGAAGCCGGATACCAGCAATGGTCAGAAAGCTTTGACCGCGAACTGACTGATATTTTTGCTATCGAGGACGAGATCACACTTGCGGTTGTTGAATCCCTAAAGCTGGAAGTCTTTGGTGAAAAGCGGCAGTCGATCGTCAAACGCTATACAAACAACGCTGACGCATACCAGCTCTATCTGATGGGGCGCTTTCAGTTCAACAAGTTCGATGTGCCCGGATGCATTAAGGCGATCGAGTACTTTGAACAAACCCTTGCCATAGAGCCTGATTACGCGCCTGCATATGCAGGAATTGCTGAAGCCTGCGGGATCCAATGGTACGTTGGCGGATACGGCAGCGTGGAACTTGTGGAGAGGCAGCGGAAGGCTGTGGACCGAGCGATCGAACTCGAACCGGGGCTGGCCGAATCCTACCGTTCCCGCGCGTTGCTCAGATGTTATGTTGATTGGAACTTCGCCGGAGCTGATGCTGATTACAAGAAAACTATCGAGCTAAATCCAAATGATGCTCTTGCCCATGCGTGGTACTCACTATTGCTGGCTGCAATGGGAGAGAAAGAAAGGTCTGTCGCCACTGCCAAAAAGGCCCGCCTTCTCGATCCTTTATCCATTAGCGGCTCTTTGATGGCCGGCTGGGGAATGTGGTTTGCGGACGACTTTGAGAACGCGCTCTCGACAGCAAACGCCGGTCTTGAGATCGACCCTGTATCATTCGAAAGCTGGCGTCTGAAAGGCTCCGCTCTTTTAGGACTTGGAGACAAGTCCGGTGCTGAAGACGCTCTAAAAAGATCCATTGAGCTGGGTCCTCGCCCGCTGGCCTATGCCGCTTTGTGCGTGATACAAACTCACCTGGGCAAACTTAGGGAGGCACGGGAAACACTTGAGATATTAATGGATCTGTACGAAAAGAACCTTTCGCCGGCAGTCTGTATAGCATATTGCCATGTCTGTCTTGGCGAGATCGACGCCGGATTCGAATGGCTCTATAAAGCAATTGAGCGGCGCGAAGGTGAGATGATCTTCATTAATGCTTGGCCCGACTGGCTGAATCCACTCCGTGGCGACTTAAGGTTCGCTGAATTGGTTCGAAAGGTGGGGTGGTAAAGATCACAGTTAGCGGTAACCGTTCACAAGAATTCCACGGGGAAAATAAAAACAATGAGCGATACTATCCAACACAATGACGGACGCGTCGAGCTGAACGAAGACGCATTAAAAGACATCGAGACGTCGCCGCTGTATAACGAAGACCTCGCGCCGGTGCCGGTCGAGAAACGCAACTGGACGACGTACAACTACGCCGCGCTGTGGATCTCGATGGCGCACTGCATACCGACTTATATGATGGCGTCGGGGCTGATCTCGGCGGGCATGAACTGGTGGCAGGCGTTGTTTACGATCCTACTCGGCAACACCATCGTCCTCGCACCGATCTTGCTCAATTCCCATCCCGGAACGAAATACGGAATTCCCTTTCCGGTTTTCGCGCGAGCAGCTTACGGAACGATCGGATCAAATGTGCCGGCGTTGATGCGAGCAATTGTGGCGTGCGGATGGTTCGGCATTCAAGCCTGGATCGGCGGACAGGCTTTGCAGACATTTTTCGCGGCATTTATTCCGGGCTGGGCGACTTTGCTTGGCGGGCCGATCGGTGGTCATACGCCGACCGAATGGCTTTCGTTTTTGCTGTTTTGGGCGCTCAATATTTTGATCATATATAAAGGTATGGATCTGCTCAGGATAGTTGAGAACTGGGCCGCACCGTACGTGCTTGTTATGACGGGCTTGCTGCTCGCGTGGATCTTGTACCAGGCTGGGGGGATTGGTTTCTTATTACATGAGCCGGGCAAGTTTCATACATTTGGAGAATTCTGGCCCGTGTTTATCCCAAGCCTGACAGGAATGATCGGTTTTTGGGCGACGCTTTCGCTCAACATGCCGGACTTCACGCGGTTTGGAAAGAGCCAGAAGGAACAGGCCGTCGGACAGACGGTTGCACTGCCGACTACGATGGTAGTTTTTGCCGCAATGGGCATTTTGATCACATCGGCTGCTGTCGTAGTCTTTCCTGATATGAACAAAGCCGATGCTTGGGACCCTGTAAAGCTCGTCGGCCAGTTTTCGCAGCCTATCGTCGTGGCGATCTCGATGTTCACGGTCGTTGTCGCGACGCTCTCGGTCAATATAGCGGCAAATGTCGTGTCGCCAGCAAACGATTTTGCCAATGCTTTTCCAAAACTGATCTCGTTCCGAACAGGCGGTTTAATTACAGGAATTATCGGCATTTTGATGCAGCCGTGGAAGCTGCTTGCCGACCCGAGCGGCTATATTTTCGGCTGGTTGGTTGGCTATTCGGGCGGTTTGGGATCGATCGCGGGTGTGCTGATCGCAGATTACTGGCTCGTTCGCGATAAAAATTTGAATCTCGGCGATCTTTATCGCAATAGGGGCATTTACGGCGGCTGGAATTGGCGAGCTGTAATTGCGACGCTTTTGGGTTGCTTTTTTGCGTGGATAGGGTTGATAATTCCAATACTTCGACCGTTATACGATTATGCGTGGTTTGTTGGATTCGGCGTCGCGTTCGGTGTTCATATCGCATTGATGCGAGCACTGCCGCGATGTCAACGCCCGTCTAACATTGAGTAGTAGTTCAGGACTTCATTTGATTTCAATTTCGTAAAGGAGATAAACCAATGTCACACACTGCGTTTTCAAATTCCCGGCGTGCATCATACCTTTTCGCAATTCTGTCTTTTTTGCTCGTCATTTTCGCTGTCAATAGTTCCGCACAGTCCTTTCGCGGCAAGATACTTGGGACTGTGACCGATCAAAACGGGGCTGTTGTGCAAGGTGCGACAGTTGTCGCAAAGAATGTTGGTACGGGCCTCGAACGAACTACAACGACCGATTCCGACGGAAATTTTTCATTCGCTGAGATTCCAGTTGGGAATTACACTCTTGAAGTTTCATATCCTAATTTCCAAACGTGGAAACGTGGCCCATTTCCGGTAGAAGTTGCTGGCGAGCGTAGAATCGATGTTGATCTTCTTGCAGGTTCAGCTAGCCCTCTAACCGTCGATGTCACGGCCGACGAACAAGTCCAAACAACCAGCACAACGATCGGCGGTACGATCCAAGCTCGCGCTGTTGCCGAGCTTCCGGTAAACGGACGAGACTTTACGAAATTCTTAGTGCTAGTACCTGGTGCAGCAGGCGACCCTTCCGGAGCGACAGATTCGCCGGGTTCGTTCGGCCTGTTTAGTGCAAATGGAAATCGCGGACGCTCGAACAACTATCTGCTCGATGGTACCGATATGAACGACGGCTACCGCAATCTGCCAGCGATCAATGAAGCTGGTGTTTTTGGCACTCCGGCAACGATCCTGCCGCTCGAAGGAATTCAGGAAGTCGCCGTCCTCTCAAATTTTGAAGCACAGTACGGACGTAATTCCGGCTCCGTGGTAAACATCGTGACCAAATCGGGCACAAACGATTTTCACGGCGCCGTTTTTGAATTCCTGAGAAACAATAAATTCGATGCAAGGAATTTCTTTAACATAGATTCCGAACCGCAGACGCAGCTTCGCAATAATCAGTTTGGCGGCTCATTGGGTGGCCCGTTAGTTCGCAACAAAACATTTTTCTTTGTCAATTACGAGGGCCAGCGTGAACGCGTCGGATTAAATTCGACCGCGAGAATTCCCGATCCGCGTGAGATACAGGCTACGCTTGCAGGAAACGGCTGCAACGGCGGCGGCCCCAAGATCGGTGGTATAACACTGAATCCGGTTATTGGACGCCTTCTAGCACGCAATCCGTGGGGAACGCCAAACAGGCCGGTACCGGTTTGCGATGACTCAGGCGCTCCAAATCTCTTTTCGACCACGCAGGCATCGAATGACATCGACAGCTTTATCGGCAAGATCGATCATTCTTTCAACGAAAATAACCAGATCACGGGCCGTTATTATTATGGCAACAGCGATCAGTCCTTCCCGCTTGCGATCCTTGGTGGCAACATTTTGCCCGGCTATAACACAGTTACACCGACGCGTGTCGATCTCGTCTCGGTCTCTTACCTGAAGATCTTTTCGAGCACTAAGGTAAACGAGGCTCGTTTTGGCTACAACCGTTTTGACGAAGGCTTTTTCCCCGAAGATCAGTCTTTCGATCCGCACAGCATTGGATTAAATAACGGCACGACGAACGCACGTGATTTCGGACTACCCTTCATTCGCATTCGAGAAGATGCTGTTGGAAATATCGCGTCGATCGGCTCAACGCTGTCGGTGCCGCGTGCACGCGTCGATAAAAATATTCATTTCATCGACAATTTTTCTTGGAAGATGAACGCCCATGACACGAAAATGGGCTACGAATTTCGCCGAACGGACGTCGATGCATTCTTTGATGCCGGCTATCGCGGGCGGCTCGATTTTGCGACGCTCGACGATTTTCTGCAGGGCAATTTGTCCGGTGGCCGCTCTGCCCAAGGCGATTCTCAGCGGCAGACCTTCCAAAATTCGCACACTTTTTATTTTCAAGACAATTGGCGCGCAAGTCACAATCTGACTCTGAATATGGGGGTTCGCTGGGATTATTTTGGAGTGATCGGCGAGAAAAACAATTTGCTGAGTAATTTCGACCGGCAGCTCGGCCTCGTTATGGTGGGAGCTAACGGCCTCGATAAACTATACAAATCGGATTGGAACAATTTCAGCCCACGGCTCGGTTTTGCTTGGGATCTGACCGGAAAAAGCAAGACGGTTGTTCGCGGCGGCTGGGGCTTGTTCTATGATGCGTTTTCGCAGGATTTCTTTGTAGGCCAACTTCCCTTCAACACTTTCAATCCCGGCCCGGCATACAATCCTGTCGGCCCGGCACCGATCCTGTTCTCGTTCTCGACCGTCTCACAGATCCAGAACAACATCCCGATCTTTTCGGATTATCTTGACTCGGATGTTTTCGCCGTTGACCGCGACCTTGTAACACCGATGATCCAAAACTACAACCTGAATGTGCAGCAGGAATTGACCAAAAATGTCGTCTTGCAGGTCGGGTATGTCGGCTCACGCGGCAGACACCTGTTTCGCTATCGCGATATAAATCAGCCGGTTAACCCTGCTGTGTCGACGGCCCGTCCATTTGATAATGGCCCATTTACTCCGTCTGGCGGAACATTTTTCTATGTCAACCAACTTGAAACAACTTCGGAATCAGATTACAACGCCATGCAAACGAGCCTGAACCTGCGTAGCTTCCATGGTTTTTCGGGTCAGGTCAATTATGTTTGGTCGCATTCGATTGATGACGCTTCCGACGGCCAGGACTATGTGGCAAATGCCACGCAGCCCGACAACAGCTACAATCCGAAAGGCGAACGTGGTAATTCCAATTTTGATATTCGCCAGCGCTTTGTAGCAACGCTCAGTTATGAGCTGCCCAATTTTGCAAAAGATCACCCTCGTATCGGTGGCGGCTGGCAGTTCAATACGATCGTCACGCTACGAACTGGAAGCCCTTTTCACGTAAACCTTTTTGATGACTACAATGGCACAGGCGAGTACTTTCCGCGACCCGATCTAATTGGTAATCCATGGGCAGGAACCAGTGGTCCGGACCGTTTTCTAAATCTCGAAGCATTCAAGGTTCCATGCACACTGGACGGTGAAGGATCATGCATTCCCGGTAGCTATCATTTTGGCAGCCTTGGACGCAATTCATTGATCGGTCCGGGTTACAGAAATGTTGATTTCTCGGTTTTCAAAACGACAAAGCTGACTGAACGCGTCAATTTGCAATTGCGTGCCGAGGTCTTTAACATCCTTAATCATCCCAATTTTTCGTCGCCGCTCCTGCCGAGCTTTGCGGCGGATGCGAGTTATAATGGGCTTGATGACCAAGGTCGCGGTATTGGATTTTTGCCGATAACGGTCACGCCCGATGTGGGCATTGGAAATCCGTTCCTCGGCGGCGGCGGTCCGCGTAATTTCCAGTTCGCGGCGCGATTGATGTTTTAGATTTATACGCCACAAAGACACGAAGAACACTAAGACGGCTTCGTGTCCTTTGTATCTTTGTGGTGAAATAGTTTTATGAAGTACAGCAGAGTTAAGAATTATTACAACGGCGAGTTTATCGACAGTGTCTCTACCGAGGATCTGGATGTCATTTCGCCGTTAGACGGCAATTTGTTATCGACTGTTCCGATGTCAACTTCGGATGAATTAGAACGAGCAGTCCGCTCGGCGAAAAAGGCATTTGACGGCTGGAGTAAATTGCCTATCAAGGAACGCGTTCAGGTGTTTTTCCGCTATCGGTATTTGCTTGAGAAACATTCTGACGAACTCACAGCTTTAGTCTCCGAGGAAAACGGCAAAACGATCGACGAGGCTCGCGCCGAGGTCGATAAGAGCATCGAGTTGACGGAATTTGCGTGTTCGATGCCGCAGCTTATTTCCGGAGAGATAATGGAAGTCAGTCGCGGTGTCGAATGTAGGACAGAACACTTCCCTGTTGGCGTGGTCGCGTCTATCGTGCCGTTCAATTTTCCGCTGATGGTGCCGAACTGGACGATGCCGAACGCCCTTGTCCTTGGCAACACGATGATAATGAAGCCGTCCGAGCTTGTGCCGCTGTCATGCGAAAGGATGGCCGAGCTTTTAAAGGAAGCCGGTCTGCCCGACGGCGTTTTTAACATCGTCAATGGCGGTAAAGAGATCGTCGAGGGCATCTGTGCTCATCCTGATATTGAGGCGGTGAGTTTCGTCGGCTCGACAAAGGTTGCTAAGCTCGTTTACCAGCAAAGTACCCATAATTTGAAACGCTGCATCGCTCTTGGCGGTGCAAAGAATCATCTTTTTGTCTTGCCCGACGCAAATCCATCAATGACCGCCTCGAATGTTACTGCTTCGATGTCTGGTTGTGCTGGACAACGCTGCATGGCTGCCTCAGCGATGCTTGCGGTCGGTAATGTCGACCCGATCATCGATCAGATCGTCACCGAAGCTCGCAAGGTGGTTCCCGGTAAGAATCTCGGTGCGGTAATTTCAAAGGCCGCCAAAACCCGAATCGAAGATTACATTTCCGAGGCCGAACGTAACGGGGCAAAGATACTCGTTGACGGCCGCGGAGCGGTCGTTGAGGGTCGTGAAAACGGAACATACGTCGGTCCAACGGTCATCGACCATGTAAAACCCGATATGTCCGTCGCTACCGAAGAGATCTTTGGCCCGGTCATCTCGATCATGCGGACCGACACGCTCGACGAAGCGATCAAGATCGAAAACGAAAATCCGTATGGCAATGCTGCTGCAGTCTTCACTCAAAGCGGCGGCCTCGCCAGATACGTTATGGAGCACGCCAGTGCAGGAATGATCGGCGTTAACATAGGTGTACCAGTTCCGCGTGAGCCGTTTTCGTTTGGCGGCTGGAACGAATCGCGATTCGGGGCCAACGATATTACTGGGCGCAGTTCGATCGAATTTTGGACCAAATTAAAGAAAACAACAACCAAATGGAACCCCGAGGCGGGCGTAAACTGGATGTCTTAAATCTATGTCAAGAATAATCAAATGTGGACTGATACAGGCGCATAACGCGGCACCGACCGATTCGCCGATAGAGGTAATAAGAAAGGCGAATATCGACCATCAAATGACGATGGTCGAGGATGCGGCTAAGCAGGGCGTTCAGATGCTTTGCTTTCAAGAGGTTTTTACGATGCCGTATTTCTGTGCCGAACAGCAGACGCGTTGGTACGAAGCCGTCGAACGCATTCCCGACGGCCCGACCGTCAAGCTGATGCAGGATGTGGCGAAGCAATTCGGCATGGTGATCGTCGTTCCGATCTACGAAGAAGAGCAGACGGGCGTTTATTACAACACCGCTGCAGTGATCGACGCCGATGGCAAATATCTCGGTAAATATCGCAAAACGCACATCCCTCACGTCAATCCCGGCTTTTGGGAAAAGTTCTATTTCAAGCCGGGCAATCTTGGCTATCCCTGTTTTGACACGGCGTTTGCGCGTATCGGCGTTTACATTTGCTACGACCGGCATTTTCCTGAGGGAGCTCGATGTCTCGGTTTGAATGGTGCAGAGATAATCTTTAATCCATCGGCAACGGTTGCCGGTTTGAGTGAGTATCTTTGGAAACTTGAACAACCCGCACACGCAGTCGCTAACGGCTACTTTGTCGGAGCGATCAACCGCGTCGGCACGGAGGCCCCGTGGAACATCGGCGAATTCTACGGCCAAAGTTATTTCTGCGATCCGCGCGGCCAAATGCTAGCCGTCGGCACACGCGACCAGGACGAACTCGTCGTCGCCGATCTCGATATGGACAAGATCCGCGAAGTGCGAAATACATGGCAATTTTTCCGCGACCGCAGGCCGGATGCCTACGGGCCGATCGTGGCGGATTAGGAATGAAAAAATTTCTTCAACTCGGAATCTTTCTGACCTGTTTATTTGGCGGGTCGGTGGCGATTAATGCGCAAACGAACGAGCAGATTGAAGCGAGCATTCTTGGTCATCTAGATAATCTTAAGAACTGGTCATATCGAACTGGAACTTCCGACTTGGACGCCCTTGACAAAGAGAACCAATTACTAAAAAAAGAGCTTCTTAGATATGGACAAAGGGCTTCGACCCTAAAATATGATTTTCCGGCCCTTGCTGAGAAAATGTTCATCCCAACATCGAAAGACCAGAGACTACGGATTTATTCGTGGGATAATCAGGAAGGAGGTTCTGGCAGGATTTTCGAAACAGTCTTCCAATATGCGGACAGATCAGGCAAGACTCACACTTGGTCGCCTACTATAAGTAGAGAGGGTTTAGTCTGTGCAGGATTTTACCATCAGATATTCCAAACTGACACACCTAGTGGACGACTCTATCTTGCTAACTCCTCGGCCGCCTGCTCAACCTCACTTGCATACCAAGATCTTTCGATATTTAGAATTGACGGCGAAAAACTCAATTCAAACTTGAAATTAATACGCACCAAGAGTGGTTTGACGAATTGCGTAAGTTTTGAATACGATTTTTTCTCAACTGTAGATCATCCAGAAAGGCCGATTAAACTATTTTTCTTCGATGAGTCTGCGAAATCATTTCGCTTTCCTGTTGTTGTTGAAGATAAAAAGTTTCTTAATGGCGGAAGAGTAACTGATAAGTTTATTACTTTTCGTTTCAATGGAAAGTATTTTGTGAAAATAAGTTAGCTGTTATAGTCACTATTTATGTTGGTAGAAAACAAGGAACAAATCTTTCAACGAATGACAGATAACCGCGATGCTTTCGGCAGATTGGGTGTCTATCGATTCGGGCTGTTTGGTTCGTTCGTAAAAAACAAACAGACGACTGAAAGTGATGTGGATCTGTTAATTGAATTCAAGCCGGGCAAGAAGTCCTTCGACAATTTTATGGACCTTTCATTCTTGCTTGAAGAAATCTTTGGCCGCAAAGTCGATCTGGTTACGCCCGAGTCGCTCAGTCCATATATTGGACCTAAAATTCTCGCTGAGGTTGAATATGGCGTTATCGATTGAGAATAAGATTTTTCGCCACAGAGAACACTGAGATTTTTGAGAGATATTTCTCAGTGTTCTCTGTGATCTCTGTGGCTTATCATTTATGACAAAAGATTATTGCTCACCGCTCGATATAACACAGATCGAGCAAAATTTTTCTGAGATCAATCCGGCGATGACGCAGGCTGAGGCTCTTGCGGAATCAAATCGCTGTTTGTATTGCTACGACGCGCCGTGTACGCGGGCTTGTCCGACGCATATCGATGTGCCGTCGTTCATCAAAAAGATCGCGAGCGGCAATCTGCATGGCTCGGCACGTGTGATATTTGACGCAAATCCTATCGGCGCGAGTTGTGCTCGCGTCTGCCCGGTCGAGGTTCTTTGCGAAGGTGCCTGCGTCGAAAAAACTCTGCTCGATAAGCCGATAGAGATAGGCCGGCTTCAGCGCTACGCGACCGATCATGCGATGTCGAGCGGGCGCCAGATTTACACAAAAGGCGCATCGAACGGCAAGACCGTCGGCATTGTCGGCTCCGGCCCGGCGGGTTTGTCGTGTGCATCATATCTTGCCCGTTTGGGTTACGACGTGACGGTTTACGAAAAGCGTGCAAAGGCAGGCGGCCTCGACACCTACGGCATGGCCGAATACAAAATGCCGCAATCCGTCAGCTTGAGCGAGGTTGAGCACGTCGAGAAAATGGGTGTGACCTTTGTCCTCAATAAGGAAATAAGTTCCATTGATGATCTGCGTTCCAAACACGATGCGATCTTTCTGGCTACAGGGTTGGGAGAAACTAACAAGCTCAATATTCCCGGCGAAGATCTCGCAGGCGTTTACGACGCTCTCCACGTTATCGAAAAAATAAAGACCCGCGATTGGAGATCGGTGCCATTGGGTAAAACTGTTGTTGTGATCGGCGCGGGCAACACTGCGATCGATGCCGTCACACAAGCAAAACGCCTCGGCGCCGAAAAGGTGATACTCGTTTATCGCCGCACTGAGAAAGATGCCCCGGCCTACGATTACGAGATGGAACTCGCACGCAAAGACGGCATCGAGTTTTCTTGGCAGACCACACCGGTCGCAATCAATGGCGACGGACATGTAAACGCTTTGCGATGTTCAAAATCCGACGGGAGTGAGTTTGAGATCGACTGCGACATGGTCATCAAAGCCATCGGGCAGCAAAAGACGGCGTCGTTTTTTACCGATGTTTGTGGAGTAAAAACCGACGAAAAAGGCCGCGTCGTCGTCAACGCGTCAATGCAGACATCCGATCCAAAGATCTTCGCAGGCGGCGACTGCGCAAACGGCGGCAAAGAAGCGGTTGACGCTTCGCAAATGGGCAAGCTTGCGGCGATGGGTATTCATGAAACTCTGTCCGGTGAAAAGGTAGAGTTCGCAGGAGCGGTTCTTCGCGACCCGCCAAAAGCTCCGGTCGATACGATCCCGCATTAAGATTTTTTGCCGCAGATGAACGCAGATGACGCAGATAGAGAATTAATTCCTAAAATGAACGACTCGAATGTAAATGAACAGTTTCGACATGCCGAGCTCACAAAAGGAATTATCGGGGTGTTTTACGAGGTTTACAACGAGCTTGGCCACGGTTTTCTCGAATCAGTTTATGAGAACTCGCTTGCCATTGCTTTGCGTGCTAAAGGATATGAAGTTCATCAACAGGTCGCTGTTCCTGTATGGTTCCGAGGTCAACAAGTCGGCGATTTTGTTGCTGATCTGTTGGTGAATAAATTGGTAATTATTGAGCTGAAAGCATGTCGCTCTATTGACGACGCTCATATTGCCCAACTGCTCAATTATCTCAAAGCAACTGAACTGGAAGTTGGTCTGTTGTTAAATTTTGGACCAAGACCAGAGTTCAAGCGAGTCGTTTTTGGTAATGAAAGAAAGAGGTCAGAATTAACACGATCAAATTCAGCCTGAGTTTTTTCTGATCTGCGTCATCTGCGTTCATCTGCGGCTAAATATTTTTATGGCAGACTTAAATATAAATTTTGCAGGAATTAAATCACCCAATCCATTTTGGCTCGCGAGTGCGCCGCCGACGAATATGGGTTCGATGATCGAGCGTGCTTTTGACGCCGGTTGGGGCGGGGCGGTTTGGAAAACGCTTGGCGAGCCTATTACTAATGTTTCTTCGCGGCTTGCCGGGCTTGATTCGGGTACCAACCGGCTGATCGGCCTCAACAATATTGAGTTGATCACCGACCGCTCGCTTGAGGTCAATCTCAAAGAGATGGCCGAGTGTAAAAAGAAATACCCGAACCACGCCGTGATCGCCTCGCTGATGGTTGAGTCGAAAAAAGAAGCTTGGCAGGAGATAACAAAGAAAACTCAGGACACCGGCTGCGATGGTTTTGAGCTTAACTTCGGCTGTCCGCACGGCATGAGCGAACGCGGAATGGGTGCGGCGATGGGCCAGGTTCCGGATTACACCTGCATGGTCACGGAATGGGTCAAAGAAGTTGCCACGATTCCTGTGATCGTCAAACTCACGCCAAATGTCACGCATATCGTGCCTCCGGGCAGGGCTGCTCAAAATGGCGGCGCCGACGCCGTTTCGCTGATCAATACTATCAACTCGGTGATCGGCGTCGATGTCGATACGATGATCCCTTACCCGAACGTCAACGGCATGGCCGCTCACGGCGGTTATTGCGGAACAGCCGTCAAACCGATCGCTCTCAACATGGTTTCTGAGCTTGCACGCGATGCTGAATTCAACATTCCCATCAGCGGCATCGGCGGCATCAACACTTGGCGCGATGCGGTCGAATTTATGCTGCTTGGTGCCGGTTCTGTGCAGGTGTGCACTGCGGTGATGCATTACGGATATCGCATCGTTGAAGACATGATCGACGGGCTGAACAACTACCTCGACGAAAAAGGTTTTGCTTCGGTCAACGACATCGTCGGCAAGAGCGTCAGCCGTGTGACCGATTGGGGCAATCTCGATCTCAATTACGACGTCAAAGCTTACGTCAATAAAGACAAGTGCATTCGCTGCAATCTTTGCTACGTCGCCTGCGAGGACGGCGCGCATCAGAGCTTTGTTTTCGAAGAAGTGGACGGCAAAAAATATCCGCTCGTCGTCGAAAAAGAATGTGTCGGCTGCAATCTCTGTTATCTCGTCTGCCCTTCACCCGGAGCGATCACGATGAAACGCGTCGATGCCGGCGGCCCGACCCAGAGCTGGCGCGAGCGAACCGGAGGAAATTAGGTACTGCTGATGAACATTAGATCGTTCGCTATATCCATTGTTTTTGTCTTCATTCTCGGCCTTACTGTCTCGGCGCAAAATAAATATGAGCTGGACGGCAATCGTCTTAAAGTTGAGAAGCCGATCACCTTTGTCGGAGCGACGGACAAGCTCGAACCGGCCTCCGACGAAGCCCTGAAATTTGTCAGAGACTATCTCACCGACAAAAAGTACGTCTCGACGATGCGTATCGAAGTGCATTTTCGCGTCGGCACAAAAGATCCTCAATTGCTCTCCGAAAAGCGAGCTTTGGCGATAGCAAATTGGCTCGTAAAAAACGGCGTTGACTGCAAACGTCTCATCGCCGTAGGATTTGGCACGACCAAGCCCGTCGCCAATCCGCCACAGGCTTTCGAAAACGATCGTATCGAATTTTACAATGCCGCTCTTGCGGGCCACGCCATCGGCGGAATGCC
>JBGARA010000072.1:0-19742 GCA_044230475.1 Pyrinomonadaceae bacterium | reverse complement strand
AAGGGTACATCGGTCGCGACGAACGGTGGAACCATCTTCTTCAGCACTGATGCTGTCACAGCAAACGGCAACGACAACAACACGATCTCGAACAACAATATCGGTCCGGCAGGAGCAAACCTGCCAACGACGGCCATTCAATGTAACGGTTCGACAACAACAACGGCGATCGGCAACAGCGGCATCTCGATAACGGACAATAATATTTTCGACTATTTCGGTGCGGCCGTAACTAGTGCCGGCGTCGCGGTCAATGGTGGCTGTAATGGGGATTCGATCACTAACAACAAGTTCTATCAGACGGGAACCAGGACTTGGACAACGGGTGCAACGCACAACGCTATTCTGTTGAGCAGTTCGACTGCAACGAGCGGCGTTCAGGGAATGACGGTTACTGGCAACACGATCGGTTTTTCATCGAGCGCGGGAACCGGAACTTATGCTCTTACCGGCTCGACAGGTAAATTCCAGGGGATTTCCTTCAACGGAATCTCAGCTGGAACAGTCTCCAATATCAACAGTAATACGATTGCAAGTGTCAGTTTAACCGGTGTTACATCGAATGGAACCAGCACAAGCAGTCCGTTTCTCGGCATTCTTGTTACAAACGGGCTTGCCAACACAAACAGCAACACCATCGGCAGCCAGTCTGCAACCGGATCCCTTACGTTCTCCACAAACTCTACAACGAGTACTGACGTAATGGGAATCTACAACTTCAGCGTCGACAACTGGACAGCTAACAGCAATAACATTGGTGGAATTTCGGTCACAAATGCTGCTGCATCTGGAACGTATGTCATCTATGGCATGAGGGCAAACACGAGCACCTCAGTCGCCTTTACTGGTACGTCGAACACTATCGGCGGCACGGTAGCAAACTCAATTTCGTTGTCTGCAACGGGAACTTCGTCACAGGTTATTGGTATGCACACGTCAAATGCTCAGGCAGTGTGGACAGGAAATACCGTTAGGAACCTGACGACCAACATCGGTACGGGTACCACGACCTCAGCATCGGCTATTGGTCTGAACGTAACAACCTCAACCCCGATTCATACGCTTTCGCAAAACACTGTTCACACACTGACCAATTCAAACGCGACCGGTGCGAGCATAGTCACGGGTATTCAATTCACCGGTGGCACGGGCAACGTTGTTGAGCGAAATCTGATCTACAATCTGCTGGCCCCGACCACTAGCGCATCGGCTGAGATCAACGGTATTCGTGTAGCGGGCGGAACGACGACGTATCGCAACAACATGATCGCTCTAGGAGCAAATCAGGCGATCGCTATCGGTACCACCGCAACAAACTCGAGCACGGCCGGCATCAACGGATTTAACGGAGCTCTCGGAACGGATACATTCGTGCGGGCGGAACGACGACGTATCGCAACAACATGATCGCTCTAGGAGCAAATCAGGCGATCGCTATCGGTACCACCGCAACAAACTCGAGCACGGCCGGCATCAACGGATTTAACGGAGCTCTCGGAACGGATACATTCGTTCACAACAGCGTTTATATCGGCGGCACGGCGACATCAGGAGCGGGCAACTCGTATGCCCTCAACGGCACGCAGACAACCAACGCACGCAGTTTCCGCGACAATATTTTCCAGAATGCCCGAACAAACGGCGGCGGAACTGGCAAACACTACGCGGTCAAGATCAATGGAACAACGGCAAACCCGACCGGCTTGACTATCAACAACAACGTTTACTATGCAAATGGTGCGAGCGGAGCAGTCTTTGGCTTCTTCAACTCGTTGGACGTTGCAAACATAGGTGCCTGGAGGACGGTAGTCGGTCAAGACGCGGGAAGCTTTGAGGGGAGTCCAGCATATAACGATCCGACGAATGCAACTCCCGATTTGCACATTCATCCGACAAACGTAAGCCTTGCTGAAGGAAATGGTGTCGATGTCGGTGTGGTACTCGACTATGATGGGCAGACCCGCAGCGGCCTCACCCCGGTCGATATCGGTGCGGACGCGGGCAATTTCACGGGTGTTGATCTGACGCCGCCGGCGATCTCTTACACGGCATTCGCAAACACGTCAAGCACTTCAAATCGCACTCTCAGTGCAACTATCACTGATACAGGCGGTGTTGCCGTTACCCCAAATGCGCCAAGGATCTACTTCAAGAAATCGACCGACGGCAGCTACGTTTCGACGGAGTGCACCGGCAGCTATAGCTGTTTGATCGACTACTCGATGGTAGGCGGCGGCAGCGTAAGCGCCGGCAACGTTATCCAGTACTTTGTGGTGGCACAGGACACGTCTGGCAACCTTGCTTCAAACCCGAGCGCGGGTTTTGCGGGAACGAACGTCAATACCGTGACCACACCACCGACAACACCGAACAGCTACACGATCACGAACGCACCGCTTAACGGCGACTACACGGTTGGTGTTAGTGCGTTTGCAAGGGCTTCAGGAAAGACCGTGACATTTGAGCCCAGGACGCGAACCGTTATGGTTGACGTTCCGGTTGAGGCGTCAAACAGGTCAGTGGGAGCCAAAGAGAAGACGGATACTAATGATGATGCTGGAAGTTCGGTTGACAGAGATGTTGATGCCAGAACTGCATTGGAAATGAGCAGCACTCAGACAACTCGTAAAGTTGCTGTTCAGGAAACGTACTATGTGACGCTGGTTAATGGTGTCGAAACCGACAAACCGCTTCGCTATGATTACACTGAGACAGAGCGTGGCAACATGGGTCCCGACGCTCCGTCCGCAGTTTATGCACGTGTTCGCGATGCGGTTGATGATTATAATCTCCGCGGTGTAAGCGGCCATACTCGCTTCCTGCTTATCGACACGCTCTACAACGCTGGTTCGGGTGAAACGTTCCCGTATGTAATTGCGACCACAAATGTCGCCGAACCATCAGCTTCAGCGACCGTTACCTTCCAACCGGCAACGGGCGTGACCTCGACGATCTCTGGAAGCTCGACGAGCGGCATCTTTGTCCTCGGCGATAAGTATCTCAAGATCGACGGCGATAATGATGGCGGATCGGTTAGCCGCGATCTCACAATTCAAAACACGGGAACCGGTGCAAACAGCTATGTTATCGGCTTCTTTAACTTTGGCGGAACCAAGGTTGCCCAGAACGGCACCGTTCGATATACGAACGTCCAGGCCGGCGTCACCGATAACACGACGGTATGTTGGGGAATCATTCTCAACGGTTCAGGTGGCGATTATGACAATGCCCTTATTGACAACAATAAGATCTGGCAGGCTTATGTCGGCATTGGAAACTACGGTGTTGCCACGACCGGTATAAACGATAATGGTGTTATCAGCAATAACACGATCGGTGACTCTGCAAGCGCGACGTCGGCTATCAAGCTGCGTGGCATCGAGGTCACACAGTCGAACAACCTCACTATCCAAAGCAACGACATTTTTGGAAACGCAGCCGGCAACACGAACTCGACACAGGCTGGTGTTCTGGAATCAACCGGAACGTCGAACCTGACGGTTACCAGAAATCACATCCATGATTTCTACTACACCGGAACGGGCGGACTAGGCTGTTACGGTATCATCAGTGCCGCAAACGCCGGTACCACTAATATCATCAACAACATGATCCATGATATTAAGGGTGACGGTGACCAGTTCAACACCGCGACGAACATCTTCTGGATGCCTGCGGGTATCACTGTTTCGGGTACCAACAGCGGCACGTTGAACATTGATAACAACTCCATTTACATGAATGGAGCTACGCTCACGACCAGCTTCAATGGTAACTCGGCCTGTATCTCGACGATCGCAGGATTGACGGGCATAAATCTGAGAAACAACGCTCTGCGTAACTCAATGACGACCGTCGCCGCACCGGGAACGAACAAGACCTATGCGTTCGGCGCTATCGGTGCAACGAGTTCAGCAACGATGTTTGGCACGATCAATAACAACGATTATTACGTGAACGGCGTTGGTCCAAAGGTAGGAACGTTCGGCCAGGTTGATAAGACGGCGCTTGCCGATTGGCAGACGGCCACCGGCCAGGACGGAGCTTCTATTTCGTCTGATCCGTTGTTCATCTCAACGTCGAATCTGCACATCGTAGGTCCGCCGCTGCAGAATGCCGGACAGACCTTGGCCAATGTGCCGAATGATTTTGATGGCGATTCACGTCCGCAGGGCGCCGCTTATGAAATAGGCGCTGACGAGAACGAGCCAGCTGCATCACCCACGGCAACCAGCACGTTCACGCCGACGAACACGGCAACCTCAACGAACACGTCAACAAATACGCCGACGCCGACCGCGACTGCGGCCTGCACGCCGGTGACATTTGCAAATGCAACCTCGTTGAATATTCCGGGCACGGGAACCGGTTCCAGCAGCGGATCGACGGCGAGTGCGTATCCTTCTGACATTAACGTATCTGGTGTTTCCGGCAACGTTTATAAGGTTACGGTCAAGCTGAAGAATTTGACCCATTCGTGGCCGGGCGACATCGACATGATGCTTGTCGGTCCGAACGGAGCGAATGCGATCGTCATGTCCGATGCGACCGATACGTCAGGGCTGGGAATAACGAACATATCCTTTACCATCGACAGCGATGCAGCTAACCCAATGCCAAGCACGGGTGGCCCTGCACTGGCTGATGGTTCTACTTACCAGCCGACTAACTACGGCACGGGCGATGTCTTCCTCGCTCCGGCGCCTGCACCGTCTGGTAATACATCGCTTTATGCATTTAACGGCATAGATCCGAACGGAACATGGTCGCTCTACATAAGTGACGATGCTTCGGGCGACACCGGTGTTCTCGCAGGCGGTTGGGAACTGAACATCACGACCGACTTCTGCCCGACACCGACGGCAACGTCAACAAATACCGACACGCCGACGGCTACGAGCACGTCAACCTTCACACCGACTGCAACCGACACGCCAACGGCGACGAACACCGCAACGGATACACCGACGGATACGCCGACGTCAACAAACACGGCGACGAGTACTCCGACGTTCACCCCGACGCCTACTAAGTTCTTCGTGGACACGACGGCGGATACGCAGGATGCGGCTCCGGGCGACGGAAACTGTCTGGATGCCGGCGGATTCTGTTCACTCCGAGCGGCTATCACTGAATCGAATGCCCTAGGCGGTGCTCATACGATCTCGCTGCCGGCAGGAACTTATACGGAGTCATTGGTGGCTGCGGCTGAAGACAACAACGCCGGTGGTGACTTCGACATCAAGTCGGACGTCATTATTAACGGCGCTGGCTCTGGCAGCACGTTCGTTGAGGCTAATGTCGCTCCTGGAGTTGCTACCGAGCGTGTGTTCCACATCCTTGGTGCAACGGCAACGACCGTGCTGAACGTTAACATTAACAACCTGACAGTCAGGAACGGTGGTAATGCTACGAACCTGGCCGGTGCGGGTATCAGGTTGGGTCAGAGTAATCTTTCGACTTACACGTTCGATCATCTCGTCATTACGGACAACCGTAATACTACAAGCGGCGGCGGACTTGCTATCAGCGGTCCTACGACACCTACTGTCAATATCACTGACTGCACGATCTCGAATAACCGTGCGGGTTCGGCAGTAGCCGCATCGGCTGCTCAAGGCGGAGGCCTTTACAACGGCGCGGCCGCCGGTACGATCAACGTGACAAATACCACGATCAGCGGAAACACTGCTCAATCGGGTCTTGCCGGAGTGACTGCTTTTGGTGGAGGATACATCACACTGGGAGCTACGACGACGTTTATTAACTCGACTATCACAAACAACAGCGCGGCTACAACCGTTGCCTCCGCCGGTACCGCCGGTGCTCAGGGTGCCGGTGTGCTGGCCGCTGCTTCGTGTATCTTCAATAATTCCACGATCTCCAATAACACGGCTACAGTGTCCACAGGCGGCTCAGGTTCTGTTACCGGTGCCGGACTGAATGCACAGGGCGGTACTACGGTCCTGAACAATACGTCAATTACGGGCAACACTGCGACAGGCACTGGCGGAAGTGGCAGTGCTTTCGGAGGCGGCGCCGCTGTTCTTGCGGGTACGCTAACTATTCAAAGTGGTAGCTCAGTAACTAATAACACGTCTTCCAGAACCGGAGGAACGGGTCGCGGATTTGCCGGCGGAATATACAATCAGCAGGCAACGCTTAACGTTATTGATTCGAGCGTATCTGGTAACACTGCGGGCGACTACCATGCGGGTATTCGAACCCTGGCATCGACCGGGGCTGTTGCTCTGACCAACATCACGGGTAGTACCATTAGTGGAAACACAGCCAGCGGTAACAATGCGGCCAATGGAGAGGGCGGCGGTGTGATCAATATTGCGGGAGGCGCGTTTACCGCCACCACAAACATCACATCATCAACGATCAGCGGCAACCACGCATGGGCTAACGGAGCTCCGGGTGCGGGCACTACCGGTGGAGGTATTGAAAACTACAACACCTCCACGGCGGCTGCGATTGTCAATCTGCTTAACTCCACGGTTAGCGGTAACGACGCTGATTCAGCTGGTGGTATTTACACCGGGGCCTTCGGTGCCGGCGTGGGAACGGTTAATGTGGATTATTCGACCATTGTTGGAAATAGTGCTACCACCGACGGTGGAGGTATCTATCAAGAGACCGCCGGTGTCACCAACCTGAAAGACAGCGTTATTGCTAATAATACCGCGGCCGGAGCAGGCCCGGATATCTTCGGCACTATCACCTCGCAGGATTACAATCACGTTCAGAGTACGGCGGGCGGCACGTTTGTGCCCGCAGCAAATGACGTGGTAAATACGACGGCGGCTATGGGAGCATTGGCAAACAATGGTGGCTCGACGCAGACGCACCTACCGGGCTATCCGGTTACCGACCTCATCCCGAGCGGAACAAATGGCTGCGGTACCACAGTCGTGCTCGATCAGCGCGGCTTAGGAAGGCCGTTCAACGGGGCTTGCGATAAGGGTGCCGTGGAATCTCAGGTCGTTCTTACCCCATCGCCTACTGCGACCAGTACGTCGACATCAACTCCAACGGATACTCCGACTCCAACAGCGACGGATACTCCGACTCCAACGGCGACAGATACCGCTACGGCGACTGCAACATCAACACCAACTCCGCCGATCGAACTGATCTACGGTAAGACGACGGCGAGCAGCAGTGCAACGGCAGGTATTAATCTCGTCAGCTTCATGAGCAATGATCCTGGAACTGTCACGGTTATCGGACCATTCACGGGACTTGTTTCCGGACACAGTGTCAGGACACTTGATTTCCGTCCGGCGACCGGTACTCTGTATGCGATCAGTACAAACGCTGCTCTGCCGCTAATGGGCCAGTTATATACAGTTGACCTTACGACTGCGGCTCTGACGCCGGTTGGTGGACTGTTGTCACTTGGTACCGCCAATAGCACTCGCGTCGAGATGGACTTCAATCCGGTTACGGATAGGATCCGTCTTATAACGTCGGCTACAGGAGCGAGCGGAACAAATAATAACTTCCGCATCGATCCGAATACGGGAACGGTTGAGGCGATCGATACTAACCTCGCGTATGACGCAGGCGATCCGCAGGCAGGATTCAACACGTACAACATGCTGGGTGCTGCTTACTCGAACAACACGGTAGGCGCAACGCAAACCACTCTTTACAGTTGGGATTTCCAATCCGATTCGCTCGTAACGATCGGTGGTCCGAACGGAGTGCCTAGTGCTGATGGCGGTTTGATGTTTACCGTGAACAGTCCATCGGGCTTCCTCACGTTCAACGCAGAACTCGGCATGGACATCAGCGGATCAACTGGAACGCTATATGTAACCCATGACGATCCTAATACCGGTACGAGCATGAATCTCTACACGCGTGATACTACCACGGGTGCGGAGACTCTGCTAGGTGCATATCCGGGCGGAACGTTTGTCGGTGACATCGCGGTCAATATTCCGTTCGTGACACCATCGCCAACGGCCACGTCAACTGCAACGAACACCGATACCCCGACGCCGACGGCGACGAATACTGATACGCCTACGCCAACCGCAACAGATACACCGACGGCGACGAGCACGGCGACAAATACGCCTACGTTTACGCCGACGGCTGTTCCTGAGATCAACGGAACGATCACTTACGGTAATGCTGTTGGTTTGCCGGCGGCTCCGAGATTTGTCTCGAATGTTCAGGTAGACGGTGCAGGCTCGCCGAACGTTTCGGCTACGACAGGAGGCATTGGCCCGCTTGCCGGACAGTACACGCTGTCGGGCTTCGGCTCGGGATCGTACACGGTCACGCCTACTAAGACCGGCGGTGTCAATGGTTCGATCAACTCGTTTGACGCAGGTAAGATCGCACAGCACGTTACGGCTCTCAGCTTGCTGACTGGTAACGCATTAGTTGTCGCCGACACCAGCGGAAACAACGCCATTTCGTCTAACGACGCGGCGTTGATCGCTAGGTTTGTGACCAGCCTCGGACCACCTCTCGGAAACACGGGCCAGTGGAGATTCTACACTGTACCGAATGTTCCGTTCCCGGTAGGTTCGACGCCAACGAGCAGGACATATCCGTCAGTGACCGGAACGATCAATAATGAGGACTACACAGGTCTACTCATCGGCGAGGTTTCGGGTAACTGGGTGAACACCGGTGCAAGACCGGCGGGCGGCCCTGTCCGCAGCACTGCTGTCGTGGCTCCGAAACTCGTAACACCTGCTGATGCCGAGGTTCTGATACCCGTAGCGGTTCAGGGAGCGGCTGATAAGGGAATCATCTCTTATGAGTTCAACCTGAGATACGATCCGAGGGTGATACAGCCTCAGGCTGATGTCGTCGACCTTTCAGGAACAGTCAGCCGCGGCCTTACTGCCGTAGCCAATCCGGCAGAGCCTGGATTGTTGAGGGTGGCTGTTTACGGAGCGCTGCCGATAGACAGTAACGGCGTGTTGATGAACCTCAGGTTCACGGCAGTCGGAGCACCTGGAACGGTATCGCCGCTAACGTGGGAACGTATTATGTTCAACGAAGGCGATCCGGGAACGCTGGTTACCGATGGCCAGGTTGAGCTGTCAGCAATGGCACCCAATCAGGCTGAGGTAACGGGCCGTGTGGTAAATGCAATGGGACAGGGCGTGGCAAACGCCCGCGTCACATTGACCGATACTATGGGTGTAAGCCGTTCGGTTGTTTCGGATCAATCAGGCGTGTATCGTTTCGGAGGGCTGCAGGTCGGCCAGACCTTTACGGTGAGCGCCGAAGCGAGAGGCGTGGCAATTATGCCTTTGACGATCAGCATTACCAGTCAATCGGTCAATGTTGACATGACTGCCGCTCAATAACGGGCTGGCAACATAAAACGTGCGAGAGGCTGTCCAAAAGGGCAGCCTCTTTCAGTTTGTTGCCATTCCTTTTTTGGTTCGGAATACCAAGCGAATCACCAGGGCCAGGTGCCGCAAAAGGCAAGATCGGCGCGGCCATTGATGATGATCTCGTTATCATCTCGCCAGAGTACTTTGGTAACGCCGCCCTCGGAATGGACATCGACGCCCCGACCCGTTTTTTTCCTAAACGCAGCTAAGACGGCCGATCCGATGGCACACGTGCCCGAGGCCGAGGTTTCTCCTGCGGCACGTTCCCATATGCGGATCTCAATGTTTTCATGATCCACTACACGAACAAATACGATGTTTGCCCGGTCGGGAAACATCTCGTGCGTTTCCATCGTTCGCCCAAGCGTTCGCCAGTCGAAATCGAAATCGTTGACAAAGACACAGGCAACGGGATTGCCGACGTTGACGCCTGAAAAGGTGAATTGTTCATTGTTGACCGTGATCGGATGGTCGATGACGTGATCAAGATGCGCCTTCGAAGCGATCGGCACTTCGTCACTGGCAAATCTTGGCTTACCGATCTCAGCCTCGAACCAAAATTCGCCCGCGCCTTTTCGCGCTATAAGTCGGTAGTTCTTTACACCGCTTCGCGTTTCGAGCCGCAGGTTTTCATCCGACCAAAGGCATTTGTAATACAAATATGAAACGGCGCAGCGTGTGCCGTTGCCGGAAAATCCTGCAAAGCTGCCGTCCGGATTTACGATCTCGCAAAAATAATCGGCCTTACTGCCGTCGAGTTTTTCCAGGATAGAAATGCCGTCCGCGCCAACGCCCGTGTGGCGGTTGCAGATGCTTTTCCCGAGCTCAGGCAATGCAACCGACGCGCCGATATCGTCATGCATTGCAACGAGATAATCGTTGCCAAAGCCGTGAAATTTGCAGAACTCAAACGCCATTATTTGCTCTTCTTGATGCTGATGATAGTTTCCGTGGGATGCTTGTATTCGAGTACAAAATCGACCTCGTCACCGACCTTGATATCCTTGAGTATAGTCTTATCCTTAACGTAAAACTCCATTATCATCGCGGGCATTACGCCAACGATCTCTTTATGATCGAGCTCGACCGAGCCCAGATCCACGTTTATCTTCGTGACCTTGCCATGGCCGGGATAATTGCCGTCTTTCGGTTGAGTAGAAGCCGCATGAGGCTCACTTGAATTTTGCTGAGACACGGTATTTGTCGCAGGCTTGACTTCGGTGTTTTTGACCTCAGGTTTATCACCACAAGCCGATAAACAAAGAAACGCGACGATGATGAATGCCGGATAGACGTATTTCATATATCAATCTTTTGGCGGCGGCATAGCCGCAAGCTCGTTGAGCACTGTCCGAAAAGCACTGCTTTTCCTCAAATAGAGCGGCAAGCCGTAGCATTATCGTTTCACAGGAATGATCTTGAATGTCATTTTTTCAGCACCGCGAAGAACGACGATCTCGTATTCCTCGCCGGCCTTCATCTCGCCGAGCACGAAGGTGTAATCCATCACATTGCGAATGTCGTGACCCGCGAGCTTGACGACCTTATCGCCTGCCTTCACCCCCGCCTTTGCCGCAGGCGAATTGTCCCGAACACCGTCGAGCAGCAACCCGTCTGTCGAATCCGCATAGTTCGGTATCGTCCCAAGCGAAATATTGAACCCGCTCTTGCCGCTCTGCATTGTTGTTTTTGCGACGGTGTAAGTGGGTCGTCCCGGATTGTGATCGATAGTTTTTGCTATCTCGTAAATGTACGACATGATTTGAAGTTCGCCACCATAGTTTATTTTGTTGGCAGTGTCGCTCGGTTTGTGATAGTCGTTATGCGTTCCTGTAAAAAAGAACAAAACCGGAATTTTCTTACTGTAAAATGAGGAATGGTCTGATGGACCGAAGCCATCTTCATTCAACTGTAAGGTAAAAACGTCCAGATAATGGGGCGGTTTTAGCGCGCTGGACGTCCCAAACACCGGTGCACCGACGTTTTCACCTTGCACAATACCTCTAAACTCACTTGCCGTTCCGATGCCGCCTATCGTCAACTTCTTATCTTTCAATCGCCCAACCATATCCAGATTGATCATCGCGATGGTCTTATCGAGCGGAAATACAGGATTGTTGACATAGAAATTCGAGCCGAACAAGCCTTCTTCCTCGCCACTGAAGGCAATGAAGATTATGGTGCGTTTATTTTTGTAAGGCTCAGTAAATTGACGGGCGACCTCCCTGCGATCCTTGGCAAATTGCTTCGCCATTTCGATGATGGCGGCAGTTCCTGAGGCGTTATCGTCGGCGCCGTGGTGGATGTCTTTTGAGTCGGGTGCGAGGCTGCCGCTACCTGAGCCGCCGTGGCCGAGGTGGTCGTAGTGAGCACCGATGACGATGGCTTCGTTTTTGAGTTTTGGATCGGTGCCGGGCAGGATGCCGATGACGTTGTAGGCGTTGACAGATCTTTTGACGAGGTTGACTGAGAAACTCACGACAGGGTTTGTGTCGCGAAACCCGACGTGGACTTGGACGCCGGGAGTTGCCTTTGACGCGGTGAATCCTTCGATAGTTTTTAGATCGCCTTGATCTACGCCGAGGATGTTTTCAGCCGTGTTTCTTGAAATGACAAAGGTCGGTATTGCTGCTTCGCCCAGCGATTGATCGTAACCCATTCGCGTCAGCCTATCGTCTTCAAATTTGGGTTCGCGCGATATGACGAGCATCCCAATGGCGCCTTTTTCTTTTGCGATCAAGGCTTTGGTTCGCAGGTCGAACCGCCCAAATGGGCTGTGCGGATTATCATTGTCGGGCGTTCCGTCAAATATGAGCACGACCTTGCCCTTTACATCGATATCCGCGTCGTCCGATCTGTAATCGTCAAATTTCGGCTCGCTTGAGACTATGCCAAAGCCGGCAAAAACAATCGCTGCTTCGTTTACCGTGCCGTTTGGCGAAAAGCCGACCGGCTTTACAGGCAGCATATTTTCAACCTTGAGACGATTGCCGTCCGCCTGTGTGATCGCGAGCGTAAATCCATTGCCGGTCTTTGCCATCTCGACGCCGGTAACATACGGAAACGGTTGAAGATAACTCGTTTTGCCGTTCTTACTTTTTGCTCCGGCTCGCAAACCGATCCTGGTAAATTGAGCCGCAATGTAATTAGCCGCCGCCGTCGAGCCTTTTTCGCCTGTACGGCGGCCTTCGAGCTTGTCAGACGCAAGATATTCGATGTGACGGCGAAGATTGGCTTCAACAGGATCGACACGTTTAGCCTGCTGTTTTTGGGCAACAAGGCCTGACGCAAAACAAAGGATGGAAAGAAAAACAATAAGCTGCCGTTTCATAATTTCTCAGTGGTCTCTGTGCTCTCTGTGGCTAACCTTATTCAACCCAATCCGCAATAAACACATTCGTATCACCCTGATGTGCAGCGTTACGGTTCGATGCGAACACCAGCTTTTTGCCGTCGGGCGAGAACATGGGGAAGCCATCAAAGGTTTCGTTGTATGTAATACGTTCGAGACCGGTGCCGTCGACGTTGATCATCGCGAGGTCAAAGTTGCGTTTACGCGGATCGGTTGCAAAATAGTTCGTGCAAAAGACGATCCGCTTGCCGTCCGGTGTAAAGAAAGGAGCGAACGATGCAGAGCCTAGCTTTGTTACTTGTCGTTTGTTTGAACCGTCGGCGTTCATTACCCAAACCTCAAATGTCAGCGGTACGATCATGTGCTCTTTCAGCAATTGTTTATCACGTTCGATCAGTTTTGGATCGGTTGGGTGCGAGCCGCGATAGACGATCATCTTGCTGTCCGGTGAAAAGAACGCTCCGCCATCGTAGCCCGGCTCGTTGGTAAGCCGTTTGATGTTCTTGCCGGTGGTGTCCATTGAATAGAGTTCGAGGTCGCCGTCACGTTCGCTGGTGAAGACGATCTTCTTCCCGTTGGGGGAAACCGTCGCTTCGGCATCATATCCGGGCGAATTTGTAATATTTTTGATGTTCTTACCATCCGGTGAGGCGGTGTAGATCTCATAATCCGGATAGATCGCCCAGACATAACCTTTCGAATAATCAGGGTTTGGTGGACATTCTTTGCCGCCTCCAAATGTCGATGCATACAAGACCTTCTTACCACCCTTCAAATAATAAGAGCACGTCGTGCGTCCCTCGCCGTTCGAGATCATGCGCACGTCCGAACCGTCGATATTCATCGAATATATCTGATCACACGGACGGCCGTCGCGTTTTGACTGAAAGATCAGCCTTTTTCCATCAAACGAAAAGTAGGCTTCCGCGTTCTCGCCGCCAAAGCTCAACTGCTTTATGTTCTTAAGATGACGTTCGCCTTTAACAGCCAGATCGTTCTGCTGGGCAAAAGCGGTTGACAAGAGGGTTATAATGAAAAGGAATACAAAGTAAAGAGATTTCATAACATCGATTATATTATTATCCGCTGTTGTTTTGTGCATCCGAAGTAAGTAATTTTGCAACTGCTCTGCGAATTACTAAAGGCGTATGGCATTTGAGACAAACAAAGATGTTCTCGATTGGTACGAAGCGCAAGAGCGTACATTGACGCCGGAGTTTATCGCGTCGATCCCATGGAACGAGGTTAGGAACTATCCTATCGATAAGCGTTTTATTCCCGTGCTGCTCTACATGCGTGATGTCGAGACGCTGACGGACATGTATCATCGCGAGATGATGCGAACGCCAACCGGCAAAGACCCCTATATCAGCAGGTTTATGGAACGCTGGGGCGTCGAGGAAGTCACGCACGGTGAAGTGCTCAATCGTTTTTTGAACGAGATCGGCGTAGAAACCGACGAAAAATGGCAGGATCAAGTGCGGGGCAATGTGCCGCATTTTTATAACTCTTACACTTATCTGCTAACCACGCTGACAAATTTTATTGGGCGAAAATTCACTGCGACCCATATGACCTTTGGCGCGATACACGAGATGTCAACGGCACAAGGCTATCGACGTTTGATGGACCTCGCCGATCATCCGGTGCTGACGCAGATACTACATGCGATCATCCGCGAAGAATCTGCACACACAAAATTCTACTGGAGCGTCGCGCGATTAGAACTTCGCAAGAATGAGGTTGCGCAAAGACTTGCGCGATTCGTAATAGATCACTATTACGCCCCCGTTGGGCAGGGTTCGCTTGCCAAGAAACGAACAGAGTACGCCATCGGCACGCTTTTCTGCGACAACGAGTCGCTGGACAGGCTCGATAAAACCGTTACACAGCGCGTCCGCCAACTACCGGGTTTCGCTGATATTACAAAGATAAATGAGTCGATAGGCGGCATGGCGCGACGGGTTTCGATGAAACTAAAAGCGGCTCAGGCTTCTGCTTCATTCATTGTCGGCTTAGGCCTTCTCGATCTTTGGGGTTGAATAAACGAAGAGACTAAGGGTTTAACGAGGTCTGTAAAACTCAACACTACTGCTCGATTCGACATTGATCTTGCCCTCCGACTCAGCAAGGTCGAGATGTGCAATTGCCTCGGATATTGCGAGAAATCGGTGGAGGTCATGGTTGAATGAATCGGGAAAAAGACGTTTTGCAACATCAAAGGCGGTAACGCCATCCCGCGATACCAGCGACACCACTTTTTTTTGTCTTTCATCGATAGAGCGGACGTAGCGATGGAATATCTCTTCGAAATCGGTCACCGGTTCGCCGTGGCCACCATAGGCAAGGGTCGGTCGGAACTCGCGCAGGCGAGCAAGACTGACGAGGTACTCGGCAAGTGAGCGAAAGCGCTTTGTGGAATCGAGCGGATCGGGTGAGAGGATCGGGTTTGGCGTAATGCGTTTCAGGACGCAGTCGCCACAGATCACGGTTCTGTCGGCTTCACGGACA
Organism: Pyrinomonadaceae bacterium; assembly: GCA_044230475.1. Lineage (GTDB taxonomy): Bacteria > Acidobacteriota > Blastocatellia > Pyrinomonadales > Pyrinomonadaceae > OLB17. The sequence goes on along the minus strand of JBGARA010000072.1, from coordinate 4,505 downwards.
AACGAACACGAACCCGGCGTGTGCCCCGGCGTATGCAGAACGCGCAAACTGCCGCCCGCAAACTCCAGTTCCATTTCATCATGCAGGGGCTGAAAATCAGTGTCCTCAAGCGAATCGGTCAGCAGGCTTATGTCCTCATAAAGCGCTCGCATTTCGTTGAATATTGATTCCGGTACGCCCGAGCGCAGCATTAACTGTTTGTGTTCGTCGTGAGAGAGACGCCCGAAAAGATGGCCAGTTTCCCATTCGTGAACTAATATCTCGGCGTTTTTTGCCTCGTCTCGGACCTGTTTTGCGAGGCCGCAATGATCCTCGTGAGCGTGTGTGAGCACGACTCTCTGAATATCGGCAAATTTCACCCCGTTTTGCGCGAGTTTTGCTCGCAGCGTGTCAGATGCCTCTTTCGTCTTTGGCCCAACGTCGATCAGCGTCAAAGGATCTTCCTTTATCAGATAGACATTGACGTCGCCAACATAGAACGGCGTCGGAATTGAGATCGGAATGATCTTCATAGATACGCGAGAACTTTAATAGTAACAAAACGCACCGACGCAGGCATTTAAGCTGTACAGATTACAAAAAGATTACATTCTTGCTTGCTAAAATGGCGTTTTTGAGTTAAAAAGTTCAAAGCAAATCTTTCTGTAAAGCTCAGCCGGAAATACGGATTTTGGACGTTTTTGAAACGCGAGTCGGATCTCCACTTAAGAGGGAACAACGATTTCCGGCACTATTCAGATCATTCAACTGTCGAGGAGAAAAAAATGAGAGTAATTTCGTCCATCATTTATAAAAAAGCCATCGCATTCACGGTTCTGATCACTGCGATCTTAGCCCTTTCCGCCTCTGCATTGGCACAATCGCAGGCAGCAGCAGCCGATCTTACGGGAACCGTAACTGATCCAAACGGTGCGGTCATCAGCGGCGCAACCGTTGTTGCGAAAGGCATTGGAACCGGAATCAGCCGCACGGTATCCAGTGATGGCGACGGAGCATATAGATTTATCGGGTTACCGCCCGGCGAATACGAAATTACGGCTGAGGCTGCGACATTCAAAAAACTTGTCATTTCGCCGGTAAGACTGACCGTCGGCCAAAGTGCTGACTTAACGATCAAACTCGAGGTCGGTGTGGCAACTGCGGTTGTAAATGTAGCCGGCGATGACGTGCAGCTTGTTGAAACAAATAAGACGAGCGTCTCCAATACGATCGATGAAAGGCGCATCGAAAGCCTGCCAATAAACGAACGCAGCGCGACGGGTTTCGCATTAACGATCTCGACTGTCGGACGCGACAACGGCCGTCCGATCGGTCCGGCTCCGACATCAGGATTGAATATCGGTGGCCAACGCGGACGTTCGACCTTGGTTCAGGTCGATGGTGCTGATTTTACGGATAACTCGATCAACGCTTCACGCTCAACGGTTTCTCAGGAAGCGGTGCAGGAGTTTCAGATCACGACTAACTCGTATATGCCAGAGTTTGGCCGTGCAACGGGCGGGATAGTAAACGTCGTTACGAAACGCGGAACCGAGGCTTTTCGCGGAAATGTTTTCGGCTTTATGCGACACAAAACCATTCAGTCGCGCAATGCTTTTGCTCCCGTCATTGATAACGACCCAGGCAAAAAGCCGCCTTATACCCGGGCTCAGTACGGTTTGACCTTTGGCGGTCCGATGGACACCAAGAACAAGAATTTCTTCTTCGTTTCGTTTGAACAGCGCCGAAGACAGGAATCAGGCTTTTTTACCGGTGATATCTATGGAAGCGCTACGCAGAGCTTCACCATCGGAACGCCGATCCTGCCGCTGGCACAAACATTTACTAACCTAACGGCGGCACAGGTCTCATACATTCAGGCGGCTCTCGGCAGCGGTGACCCGGCACAGATCCAAAGGGCGGTGGCATACGCTCACCTGGCCTCGGCGGGAGGACAGTCGTCAATTAATGGCAGAAGCACACTTATTAATTTCGTGCCCGGCATCGGGGTTCCTCAGGGGCAGGTTGTCGGTGGGCGATTCATTTTGTCCGGAATGCCGATTCCGCTAACGCGCAATTCTGATGGTCAACTGGTAGCTTTTCGCCCGCTGGCACAATCAAGTCGCGTATTTCCGATCTCTGAGAACTCAAGTTTTTCGTCATTCAGGTTCGACAGTGCTCTTACCTCGAATCACCAGTTGTCCATGCGTCTTGGATTCAACCCTAGCACCGTCAATGGCATCCAGGACGAATCGCAAAATCAAACGCTGGGCCAAAACGACTATTCGCGAACAGGCATTCAAAAGCTTGAAGACTTCTCGTTCGGAGCTTCACTGACAAGTATCATGTCGCAGAAGGTCGTGAACGATCTCTATTATAATTTTGGTCGCAGGGTCGCAAAATTTGATTCGCGAGTACCCAGCATTGCCTTGCAGATAGCAGGAACCGGCTTCATTGGATCTAATCCATTCTCACCGGTAAACCGTATCGAAAGGCGGCATCAGATCCGCGACAATGTGACGTGGGTCTCAGGAAACCACACAATGAAATTTGGCGGAGACTACAATGAAGTCTCGGGCAAGGCTCGGTTTGAACTTAACTTCCCGGGTCTATTCAATTTTAGTCAGCAGGCCGGCGGTTCGCTCGTCTCAGTCGGCGGTGTAGCTTGTGATTCGCCTGCACTTGCCATTCGCTGTCCCGGATTTACCGCAACGCAGTCGTATGGTCTTGGGTTCCCAAGTGTATTTATTCAGGGCTTCGGCGATCCGAACAGCACGTTGGGTAATAAACCCGTCGCAGTTTTTGGGCAGGATTCATGGAAGGTCAATTCGAGATTAACGCTTAATTTCGGCGTTCGTTACGACTACGAATTTACCCAGAGTTTTGAGCCGACGCCTTTCCGCGATCCATTGACAGGTATCACTCTGAGCTCCACTGACATACACAGTGCGGAGTTTGCCTTGAACATAACTCAGGGCTTTCCACGTGATGATGATAATATTGCTCCGCGTCTTGGCTTTGCCTGGGACATTGCCGGAAATGGCAAAACGGTTGTCCGAGGAGCGATCGGACGATTTTTTGATCATCCGCTGTTGGCAGTTTCATTCAACTCGAACATCGCCGACGGTTCGCAGCAGCAGCAATCCACTCTCTTGCCGATCGGCGGGCCTTCGCCTGTTGGATTGTTAAATGCTTTCCAGGTATTCCACGGAACGATAATAAACTGCAATTTCCCAGGAGCAAATCCTGGCGTTAACTGCACGCCTGGCTTGGCGGCTTCGGCACAGTATCAGAATGGATATATGCGTTTTGACCCGAACACTTTCACCGGGTTTGGGCCGATCTTGCCGTTTACACTGCACGTTTCTAAGGACTTCCAATACCCCGACGCTGTTCAGGCGAACTTGTCAGTAGAAAGGATGATCGGCAGGAATATGTCGCTTTCTGTCAGCGGTATAATGGTAAATGCTCATCATTTGAACCATCCGCAGGATATCAATGCACCGAATACGAGCAAGTTAAGAGAGAATTTCAGGCGATTTGCGGTCGGTGTTATCCCGGGCTGTACTGCGGCGACGCCAACCGCACCCAGCTGTTATCCGACGGATATTGCCAGCGCGTCATTCTTCTCGATACCGGCGACTTCAAATGCCGCCTACACGGTCGTTATTCCGAGACTGATCGCGGTAAATAATGCAACGGGTGAGCGGTTCGTCAGCCCTGTAGCAGCAAACTTTTTCCGTCCGCTCGCGCCGAACTATTTCTTCGCTTCGGCCCTGACGGGCGGCGCCGCTACAAAGGCCGTTTTTGATGCGCAATTGGTCGGAACAGTTCGAACTGCCGGCCCCATCACTGCTTTCGGTGATGTCAGTGCTCAGTTGTCAGATGGTAATTCGTACTATAACGCGATGAATATCGAGTTGAAGAGGAGATTTTCCAGCAACATGCAGTTTTTGGCGACTTACACGTGGTCACATTCCATCGATGACTCGTCAGACCTGCAAACACTTTTGAAGCCGCAGAACAACTTCAATTTCGGAGCAGAGCGAGCCGATTCGCTGTTTGATCAGCGGCATCGCTTTGTGTTCAGCGGGATCATCAGTGCACCCGACTCTTGGAAATCCGAAGGAGGTTTCTACAGATTCATGCATGGATTTTCGGTAGCGCCGATCATCGAATTCGGATCGGGCCGGCCGTTCAATATCCTCGCTCCGGGCGACTCAAACGGCGATTTTCAGAGCACGAACGAACGTCCCTCAGTCTTGTCAGACGGCACACTTTGTCAGACAGGCGTAGATGCCGGGTGTTTCCAGGGACAGTTTCCGCGTGACGGTAATCTGCCGCGCAACATGGGTATTACGCACAACTACTTTTCAGTGGATGCAAGGGTTACGCGGCGCATTCGCCTCAGCGAACGCATAAGCCTCGACCTGATCGGCGAAGGGTTCAACCTGTTCAATCGCTTTAACGAAGCCGCAGGAAATCCGTTCTACAATGTGGTGAATGCGTACAATCAGCGCAAGGGC
>JBGARA010000071.1:0-19698 GCA_044230475.1 Pyrinomonadaceae bacterium | reverse complement strand
ATCCGCACACTTTCACTTGATGCGATCCAGAAAGCTAATTCCGGCCACCCCGGTTTGCCGCTCGGAATGGCACCGGCGGCTTATGTTCTGTGGACAAAGTTCCTCAAACACAATCCGAAAAATCCAAAATGGTTTGGCCGCGACCGTTTTATACTGTCCGGCGGGCACGGCTCGATGCTGATCTATTCGCTGCTGCATTTGACTGGTTATGACCTTTCGATCGATGAAATCAAAACGCTTTCGTCAGCTTCACTCAAAGACGCCGGGGCATCCTGAGAAATATTATGACGCCGGGTGTAGAGGTCACTACCGGGCCTTTGGGACAAGGTTTTGCAAACGGCGTCGGTATGGGCATCGCGAGCAAACATCTCGCCGCCAAATTCAATAAACGTGGCTTCCCGCTAACGGACAATTACATTTACTGTATCTGCTCCGACGGCGACCTGATGGAGGTGTCAGTTACGAAGCGGCAAGCATGGCCGGGCCACCTCAAGCTCGGTAACCTGATCTATCTTTATGATGACAATCAGATAACGATCGACGGCTCGACCGATCTTGCGTTTACCGAGGACAGGACAAAGCGTTTTGTCGCCGCCGGTTGGCACGTATCGAGGTCAAAGACGGCAGCGATCAAAGACGAAGCATGAAAGAAGCGATCTTAAAGGTTTTGGAATGCCATCGAAGCCGCGATCACACGATCATCAAACCGTCGCTGATCCGTGTCCACACGATCATCGGCTTTGGTATGCCAAAGCAAGGAACAAGCAAAGCACACTCAGACGCTCCAGGCGCAGAGGCCGTTCGCGAAACCAAACGCAATCTCGGTTGGCCGGAAAACAAATCGTTTTACGTACCAAAAGAAGCGCTTGCTCATTTTCGCAAAGCCGTAAAGGCCGGTGCAAAACACGAAAGTGACTGGAATGCCCTCGTAAAAAAATACGAAAAAGCGAATCCGTCACTGGGCCAAGCTTTCCGCGAAATGCGTGCCGAGATGCCGCCCGCTGGCTGGGAAAACAGCCTGCCAAAATTTGACGGAGTCGCGGCCGCTGCGACGCGTGCCTATAGCGGCGAAGTTATCAACGCCATCGCCGGTGCCGTGCCGCAGCTTGTAGGCGGCTCGGCCGATCTCAAGCCATCTAACAACACATACATCAATTCGTCGGCTGATTTTCAGGCTGGTCAGTTCCAAAACCGCAACATTCATTACGGCATTCGCGAACATGCGATGGGGTCGGCGATGAACGGCATGGCCCTCTATGGCGGCGTGATACCGTTTGGCGGGACGTTCCAGACATTTTCGGATTATAATCGCCCTGCAATCCGTCTCGCTGCACTCTCGCATATTCGCAACATCTTTGTCTTTACGCACGACTCGATTGGTCTTGGTGAAGACGGTCCGACGCATCAATCGGTCGAACATCTTGCGGCTTTAAGAGCAATACCAAATCTCAACGTCATCCGCCCTTGCGACGCTCATGAAACCCGTGAGGCGTGGCGAGCCGCAATAAAAAGCCTAAAGACGCCGACCGTTCTCTCGCTCTCGCGTCAGAAAGTCGATCTGATCGACCGCAAAAAATATGCTAACGCAACCGGCTTGCATAAAGGCGCCTACATTCTCGCCGAAGCAGAAACAAAGGTGGGCAAAGCAACAACACCAAAACTAATTATCATAGCCACCGGTTCCGAAGTAGGCCTGGCCATGAAAGCCCGCACCGAACTAAATGTAAGCGGCACGCCTACGCGCGTCGTCTCAATGCCATGCTGGGAATTCTTTGACTCACAGCCGCAAAAATATTGCGACGAAGTCCTGCCGCCCAAAACAACCGCCCGCCTCGCCATAGAAGCCGGCGTGTCACAGGGCTGGCACAAATACATCGGCGACAAAGGCGCGACCATTACGGTCGACCGCTTCGGCGCATCCGCACCTGCGGACGATGTGTTCCGAGATTATGGGTTCACCGTTGAGAATGTAATTAAATTAGCTAGGACAATTCTGTAGTCTACGGTTCCGACCGTTTGATGACAACACCATTCTTCATTACAAACGACACTTTCTTTAGCGTGTTGATATTCTCCAACGGATTATCAGGAACGGCAATAATGTCTGCTGCGAGGCCTTCGCGAAGCAGTCCGCGCTCTTTTTCAACACCCATCAGCCTTGCAGCGTTTATTGTCATTGCCTGAAGTAAGGTTTTCGGTGAAACTCCTGCCTCAACCCAGGGATCGATTCCAGCGATTGCCTCTGTGCCACGAGTCATGCCGGGACGTTGGTCGGTCGCATCTGTTCCGTATGCCATCGTGATGCCGATCTTGTCTGCGCGTTTCAAACGGTCGATCCACTGAGCGTGGTTTTTCTCCGATGAGCCTATTTCCAGATAGTCCGTTCCGACCAAAACAACGCCATTTTTCTTTGCTATTGCTAAGTCCTCATCGGTCATGTCAAATCCATGCTCTATCGAAGCCACACCTGCCAACGCCGCATTGTGAGCACCGGCCCGAGTCCAGCAATGCGCGGCGAGCTTCAGTCCGGCGCGGGAAGCTTCATCGATCATGAACTTTATGTCTTCGACCGAGTAAATGTATCGTTGGTCGTCAACCACGATCTTTATGACAGTGGCTCCGTAGTGAATATTTTCGCGAATGGCCTTGACCATTTCGTCGCGAGTGTCGGCGAAGAAATACTCGGGCTCGGCTAGCTTTTGTTTGTCAGGCTGCAGATGAAACTGACCACCATAAGGTGCGATGATTCTGCCTGCAGTGTAAAATGTCGGGCCCGGGACCATTCCTCGATTGATCGCTCTGCGGACACTGACACATGCATAGTTGCCCTCGTTGCCAACGTCACGTGCCGACGTAAAGCCCGCCTCGAGCATGGTTTTAGCATTCACCACACCTTCTATCGAACGAAATGAATCCGGGTCGAGCAGCGTCGTAAAATAATAATTGCCATGATCTCTCGCCTCGATGACGTCCATGCAAAGATGCGTGTGCATGTCAAACAATCCCGGCAGCACCGTCGATCTCGAAAGATCGATGACAGTTGCTCCTGACGGTATAGCAATACCATCTCCGATAGATTTGATCTTGCCGTTTTCAACGATGATTATCTGGTTGGTTTTTACTGCACCTGATTCCGTATCAACCACGCGTCCGGCCTTAATAGCAGTTACTTGCGTAAATGCCGTTGAACATAACAGGATGCCGATCAAGGCTGACAAAAATGATCTCATAGTCTTTAGCTCCTTTGGATTTATTTATCGTAGTCATAATACACTAAACCTATGATCAAAGACGTACTGCTGGGACAATTCACCGTTTCCTACGACGAAAACAGCTGGTTCGTCGCGGTTCGCAATGCAATAAATGGACTCGCCGTGGAGCAGGCTTCTTGGAAGCCGGACGACTCAGTCAACTGCATTTGGGAAACGCTCTCGCACCTTACCTATTACAACAATGCCTACCTACAGCGGTTAAATGGCATCGACTACCAGTATGACGTCAACAACAATGATGAGACATTCAGCACGGGCGAGTACACCGAGGAGCATTGGCAGGCCGATGTCAGGCATTTTGACGATGTGATGAACCGGTTGCGCAATGCGATCTCGGCTATCGATGAAAGCAAGCTAAGCGAGCAAGTGTCATCGGAAAACACACGAACATGGGCTCGGCTGATCTCTGATATCAACACACATAATGCATACCACGCCGGCCAGATCGTCCTCCTCAGAAAACTACAGAGCAGTTGGGACTCGTCAAATGGTGTTTCTTAGTGCTGTTTGCTTGTGTTTTAGAAACTCACAGAAGGCTCTTTTTTGGATAGCAGTCGCACCCTTCTGCTATACTCTCAGGTTGGATTTAAGGCAACAAACAGGTGGGGGCTGGCATCGAAAAGATGCGTACATTTCACATAAACATGCATTTATGAAAAGTTTGTTCGGGTTCGCGTTATTTAAACTGTTTCTTATTCTGTTCGTTTTTGCTGTGGCTGGGATAGCCCAGAAATCGACGCCAACTCCGCCCGTGCCATCCGATGACTTGGGACCGACAAAGGTTTTCGAGGTGCGGCTACCGGTTACGGTTACGCAAAAGAAAGACCTGATCTCGGGCTTGACGCGTGATGATTTTCAGATCTTTGAGGACGGAGTTCAGCAGGAAGTAACTTTTTTCTCATCAGATAAATCAAACCCTCCGGTTTACGTAGGAGTGCTGATGGACACCTCGCCCTCAACAGCCGGAAAAATGAAATTTTCCAAAGAAGCGGCCAAGAATTTTATCTACACGGTCATTCAGCTGAGAAAAGATAAAGCTGCCTTTATGACCTTTGACCACGAGATAACATTGAGGCAGGATTTTACCGACAAAATGGATCTGCTCGACAAGGCTGTCGATAAAGTGAGCAAGACCGGTTCGCAGACTGCTCTCTACGATGCGGTGTGGCAGTTTACAGATGAAAAGCTCCGCAGCGTTCCCGGCCGAAAAGTTATTGTAGTCATAACAGATGGCGATGACACTTTCAGCCGTGCAGAGTTGAAGGATGCCATCGACATTGCGCAGCGAACCGAGACAACCATTTTCGGCATCTCTACCAAGGCCGGGTTCCTCGGAACCGTTCCGGGCGTCGATGCCGGCACGATAAAAGACAAAGGCGATAAATTTTTGACCCAGCTTTGCGAGGATACCGGCGGCGAGGTTTTCTTTACGGGTGACATGCTTGCGCTTGAAAAGGCATTCAAAAAGATATCCGACGAGCTACGCTCGCAGTACCTGATCACTTATAGGCCGGCAAATCAAAATTACGACGGACGGACCCGCAAGATCGAGGTCCGCCTTACGGATAAAGAAAAGGCCGCCAAATACAAGATTCGCACCAAGACTAGCTATCGTGCCGTCAGGGACAATCTAAAGTAGGAGTTTTACAAATGTCGTTTTTGCGATCACGGTTCCTTGTTATCTTGTCCGCATTTTTTGTTTTCGTTGGGATCACAGGCTTTTCTGTGGTGGATGCTCAACAGGCGCCGCCTAATCCGCCCGCGAAAGCTCCTTCGGCAAAACCAACGCCGCCGCCTAGTGATGACGATGAAGTCATTAAAGTAGATACCGATGTCGTAAACGTTCTATTTACCGCCCAAGATAAAAACAGGCGGCTGCTTACGAGCCTAAAGCAGGAAGACGTAAAGATCCTGGAGGATGGCAAGCCGCAAGAGATCACTGCGTTTGCGAGACAGATCGATCTGCCATTGAGTCTGGCAATCCTGATCGACGTAAGTATGTCGCAGGAAAGAACACTTCCCGAAGAAAAGGCTGCCGCCATATCGTTTTTGGAAACTGTAGTCCGTCCGGCAAAAGATGAGGTCTCGGTGATCTCCTTTACCGGCGAATCTACCCTTGAACAGGGAATGACCAACAATTTGACACGGCTGCGACGGTCTATCGAGCGTGTGCGGATCATTCCTCCGGCCGGCTACATTGGCGGAGGCGTATCAACTGGCACACCGCCAATTTCAGGCGATACTGCACAAGGTTCCACGGCGATCTGGGATGCCATTTGGGTCACAGGCGATGAGGTGCTGGGGCCCGCACCGGAAAGGACACGGAGGGCGATCATATTGCTCACCGATGGCGTCAATACTTCGGGAAAAAAGAAACTGGATGATGCTGTGCAGGCAGCCCTGCGATCGGAAGCAATCATTTACTCGGTCGGGATCGGCGATAATTTCTATAACGGAGTAGACAAAGGCTCGCTGAACAAGATCTCAGAGAGGACCGGCGGCCGTGCATATTTTCCGCGTGATGAAAGAGAGCTGCGTGATGCGTTTGCGCAGATACAGGAAGAGATGCGTTCCCAGTATCTGGTTGCCTACGAACCTACTAATCAAAATCGCGACGGATCTTATCGCAAGATCGAGATTCAATTGGTAAATCCCCAACTGCAAAAAGACAAGGTCAAGGTCACTCACCGTCAGGGCTATTTTGCAAAATCAACGCCAAAAAAATAACCTCATTACATGAGCGATTACGAATTTCTCACAACCTGGCGGATCGACGCTCCGCTGGATCGTGTCTGGACTGCGATCGAGGATGCTGACACCTGGCCCCAATGGTGGAAAGGCGTTTTGAGCGTTGTTAAGCTCGAAGCCGGCGATGAGAACGGCGTCGGCTCGATCCGCAGGACGACTTGGAAAAGCCTGCTCCCCTATACACTCGAATTCGATTCTGAAGTCATACGTGTTGAACGTGAGAGATACATCGAAGCCCGTGCCTTTGGCGAGCTCGACGGCGTCGGTATCTGGCATTTTATGCCCGACGGCGATTCACAAACCCGCGTCGACTACGACTGGCGTGTCAAAACCACAAAGCCATGGATGAACACCTTAGCTCCGATCGCACGACCGTTCTTCCGCTGGAATCACAACGTGATAATGAAATGGGGAGAAAAAGGGTTGAATCGAAGGCTAAAGGCTTAGGAACTTTTAGACAAACATTTTTCCGGGATTGAGAATGCCGTTCGGGTCAAAGACTTTTTTGATCTGTTTCATTATCTCAAGTGTCGGTTTATCGATTGCGTAATTAAGATACGGAGCTTTTACATAGCCGATGCCGTGCTCGCCTGAGATCGTTCCGCCTAAGGTCACTGCGAGTTGAAAGGTTTCAGCAACGCACTTGCGGGCACGCTCGATAGAAGCTTGATCATCGCGATCACACATAAAATTGACATGGATGTTTCCGTCACCCGCGTGACCGAAGTTGGCGACAAACGTCTCGTACCGCTTCCCTATTTCTTCGATCTTCGCAACAAGCTCGGGCACCTTAGAACGCGGCACGACAACTTCGATCTTCGCAACAAGCTCGGGCACCTTAGAACGCGGCACGACAACGTCCTCGTTTATTTTAAGCGTTCCGTACTTCATCAGGCTCGGGCTGATGGCTCGACGCACATCCCATAGATCATCTTCTTCCTCTTTCGACTGAGAACGCATAATGTCAAAGCCGCCGTTCTCACTGATGATCCGTTCAATCAACTCCGCATTTTTTGCGACTTCTTCTTTAGATCCGTCAACAGCGACGAGCAAGATCGCTTTTGCATCTTTAGACAGCCCAAACGCAAAATTACCCTCGACCGCTTCGATGCAGTATTTGTCGATTACCTCCATAGCCATCGGCAGCAATCCCTCAGGCGTAAATTTTGTCAAAACTTTGCAAGCCTCTTCCATCGTGCGAAAAGTTGCACGCACGGTCGCGGTTGCTTCGGGTATCGGCAGCAGTTTCAATGTCGCTTCGGTGATAATGCCAAGCATTCCTTCCGAGCCGCACATCAAACCTGTCAAATCGAAACCGACGACATTCTTAACTGTCTTGCCCCCTGTCCTGATGATCTCGCCTGTCGCTGTTACGACTTCGAGCCCGAGGACGTGATGCTTGGTCACACCGTATTTTGGCGTTCGCATTCCGCCTGCGTTCTCAGCGATGTTGCCGCCGATAAAACTGTTCTTATAACTCGCCGGATCGGGCGCAAACATCAATCTTTCTTTTGTAACTGCCTCCTGCAGTTCTATTGTTCTGATTCCCGGCTGACAAACTGCGTAAAGGTCGTCCACGTTGATGTCGATGATCTTGTTCATCCGATCCGTGCCAACAACGATACCCCCATCAATCGGAACCGCTCCGCCCGTATAACCAACGCCGCCGCCACGTGCGGTCACCGGAAATAAATGTTCATTTGCAAGTTTTAAGATATCGACAACGTGTTTTGTTGTTTCAGGAAATACGACTGCCTCAGGCGGAAATTTTTCTTTCACTGCATCCGCAGCGTAGGGCGCGACCTTTTCGGCGTCGACAACGACATGTTCTTCGCCAACGATCAACCGCAGCTTATCCAAAACTTCAGGCTTCGACGCATTTGTAGTCGCGCGGCCTTTTGATTTGAAATGAATAGACTCAAACATCCTGTTTTCTAATTNTCATCGCGATCACACATAAAATTGACATGGATGTTTCCGTCACCCGCGTGACCGAAGTTGGCGACAAACGTCTCGTACCGCTTCCCTATTTCTTCGATCTTCGCAACAAGCTCGGGCACCTTAGAACGCGGCACGACAACATCTTCATTGATCTTGAGCGTGCCGTATTTCATCAGGCTCGGACTTATGGCTCGTCGGACATCCCACAGGTTATCTTCTTCCTCTTTTGATTGAGAACGCATGATGTCAAAGCCGCCGTTTTCGTTGATTATCTTCTCAATGACCTGAGCATTTCTCGCGACTTCTTCTTTCGAGCCGTCAACAGCAACGAGCAATATCGCTTTCGCATCTTTAGACAAACCAAAAGCAAAGTTTCCTTCGACAGCCTCGATTGCATACTTGTCGATGACCTCCATCGCCATCGGCAGTAAACCCTCAGGCGTGAATTTTGTCAGCACCGTGCACGCTTCCTCCATCGTGCGAAAATTCGCACGCACCGTAGCCGTAGCTTCCGGTATCGGCAATAGTTTTAGCGTCGCTTCGGTGATAATGCCGAGCATTCCTTCGCTGCCGCACATCAAACCTGTAAGGTCGAAACCGACGACATTCTTCACTGTCTTGCCGCCGGTGCGAATGACCTCGCCCACAGCGGTTACGACTTCGAGGCCGAGAACATGATGTTTTGTCACGCCATATTTCGGCGTTCGCATGCCGCCAGCATTTTCAGCGATGTTGCCGCCGATAAAACTGTTCTTGTAGCTCGCCGGATCGGGAGCAAACATCAGTCCTTTCCTCGTAACAGCTTCCTGGAATTCGATAGTTCTGATTCCCGGCTGGCACACAGCATAAAGGTCGTCCACGTTGATGTCGATGATCTTGTTCATCCGATCAGTTCCGACCACAATGCCGCCGTCAACCGGAACTGCTCCGCCGGTATAACCAACGCCGCCGCCGCGCGCCGTCACCGGAAACAGATATTCATTTGCGAGTTTTAAGATATCGACGACGTGTTTTGTTGTTTCAGGAAATACGACTGCCTCAGGCGGAAATTTTTCTTTCACTGCATCCGCAGCGTAGGGCTCGACCTTTTCGGCGTCGACAACGACATGTTCTTCGCCAACGATCAACCGCAGCTTATCCAAAACTTCAGGCTTCGACGCATTTGTAGTCGCGCGGCCTTTTGATTTGAAATGAATAGACTCAAACATCCTGTTTTCTAATCGTAGCAAAAATACAAAAGTCGCGACATATCTGCTAAACTCTCAAAAAATCTGAAAGATAGCCGGTGACCGCGTGTGTAGGAGCAAATTATTAGTATGAAACTGCCAAAAATATCTTTGACCTGGAAAATAATGATTGGCCTTGTGTTGGGAATTTTTCTGGGCTGGCTGATCCGCGAATTAGATCTTAAGTCGGGTGATCATCACGTTTTCGGGCTTGAAACACAGACGTTACTGCAGTTTATCCGTTCACTATCAACGCTGTTTCTTAACCTGATCAAATCGATAATTGCTCCATTGATCTTTGCGACTCTTGTCGTTGGCATTTCGGGAACCGGCGACATAAAACAGGTCGGCCGTATCGGCGCAAAATCGCTGCTTTATTTTGAAGTCGTGACCACGCTTGCACTTGTTATCGGCTTGGCCGCAGTGAATATCACGCGGCCCGGTGACGGAGTTTCATTGGCGGGCATCGCAAAAGGCGAAGATAAAGCAACACTCGCAAAGAAAGCTCAAGACCTGTCAAAAGAATCCTCCGACGCTTTGAAATTAGCCGAGCAGTTTCGATCACAATCTGCGACCGACCCTACGGCCATGGCCAAGGGCGAGGAACAAGCGGCAATCGCAATGCAAAAAGCATCCGAGGCAGCACAAGCGACCGCCAAAGGCTTGACAGCACCGGAACCCCCGGCAAAACCACAAAGTTTTGGCGACATCATCGCCCACCTTTCACCCACGTCTATCATCAAGGCAATGGCAGAAGGTGACGTATTGCAGATCGTCATCTTTTCGGTAATTTTTGCGCTTGCGGTAACGGCTATCGGCAAAAAGGCGCAGGCGGTCGTCGATTGGTGTCAGTCGCTGGCGGATATCATGTTCAAATTCACCGAGTATGTGATGAAGTTCGCTCCGGTTGGTGTCGGAGCCGCGATGGCATACACGATCGCGCATAACGAGCAAGGACTCGGCGTTCTCAAAAATCTCGGAGCACTTGTGCTGACTTTATACGGCGCCTTGATCGTGTTTGCGGGTGTGGTATTGCTTCCTATTGCATTGATCTTTAAAGTCCCACTGAGAGATTTCTTTAACGCCGTCAAGACACCTGCGTCGATAGCGTTCGCAACGACGTCGAGCGAATCTGCCTTGCCAAAGGCTATGGAAAACCTCGCCCGTTTAGGCGTGCCGCGCAGGATCGTCGGATTTGTTCTGCCTACTGGTTATAGTTTTAATCTCGACGGTACGACGCTGTATTTGGCTCTGGCGTCGATCTTCGTCGCGCAGGCGGCGGGCGTTGAATTGTCTTGGACTCAACAGATAATAATGCTGGCAACGCTGATGCTTACGTCCAAGGGGGTTGCAGGCGTACCGCGCGCCTCGCTCGTCATACTCCTTGGAACGCTTGCTTCATTCGCGCTCCCAGTTGAGGGAGTTATCCTGATCCTTGGCGTTGACGAACTTATGGACATGGCGCGGACCGCGATCAATGTTATAGGTAATTGCCTCGCAACAGTTGTCATCGCAAAATGGGAAAAGGCATTCCGCAACGAAGAGTGGGAACGCGAGGAAGCCGAGCTCGAAGCCGTGACGGGTCAACCCGCAATAGTTACCGGATAAACAAGTATGTTTCCAATAGGTGACGACAACTCCGATAGGCATACTCAACCGATCGTCAACTACGCGATCGTCGGGATAAATATCCTTGTCTTTCTGTTCCTGCAGCAGCTTGGAAGCAACGAGGCCTTCGATTATGCATACGCGCTCGTCCCAAAAGAAATAACAACCGGCATCGACCTGATCGGGCCACAAATAATACAGGTCGGTTCCGAAGCGGTACGCATTGACCATTTTAGAACGCCGTTGCCAGTGTATTTTAATTTCTTCAGCTCGATGTTCATGCACGGCGACATAATGCACATCGTCGGCAACATGCTATTTCTGTTCATCTTCGGCGACAATCTGGAAAATGCGATCGGCCACATACGCTATCTAGTGTTTTATCTATTGTGTGGCATTGCCGCTGCCGTGGCTCAGATAATTATGGGACCGGAATCGATCATACCGATGTTAGGAGCGTCAGGTGCTATCTCGGGCGTTCTCGGTGGATATGTTCTTTTATTTCCTAATCGTCAGGTGCGGGCAATCATTTTCAATTTCGTGACGACCGTCCCGGCATTTGTGGCAATTGGAATTTGGATCGTTTACCAGATCGTTCTAGGCTACCTCTCGCCATCCGGCGGTGGCGGAGTCGCTTATGCAGCCCACATCGGCGGATTTATTATGGGCATCGCAACGATAAAGATATTCACAATTGGCCGCCGAAGCTGAGCCTCATTATTGCCGCTGAAACTCAGGGGTGCCGAGCACGAGGCTCACAACTTTAAAGACCTCAGGATTGCCTGACGGATTGAGAAGTCGAGCCTGGCGAATGAAACCGCCGCCCTGTTGGCCGCCTCGCATATTTGGTATCTCCATTCCCGCATCGCCTAATTCATCACCGGCCTTTACCTCCGGGAGCGGCTGTTCGATCTGCTTCAGCAGAAGTGATTTTGTATTTGGCGACAGGTCACCGTCGAGCAATGTAGCAACGGCCTTGTCGAGTATTTGA
Source organism: Pyrinomonadaceae bacterium (assembly GCA_044230475.1). Lineage (GTDB taxonomy): Bacteria > Acidobacteriota > Blastocatellia > Pyrinomonadales > Pyrinomonadaceae > OLB17. The sequence goes on along the minus strand of JBGARA010000071.1, from coordinate 7,912 downwards.
GACTTGTCTTTTGACTCAAAACCTTTCAAATCGACATAGGTTCCGGGAATGCGATTGCTCGATATGGCGACCGCGAAATTTAATCTTTCGAGCAAGGCACCCGTGTTCACCCAGTCTTCGGCAGTGTCGGGATAACCTGTCGGAGCCTGATAGCCGTAGGGGACCTCACCTAATTTGTTGAGCATCGCAACCATCGCGGGGCTGCCGTTTGTAACAGCACCAAGGGCGCGGATCGAGCTAACGGCAAGCTCAAAAGGTGATTTTATTTTTGCCCGGTAGTTTTCCGGTGCGAAAAATTCTTTGTCGCTGAATAGGGCCTTCAGCGTAGTTTTGATATCGCCCTTTGAATTGTGAAAGGCATCGGCGACCCGTGTAACCAATCCCTCGTCCGGCGTGTCGCTGACAAATTTGACGGCGAGTTTGCGGGCGATAAATTTTGCGGTTTGCGGACTGTTAACCAGGATGTCGAGCACTTTCAGACCGTCCTTAACGCCGCCTTCGTCAACCTTTTGGCCGAGAACTGTTTTCGCGCCGTTTTCGTGCCATCGCGAATTGAAATAAAATTCACCGCTGTCAACATTATCCGGCACGCCCTGAAAACGTTGTATCTGTTCGATGCGTTTGTCTTCCGTTCCTTCGATCATCGCTGCCGCCGCTCGGCGATTGCCTCGAGGGTCAGCTATCGTCCATCCGGTAAAGCACTTGGCAACCTCGACAATGTCTTTTTGCGTGTAGCCGCCATCGACGCCTAGCGTATGCAGTTCCATCAGTTCGCGTGCGTAATTCTCATTGATGCCGCGTTTTTGCCGTTGCTGCGCGGTCTGTGGGTTTTGACGCATGTCGCGAATACGCTGATCGATCTGAGCATCGGTCGCTCCTGTTCGTTCACGGATACGCTCACGCATTTCCGGCGCGATCTGGCCGCCGTTTCGCAACTGCGGTTCTAATCGGCGCCTGTTTTGATCGTTTCCCGGCATCTGCGCATTCGGCGAGACCGATTCAAAATTGTCGAGATAGAAAAGCATCGCCGGATGACTTGCAGTACCGACAAGCAGGTCTTTGAAATTGCCAAGCGCATATTTCCGCAGCACGTCACGCTCATAGCTGGGTATGTACCAGCGAACCGCAGCCTTACCTGCAAAGACATTGAAATGATTTTGCCAAAAATCGACCATCACTTCCTGCAACTGACGTTCGGAGTAAACCGCGCGGAGAAGGCGATTTGCGGCTATCTGCGGGATCATCTGCGCCGCAGGTTTCAGATTGTATTTCTCGTAAAGCTCACGTATTTGTTCGCGACGTTCCCGCTGTTCAGCCTGAGGCATCTCATTCGGATCCTGCGGGGCGGCTGGAGCATTCTGTCCATTTCGGTTCTGTCCTTCGAGTCGTCGAAGCAGTGCTCCGGGATTCGGATATTTTGCAAAAAGCTCTGCGGTGGACATGTTAAAAATATCGAGAGCTTTGACTTTGCTTTCGGCAAGCGAATCATCGATCGATGAAGCATTCATTTGTTGGTCGATGTATTTTTGCAATCCGATCGCCTTAACTTTTTCGACATCACCCGGCCGAGCGCCAAAGCCGAGCCGATTCAGCACATGCAATATCTTTTGTTCGTCGGAAAGCGGTTTGTTGTTCGCTCTGCTATCTGCGCCAAAGACCAACATCGGTGTAAGCAGCGTAAAAATGGCCGCGATCGCCGTCAATTTATGTGTTAGGTTATGTGTGATTGAAAAATAATTTTTCATATATTCCATGCCCCGCAAAAAGAACTTTCTGCAAAATTAGACGCGATACATAGGCAAAATGGCGAAGAAAGATAATCGGCACGCATGATTTATCCAAAATGGGCAACAACTAGAGGTCAGATCTCATCAAAAAAATGTCGAAATTTGGCAGATATTTCGTTAAAATGACTTCGGCTCCGCATTTGCCACAAATAATGAGATCACGTGTACTTTCCATCAGTCTGTTTCTCGGCTTAACTCTCGTTATAGCCGCTGTTTCGACGTTTGCCCAAACCAACTCGTTCAGCGATCCTAATGTCGAATATACATTTGATCTGCCTGACGCAAAATGGAAAATGACGGCCAAGCCCTCGGCGACCAGCCCCAATGTCGAATACGTCTATGGCGATCGCCTCGACGGATATCTTGTAATACGAAAGCTCACCGTCGGCAAAAATGACATTATGTCCGACATCATTCAGGATGAAGAGGAAAAGCTGCAGTTTAACAACGGTTTTGTAGCAGGAAAACAGGAAAATTTCTCGGGACGATTGAAGGGTACCATTTTCAATTACGAATATGTTTCATCCGCTCGAAACATGAGTGGCCGGTTTTATTTCTTGCGCGTAAACGAGACAACCGTCTATGTCTTGCGCTTTACCGGTCAAAAAGATAGCCTCCGGGCCCTCCGCGCCCAAACCGACTCGATCGCACGGACATTTGCTGTGAAATAGCAGGCTCTGCGGCAAAACCGGTCGCAAAAAGCGCGTGGTTTTGCGCATTGTTTAACAGCTGGAAAACCATGTCATATCGGGAAAGTTGCGTCGAATCGGGAAAACCATGTCATATCGGGAAAATTGGTATTCCAAAAAGCCGATCTCAGTGATATGGTCAGGCTATGTGCAGAAGATCACATCAGCCAAACGACATCAAACATGACCCGCAAGCAGCCTCTCTCGAGACCATCCGCGACACTGCTCAACAGTTTAACAAGCGTTTCTCGATAAACTCTTTACACCGTCCACGATCTCATTCAGCGTCGCAGAGGGCCTCATTGCAGCGTAGGTTTTTTGTCGATCCGGATGATAGTAACCGCCAATGTCCTGGGGCTTTCCCTGTGCCGCGATCAGTTCTTGATCGATCTTTGCTTCGTTTTCCCGCATTGATGCGGCGATCGGAGCAAATCTTGCAGAGATCTCGGCATCCGACGTTTGATCTGCCAGGGCCTCGGCCCAATACATCGCCAGATAGAAATGGGAACCACGATTATCGATCTGCCCGACCTTTCTCGCCGGCGATTTATCATTTGTTAAAAATTTCGCATTTGCCGTATCCAACGCATCAGCAAGGACCTGAGCTTTTTTGTTGTTCTGGGTCTGAGCCAGATGTTCGAGGCTCGCCTGCAGGGCTAAAAATTCACCAAGAGAATCCCAGCGCAGGTACCCTTCTTTTAGAAATTGTTCGATGTGTTTCGGAGCAGAACCACCGGCCCCGGTTTCAAACAAACCGCCGCCATTCATCAGCGGAACTATCGAGAGCATTTTTGCAGAGGTCCCAAGTTCGAGGATCGGGAACATGTCGGTCAGGTAATCTCGCAAAACATTTCCCGTGACCGAGATCGTGTCTTTGCCCGCTCTGGCTCTTTTTAGCGTTTCGCTCACGGCGTCTTTCACATCCATGATCCTGATGTCGAGGCCCGTCAGATCGTGATCCTGCAGGTATTTTTCAACTTTCCTGATCATTTGGGCATCGTGAGCCCGCTCTTTGTCGAGCCAGAAAATGGCAGGTGTCTGGGAAAGTCGGGCGCGGTTCACAGCCAACTTGACCCAATCGCGGATCGCGGCGTCTTTGGCCTGGCACATACGGAAAATATCGCCATTATGAACTTTTTGTTCCAAAAGAACATTGCCGTTTTCGTTCTCGACCTTTACAATTCCGTCGCCCGCGACCTGGAAGGTTTTGTCGTGCGAACCATATTCCTCAGCCTGCTGCGCCATCAGGCCGACGTTAGGAACAGACCCGAAAGTTTTGGGGTCGATAGCTCCATTTGCCTTCATGTCCTGAATGATCGCGTCGTAAAAACCGGCGTAGGTTCTGTCGGGAATGATGCAGACGGCATCTTCTTCGTTACCGTCTTTGTTCCACATTTTCCCGCCGCCGCGCACAAGCGCCGCCATCGACGCGTCGACGATAACGTCCGAGGAAACGTGAAAATTGGTGATGCCTTTATCCGAATTGACCATGGCAAGTTTTGCGCCGTTCTCGATCGCCGCCGTTATGTCTGCCGTGATCTCGGCTTCGTGCGGGTGTCCGCTGATCTTTTCGAAAAGGGTTGATAAACCAAAATTTGGATTTATGTCCAGCTCAGCAAAAGTGTCCTTGTATTTGTCAAAGACGTCCTTAAAATACGTCTCGACGATCGCTCCGAAAATGATCGGATCGGAGACCTTCATCATCGTTGCTTTCAGATGTGCCGAGAGCAGAATGTCTTTTTCCCTGGCCTCATCGATTGCATCTTTGATAAAGGCCTTTAACGCAGACAGAGACATCACCGAAGAATCGATCACCTCGCCCGCGGTTAGCGGAGCCGGATCTTTCAGAACCTTTTGTGAACCGTCATTTCCGTAGAAAACGATACGGAATTTGCCATCTGCCTCGACGGTGGTTGAACTTTCGGTTCCATAAAAATCGCCGGAACTCATATGAGCAACAGATGTTTTAGAATCAGCGGACCAAGTACCCATTCGGTGCGGATTTGCCTTTACATAGTTTTTTACCGCTTTTGAGGCGCGGCGGTCAGAGTTTCCTTCTCTCAAGACAGGGTTTACCGCGCTGCCCAACACATGAGCATATTTTTTGTTGATGGCCCGTTCCTCGTCAGTTCTGGGCTCTGCCGGATAATTTGGCACGGCGAAACCCTGTTTCTGCAGCTCGGCGATCGCCTCTTCGAGCTGGGGAACAGAGGCTGAAATATTTGGCAGTTTTATGATGTTCGCCTCAGGTTTTGTCGCCAGCTTACCCAATTCTGCGAGTGCGTCAGGAATTTTTTGATCGTCTTTTAGGTACTCGGGGAAATTGGCTAAAATCCTGCCCGCGAGGGAAATATCAGGAACCTCGATGTCAATATTTGCGGATCTTAAATATGCCTTTATGATCGGTAGAAAGGAATGAGTCGCCAGCATCGGGGCCTCATCAGTCAATGTGTAGTAGATCTTTGATTGTTCTGTCATTTTATTGCTCGTTATTATAATTTTGACCACGAATAATAGCCTGTGTATGTGACACACAGCCGGTTTTCGGGGAAATAAGTAGTTAACACTATCTTAAGGCGCTTTGGGTCAAAACGCTACTCGATACAGGCCGTTCGGCCGGTGGGACAGGGGGTTGGTAAAGTCAGTTTTATCCCTGTATATTGTTACTTGTAATTTACGAGCAAATAGATATGTTGCGGGGAAGCGCGGCATTAATGGACGAAGCTATGAAAAACGCCGGGCTGATCGACAGAACTAAAGGCCTGATCTTTGTTTTCGCGATGATCGCGGTGTCTGCAGCGGCTTGTAACAAGGTCAAGAACGAGTTTCCCGACGCGGCTAAAAACAGCTTTCTGGACACCTGTGAAGCCGGAAAAACGAAAAGCAGGGAAGTTTGCATGTGCGTTTTGGAGAAGATGCAGTATAAGTACACTTTTAAGGAGTACTCTGAGATACAGGAAACACTGAAAGCAGGGAAGGCACCGTCGCAGGAATTTCTGTTTTTTCTTGGAGATGCAAAAGGAATGTGTATGAGAGATTATCCGTCGGACGATAGTTCATTGCCCGCCGCTTCGTCATAAGGCCCGATGGGTTCTGCCTCAGTATTTATGAAAGTCCTCGTAAAGATTTTGGTCATATTTCTTTTCAGTCTCTGTGCCTTTTCGCAGAAACAGAATGAAGCTAAGTGGCTTCGCTCGATCCTCGACGATCAGGAGCTATCCAGAACCGAGTACAAAGATCGTATCGCGAAATACAATTTCAGTTCACTTTTGACGCAATCGGAGAACAGTGTTGTTTTTGGATTTCTCGGCGATGATTACCAACGTCTCCGAGTAAAAATCCTTACCGTCACCAAACAAAGGGGTCGCCCTGACACATACAGCGTCACAGGAAAGTCGATGGTTAAGGGTGTCGTTCGCAGTTTCACTGGAACAATGACGATGACGAAAGTACGGCTTTACAAAGCTCCACATGATGGCATTGACGAAGAAAATAAGGATAAACGTATCAAGGAATGCGGGGTAGTGGTGGGAGAGTATCATTTTTCTGAGAATATTAAGGAAACAGAAACCGGTAAATTTGATGGCGCTTTTGCGACTTACTGGTATGTTGACGACAAAGGGAGTATTAATTATGACGACCATGAAATGGGAGCCGATGCATACCGCAACAATCAGTTCGTCGGGACCTGGACTTCATTTCGGAAAAAGGTCAAAAAGGTCGCAAACTGGGGTGATTATCGAATTCCACTTTCGGGTTATCTCGATATAGGAGCAGGGGAGTTTTCACCGGACGACACATACCTTCCAAACGGCTGGCAATCCTATAGAGATGCCTATGTCGGAAACGACAAGCGAGCCCTTTTGGAAGAAGAACGAAAATGGTGGAACTAGTACTTCCGGGAGGACAAAGCAATCTCAAGTCGCAAATATAGAATCGCGAATCCTATCGTTTCGATCATCATGGGCAGTAAGTCCGACTGGCCGACGATGGAGGTTGCTTCGCAGACGCTCGATGAGTTTGGTGTGCCGCATGAAACAAAAATAGTTTCCGCTCACCGCACGCCTGATCTGCTGTTTGAATTTGCAAAGTCGGCTGAGGAACGCGGTATCGAGGTCATTATCGCCGGTGCGGGCGGGGCGGCACATTTGCCCGGAATGTGCGCTTCGCAGACGGTTTTGCCTGTGCTCGGTGTGCCGGTTGAGAGCAAGGCGTTGAAGGGCCTCGATTCGCTGCTGTCGATCGCACAGATGCCCGCAGGCGTTCCGGTCGGGACGTTGGCTATCGGCCAGGCAGGGGCGAAGAATGCAGCATTGCTGGCCGTGGCGATACTTGCAAACTCGCGGCCCGAACTTCGCAAGAAACTTGTTGCGTTTCGCTCAAAACAAACAAAAGCGGTTCTCAGCGACAAAATCAAAGGTGCATCGTGGTCATGACAAAACACTTTGTTCGGCTATCTATTTTGTTCACTCTTTCGTTGTGTTCTTTCACAGTGGCGTTAGCAGATCACAAAGATTACTCAACTCGTGGTGATAAGTACAAGATCTTAAATAATATTCGGATAGATGCGGTGAGCGTCGATTTTATTAAGACTGAGCCTATTGAGATATTCGGGGAGGTTTCCGAGGTATCTGTCTTTGAGATTCGAACACGAGAGGTAGTTCCTTTCATGGATCACCGAAACCCGTACAACAATGTGATGAAAGATCTTGATTTGTACTACGAGATGGTTGTTGGGCGAGATGAAAAACATCGAATCTATGATAGTTTGATCAAGAAAATAGTTGTTCTTTGTTCCGGAACTAACTCGGCCAAAGTCGTTGAGGCCGGTCTTGTGATGACCGGTGATAAACAACTGATTTTTGATGGTTCCTATAAGCAACCTGATTTGGTGTGGTTTGATGACCGTTTTGTCAAGGTTAAGTTCAAGCGATTTAGTGAACGGCGCAGAGATCGCATTGCTGATACCGCAACTTTCTGGAAAGACAAGATACGTTTTTATTTTGAAAACCGTACAATTCCAATTGAAAAAATGAAGTCCGAATTTCCCATTGAGTTTCTGAAACTTCATCGAGATGGGAAATTCACTAGATGATGGTCGCATACAAATAACATGACCGTTGACGAGATCATCGAGGAACTTCGGGCATTGAGCGATCCTTCGAAGATCGCCGATCTCGAACGCTACGCTATCAAAACAAAAGTAGCTTTTGGCATACGCACGCCTGAGCTACAGGCATTTGCGCGGGAGGTGAAAAAGCTCGTAGATGACCGTCATGCGACGGCGCTTGCATTGTGGAAAACCGGCATTTACGACGCCCGTGCGGTGGCATTCATGATCGACGACCCAAAACAGGTTACGCCAAAACAAATGGACAGCTGGGCGGCAGATTTTGATAACTGGGCGACGGTCGACGGTGCGTGCAGTTATTTGTT
>JBGARA010000070.1:0-19929 GCA_044230475.1 Pyrinomonadaceae bacterium | reverse complement strand
GCAATGTACGCGAAAAATGAATTTTCGATCTTCCAGTCGGTGTCATAGCTGTCGATCCAGATGCCGGTTTTATTGTTTACAAACATGCAATGATCAACGCGGACATAGTCGAACTGCCATGCGTCGCAATACTGCGTTTTGGGGTCGCAATTGGCGTCGTTTGCGTTGTGAACGTAAAAGCCCTTGTCGAGATTCTGGAACGCTACATTTTCGACCTTTATGCCGTAGCTCGCATTCGGCTCGTTGGGGTTTAGCTTCCATTTACCCATGCCTTCGATACCGTAGTTGCCGGTAGAATCGCGATTGGCCTCACCAAATAGAGCAGAGTTTCCGAGCAGTTCGATCTGACGAACGACAACCTGAAATGTGCATCCGCCAATGCGAAATATCGACTGGTTGGGATGCCGCAGTCTGATCTGCGTCGCACTCTTCTTTATCGGATGATTGGCAGTAGGTACGGAAATATTCGAGCTTGCCCCCTCAATAACGATTCCGGATGGCAAAGTTATAGCTTCGAACTTCGGGTCGCGGCGATTGCCATCAAGAGTGCCCACAACATAATCGCCGTCGGGAAAACGCAGCGTTCCGCCCTGACGCGCAGCTATGAAGGCGATCGCGTTGCGTATCGTGTTCGTCCAGTCAGGCGGATCGTTAAATAGGTATTGAGACTGCGGGCCGCTGGTCCGTGTTACAGGACGAAAGTCCTTGACGTTATAAAACCCAGTATCACTGGTGACCGGATACCACAAATATGTAGCGCCATTTTGAAATTTCACATCGTAAAATTTTTCGGGACCATTGAAACACCATTGCCCGTTGCCGTTTGGTATCAAATTGTTGCCGTTCTTCAGAGTGCTGTCGTCGCATGGCGTAATATTCGCGGGCGTTTTTTGATTGGTTCCTGCGACAAAAACATCGACCGCATTTCCGTTACCCGCCGAAGGCAAATATGAAACAGGACAGGCTCCCGCGGCATTTGCCTCGACAACGACTGAGTAGCCTTCAAATGTATTTTGACCGTAAACCCCAGCAAACACAGCAAATACGAGACTAATGGTCACTGAAACGACACGTTTATTTAACATCATGATCTTCTCCAAAGATTCTTTGATCAGAACCAAGTTTATCAGCAATCAGCTTACCTTTTCCTCACCGTTATTGGTAAATTGCCGTAAGTATCTTATAATCATTAGTTTTTGACGGTCATCTGACACTAAAAAGCAATTTTCTAAGAGGAAAGATATTTGGACTTTGCTCGGAGCGGCGAAGCCACCTATAAAACAAGATATGAACAGTTATTTGATCTATTTCGTAAGTATCTTATAATCATTAGTTTTTGACGGTCATCTGACACTAAAAAGCAATTTTCTAAGAGGAAAGATATTTGGACTTTGCTCGGAGCGGCGAAGCCACCTATAAAACAAGATATGAACAGTTATTTGATCTATTTGGCGCCGGCTTTAGGCGTTTTGGGATTGGTCGTGATGGCCTTTAAGTCGGCATGGGTCAGCAAGCAGGACGCGGGCGAAGCGAACATGCAGGAACTTTCCGGCCATATTGCCGATGGAGCAATGGCATTTCTCAAAGCGGAATGGCGTGTTTTGAGCATTTTTGTTGTGATCACGGCCGCTTTGCTGGCTTATTCGGGAACCATTCACTCGATAAACGGTAAGGAGATCCATTCGAGCTGGGTTATCTGCATTGCGTTCATTGTCGGGGCTGTATTTTCTGCTACGGCAGGGTTCATCGGAATGAAAGTGGCGACAAAGGCCAATGTCCGCACGACGCAGGCTGCTCGCACAAGTCTGAAGCAGGCGCTGAAAGTGTCGTTCACAGGTGGAACTGTCATGGGTCTCGGCGTTGCCGGTTTGGCAGTACTCGGCCTTGGCGGTCTTTTTATTATTTTCCTCGCAGTGTTCGCAGATTTTGGACGGAACAAAGACGAGATCAGAACAGCTATCGAAGTCTTGACCGGCTTTTCGCTTGGTGCGGAATCGATCGCTCTATTTTCGCGTGTCGGCGGCGGCATTTATACAAAAGCAGCCGACGTTGGCGCCGACCTCGTCGGAAAAGTTGAGGCAGGAATTCCCGAGGACGACGTTCGCAATCCGGCGACTATCGCCGACAACGTGGGCGACAACGTTGGTGACGTTGCAGGTATGGGAGCCGATCTTTTTGGTTCGTATGTAGCGACGATCCTCGCAACGATGGTTCTCGGTGAGGAGATCACTCGAAGTTCTAATCTACAAGATGGATTTGGCGGCATGTCGCCGATCCTGCTGCCGATGGTCATATGCGGCCTTGGCATCATATTCTCGATCGTCGGAACCTGGTTCGTCAGGATCAAGGACGAAAAATCGAGCGTACAGAATGCTTTGAATGCCGGAAACTGGTCAGCGATGCTGTTGACCGTGATCGCGGCTTTGTTTGCCGTGATGTTTATTTTGCCTGAGGGAAATATCGTTCTGCGTAACGAAGCTCCGTTCAGAAAATGGGATGTCTTCTTTGCCATTGTCGTCGGAACCGTAGTCGGAGCGATCATGAGTATCGTCACAGAATACTATACGGCGATGGGCAAAAAACCCGTGATGTCGATCGTTCAGCAATCGTCGACCGGACACGCGACAAACATCATCGGCGGCCTGTCCGTCGGTATGAAATCAACAGTTATCCCGATCCTGACTTTGGCGGGAGGCATAATAGGTTCCTATTATTTTGCAGGACTCTATGGCGTAGCTATAGCCGCAGCAGGCATGATGGCGACAACGGCAATGCAATTGGCGATCGATGCATTTGGCCCGATCGCAGATAACGCTGGCGGTATTGCGGAAATGAGTCAGTTGCCACCGGAAGTTCGTGAACGCACAGACAACCTCGACGCAGTCGGCAACACGACCGCCGCAACGGGCAAAGGATTTGCAATTGCATCGGCAGCATTGACGGCTCTGGCTCTGTTCGCTGCGTTTGTCGGGATTGCTGGAATCGATCGTATCGACATCTACAAAGCAAACGTGCTTGCCGGACTCTTTGTGGGCGGCATGATCCCCTTCATTTTCTCGGCGCTGTGCATTCAGGCCGTAGGCCGTGCAGCAATGGACATGGTGCAGGAAGTCCGCCGGCAGTTCCGTGAAATTCCCGGCATCATGGAATATAAAGCGCAGCCCGAATACGAAAAGTGTGTGGCTATTTCGACCAAAGCGTCTATCCGCGAAATGATCATGCCCGGAGCGATCGCTCTGATCACGCCTGTGATCGTTGGGTTCACATTTGGCCCGGAAGTTTTGGGTGGGTTGCTTGCAGGTGTCACCGTTTCGGGAGTGTTGATGGGAATTTTCCAATCAAACGCAGGCGGCGCCTGGGACAACGCCAAGAAATCGTTTGAAAAAGGCGTTCTTATCAACGGCGAGATGGTTTACAAAGGTTCTGACGCCCATAAAGCATCAGTGACCGGCGATACCGTCGGTGATCCTTTCAAAGACACCTCAGGCCCATCGATGAACATTCTAATCAAGCTGATGTCGATTGTCTCTCTGGTGATCGCACCTTATATTGCGGGAATCGGGCGATAGAAGGGCCCAACCAAATTGGGAATGGGGCCGTCTTGTGACGGCCTTTTTTTTAATTACTCATTAAGCCGATGAACCGCTCGAACAGATACTCAGAATCATGCGGTCCCGGCGCAGATTCAGGATGATATTGAACCGAAAATACAGGAAGCGTTTTGTGTCTCAATCCTGCGACTGTGTTGTCGTTTAGGTTGACGTGGGTGACCTCGACTTCGGCGGGAAGGCTACCCGCATCTACTGCGAAGCCGTGGTTGTGAGCCGTTATCTCAATCTTGCCGGTGGTAAGGTCCTTTATTGGTTGGTTACCGCCGCGGTGCCCGAATTTTAGTTTGTAGGTTTTTGCGCCGAAGGCTTCACCGAGCAGTTGATGACCTAGGCAGATGCCGAATATCGGCGTTTTTGATGCGGCGAGTTTCTTTACTTCATCGACGACCGAAGTCATCGAAGCCGGATCACCAGGTCCGTTTGATAAGAAGATGCCGTCAGGTATTAATGCCATCGCTTTATCAGCAGAAGTGTCGGCGGGGACAACAGTCACTCGGCAGCCATATTTTGCTAATTCGCGCAGACTATTGGTTTTTACGCCAAAATCGTACGCTACAACATGAAATCTCTCATCAGCAGTCGCCGGATAGCTATATTCGTCCTGTGCCGTCACCGCGCTTGCTAGTTCGCGATCTGTCATTTCTGGTGATGACAGCACTCTTTCCAAAAGCGATCTTGTGTCAGTCTCAACTGTCGAAATTCCCGCTCGCATCGCACCTTTGTCGCGGATGTGTCGAACTAACGCCCGAGTGTCGATGTGTTCGATGCCAATGATGTCGTTTTCTTTCAGGTAAGCCTGCAAACTCATCGTCGAGCGAAAATTAGACACTACGCGGCTTGCTTCGCGGACGACGAGGCCTTCCGCCCAGGGCTTTCGCGATTCGACATCTTCGTTGTTTGTGCCGTAATTGCCGATAAGCGGATAGGTCATCGCGACGATCTGTCCGGCGTAACTCGGGTCGGTCAAGATTTCCTGATAGCCCGACATCGAGGTGTTAAAAACCATCTCGCCAAATGTTTCGCCCTCAGCGCCAAAAGACGCACCCTTAAAAGTGCGTCCGTCTTCGAGTACTAGAATAGCTGATCGTAAATTCATCGGTCGTCGTGCGTATCGTTTTTGTCGATTGATTTAACTGGAACATTAGCATATTCGCCGTGTTCGAGAAAGCCGACGTTAGAAGGTTTCCAATAGCGGAAAAAGGCTTTGCCGTAGATGTATTTTTCGGGCACCAGTCCCCAATAGCGCGAATCGGATGAGTTATCTCGATTGTCACCCATCACAAAATAATGATGCTCATCGACCTTTTTAGCGGGCCAGCTTGGCAATGCCTGATTGTGCTCGGTATCAAGATAATCTTCTTCTAGCTGTCGCCCGTCGATGTAAACTTTGCCGCTTCGCACCTCGACCATTTCACCCGGAAGACCAATAACCCGCTTTACATAACTTTTGTCAGGGTCGTTCGGATACCAGAAAACGACGATGTCGCCGCGTTCGATATGCCCCCAACTGACGCTTTGGATCTTGTAATAGACGAGTTTGTTTACCAGGAGCCGTTCGCCGTCATGAAGCTGCGGCAGCATCGAGGTGCCCTCAACCACAACCGGCTGCACAAAAAAGACGCCGAAGAGAATGAAGACTACAATGATAAGAAAAATATCGCGAAACAGCTTGAACGCCTCAGTCCAAAGGCCCTGGCGCGACTCGCGCTTTAGCTTGGTTATCTGGATATCGCGGTCGTCGCTCGCCGAAACCAACCCAAGGTCTGATTGGTTTTTATTCTGAAAATCGAACATAATCAAGCCATTAGACGTGACCGAAACCAAGCTGGTTGGCCGGCCTGTCAGCCAATTTAATCATCTGCTTTGACCGCGTCTTTGTCAAAAGAAATCTTGCTATGAATGACCATATTCGCTCGTTATTTCCGGCACTTAAAGAGCTTACATATTTGAACAGCGCCGCGGTTTCGCCGATGCCGATAACAGCCATCGAAGCGGTAACCAGCCAGTTGAACGATGTTGCTTCGTTTGGCTCAGCCCATTATACGGACTGGATCGATACGAAAAACAGAGCGCGGGCTTTAATAGCAGAAATGCTCCATGTCCAGCCCGAACAGATCGCATTTATGCGAAACACGTCAGATGGGTTTGCATCGGTTGCAAATGGACTTAACTGGCTAAAAGGCGACAACATCGTCAGCTTTGAACGCGAATTTCCATCAAACTACTACCCATGGCGGCGAATACGCGATGAATTTGCCGTTGAGCTTCGGCTTTGTCATGAAAGAGATGGCCGTATCGATCTCGATGAATTTATTTCGCTTATTGATTCGAGTACGAAGATAGTCGCCATCAGTTCCGTTCAATACGCGTCGGGCTACAAGGCCGATCTTGAACGCATCGGACGTGCTGCCCGCTCCGTCGATGCGTTGTTTTGCGTTGACATCATTCAGGGTTACGGAGCGCTGCCCTATGACCTGCCTGCGCAATTTGTCGATGTTGCGTGTGGCGCCGGTCACAAATGGCTTTGTGCTCCTGAGGGCTGCGGAATCATTTATCTTTCGGATCGCGCCCGTGAGCGTGTAAAGCCAACATTTATAGGCTGGATAAGCGTAGGAACGCCGTGGGATTTCGAAGATCGCGAGCAGCCTTTCAGACCGAATGCCTTAGCATGGGAAAGCGGCACCGGCACATCATCACTTTTTTACGGGCTCGAACAAAGCCTGAAACTTCTTCACGAAACCGGCGCAAAAACCATCGAAGATCACTTGATGCAATTGACCGATCACCTTTGTGACGGTCTTGCGGGAAAAGACTATGAGATAGTTAGCTCACGAGCACCCTCGGAAAGATCACAGATCGTCTGCATTCGACACACGAAAGGCATGACATCCAATCAAATTGCTTCGCACCTTGAGAATGAAAAGATCATCGTCAGCCCTCGTGGAGACCGTGTTCGGATCGCTCCGCATTTTTACAACAATTTGGACGACTGCGAAAGACTCCTGAAGGCATTACCGTAAACGGTTAGTCTTTCAATAGACGTTCAGGCACGATATCCGGCGTAAACCCATCCAGATTTAGCCGAGTCATTCCGCCCGCATCAGTGAAAGTCGGCAGGTTCGCTCGTCTGTGTTCGCGCACAGCAAAGAAAATATAGCCGCACACGATGCCGCAGAGGATCGAAAGACCAATGCCGCCTACGATCACGAGAACCGTCGAGAGAAAAATGTCAGAGGTAGTGATGACAAATGCCCGTTCGGCACTGATCTCATAAGGATTTTTGCCCAACCATTGGACGGTCTTTTCATATTTGATCTGGTCCAAAAGTGCATTTGCCGCCGTAGGGCTGATAGAGTCGAAGACAAACGCGTTGTAGTTTCCGATCCTGCGATAAACAGTCAGAGCATCATTGATACCAGCAAGTTTAGAAATAATTGCCGCGTCTGCATCTATTGACGCCTGCGGCGTCGAATACTCAATCAAGAGCAATTTCCCGGCGTCATACGAAGCTGTTACGGCCTCGGTCCCGCCGGGAAACTCTACGGAATCAAGCACTGCACGCTCGCCGAGAGCCGATTTAAGGTCTGCAATGTTACTTGCAAAAACGGCCTGGCCGCGAACGGTTTCCCATTGGGGTAAGTGCTTTATCAGCACGGGTATTCCCTGTGCGTCGGTTTCCTGGCTTTTGTATGATTCCTGACCAACAGCCTGTCCGTAAGTGCATAAACTGCAAATACCGGCCAGAAATAACGAGGCCAAGAGAGTTTTTGAAAGCCAAGCGAGCATTTGTGCTGTAAATCTTAACATTTTTTGGGAATTTTAGTGGTGGTTTATCAAATATACCAAAACGTGTATCAAACAACGCACCCAATGCACTGTATGGTTAGTTCATTAGTGTTCAGATGGCAGCATGACGTTGTAGTATGCCCGAGAAACCTGAACAAAACGTATCTTGGGGCGTGAAAACAAAATTGATGGGTTCTTTCACATGGTTTGGCACAGAAATTGAATGATATGGCAGTCGGAGGGAAAGGACATGACAACTGAAACACTTAGTTTTCCTGTTTTTCATAGCGAGCAAGGGGTAAAAGTCGATGAGGTTAGCTTTATCAAATCAGAACCTATCAGCGACTTGAACAAGGCAAAAGATATCGAACTGGCACGGGCGGCGACTGGCGGCGACATGTTCGCATTCGAGGAGATCTACAAACGGCATCATCGCCGCGTGTATTCGATCTGCCTCCGGATGCTGCAGAACACGTCCGAGGCCGAAGACTTAACACAGGACGTTTTTATACAGCTTTATCGTAAGATCGGCAGTTTTCGCGGTGATTCGGCATTCACGACATGGCTGCATCGCATGACAGTTAATCAGGTGCTGATGCACTTTCGCAAACGAACTGTGAAGTACGAAAAAACCACCGAAGAAGGCGAAACCCCGGTGCAGATCGTTTCGGGAACATCGAATCCCGAAAAGATGCGCATCGTCGACAAGATAGCTCTCGACAACGCTATTGAACAACTTCCTGACGGGTACAAGAGTGTCTTCATGCTTCATGACGTTCAGGGATTCGAGCACGAAGAAGTGGCGAAAATACTCGGCTGCAGCGTCGGCACTTCAAAATCGCAGCTTCACAAAGCCCGTCTCAAACTGCAGAAGCTTTTGAGGAAAAAGGCAAATCCACGCCTGGTTGGCAGCTGGGGATAATCTAAGGCTTAATTCATAGGACTAATTTTCAGGGCCTCGCAATTTGCGAGGCCTTTTATTTTGTCCATATGAAACTAAAATCGTGTACAATCGTCTAAAAGCGAGTTATCGGACTATGCTAAATAAGATGTTTTGCTGCACAAATAACATAAAATCACATAGCCCTGCTTGACATAGTCATATAAAATCAACTATAACTGTATATGGAAAACCTAAAGCCGAAGGATGCGGCGGAACAGATCGGAATCAGCTATCCCACTATCAAGCAATGGATCTACAGTGGCAAGATCAGATCTATACGCACCCCGGGAGGTCATCATCGCATACCCGCGAGCGAGGTAAAGCGCCTCTCGAGTGGCGAGGCAGTGACTGAGCAGTTAGACGCGAGCGGCGTTCACAATGACCCGATAAGCGTTAGAAACAGACTCTACGGCACCGTCACATCTGTAGACATCCAGGGGCTTTTCGCTGAAGTTGGCGTAGATGTTGGCGGGCAGCAGATCCTTTCGATCATTACCCGCCGCGGGTGTGAAGAGTTGGGGTTGCGTCCCGGAATGCATGTACACGCTCTCTTCAAGGCTACGGAAGTAATGATCAGCCGTTAGTTCTCAGCAGGTTTTCCTAGATATCAATAGGAGAACTGTAATGAACTACCAGGAAAATTATCAGAATGTTGAACTGCGGGTCCGTGACCATTTTGACGCGGACGCTGAGCGCTTCGACGCAATATACCAAACAAAAAAAGGGCCACTTGCCCGAATAATAGATGATCGGTGGAGAGGCGTTGTTCAGCGACGGCTCACGGAGAATGTTCAGCGACTTATGCCGCTTGACGGCAAAAGCGTTCTCGACGTCGGTTGCGGGTCGGGACGTTTTTGTCTTGAATACGCCCGCCACGGAGCGTCACGCGTTGTCGGCGTTGATTTTGCTCCGAAGATGATCGAGATCGCGAACAGCTTAGCTCGCAAAGAAAAGCTCGACACCGTTTGCGAGTACCGGGTGGGCACCTTCCCTGACATCATCACGCCGTCTGATATTCCATTCGATGCGTCAACGGCCAACGGTTTCTTCGATTATGTTGCAGATCCGGCCATGCACATAACAAAAATGCGGGAATTCACGCGCGGGACGATGATAATGAGTTTCCCAAAAGCCGTTGAGTTTCGCACCCCGCTCCGCCGTATCCGATTTTGGCTCAAAGGAACGCCCCTGTTCCTTTACCGGGAAAACCAGATCGAGCATTTGCTGGAGAAGGCCGGCGTTGACAACTACGAGATCGTCGATCTTGTCCGCGACTACCTTGTGGTAGCGCATGTTTAGGAAATAAGACCTGTACACAAACTAACACGGAGAAAATGAAATGACTGAAAAAACAGCGATAACAGTTGCAATGGGAGACGGTATCGGCCCTGAGATCATGGAGGCAACGTTACGGATATTGAACTCAGCCGGAGCGCGACTCGACATTGAACAGATCGAGATCGGAGAGAAGGTTTATTTGAATGGGAATACCGCCGGTATCGGTGATGATGCCTGGGATAGTCTGCGTAGGACAAAGACCTTCTTGAAAGCTCCGATCACGACCCCTCAGGGCGGTGGTTATAAATCGCTTAACGTAACCGTTCGTAAGACACTCGGGCTCTACGCGAACGTCCGGCCCTGTGTATCGTATCATCCCTTTATCGAGACGAAACACCCGGTGATGGATCTTGTAATTGTTCGAGAGAATGAAGAGGATCTATACGCCGGAATCGAACACAGACAGACGCGGCAGGTTTATCAATGCCTAAAACTGATCACTCGTCCCGGTTGCGAAAAGATCATTCGTTACGCATTTGAATACGCGCGGCTTAACAATCGCAAGAAAGTTACGTGCTTTACAAAGGACAACATAATGAAGATGACGGATGGCCTTTTTCACAAGGTCTTTGACGAGATCGCCGCGGAATATCCGTCGATCGAGAACGAGCATTCGATCGTCGATATCGGCGCCGCTCGATTGGCGGACACGCCAGAGAGATTCGATGTGGTAGTGATGCCGAACCTCTACGGCGATATTCTCTCTGACGTTGCCGCACAGATCACCGGCAGCGTAGGGCTCGCCGGCTCAGCAAATATCGGCGAACACGTCGCGATGTTTGAAGCAATTCATGGTTCGGCTCCGGACATAGCGGGTAAGGATGTCGCAAATCCTTCCGGGCTGCTTCATGGAGCTATCATGATGCTTGTGCACATCGGCCAGCCGGAGGTGGCTGGCAGGGTGCACAATGCGTGGCTGCGAACCATCGAGGAAGGTATTCACACGCCAGACATTTTTGAGGAAGGTGTAAGCTCGCGTTGTGTGGGGACAAATGAGTTCACCGATGCAGTCATCCAACGCGTAGGCCAGATGCCGCGGCAACTTAAGCCTGTAGAATATGCGATCGCCGAACCTATCAATGTACGGCTGAACGGACACGGCGAAGATATCGAGAAAAGGAATGTGGGTGTCGATGTATTTCTCGAGTGGAACGGCGGCTCGCCGGACGACCTCGGCAGCAAGCTTCAAACCGTCAATGGAGACGGGCTTCAGTTACAGATGATCACGAACCGTGGTGTCAAGGTTTATCCCGGCGGCATGCCTGAGACATTCTGCACCGACCACTGGCGATGTCGCTTTGTGGCCGGCGGCGACCAAGGTGTTACGACGTCACAGATCGTCAACCTTCTCGGCCGGGTAGAAAATATTGGCCTTGAGTTCATCAAACTGGAAACTCTCTGTACGTTCAATGGTGAACCGGGCTACTCATTGGGACAAGGCCAATAAGAGGAGCCACTCCTATACTTTGACAACGTATATTATTTCCAGGTCAGGCTTCTTTAGAGCCGCTGCTCACGCGGATATCGATTTTGCGTCTGGCAAGTTCGGAGACAAATTTCGCCGGGTCAATAGCTTTTTCCTGTGGAGTTGCTCCACGTGACAAAACATCGCCGTGAGCCATCATTTGAGCGATGATCGAGGCTGGAAATGCTGTGGTTCGCATCATCGCAGACATTCCGGTCGCTTCGTCGAGTTTGTCAACGATGTCGTAGCGCAGCCTCGATGTTTCACCAACTTTTTTGCCGACAAAATCGAGTCGAACGAGAACGTAATCTGGCCCGTCGGCAGGCAAATGCTTTAGGAGCAGCTCGCCGAAAACACGACGAGGTTTTACCGACTGAGAATCGACGTCGATCGCATCGCTTGAGCAAAGGCCAAGGTCGATCATTGTTTTGAACTTATCGCAATGGCCGGCATAACGGATCGTTTTGTAATCAAGTTCGCGGATCTTGCCCAGGAAAGTGTCAGGCAAAGTCGATGTGCCGCCGCTGGTCTGAAATGCCTCAAGGGCCGGAAAGCCCTCAAACGATAAATCTTCGATCTCCGTCAGAGATTCAACGGTGGCGATCTTACCGTCACGTATGACCCGCGCGACCTCGATGTATTCGTTTATGAGGCCCTCGACGCTGAAAACAAGTTGATAATTCAACGGCGGCTCGGGCTTCTGCGGCAGGCCGCCGACGCGAATGTGGATCTCTTCGATCTCTTCAAACTTGGCTGCGCCGTGCATCGCAAGTATCGAAACCATACCGGGTGCAAGGCCGCAATCCGGAATGATGTTAATGCCGGCGGCTTTTGCCTCTGCATCGAGTCCAAGTTGCTCATCAACAACGTAGTTATTGCCGCCGAGGTCACAGAAATTGGTTTTTGTTTCAATGGCCGCTTTTGAAAGCGAGACATTATGCCAATAGTTTACGCACGAGATAACCGAGTCGTGTCCGCGCATCAGATCGACTGCGTCAGAATAAACACCCGCGTCGATGTGGCGCGGCACGACTCGCGAGGTGTCAACAGCTTCGGCAACGGCCTCGGCTTTCTTGAGGTCAAAATCAGCAACCGTAACGCTCTCAACGTCCGGCGAGTTGTGTATCAAATCAAAAACGGCGCCGTGTCCCATACGTCCGGCGCCGAGAACTAATATTTTCATCGAGTGTTTATTATGAATTATACAAGTTAATGTCTACCACCACTGGTTTCTGATCTTTACCAGTCGTCAAACTCTTCAGGCTCCTGGGCGGCAATCGTGGCCTTGGCCAATTCCCAAACCTTTTTCTTCCATACTCGGATCGAGTCCGTCAACTGCAGAGCGGCCTGCGGATGAGCGGCGTTTCGTTCTAGACGAATGACCTCGGCCGTGACGGAAACCTCGTCTTTTGGGTTCTCGGTCACGGTTAGACTTACCTTACCGCCAACACTTGGCAGAAGACGGGGCAAGTAAACAAGAGCCCCCTGCGGTCCGACATTGTCGGTCAGGCCTTCTTCCTCGACCATTTTGCCCTCAGAGTTTTTCCAGCGGACGCGGATCGGAAATGAGATCACATACCGCTCGCCCTGACGTCTGTCTTGTATGGTACCTTTCATCAAAAATAGCCCGAAATGAAACAACTGTCGGTCGTTAGAATATATCGAAAACCGCCCCGAAAGTCTATAAAAAAAGAAAAAAATGGGCCGCCTAAGTCCCTTAAAATTCAGCAATTGCATATAAAATAAGGGGTTGCGGTTTTTGGGCGGGTGGACAGGATGGGCCAAAACTGCTATCCTCTTATTAAGTTTCGACACTCCGATGATTTGGAGAGTACGAAAACAGGCGACTATAAACGGCGCCGAAACAGTCTTCGTTAGTAACGAATAGTGGCTGATGACCCCAAATCTCAGACGCTATTTTTGCGTTTAAACGATGACAATAAATTTAGGAGAATTATGATGAAAAATCTAATTAGAGGAGGCGCGATCCTGTCACTATTGAGTATGTTCGTAGTGTTTATCTACGCACAGGCCCAGACAGTATCCACGTCCGCTATAGGATCTGAGTCACGATCTGTAACTGAAGATAATATTGATAATAATTTAGGCAATACTCAAACGACTCAATCAAATACAAACAAAAAAGATAAGAAAAAATTAGTTAAAACGACTGCATCTATCAAACCCACAACAGCAACGGGCAACAGCCGCGGATCTTTTTCCGCATCCGCCTACTGCTTTTCGGGACGAACCGCAATGGGACACGCCGTCAGGCGCGGCCTGATAGCTGCAGACCCGAGAGTTTTGAAGCTCGGTTCGACGGTTTATGTCGAAGCCGGTCCCTGGAGCGGAAACTACCTTGTTTCTGACACGGGTGGTGCGATCAAAGGCAAAAAGATCGACATCTGGGTCCCAAGCTGCTCCGAAGCAAGACGCTTTGGCCGCAGATCGGTCCAGGTCTTTTCAGCACAGTAGTCGTGTCCGTGGCCCAAACGTGAGTGAGGGCATTCTGACGGACCTTTACAATTAGAAATAGAAAACGCCTCGGGAAACCGGGGCGTTTTTTCATCTATTGGCATAAACTCTTTGACATCTATAAGACAACACTAAGAGACGGTCTTGCAACAAAATTGAATTGCCTGTCAGAATAGATATATGAAAACAAAAAGCAAGACATTTACCCGCTATCTTTCGGTGACGCTGTTAGTTTTGCTTCCCTCGTTGCTGCTTTTTGGTCAAACGTCGGACGGCGTGGTCAAACAAGATCCTTCGGATTCTGTTGCGATCGTCTTGATCGGTGATGGAGAAGGAGTTGTTACCAAAATTGCTCCTGCAGTCGCAATTAGCTCAACCGGAGTTCTCTTGGTACCACTCCATGTAATAAAAGATGCTAAAGAAGTTCAGGTGAGGCTAAAAACCGGTGAGATATTCGATGACGTTGCCCTACTTGGTTCGGACGAGCGGCGGGATGTTGCCGCGATCAGAATTCAAGCCTCTGATCTGCCGGTTAAGAATTTCGCCGGTATTGATGAGGTAAAACAAGGTGAAAATCTCACTATCTTTACGCATAGTCCCGGAAAGTTGTGGACACAAACAGCAGGCAAGCTCACTGGATCAAAAATGGCAGATGAAATGCCGGGTGCCGGTCAGGGATTTCGGATAATTCAATTTGATGCCGAACTCAGTGCCGGAATGGATGGCGGTGTTATTTTCAGAGCAGACGGGACACTTGTTGCGTTAATTACGCGTGAGATAGTTGCTCCAACCAACTCGGGATTCGCAATTCCCATCAGCAATATCAAAGCTCTTGGAAGCGGCGAACGTGCAAGATCATTTGGCAGCGGCAAAGATCTGAACATGCCGACTGAAGCATCGCTAAAAGCGGCAAAAAATCCCAGCACCGACCCGAAGGATCTGTTTTTGAACTCGAAGAAAGTTTATGTCGAAACAAACACCACTTTCTTTAAGGAACAGCAGTTAATAAACGAGCTAAACAAACGTAAAGAAATTAAGGACTGGGGATGGATCATTATGACCGGATCGTGGGATTCGCGAAATAAGGCCGATCTGATCATAGAGCTCGACCATCAGATACTCTCGTTTGATTTTACTTTTTCGGTTAGACATCGCCGAACTTCGACGATGATCACGGCCGGAAAAGTAGCCATTGCTGACGGGGCTTCCGGCGCTCCGAAAATGGTCGATAAGATCATCAAAAATCTCAATGAGATCGTTAATCCGCCTGTCAAAAAAGGTAAATAGATCTTACCGGTAGAACGTTTTTTGGTTATGAAGATCGCGGTAGCAATGAGCGGCGGTGTCGATAGTTCGGCGGCGGCGGCGTTATTAAAAGAGCAGGGGCACGAGTTGGTCGGCTTTACGATGCAGCTTTGGAATCAGCGTCGCGGCATCAGTGTAGATGAGAACGGCGACCCTTTACCTTCGCGGTGCTGCTCGCTTGATGATGTCTATGACGCACGGCGTGTTGCGGAAAGTCTGGGCTTTCCGTTTTATGTTTTGAACCTCGAAAAGGAGTTTGAAACGTCGGTCGTCGAGCCTTTTGTTCAGAGCTACCTCGACGGCGAGACGCCGATTCCATGCGTAGCCTGCAACTCGCGTTTGAAGTTTGCTTCGCTCGACAAGATGGCAGTTTCTTTGGGCTGTGACAAGGTCGCGACCGGCCACTATGCCTGCGTCGAATACGACGAAGCTGCGAACCGTTATCGTCTTTTTCGAGGCCGCAACCATTGGAAAGATCAGAGCTATTTCCTTTGGGAACTGACGCAGGACCAATTATCGCGTGCGTATTTCCCTCTCGGCGAGATGCAAAAGGAAGAGGTCCGAGACATCGCTCGTGAAGCCTTGCTCTACGTCGCCGAAAAACAGGAATCGCAGGAGATCTGCTTTGTGCCTGACGGCAAGTACTCGGAGTTTATCGACAGGTATTTAACCCACGAAAACCGTTCAGGTGAATTGCCCACGAGCGGCGATATCGTCAGCACCTCGGGCGAGGTCGTTGGCTCGCACTCCGGTATTCATCGTTACACCGTTGGCCAACGGCGCGGGCTTGGCATCGCCAACGAAAAACCGCTCTACGTTATTCAGATAGAGCGGGCGAAAAATCAGATAATAGTTGGTGAGGATAACGAGTTGGATTCGAAAGAGTTCACCGCAAAAGGCGTTAACTGGGTTGCTTTCGACGAGCCCTCAGAACCTGTGCGAGCCGAGGTAAAGGTCCGATACCGTCACGAACCCGCTCCGGCCACGATCTATGCATTGCCTGACAACGGAGCACGAATAGTTTTTGACGGACCGCAGCGTGCGATAACGCCCGGTCAGGCAACGATCTTCTACAACGGCGACGAAGTTGTCGGTGGCGGTTGGATAATTAAGAGTTGAAAAAAGATATTATGCAAAAAGCAAAAAAGAGACCAAGTAAAACTGCAAAAGCGGCCCAGAAACTGCTCGCAGGTTCAAAACTGCTTGCAGTTGCCAAGACCGCCCAAGATGCGAATGCCGGTGACGAATTTCATTCGTCTGTGAGCACGCCGAGAATGAACACCGCCGCAAACAAGCCGCGGCCGCACAAGAAACGCGGATAATGATAATACTAGCGTGCCTTCAAAATGTCCCTTATCTCAGCGAGTAAAGCCTCTTGCGGTGGCGGTGGCGTTTTGGCCGCCAGCTTGGTGAAATAGCCCATCGCAGCTTTTGCTATAAGGAACATGACAAAGCCGACGATCAAGAACGTGATTATGTCACTGATGAGTTGGCCGTAACGCAGGACAGGCAGACCTGCTTTGGCTACTGCTTCGAGATCAACATTGCCGTCTTTCATCGGAAGGGCTGCCGAGCCCAGATTGATAAATTTGCTCTTGAAGTCTGTCCCGCCGGTCATCAGTCCAACGATCGGCATGATGATGCCTTCTGTAAAAGTTGTTACGATCTTTCCAAATGCAGCTCCCAAAATAACGCCGATGGCCAGATCGAGAACATTACCTCGTGCGATAAACGCTTTGAAATCATTCCACATAAACTCTTTCCTCCTGCAGTTTTAAGATGTTTGTCAGACTGCACTACTATAATCCGACTTTGCCGGATACACAAACAAAAAGACGGGCACATGCCCGTCTTTCGATTGATCTATCATGTACTCAAACTAGACGCCCGCGGCGCCAGCCTGTTCGTCTTCGTCCGAGTCCTCATCATCGAACAAATAAGACGATGAATCTTCGTCCTCTACCAGTTCAGCCGTTACCGGTATCACTTCTTCTTTTGGAGCAGCGTCTGCCTCCTGTTTTTCGAGTGCCCGCATCATGCTGCAGCTGCCTTCGAGAATGGCACCTTCTTCAATGATCAGACGAGGGCTCGAAATATTGCCCATAACGCGTGCCGTGCGGCCGAGCTGAAGCTTTTCAGAGGCAACTATGTCGCCGTTAACTGTGCCATTGACCATAGCAGCTGCGACCGCAATGTTCGCATCGACCTGGCCGTTATTTCCGATGATCAGAGTACCTGCTTCGGAGGAAACAGTGCCGACAAGATGCCCATCAACACGCAGCATAGCGTGGAACTGCGTTTCGCCGCTCAGGGTCGTGCCGTGCCCGACGAAGCCGCTCAGGCGGCCTTCTTTAATGTCGCGGGCCATCGAATCACTCTCCGACATCGCTCGGGTTGACGACGGCTGCGGTTCATTTGCGTAAGGATTTGTCGTCGCCGTCGTAGTCTGCGGCTGGTAGCTGGTGGTTTCAGGCTCGTCTTTGCGTCCCATTCTGATCATAGTTTTATATTGAACCTCACTGAAAAGTTATTTAATAGAAAAAACGCCGGAGTCTGAAAATCCGCCTTTTCCGTGTTCGGATCATAGTCTGAACACCAGCCCACCTTGCCCGTTTTTCCTTAAACTTAATAATAGATTACCTTTCCGCTCGATGTCTAGTGTTATTTTGAGGTTGTCAAACACGGCTTAGCGTGGCAAAATGGCATATTTTCTGATCAAGATGAAGGCCGAGACCAAAACCAAAACAAAATTGCTCAAAAAAATGGGCCGCTGCATCGAAGATTTCTCGATGATCGAGGATGGCGACAAGGTAATGGTCTGTCTTTCGGGCGGCAAAGACAGCTTTACAATGCTCGACCTGCTGCTGGACGTGCAAAAGCGTGCTCCGATCAAATTCGAGATACTTGCGGTCAATCTCGACCAAAAACAGCCTGATTTTCCTGAGGAAGTGCTTCCAAATTACCTTGAAAGCCGCAGCGTAAACTACAAGATCGTCGAGGAGGACACGTTCTCGATCGTCAAGGCACACATTCCTGAGGGACAGACGTATTGCTCGCTTTGTTCGAGGCTAAGACGGGGAATTCTCTACACAACTGCTGTCGAGGAAGGCTGCACGAAGATCGCCCTCGGCCACCACGCAGACGACATCATCGCGACCTTTCTGATGAACCTTTTCTACGTCGGCCAGCTAAAGGCTATGCCGCCGATCCTTCGCAGCGATGACGGTCGCAACACGATCATCCGCCCGCTGGCGTACTGTCAGGAACGCGAGATATTAGCCTATTCCGAAGAGCAAAAGTTCCCGATCATTCCCTGCAACCTGTGCGGTTCGCAGCCAAACCTCAAACGTGCCCGCGTGAAACGTCTCGTCAACGAGCTTGAAAAGGAAACGCCCTACATCCGCCAGACGATGATGACCGCACTGACAAACGTCACCGGCTCGCACCTGCTCGACAACAAGCTCTACGATTTTCGTAACTTCGAACCGATGATAAAGGCAATTCCCGCCGGCCACGGCTCGGTAGAAAAGGAGCTTGACGATATTTTCGATCACAGCGAAGCCGCATTCGCGTCGACACCGGCGGGAGCGGCGGGACGGGCGATTTTTCCGGTTATTTCGCAGTAAAAACATCGTCTGACCCAATAAAAATAAGGCTCAGAGGCCGCTTCTTCTCTTTTTTTCGAAGGAACATTTCGTAAAAGCCCCCTTTTTTGACGTCTAACCGCCTGTTTAGGAGCGTTTTGACCCTAAATTAGTACGTCAAAATCCGACTATGATTCAATAGCGGCGTTCATCATTTCTCGCGCAGCCAGTTATCTCGGTCCCTGATGGTCCCACTCATCTCCGCGATCATAACGTTTGTAAACTCTGCCCCTTTGTGATGAAAAAAAATTGAACTTTTCTCTTGATAAATCGTTTTATTATTGCAACACTATTTCATTATGAGAGCAGATTGGCAAGAAATTCCACGCGGCGATGTGATGCCGCAATATTCGGGCATACATGTAACAATGAATCCAAAAGGCGACATCATGATGAGCCGCGTGACTTACGAGATGCTGGACGAGCCGCCGGCATTTGTCATCTATTTTGACAAGGTAAACAACCGCATCGGCCTAAAGCCCGCGACGCTTGCGACAAAGAACGCCTATCCGGTACGCACCGTAAACCGCAACGGCAAAATGGTCCGCGGCCACCGCCTGACCCGCGAACACCGCATCGACCTGCCGATGACCGTCCGCTTCTACGACGCCGACATCGACGACGACGGCATGCTCGTCCTGGACCTCCGCACCGCCCGCGTCCCGAAGCGCGTTCTAAATCACTACCGTAACCGCGACAAAAATCAGAACCGGGAGCGATAGCGACTGGGTTCTTCGTTGTCGGTGAGCAAGTGAAGATGCGGTCGCAAATTGCGACCTCAAAAGGAAGGCGGATGATGCATCAAAACATAAAAGCTTGTCAAGCAAATGTGTCGATGCTACACTGAGAATTGGAGTCAGTTATGGACACACGAACACTTACAAACCGGCCGACAAGGCGCACGACGCTTACCTTGGAAGCGGACGTTGCGGATTATATCGAGGAAAAATTGGCGCGGAATCAGAAGTTGAAGGAAAAGAATGTAATCAATGACCTGATAAGAAAGGGTATCAAAGCTGACGAGACAAAGGGGACAAAGACCTTCACCGTCAAACCTTTCAAGACAAAGCTCGCTGGCGGGATGACCGTCGAACGTCTCGAAGAAATGATCCGCGAGATCTAAACCGATCGCAATGCTCTTTCTGCCCGATGCAAACATCCTGATCTATGCCAAAATGTCGGGCATGCCTGACCACAAGGCAGCCATTAAGTGGCTCAATGCTGCGCTTGCCGATACAAATACGACGCTGGTAGTTTGTGAGACAACGATCCTCGCCTTTCTAAGAATTACAACGAACCGAAAGATATTCTCTCCGCCATTGGGTATCGCAGAGGCCAAAAAATTTGTCGCGAGCCTGCTCG
>JBGARA010000001.1:0-146780 GCA_044230475.1 Pyrinomonadaceae bacterium | reverse complement strand
GGGCGGACATCGCACGATCGAGTTAAAGAGCAACGAGCGTGCAGAGTTTCTCGATATCATAAACGAAGAGGCCGACCGGCTGAATAAGTTTATCGACGGGATGGTCGCGCTGGCGCGTGTCGAGGCGAGTTCGATGGCCGCGAGCGATGTGCGCTCTAATATCGAGGAGACGATCGCGGCGGCGCTCGATCGGGCAGAACCGCTGCTTCGCGAGCATCATTTGCAACTCGACCTTGAACGCGATATGCCGCTTATTCAGGCCGACGCCGTTGCTATCGCGGAGGTGCTTTATAACCTGATCGAGAACGCTTCGAAGTATTCGCCGCCGAAGACAACGATCACGATCGCTGCAAAGACACACGGCAACAAGATCGTTCTATCCGTCAACGACGAGGGCCGCGGCATCCCGGCTGAGATGCGCGAGCGTGTGTTCGAAAAATTTACACGGTTGAATAATGAACGAGCGACGGGGCTCGGACTCGGATTAGCTATCGCACGACGCATTGTCGAAACTCAAAACGGTACGATCGATATTCGCGAAGGCAAGAACGGGAAAGGCACAATGGTCGTGCTGACGCTGCCGATATTATGAGTGAACGCAAAAAAATTCTGGTCGTCGATGATGAGTCGCAGATCACGCGGATACAGTACAGCCTGGTCGTGCTGACGCTGCCGTTATGACGTTCTGGTCGTGAGAAATGCGCGCGGACGCTGCGGCACAGCCTGGAGTTTTGCGTTAGGAACGGTCGATACTTAACGATTGGCACCCTGACCTCGTAATTACCGACCTACAGATGCCGGAAATGGACGGGTTGGAATTCTGCAGGAAAATTCGCACACTCTCGCAGGTGCCGCTTATTGTGTTATCAGTTCGCGGTGATGAGCAGACAAAGGTGAAAGCTCTTGATGCGGGTGCGGACGATTATGTGACGAAGCCGTTCGGCATCGACGAATTGCTCGCACGCGTGCGCGCCACGTTACGGCGTTCACCTGCCAATGGTGAAAGTGAACAAGGCGTTTTGCAGGAAGGCGATTTCAGCATCGACCTCGCAAAACACGTTGTCATTGTTCGCGGCCGCGAAGTTCGTTTTACGCCAAAAGAATTTGACCTGCTTGTTTATCTGTTTCGTAACCGCGACAAAGTATTGAGTCACCGCGCAATTCTCGGAGCGATATGGGGCGGCGAATTTACCGAGCAGACCGAATACCTGCGCGTTTTTATCGGACAGCTTCGCAAAAAGGTCGAACAGGATGCCTCACAACCGAAATATATACTCACCGAACCGTGGATCGGCTACCGTTTTCTCACTTCACCCGCCTAATTCATCTTTACAAACTTTTTATAAACCGCTTACGCCGCTTTTAGATTGGCGTCGCTAACCTCGAATTATGAGGCGGGCAATACATATCGAAAAAGTTGCGATACCGACGGGAAACGCTGTAAAAAAGCGCGGCCATTTGCGGAAGTCCGTTATGCGGCCATCTGTATGCGCAGTCTTTGCTTCCTTGGGCATATTCGGCGGGCTTGCCGCCTTGTTCATAGGAATTGTTTGTGTGGCGATTCACGCATTTGTGCGCAGTGACCGGACATTCGACAGCGTCGGGACGGTTCTGTTGATAGCTGCGATACCGATGATCCTGTTGGGCTCAGTGTTTCTGGACGAGATAAATACAAACAGATGCTAAGGCAATTATTTTTTTACATGGCCATCCTCGGATCGGCCACTCTTATCAGCGCGCAGCAAACGATCTTTAATGTCCCGACAACGGACGTTCTGGATCGCGGAAAGGTGTATTTTGAGTTGGACGCCTCGTTCAAAATAACAATGACGCTGTGGCCGGAAATTTTCGAGCTTCGTTCCGAGACTCGTTGCCGGAGCCGGAAACAAATGTCGAAGTCGGATTGAATGTGACCGGCAATGTTCAGCCGGGAGCAGATTCGACTACGATTGTGCCGACGGTCAAATGGAAATTTTATAAGGACGAAAAGAACGGCGTGGCAGCCATCGCAGGAAGCAATATCTATGTTCCGGTGCGAAATCGCGGCTACGATGTCGGCACATGGTCGTATGTTGCAATGAGCAAAACGATCAACAAAACACGCCTGACCGCTGGCGGTTATGTCGCGAGCAAGAATGTATTCGCTGCGAACGCGACACGTGGCGGCGGGCAATTTGGTTTTGAACAAACATTGAACAGCAAAGCCACGCTCGCTGCCGACTGGATCACAGGCAAACACGCGAGCGGGTATTTTACGCCCGGATTTATCTACAAGCCGCATCCGCGTGTAACCGGCTATTTCGGATATTCAATCGGGAATTCTGATGCCACAAAAGGCAATCATTTCTTCCTTTTTGAATTTGGCTACAACTTCAACTAAGAAATGGCAGACCCTAATTTACATCGGAGTGATAGTTGCGTTCTTTGTGTTGGTACCCTGCTCTATTGCGGGTTATGACGCATTGGTAGAAGGAGAAGCGAAAATGAATTTCGACGACCCAGTCTCGAAACGATCCTTGCATTGATCTGCTCGGCGGCGCTGTGCGTGTATCTCGTGTACAAGCCATGTTCCAGCCCGAGAGAAATTTTAATATGACCGCGAACGGAATTTTACAGATATTTGTTTACCTTGTCCTGCTTACGCTGCTTGCTAAGCCGATGGGTGTTTATCTTACAAAAGTCTATGCCGGCGAACGAACCTTGTTGAGTTTCGTTTGCAAACCGCTCGAGCGATCGTTTTTCGCGATCGCTCGGGTTGACGCGACGAGCGAGATGAATTGGAAGCAATACGGCGTGGCAATGCTGGTTTTCAGCTTGATGTCGTCGATCGTGCTTTTTGCCGTCTTGCCACAGTTTTATCTGCCGTTCAACCCGCAGCAAATGCCCGGAGTATCGGCTGATTCTTCATTCAACACAGCGGTTTCTTTTGTTACCAATACAAATTGGCAGGGTTACGCCGGTGAGGCAACCATGAGTTATTTCACACAGATGGCGGGCCTCGCAATACAGAATTTTGCTTCAGCGGCCGTATAAAAGGTGGCATGGCAGTTGTTTTATTCGCGGCATTGCACGGCATGAGACCGACAAGCTCGGAAATTTTTGGGTGGATGCGTTCTGAGACTTCGCTATTCTGCCTCCGTTACCGTTTTTGCTGTCGCGATCTTTCTCGTATCTGGGGGTCATCCAAAACTTTAGACCCTACGAAACCAGCAAACTTGATGGGGTAACCCAAACAATTGCCCAGGGGCCAGTCGCTTCGCAGGTTTACGATCAAGATGCTCGGAACAAACAGGCGGTTTTTTTAATGCAAACGCCGCGCATCCGTTTGAAAACCGACGCCGTTATCGAACTTTGTTCAGGATGCTCTCTTGATACTGCTCATTCCGGCGGGATTTACGTATATGCTTGGCCGCATGGTCAGATCGCAGGGACACGGCTGGGCGGTGTACGCAGCGATGATGTTCCTGTTGATCGCCGGTGTGACGACGACGTATTGGGCCGAAGCACGGGGAAACCCAATCTATCCTTCAAACGTCGATCAACAAGTTGTTGGCGGTAATTTTGAGGGGAAAGAGACGAGGTTCGGCGTAGCAAATTCCGCTTTGTTTGCGACCGTTACGACGGATGCATCGTGCGGAGCGGTTAACGCAATGCATGATAGCTTTACACCGCTCGGCGGACTTGTTCCGCTGCTGAATATTCAACTCGGCGAGGTTATTTTTGGCGGAGTCGGAGCAGGAATGTACGGCATCCTTGTGATGATAATCTTGACGGTTTTTATCGCCGGCTTGATGGTTGGCCGAACGCCGGAATATCTTGGAAAAAAGATCGAGGCATATGACGTACAGATGGCGATGCTGTACGCGCTTATTTTTCCATTCATCATTTTGGCGTTAACGGCAGTTTCCGTACTCGCTCCTGACTTTGGACTGAGTTCACTCAACAATCAAGGTGCTCACGGCTTGAGTGAGATCCTCTATGCGTTTACTTCAGCAACGGGTAACAACGGTTCAGCGTTTGCGGGAATTAGTGCCAACACTCTTTGGTACAACACGACACTAGGCGTTGCGATGCTGGTAGGTAGGTTTTTGATGATCATACCTGCGTTGGCCATCGCCGGAAATCTTGCGCGAAAGAAATCTGTACCGGCAAGCCTCGGGACATTTCCGGTCAACACAGCAATGTTCAGCGTGCTGCTCGTAAGTATTATTTTGATCGTCGGCGCGTTGACGTTCTTTCCGGTCCTGAGCTTGTCTCCGATACTTGAGCATTTTCAGATGAACGCCGGACAGACATTTTAGTTATGAAAAAAGAAATCTCAATTTGGGACCCAAATATCATCGCTCAGGCGGTGTTCGATTCATTAAGGAAGCTGAATCCAGTTTCGATGATGAAAAATCCCGTAATGTTTGTCGTTGAGATCGGTGCGGCGTTTCTGACAGTGCGAATGATCGCAAATATGATCGCACCAACCACATCGAGCAGCTTTGGATTTGAGTTGCAGATCACGCTGTGGCTTTGGTTCACGGTTTTGTTCGCAAATTTTGCCGAAGCAATGGCCGAGGGACGCGGCAAGGCACAAGCAGACACGTTAAGGAGATCGCGTACGGAAACAAGCGCAAAACTGCTTAAGAATGGAAATTTTGAGGTAGTTTCCGCAACCAAGCTAAGAGTGGACGATGTTGTGCTTGTTGAAGCGGGTGATTTTATTCCCGGCGACGGCGAGGTGATCGAGGGCGTTGCATCAGTTGACGAGTCAGCGATCACGGGCGAGTCGGCTCCTGTTATTCGTGAATCCGGCGGTGATCGTTCGGCGGTTACAGGCGGAACGCGCGTCCTGTCGGACTGGATAAAGGTTCGCATCACATCGAATCCGGGCGAAACTTTCATCGACAGGATGATCGCACTTGTAGAAGGTGCGTCGCGGCAAAAGACGCCGAACGAGATCGCGCTGAATATTTTGCTTGCGGGATTGACGATCATATTTTTGCTGGCCGTTGTGACGTTGCAGCCATTTGCGATCTATTCAAATGCGCCGCAGACAATTTTTGTTTTAGTGTCGTTACTTGTATGCCTTATACCGACAACGATCGGTGCCCTGTTGTCGGCTATTGGTATCGCGGGAATGGATCGCCTGGTTCAGCACAACGTGCTTGCGATGAGTGGGCGGGCTGTGGAGGCGGCAGGTGATGTGAATACGCTTCTGCTCGATAAAACGGGCACTATCACGCTTGGCAACCGGCAGGCAACAGAGTTTATTCCATTGCCAGGGGTTGACGAAGGGCACTTGGCTGAGGCGGCACAATTATCGTCATTGGCAGACGAAACGCCCGAAGGCCGTTCGATAGTCGTGCTTGCGAAAGAAAAATATGGATTGCACGGCCGTGAGATACACGATCTTGCAAAAGATGCCGTGTTTGTGCCGTTTACAGCTCAAACGCGAATGTCCGGTATTGATTTAGACGGACGCGAAATACGCAAGGGAGCAGTCGATGCCGTTGAGAATTATTTAAATGGCAACGGCCATGTTCCGTCGTCCGATCTCAGAGCCATAGTAGAGCGAATTGCAAAAGCGGGCGGCACACCGCTAGTCGTTGCTGACAGAAAGAAGCCACTTGGTGTGATCTATCTAAAAGACATCGTAAAGCAGGGAATGCGGGAACGTTTCAACCAGCTACGGCAAATGGGCATCAAGACGGTAATGATAACCGGTGATAATCCATTAACCGCCGCATCGATAGCGAACGAAGCTGGCGTCGATGATTTTCTCGCCGAGGCAAAGCCTGAAGACAAGATGGCGCTCATTAAACGCGAACAGGCAGAAGGCAAACTGGTCGCGATGACCGGCGACGGCACGAACGATGCACCTGCGCTTGCGCAGGCCGATGTCGGAGTTGCTATGAACACCGGCACGCAGGCCGCAAAGGAAGCCGGCAATATGGTCGATCTTGACAGTAATCCGACAAAGTTGATCGAGGTTGTCGAGATCGGCAAGCAACTGCTGATGACGCGCGGAGCTCTAACCACATTTTCGATCGCGAACGATGTTGCGAAATACTTTGCTATAATTCCGGCGATGTTTGCAGGCACATTTCCCGTGATAAACGCGCTGAACATCATGGGGTTGCGAACAGCACAATCAGCGATCTTATCAGCCGTTATTTTTAACGCGCTTGTGATAATCGCATTGATCCCGCTTGCTTTGAAAGGTGTCAAATATCGCCCAATGTCGGCGTCTTCATTGTTGCAGCGAAACCTGTTGATTTATGGTTTTGGGGGCATAATCGCGCCGTTCATCGGCATAAAGATCATAGATATGATCGTTACGGCAATAGGATTGGCTTAACTCGAGGACCGGCGATGAGCCGGTATACGAAAATGAAAGACACACTTACATCATTATTATTGCTTCTGCTGTTTACAGTTTCGCTCGGTATTGTTTATCCGTTAGCGGTATGGGGAGTCGGACAAACGTTCTTTGGCCATGAAGCGAACGGTTCATTATTAAGAAATGAAAAGGGCGAGGTGATAGGTTCCGAGTTGATCGGACAGAATTTCACTTCTCAAAAGTACTTCCACGGAAGGCCTAGCGCGGCCGGTATCGGTTACGATGGAGCAGCTTCGAGCGGCTCCAACCTAGGGCCGACAAGCCAAAAGCTGGTTGATCGAATCAAGACCGACACAGAATCATTGAAGGCAGATAATCCCGGCAAACCGATACCTGCAGACCTGGTCACGACGAGTGGTTCGGGGCTTGATCCGCACATATCGCCAGCGGCCGCCGAGTTTCAAGTTTTACGCGTCGCACGTGAGCGTCGGTTGAATGAGAGTGATGTCAGGCAGCTTGTTGCAAATTTTACAGAAGGTCGACAGCTCGGGTTTCTTGGTGAACCGCGCGTGAATGTGTTGCTGTTAAATTTAGCTCTGGACAAGATCGCAAAATGAGTTATGTTTGTTGATACGGAACCCAGTATTGCTCCAAATGTGAACGGACGACGACTGACTCCTGAATCACTGCTTAAGCTCGTCCAGGAAAGCGATCGGGCGAAGCTACGTGTTTACATCGGTGCTGCGGCAGGTGTCGGTAAGACTTACAGGATGCTCGAGGATGCCCACGATCTCCGGAATCAAGGCGTAGATGTTGTCATCGGCGTGATCGAGACGCATGGCCGAGCGGAAACAATAGCGAAGCTCGCCGGCCTCGAAGTCCTGCCGCCAAAAAAGATCGAATATCGTGGAGCCGTTTTTGACGAATTGGACGTCGAGGCACTCATTCGTCGTAAACCCGCTGTTGCAATCATTGACGAACTTGCACACAGTAATCTTGACGGTGTTAAAAACACTAAACGATACGAAGACATTATTGAGGTGCTCGATGCCGGAATTTCGGTCATCACGGCAGTAAACATTCAACATATCGAATCGTTAAATGACGTTGTTGAACGCTCGACACGGGTTCAGGTACGTGAAACGGTTCCCGATTCATTTTTCAAACGCGCCGACGAGATAATCGATGTTGACGTGTCGGTCGACACGCTGCGGACGCGCCTGAGACAGGGCAAGATCTATTCAGTTGAGAAGATTGAACAGGCCCTCAACAATTTTTTTCGAAAAGGCAATCTCGCCAATCTTCGCGAGCTTGCCCTGCGGCATGTTGCTCAATATCAGTCAGTCCAGGATCAGGAATATCGTGAGCAGGAGGGAATGGAATGCGCCGTAATCCCCGAAAAAGTAATGGTCTGCATGGCCTCGCGCGGGAGTGCTAAAAAATTACTTCGCGTAGGGGCACGAATTGCCGGGCGATTATCAAATGGAGATTGGGCGGCCGTTTATGTCGAAACTCCGAACGAAGAATCTGGTCGCATCGATCCCAAAGCTTATGCAGCATTGCAAGAGAATATTCGATTTGCCGAAACGCTCGGTGCAAACGTCGTCAAGTTAAAGGGAAATAATGTTGCCGATGAACTGCTCCATTATGCACAGCAGCACGGCATTACGCATGTAATCTTTGGCCAGTCAGCCCGCTCGCGCTGGCAGATACTGCTGAAAGGTTCGGTCATAAACCGATTTCTTCGAGAGGGGAGAGACGCTGCGGTTCACGTGATTCCGATAGATAAGAACGGTGATTAGATCGGCACTTCGCTATGCCAAGTCGATATCGCCGAATGACGTCGTAGCCCTTATGTCGATTCGGATGATGAGGCACCTGCTTCACAATCAAAGCTCGCTTTTATTGAAGGGAGCTTTGTTATTCAAAGAGAAAATTATTGTGACCAACATTCCGTATCACCTCAAACATTGATCTGAACAGAATCTGCCTACAGACTGCTACTGAGAGAACCGCAATAGTCAGAGCCCGGTCGCTACCGCTCCCGGTTCTGACTCGTGTTTTGTTTTGCCATTGTCATTAGGTCGGCGGGCATCCATTTTTCGAGCACTTTTTCTTCGGCCTCGCCGATACCCTTCGTTCGGTTTCGCCATTCTTTTGCGGGGTCATCCTCACGCCCTGATTCTTTGGGATAATTCTCGACCTGTTCGAGGCTGATGATTATGCCTTGGGCGATGTCGTTCCAGTCTTCGTTCTGGATGCCGCGAAGCACCACCGGCAGGCCAGCAGTCCAGTCTTCCTCAGGCGTGATATTGTCGTACTCGGGAATGGTCAGCTTGTCTGTCGAAGGAAATCCTTTGCCGCTGAACTCGCTGACGATCTGGCTCGCGACGTCCTTATAGGACGCATTTGGGTTCGCTTTACGCATCTCAAGCGCACGCCTGAAAATATCTGATACTGTCGGTTTATCGCTCATAATTTTGTCATAGAATAGCAAATTAGCCACAGAGAGCACAGAGGACACAGAGAGAATGCACAAAAAAGGGATTTCTCTGTGACCTCTGTGTTCTGTGTGGCTAACATACTGCCAACTTTTATCTTGATAATCGGCATCTGAAAAGATAGTCTTCTGTAACGAGAGGTTTTCAAAATGAGATCGTTTTTTGCACTTGTCATCGTACTTTTTTCCTTTGTTTTTGTATTTGGCCAGAACGAGCAGTCGCCCATTGTCGAGAAAGAGATCGACTATAAAAATTGGACTTACAAAGACATCAGGACCGATAAGGAGGTCAACCTGCGCGATTTTGCAAAGGGCAAAAAACTTACGATGGTCGTGTATTTTGCACCGTGGTGCCATAACTTTCAACACGATGCACCGATGCTAGAGAAGCTATATCAAAAGTACAAGGACAACGGGCTAAATTTGATCGCCGTTGGTGAATATGACCCCGTCATCTCGATGAGATCGGTTTTTGACAGGTTCAAGCTCACCTTTCCCGCCGTTTACGAAACCGAAAACCGCGACAAACGGCAATACTCGCTTCATTATTCCTATAGGCAAGCGACCGGTGATACGCGCAATTGGGGCTCGCCGTGGTATATCTTTCTGCCGCCGTCGGTCATGGAGAAAAAAGGCGACACGCTGACCAAAAAGACCTTTGTGATAAACGGTGAAATGATCGAAGCCGAAGGCGAGGCGTTCATACGCAAGAACCTCAAGCTGCCGCCGCTCGAACAGCCAAAGCCGGCTGTGAATGTAGATAAAGCCACGGGAAAGATCGAAGTTTGCGAAGAAGAAAAGAAGCCTGCCGAGTTGGTCTTACCAACAGACAAAAAGAAATAAGCCGGCGTGACGGGGCTTATTTTGGAAGCGCGGCCATTGTGTCTGTTAGTTTCTGAGCGGCGGTTCGCAAAGGATCTTTTGACGCGACAAATTTCCCTGCCAAGGCAAAATCCTCAGATTGTGCAGCAAGGTCGGTGATGCCTTCGATCGATGGCCGATACTTTTGCAAAGCCGTTTTTGTTCGAAATTCCGATTCGAGGTTTCCGAGTGCTACTTTGATATTTCGTATCGCGTCGACGATCTCGCTCTTTTTTGCGGCGATCTTGGCAGCGGTCGCGGGCTTAAGATTTCCTGCCTTGGCATCCTTGTCAGCGACCTCAAGTCCCTGGGCAATAGTCCCAAGCTTGTTCACAAAATCGTTCACATTTGACAGCTGAACATCTACCTTTTCGCGAGCTGCTCTGACATCGAGAGGTGGAATGGTCTTTGTTGTCGTGGTCTTTTTTGCTGTCGCCGTCCTTTTCGCAGTCGCTTTTCTCGGCCTGATGGCCTGTGCGTCAGCTACCGTGGAGAAAAGTACGGCAAAAACAAGAATTGGCAGGATAGATCGTAGTTTTTTCATTAAGTTCGCATCCTGTGCTAGACTGAATTTTACAATTTTATCATAAACGTAATGCATCATCGGTATTTAGAGGTCCGCAGGCTCGGGCGCGTTGGCTACGCAAAAGCCCTCGAACTTCAGAAAGAGCTTGAAACGGATGTGATCGCAAAGCGTGAACGAGACTATTTGCTGCTGCTCGAACATCCGCATACGTTTACGCTTGGGCGACGCTCGAAAACCGATGGAGTGCTTGCAACCGCAGAAATGCTGCGGACTTTAGGAGTCGAGGTCTTTGAAACGAATCGCGGCGGACGCGTGACTTATCACGGCATAGGCCAGATCGTCGGTTATCCGATAATTAGCCTTTCACCCGATCGCGAAGATGTACATAAATATGTTCGCGACCTCGAGGAAGTGCTGATCCGAACGATGGCCGATTTTAATATCGACGCGTTTCGGATAGAAGGGTTGACAGGTGTTCACACTACTGAAGGCAAGGTTGCGGCAATCGGCGTTCATATAAAACGCTGGGTCACGACACACGGTTTTGCATTGAATGTGGGTACTGACCTCAGCTATTACAACTGGATCATCGCCTGCGAAGGCGAGCCGGTGACCTCGATGGAGCGGTTGCTTGGCCGAGAAGTTCCAATGAGTGAAGTCGAAGATCGCATCGTCGAAAATTTTACCGAAGTATTTAGCTACAATTCAGAAGATGTTAGCGAAGAAGAGAGTATGTCCCTAGCGGTAGAGACTTTTTAGATCTATTAACTATTTGGAGTGAGTTTTTAATGAGACGTGAAACAACATCGTGGTACAGCCACAATCTGGGAATGGACATGCCGCTGGTGGCATATGGTGAAGCAGGTTATCCGCTGCTTATGTTTCCGACGGCGGCGGCGGATTATCTGGAATATGAGCGGTTCTATCTGGTCGATTCGATAAAGGATTTTATCGAGGCAGGTTTGATCCGTGCCTATTCGATCAACTCTGTCAACAAATACAGCCTCTTGAACAAAGAATCTCATCCAGGTTGGAAGGTTGAGATGTTATCGCGTTATGACAATTATGTGATGGAAGAGGTCTTGCCGCTGATCCGCAACGAGTGCGGCCCGGACGCCAAACCACTTACGACCGGCGCATCGTTGGGAGCATTGCTGGCCGCCAACACTTACTTCAAGCACTCAGACAATTTTCGCGGCACGATCGCTATGAGCGGCAGTTATGACATTTACAATTATCTTGAAAGTTACTATGACGAAAATGTCTATTTCAACAATCCGATGATGTATCTCAAAAACCTCAATGACGATTACCACTTACCTCGTTTGCGTCAGGCAGATTCGATAGTGATCGTCACCGGCCAGGGTTCATACGAAGCCCCTGACCGCAGTCGTGAATTTTCAGCCCTGCTTCATTCCAAGGGCATTCCTCACAGACTCGACATATGGGGCAACGACGTAAATCACGATTGGGTCTGGTGGCGGAGGATGCTGCCGTTTTATCTCGGTGAGTTTACTTCCTGAGAAGAGACGCGGAGAGGGTGAGACGCTGAGACGCGGGGATATTGATGCCGAACATACGAAGCTATCGGGAGTTGCGTGTTTATCAAAATGCTTTCGAAACTGCAATGATGATCTTCGAGATCACCAAGACTTTTCCGTCGGAAGAGAAATACTCACTTGTGGATCAAATACGGCGATCATCCCGCTCCGTATGCTCAAATATTGCGGAGGCGTGGAGAAAGCGCAAGTATCCAGCCCATTTTGTCAGTAAGTTGAGCGACTCAGCTGGTGAAGGCGATGAAACGAGAGTTTGGCTCGAAATCTCGCTGCATTGTGGGTATATTGATAAGCAAAAATTCGATGACCTTGACGCGCGATACGACCTAATCATAAGCCAACTAGTAAAAATGATTTCTGAGCCGGAAAAATGGACAATTCGCTAATCTTTTCTTTTCTCCGTGTCCCTGCGTCTCACTGTCTCCGCGTCAATTCTTAACCGTCACCTTTCTTGCCCTTACGTTTTGAACCGCCGTCAGATTTATCGGGTCCAGGTTCGTTCTTCGGGGCGCCTTGAACTGCCGGAGGTGGTTTGATTATAACGGGTTTGTCCGGTGCCGGTTCGACGGGTTTGGTCGTTAACGGTTTGTCATTCTCGGTGGTATCACCGCCCGGTAGTGGTGCTTCTGGATCTATTTTTGCTCCGGGTGTAACAACTATGCCTGTTTTAGGAGCGTTGGCATCCGCTTCCTGAAGGGTTTCCAGCTCCTCGCGTTTGCGCAGCTCGGCTTCTCGCCGGATATCCGCCGGCATTGGCGGAACCGGCGGGAATTTCTCTATCGGCTTGCCCTTCATGAACGGGATCATGAAAGCGTTC
This sequence comes from Pyrinomonadaceae bacterium, assembly GCA_044230475.1. Taxonomy (GTDB): domain Bacteria; phylum Acidobacteriota; class Blastocatellia; order Pyrinomonadales; family Pyrinomonadaceae; genus OLB17. The sequence goes on along the minus strand of JBGARA010000001.1, from coordinate 134,189 downwards.
CAGAAAGGCAGGGCTCCATGGCCACCTGTCATGTTGTTTCCTAGATTCTCTTTTCTGAGCGGGTTGCCCATCCAAACGCCCGTGGTGTAGGTCGGCGTGTAACCAATGAACCAAACGTCGGTGTGGTCATTTACCGTACCGGTTTTGCCGCCGATAGGATTACCGCCCGCGCTGGCTGCCGCTGCGGTCCCGCCTCCGCCGCAGACGGCCCGCATCATATCGACCATCGTCAATGCCACGTATTCGCTGGTGACCTTTGAGCTTGCGCCGTCATATTCTTCGAGCAAGCTTCCGTCGCGGTTGTACACCTTGCGGATCATATGAGGAGCCATTCGTATGCCCTTGTTGGGGAACGAAGAATAGGCCGCCGTCATTTCGAGCAACGATGCCTCGCTGGCGCCTAATGCAGATGGAAGGCTTGGGGCCATTGGGTTCGAGATGCCAAAGCGCCTGACCATTTGCGCCCCGGCCTGGATACCGACCTGTTCAAGCAAATGGACCGCCGCAATGTTAAGGGATTTTGCGAGCGCCATTTTCATTGGCGTATTGCCGTGGCTAAGACTTCCGTCATAATTGTGAGGCTGCCATCCGCCGCGTTTTATCGGAGCACCGCTGACGACGGAATCGGGCGTCATGCCCGATTCCACGGCTGCGGTATAGATGAACGGCTTGTATGCGGAACCCGTCTGCCGTAATCCCTGCGTTGCATTATTAAATTTGTTCGTGTGAAAATCGTAGCCGCCTACCATGCATACAATTTCGCCCGTATGAGCGTCTATCGTAACGAGCGAAGCTTGAATATCAGGCACCTGCGAAAGCTCAACCTCCAGAGTTTGATTTTCAGTATTAACACTCTTTACGAGAAACTCGGCTAGATAGCCCGGCTTGAGTTCATCTTTCGGACGTTTGCCGCTACGGCCCATGTTGCCGGGACGCACTACCGCCTTATACCTTCCAAATCTGACGCCGACCTCGTCTGCCGCCGCATTGACCTTCATCACAAGTCCTTTTATGTATTCGCCTTCGTGATAATCGTCACCGTACCAATCAGCATGCTTGAATGAATCGAGAGTTTTCTTAATTTCTTTTTCATCCGTCAACGGCTGATCATTGTCGTCCAGGAGAATATTCTGATAATCCGAACGCCATTTCCGCCCTTTGTCGAACGAACGCAGGCGTTCACGGATCACCTTGGTAGCGATCTTTTGGGCTTCCACATTTATGCTCGTGTAAACCTTGAGTCCACCCTGAGCTACGCGGGTTGTGTATTTTTCTTCGAGATATTTACGGATCTCTTCCACCGGATAATCCCATGCCGTGGATTTGGGTTGCGATTGGTAATAGGCCGTGTCTGCGAGTACGATGGGCCGCGCTTTTGCAGCGTCCGCCTCGGCCTCGCTAACAAAGCCGTATTTGGCCATCTGGTCAAGCACAAGGTCTCGGCGCCCTTTTGCCTTATCCAGATTACGCGTAGGCGAATAGTCAGATGGTGATTTTGGAATGGCCGCGAGCAAAGCGGCTTCTTCCAGATTGAGTTCCTTCAGAGGCTTTCCAAAATATGTCCTCGATCCGGCTTCGAAACCATATGCACCCGCTCCCAGAAAAACGTAGTTCATATACATTTCTAGGATCTGGTCTTTTGTATAAAGCCGCTCGATCTGCAATGCAACGGCCCATTCATTTATTTTTCTTGAATAGGTCTTGTCTTTGTAGAGAAAGAGATTTTTTGCAAGCTGTTGAGTAATGGTCGATGCTCCCTGCCCCTGCAGATCGCCGGTGGTGAGGTTTTTGAACACGGCACCAAGGATCCTATAAGGATCGATACCGATATGATCGCGGAAACGATAATCCTCAACCGCCATCAACGCATTTTTTACCACGTCTGGTACGTCCTGGATCTTGATCGGGATGCGTTTTTCAATGGCAAATTCGGCCAGAACAGTCTCGCCGTCGTCCGCATAAATTGTGGTAACCTGCGGCGGGCGATAGGTTGCAAGAGCGGAAACCTCAACCGAGTAACGGGAATTGTTCAGATAATACGACGCCAAAACACCGGTCAGAGCACCCGCGGACAGCGCGAGTATCAGCGCCGTCGTCAACAGCAGCAGAGTTGACGCACCTTTCCGTTTCTCACCGTTTGACGAGCCCTCTGCCGTTTTTAATCTCTTCACATCAACTGCCACTTCTAAAAACCTCCTAGTTGACAAAACGACGCAGTTTCACGCTGACAACGAATCCGATCGCGACAAATGTCGACAATATCGCTGAAAGCCCCGCACTCATCAACGGTAACGGGACTCCGATCACGGGCAACATGCCCAACGCCATCCCGACATTCATAAATATCTGAAAAACCATTCCGCATACGATCGCCATTATAACAAGCATTCCTGCGCGCTCGGAAGCTTCTCGTGCACCTGCGATCATTCGTGACAATAGCAGTGCATACGCAAGGAGCAGTGATACACAACCAATAAAGCCTGTGTTTTCAGCAGTTACGGCAAAGATGAAGTCTGTATGAGGTTCTGGCAGAAACTTCAAGACACTTTGCGAGGTTTCGGTTTCACCTTTGATCCCGGTTAACCCTCCCTTGCCAACCGTGATCGTCGATTGGATCGTATGATAGCCGTACCCACGCGGATCAACGCTGTCGGGATCGGTTATTGCCAAGATCCTCTCCTGCTGATAGCGTTTTATCGCTCCGCTCTTGACGCCGAAGTGCCAAGCCGTTGGAATAAATATGGCCGCAGCAACGACAGCCAGAACCACATAGCGAACCTTTAGCCCCGATAGGAAAAACATCGCCGCAAGGATCGGGAAATAGGTTATCGCCTGTCCGGCATCCGGCTCAAGCAGAACCAAACCGACCGGCCCGGCAAAGATCGCACCGCCGATCAGCATTTCCTTTAAGCTCAGTTCTTTGGCTTTTCGTGCGCCAAAATATTTTGCGAGCATAAGCACGGTCGGTATTTTCACAAATTCCGACGGCTGAAATTGTCCGATAAGCGGCAATTTTAACCATGCCTTTTGCCCATTGATCTTTACTCCCAACGGAGTGATGACCAGAAATAGCAAAACAAGTCCGATAGCATAAAACACCGGTGCCGCGTCGATGATACGCCTGTAATCGTTGAAGGCGACAATCAAAAACGCGACCAACGCGATGCCGATGCCGATGATCTGCTTTGACCAGTAGCTCTCTGACGGCTGAGCGTTGTGTATCTGCCACACTCCGAACGCAGCGATCGTCAACGCCAGGAGAGCGGTCGGCCAATCAAAATCGCGGAAATCACGTTTTTCAATGATCGCAACCATTGTTCTACTTCGCCGCGGCCTCCTGTTCAATGGGCCTTGGACGCTGGGTTAGATACGCATCATAGATAGCTCTGACAGCCGGAGCGGCATTTGCCGCTCCGAAACCAGAGTTCTCTATAAGCGCTATTACAGATATTTCCGGTTTGTAGGCCGGAGCAAAACTTACAAACCATGAGTGATCTTTGTTTTTACCCACGTCTTTTCCGACTTCGCTGACCTGCGCCGTTCCAGTCTTTCCCGCAATGTCAAAACCCTTGATCGCGATCCTTGCCGCAGTTCCGCCGGCATTTACTACGCCCCACATTCCCTTTATGACCATGTCCCATTGATCAGATGCAAGCTCGATAAGTTTTGGTTCGGGATGCTGATATGCAAAACCCGCACGCGCCGGAATATAGTTAACATCGCCGACTTCGCCAACCGCGCTGACTGGCTTAAACTCCTTTAGAAAATGTGGTATGAACTCTTTCCCACGCATTCCGACACTCGAAACCGCCCTCAGCATCGAGATCGGCGTGACAACTACTGTATCCTGCCCGATCGAGGCATAAACAGTGCGAATATCACTCCATTTGCCTTCATGCTTTAGTATGTAAGGCATCCAGGTTTTCGGGCTTTGTGGCACCTTTTCATTGGGCAGATCGATACCGGATCGGCGATCAAATCCAAATGTTTCGATCATCTGGATGATTCCCTCGACGCCCATTTTGAGGCCAAGCCGATAATAGTAGCCATCGCAGGATTTTGTGATCGCATACGGCAGTGGCGGCGAGCCATGATTACCCATGCAGCGTGTAAATTTGTTCCCAACCTTAATACCGCCGCCGCACGCAATGTTTGAATGGGCAACGGTTATTGCTCCCTGCTGAAGAGCACCGGCTGATTCGGGTATCTTCCACGTCGAACCCGGAGGATAACGTCCCTGTATAGCTCGATTGTAAAGAGGTCTTTTTTCATCTTTCCAATACGCTGCGATCTGTGACCTTCCCTCGGGAGACGAACTGCCGCGAACAAAAATATTCGGATCGAACGACGGCGCAGAGGCCATAACGAATATCTCTCCGTTATTTGGATCCATGGCGATGATCGTTCCGCGCTTTGTCACTGATGTTGCGAGTTGATGTTCGGCTGCTAGCTGCAGGTCGAGGTCGATGGACGTCACCAGATCTTGACCGGATTGAGGCGGCACTATCTCAAGCTCGCTCTGCACACGGCCGCGGCTGTCAACTAGCACCTTTCTATAGCCGTCCTTTCCCCGCAGAAATTCATCGTAATATTGTTCGAGACCGCCCTTGCCGATAATATCGCCCGGGCGAAATCCCTTTGCTTTGAAGTCATCCTCCTCTAGCTGCTTTGGACTAATCTCGCCAACGTAACCAAGTACATGCGCGAGCGTAGTTCCCAACGGATAAAATCGCTGCGGCTGCAATTCGACTCTCAGCTCGGGAAACTCAAGCGAATGCGATTCTACCCACGCTATGTCCTGCATGGCAACGTTTTCCTTGAGCACCATCGTCTCAAAATCGTTTTGCTTTTTGATAAGATTCAATCGCTCAACTACGAATTGACGGTCAAGATTTAAGCCGTGCGAATAGTCATCGACACGGTCATTAACGTTAACTGATTTGAGCGGTTCATTGGAAAGGACAACGTTGTAAGTTGGGCGGGAGTCGACCAGCAGTTTTCCCTTCCGGTCAAATATCGCACCACGAGGAGCAGGAATAGGTATGAGCCGCACTCTTTGATTTTCGGCACGTTCGCTAAAATAGTCGCCGCGGACTATCTGCAAGTAGTAAAGGCGGACACCGAGCAGAGCAAGCAAAATAAAGGCGATCGCATGGATCGAGCTGACCCTCATCCCCAGATTTTGAATATGATCGCTGATCTTCATTTTTCTATCGCGCCTTAACTGCTATTTATTAAGACGTATGGGATTACGTCTTCTGGTTTGTCGTCGCCGTGTAAAGACATCACGTTTCTTAGGCCTGACCTTGTCCGTCAAAAAATTTTGAAAGAAGAGGTAAACAATTGTACCGACAGTCGTGGTTCCGATGAGCAAATACGCTCCGGTGGTCACTACATCTCCCTTAGGTGTCTGACCCAGAAGATGATGCATCCAATAATATACGAGAGAATGTAACAAACACGCTCCAGCTAGGACGGGTATGCGCAGGATAAGGTTGTCCAGATAGACCCTTCTGGCGATCTCTGAAACTGCATATGCGACCAGGGTTTTCGAAAAGCCATTTGATCCAAGCAGGCCACTGCTCAAAAAATCGGTTGTAATGCCGGAGATAGTGCCAAAGAGGATCGCTCGAATTGAGTTTCTCTGAAGTGCGGCATAGACGACTATTATCAGAGGAAAATCTATGTAGGCAAGCGGCTCCCATACGTTGCGAAGCGTCACCTGCAACACGATTGCTATGATGAGAGAGATTGTTAGTTTAACGCCTTCCACTTAGTTCTTCTTCACGGCATTTGGGAGTTTTTGTTCGAATTCTGTTCGGACCGGCGGCTCATAGATGAGAATACCAACTTCCTGCATCGAACTGAGTTTTGCAGCCGGCCTTATCATTATCTGGTGCGGTGTCGTTGCCGACCCTTGGACCACATCGACGATCTCACCTACCTTCAAGCCAGGTGGAAAGATGCCATCCTGACCTGTAGTAAAAACCGATTGTCCGACTTTCACATCTATATTGCCCGGAACGTATTTCATTTCGAGCAGATCCTTTTTGCTCGTTCCATTGACGACGCCAAGAGCGTTTGAATCCCCGATCTGACCTATGACAGAACCAACCGCCGATTTATCGCGTGTGATCAAATCGACCTGAGAGGTCAAAGGGCTTACCGCCGTTACCCGTCCGACAAGGCCACCATCGGTTACAACTGGCATATTCACTTTAACACCTTCCAGACTGCCGAGATTTACTATTGAGGAATCGAACCAGACCGACGGGTCACGCCCGATTATTTGAGCGGTTAGAATCTTATATTTGCTCTGTTCCTTTAGTTGAAGTGCTGCTTTTAAACGCGCATTTTCCGAGGCAAGATCTTCCTTTTGCTTTACCTCAACCTCTAACTCCTGAACCCGCTGTTTAAGCACGTCATTTTCACTTTTGGCGGAGCGGAGACTAGCGATCGACCCGAAGTAATTTGAGACTTTCGAAGAAATTGTTGTAACAGGTGACTGGACAAAATCGGCGGCGGTCTGCGTCCATGAGCGGATAACACGTTCACCCCCCACATCTTTAGCACTCAGGGCCATTAGGACAAAATTCACCAAAAGAAGGGCGATCATCAGCCACGGCGTCAGCCGCCAAACATCTTTTTGACTGCGTTCTACCATCTCTTTTGGGATGAGGGTAAAAGGGTGAGGGTGAAATTAAATCTTAGGCAATTCACCCATCATCTTTCATCCTTGTTTAGCTTCCTGTCATTAGAGAATTATCCCACTTAACGCGCTTGAGGAGTTCAAAATCAGAGAGCATCTTACCGGTGCCGAGCACGACGGAGGAAAGTGGGTCGTCTGCGATGACTACCGGCAGACCGGTCTCGATCATCAATCGTTTGTCGAGATTTTTAAGCAGCGCGCCGCCGCCGGTTAGAACAATACCGCGTTCTACGATATCAGCAGACAGTTCTGGAGGAGTACGCTCAAGCGCAACACGCACGGCATTGATAATAGTGGAAACCGAATCTGACAAAGCCTCGCGAATTTCTTCGTCAGACATTGTGATCGTCTTTGGAATTCCTTCGATGAGATTGCGGCCACGAACGTCCATTGAGAGTGGCTCGTCGAGTGGAAATGCGCTGCCCAGCGCGATCTTGATCGCTTCTGACGTTCGTTCACCGATCAACAGGTTGTATTTACGTTTGATGTACTGCGTTATGGCTTCGTCCATCTCGTTACCCGCAACGCGAACGGCCCGCGAATAAACAATACCGGAAAGAGAGATCACAGCAATATCAGTCGTGCCACCGCCGATATCGACGACCATATTTCCGTGCGGTTCAGTTATGGGTAAACCTGCACCGATCGCCGCTGCCATAGCTTCTTCGACAAGATATACCTCAGAGGCCTTTGCACGATAGGCAGAGTCCTCCACCGCGCGACGCTCGACTTGCGTGATCTCAGACGGAATGCCTATCACAACACGCGGGCGAACCCATGATTTGCCGTTATGAGCCTTGCGAATAAAATGCTGAAGCATCTTTTCCGTGACTTCAAAATTTGCAATAACACCGTCTTTCATAGGACGGATAGCAACGATATTGCCCGGCGTTCGGCCAAGCATTTCTTTGGCATCGCGACCTACGGCCTCGACCTGATTTGTAACTTTATTGATGGCGACTATGGACGGTTCGGAAACCACTATGCCGCGCCCTTTTGCATAAACTAGCGTGTTGGCTGTGCCGAGATCGATCGCAAGATCACTGGAAAACAAACTAAATAAAGACTTAAATGCCATTTTGAATACTATCTGTAACTAAAATACTTGGTTTAGAGATCGTGTTTAACGCGTCTGGCAAGCGATCCGCAACACAGGATAGCGGCTAGTTAAACAGGACACCATCGCCTATAGGACTAACCTACTAGCATACACTTAGTAATAACTTTTTTTCTAATAGAACCATGTAATTTCTATCGGTTTTATTATTTTTTTGAAATGCACTTCGTTTTTAACTAAAAGGCCTAAAGATCCAAATGCGTCAAAACAAAAAAAGAGGCTGTCTTTTCAGACAGCCTCTGTAAGGAAATAGACCCTGGCGTTGCTATTCAGACTCGCTGGCGACAAAGTTCATGTCGGCAACGTTGTCGACAAGACTCACCACCTGGCTCGGCGTCGTGAAGGTGTAACGTTGTGAGTTCACAGTCACGACATAGGTCTGGCCGGTCTGCAGTCCCTCGATCGAGAAGTAGCCGAATGAGCCGGTCGTCACAACACGGGGCTCGGCGAGCGAGTTACCCGTAACAACGATCTTCGCATTGCGGATTCCCGCTCCGTCTGCCGTCATCACGCGTCCTGAGATCGAAGCATTTGCTGCCGTAGATGAGAACAACTCAAGTCCCCAACCGCCGTTAACACAACCCGTGATCGCATTTGTGAACGAGCCAGCGTCGTCTCTCATATAGAGACTCCATGTTCCGTTTCCATTTAATCCGGCGAAATTACCAGATAGCGTCTGAGTTCCTGTACCGCCGACCGTGCTGCCCGGTTCGTTGTACGGTGCAGCCGGTGCCGGTGCCGGGAAGCTGGTCTGTCCAGGTATCCATGAGGTCGGCTCAAACACTCCCGTTGTAAGGGGAGCTGAATCCGGCAGAACCTGACCAGCTAGATCAGAGAATGTAAGCGTCACAGGTGTTGCCAGATCAAGTATGCCGCCGGAATCCGCCATTAGAACGAATTTCTGTCCGCCCGGTCCGACCAGCAGGAAGTCCATGCTGTCAGGCACTGTATGAGCCACATCGAAGAGTGTCACACGCATCGAGCCGACTAGTGGAACACCTGTCACATTTATCGTCGATGGATAAGGCGATGCAGGCTGTCCGAAAGTTGTGCAGATAGCTCCGGTACTGCGGAATGCACTTGCCGTATCGTTAATGTTCAGAACAGCTGTTCCCGGTGAGCCTACCGTGCCGCCCGTCGCCCCCGACAGCGTCATGTTGATCGTCTGTACAGGTTCTGTGAGCGTGTCGCCACATATCGTTACATTAACCGTCTTGGACGTATCGTTAGCAGCAAACGTCACCAACTGGTTCGTCACGCTGATGTAGTCGACTCCCGATGTACACGCCGCTCCGCCCGTCGCGGTTCCGTCTGACGTTGAGAAGTTCACCGTCGAAGAACCCGTAACACTGCCGGTTCGGTTGATCGTGATCGATGCAACCTGTGATTCGTCCTCTGCAAATGTCGCTGAACCAAACTGCATCGTCGGGCCTGATGGCGTTCCGGTTGCTGTGGCCGTCGGCGTCGGCGTATTTGTTACCGAGGATGTCGGAACAGTTCCCGTAGGCGTGGCCGTCGCCGTTGCCGTTCCACAACTGTCGCCGTTGAAGATCAGCGAGAAGCGTCTCATCGAACCTGTGTCGATGCCTGCATTGTCACTAACATTCAGCACCCATGTGCCGTCTGCGTTCGTTCCGTCGAATACCGACAGTGGGCCGGTCGTCTCTGGCGAGAAGTTGCCTGATTCGAACTGGCCCGTAACGCTCGTCAATGTCGAAACATTCGGGAAGCCGCCTTCGTCATTGATGTTTGTCAGACAGATGTTCTCTCTCGTTCCGCCTCTGCGTGCCTGGAACGTCGTTGTCGTCGTTCCGTTCGGGGCCGTCAGCTTGAACGTCAGGTCGCCGATGAATGTGTGATCCATTGCAGCGTTTGCGTTACCCACCGTTGCATCGCAGGTTCCTGCCGTGTCGAATCTGAAGTTCAGATCGCTGACAGTTCCTACTCCGCTCACAGGGATGTTTATGTTAACGCCTGCTGCCACGTTGTGAGGTATCGCCACCGCCGGGCCAGTGTAGCTCGTCGTCACTCCGCAGCTTGGCGACGCTGATGGCGATGCCGTCGGCGTAGCCGTTGCTGTTCCAGTAGCGGATGCCGTTGATGTAGCGGTGCTCGTAGGCGTATTGCTAGGTGACGCAGTTGGGGTCGGCGAGGGTGTTCCTCCGCAGGAGGTGCCGCCGGTATTGAAGATCAGTGAAAAACGTCGCATCGAACCAGTATCGATTCCCGCGTTGTCGCTCACATTGAGCGTCCATGTGCCGTCCGCACTTTCACCATCGAGCAGGGAGAACATTCCCGTTGTCTCGGGCGAAAAATTGCCAGACTGGAATTGACCCGTAGCGCTGGTCAACGTCGAGATGTTTGGGAAACCACCTTCATCATCAAGCAACGAGAGGCAGATATTCTCACGGGTTCCGCCGCGTCTCGCCTGGAATGAAACTGTTGGTGAGCCATCTGGCGGCGTCAGCTTGAACGTGAGATCGCCACTGAACGTATGATCCATAGCAGCATTCACGTTGCCAACAGTAGCATCGCACGTTCCCGCCGTGTCGAACTGGAAGTTAAGATCGGTAACTGCACCAACGCCGCTTACGCTGATAGGTATGTTTACGCCGGCAGCTACGTTGTCTGGGATAGCCACTGGCGGTCCTGTGTAGCTGACCGTCGATGTGCAGATAAGTGCTGTTCTGAAGGAGAAGACCGCCGAATTAGTTCCCGGACCACACGGATTAACGGCTCGCACACGCCAGAAATACTGCGTGTCTGTGCTGAGCGTTGCTCCGCTGTAAGTCGTTCCCGTTATTCCGGTGCCGGTATGAACAATATTAGTAAAACCAGCGTCTGTCGCGATCTCTAGGGTATATGTTTTTAGCTTGTGAGGCAGCGGTCCATGTGAAGGCAGGGCTAAGGGCCGTACCTGTCGCTCCATTGGCTGGTGCCGTCAGCGTTGCAGTACCCGGAGCTGCCGTGTAAACGTTGAGTGTAACGTCCTGATTCTGCATAAGAGCTCCCGAGACGCCCTTTGCATTTATCGTGTAAGAACCAGGTGCGGCCGCTCCCGTATTGCTAACGGTCATTGTCGCACTACTGCCGGGTGTAACCGGATTTGGCGAGAATGTGACTGTTGTGCCCGCTGGTTGACCGGTTGCACTCAAAGTTACAGGATCAGTGAATCCAGAGATCGAAGTCGTGTTAACTGTATAAACCGCATTCGCAGGAGCGCATATCTCCTGGCTCGCGGGTGTTACGGCCAGCGAGAAATTAGGCCCAAGAGAACAGTTCGGAAACTTGACTGAACCAACACGCAACCGCCAACCAGCGGAGCTGGTCGTAGGCACGTATTCATTGGTGTACCAGAATGTGCAGTCATCGACAGGATCGACGACCATATCGGTGTAATCGCCCCAGCGATTTCCGCCGCCTGTTTGTGAGCCCGTTCCTACCTTGATCTGTGTCTCGCCTTGCGGCATGGTATTGATCGGATCGCTAGCAAGACGGCCAGTGTAATTCACGCTTGGAAACGTAGCAGAGTTCGAGGCGCCGTATCCCATAGAGCTATGTTGCCGACCGTGTCCATAGCGAGGGCTCCCATCCAACGGTGAATACCATCTGTGGTTCCGGGTGCATACGTTGCATCCTGAAAAAGAACTGAACTGGAGTTCGGACTGCGAATTTCCCACCAGCGAATGCCGGACATGGTTGCGGAGGCCTCGACCGACTGGTTCGTAACAATTGACCTGCGGCTGCTGGCGCTTGTAGGTACGGAAAGCGGTCGTTGACGATAGCCAAGGTGATCCAACAAGTTTGTGGTGCCAGACTGTGGAATACATGCGCGGCCTGAGCAAAAAGCAGGAATTGTATCGAATGCCGCAACAGGGATTGTATTAGCCAGAGTGAATGATGAACTCGCGGGCGTTACAAAATTGGCAGTAAATTTCCATAGCGTTATGGCATCCTGAGGAGCGCTGTAAGGACCGCCGTTATCCATCGTGCCGAGATAATAATTTGGTGAACCTGCGGGAGGCAGTTGGGCTCCATCCAGATCCGTCGGCAGAAGGCCATCACCTACATTGAACGCTCCGCCTGCAGATGCCGGTGATGCAAGAAAAGATATCACTTGAGCCGAAGGATTTCCCGCGATCAATTGAGCACGATTTACGGCGTAAGCACCGACGCCTGCAAATGTCGAACCTGCGAATTCACGCGTCGCGATGTAAAGAGCGTCGCTCCACATACCGTATTTCGGATAATCCGGAAAATTGGTACCGGTCGTAAACGCATAACGGAAGTAGGAACCTGTCGGATCTGGCGATGTTGATACAGCAACGCAATTGAAGAACGTCGGTCCCGCCGCTGTAAACTGGGTCAAGATCCATCGGTCGTCCATCTGATCGTAAAGAACAACCGGATCGCCGGCGTTTTCGGTTTGGCAAGCACCGCCAAAACCAGCCCATAAGGTATTAATGTTTGCAGGGCCAAAGAGCGAAGTGCCGGTTTTGCTGAATATCTGAAATTGCGAGTTACCCATTGCAACAAAGTGATTTGGGCCTACGTCGCCATTTGGGTCCGGCGGAGCACATCCGCCGCATCCGATCGTCGAATCAAAACTCTGGATAGGAGTAGGCATTGCATTTGGTATGTCGCCAAAGCCTGTCTGAACTGTCTTATCTACATCCTGTGGTCCATACGGCCCCTCCAACCCGGTCGGACGATCCTCAAATTCGTCCCTTTCCTTCTCTTCCGCCTCGTGATTGTTTACCACTTTCATCGACCTCAGAGGAGGTGAAACGTCAAAACGCTCCGCGGTAGTGATTCCCGCGATACATCCCTCGAGGTGCATCCTGGTTTCTGGAAACCACGGTTCCTTTGTTTGCCTCAGTTGTTGCAGGGTTGGAAACTGAGTTGTTCGTCTTAACGCCAACAGTTTTAGTGCGCTCAGATTCTTTCCTGTCATTTTCCGTGGCCCCCACCTGCCAGGCAATTAGACCCGTTACAGTTAGACCCAAAAAAATAGTTAACGCTGCCACAAAATTTCTATTTGAAGCAATAAACGACGCGACGGATTTTTTCATGATAATTTTCGCTCCCTACTAACTAATGGTAAAAGTTCTATGAATGTCGCGAGATGCGTCAATTTAGTCGGACTCGCACATTCATCAATCAAGTAACAGTTCACGACCTTCATGCCCGAGAGATCGTCCAACTATAACTGAGGTTTCTTATCAAACTGATTATTCAACAATTACGATGATTGTATGCCCGCATCAGAAGCAATGTCAACAAAATACTATTGATTTAAGTAATTTAGCCGGTGACAGAACAAACCGGAAGGCAGGAAACGAGTGTAGATGGTTACGATTCCACGACCATGATCCAGGTTGTTTTCACTATCAGACGATAACCCTCATCATCCGTCGACAGCCGCCAAACGGAACTCACGGCCACATCAGTTCAAATCAGCCCCTTGAACTCATCAAACTTGACAAGCCGGAAAAGTATATTCTGAACTTCGGCTTTGCCGAAGAAAAAAGCCGAGCTTTTCTTCAACAAACGATCACAGATCGCACCAAATCACGCCACCCTAGCTCAGTTGGTAGAGCATTCGATTCGTAATCGAAAGGTCGTCGGTTCGACTCCGACGGGTGGCTCCATTATTTTCAATAAGTTAGAGCGATTAGACCTTGGCAACAACTGAGAAATGTCTAAGAAAATGTCTAAGAGTTCTTTCGGATAATCCGCATAGATTAGATGGAAACCGCATATTGTCCGTGGGTTCGAGGTTGGTATGAGGTTCTGTCGCCGGATTCTGTTCTGTTGCCAATCGTCGGCCGTTTTATGTTAATACAAAAAAATAATTAGACGCGGCTGCTCGTCGGATGTAATGCGACGTTTTTCTTACTTCACACGCAACGAGAGCACTTCAATACCAAGCACCAAAACAAACGCTATGTATGCCACTACCCTGGCTGCCAGAAGGTGTTCAGCTACTCGCAGGGCCTGTCTCGCCACAAAAGAGGAACGACGACGAGCGGCCACAGGTATAGCTCTTGACAGAACCTGCGGATATGCTAACCTTACGGGTCGCGTCAACCGGCCAATGACTTGCCCTGATCGGATCACACGACTCGCCTACAGATAAATCCCGCGAGAATAAGCGAAATAATCTCAGCTCACTAGAGTGGATAACTCTAGTGCAGGTAATGCTCATTATTGGCCCTTCTGTGGTCCGTTTGAAACGGCTACGGTAAAGGTACTCATTTCACCCCCCATGTCTGAAACCAGGTCTCCACATCCCAACACGGCCCTACTTCGTGCCCGTCGACGACGGGCTCTTGAACGTAAACAGGCATCTTGGTTACTCGGATATAAGGGGCCTCAGGTTTTGGCGAAGTACGAGCGGGGGGCAATGCAACCGTCCCTGCCGAACGCCATAAAACTCTCGCTGATTTATGGGTGCGAGATGGAAGAAATCTTTCCCGACAAATACAAGCTCGCCCGTGAGCAAATATTTGAAAAGACGAGAGCACATCGGCTCATCGCGCTCGACCGAATTCCCGAGTTGTTAAATAACATCAACCGATGCAGCTTTGAAGAAGCTCTCGAAGACCAAACGAAAGCGGAACTTCATCGCGGTGATATACGCGATCACATAACCAGACTGGCTAAAGCACTCGCCCAAATCTAAGCATCAAAATGAACCACAGATATGCAAACATCCTATCAATAGGAATCAATAGACAACGAGTCGGCATAGCTGTTTTTACCAATGGCGAATTGGAATATGTCACCGGGAGGGCATTGCCCGCGGTTATGTCACTCGTAGGTCGAAGAGAGCTTATTGCCTATATTGACGATCTCGTCCGCCAACACGAGATCAGGATAGTCACGATGCCACGACTAACGGTCCAACAGCAAAACTCCCGTGCAGTGACCCGGATCTACAAGCGAATTCAAACGCGGACGATCCGCGGTGGACTGACACTCACCATCGAGAGTTTGCCCGCACGCAGATCAGACCGCGTCGAGACTGATGAAGATTTGGCCGCACTCTATCCCGAGCTGCGCCGTTTTCTCGGAAACGCCGCTTGGGAACGGCGGTACTACAAGCACATTTTTAAAGCCGTACTTGCTGGCGTCGCGCGGCAGCGGATCAACGAGGAGGAAAGGAGATCCAATGAGTGAAGCGTCTACCAAAATCAGTGAAAAGTCACCGGCTATTAATGATACGACTGACCTAGCGGCTAAGAAAAACCTCGAACGATACGCAGTCTTGGTTTGGCGAATATATTCGCGTTGCGCGCGAAAGCCTATTGACAGAAATTTGCCGGACAGCTAAGTTGAAGAGGCCAGACCCTCAACATTTTACATAACGAACTTATGCCTAATGGATATTTCTCTTATATTCGTGTATCCACGCAGCGACAGGGCCAGCAAGGGACATCTCTGACGGAGCAGATGGCTGCAATTGACCGATACGCGAAAACCTGGAACCTTCCGATCCTAAAACGATTCGAGGAGCGAGAGACCGCCGCCAAACTAGGTCGGCCGGTGTTCTTGGAAATGGTAAAGGCCCTCAAGGAACGAAAGGCTCGCGGCGTGATCATCCACAAAATCGATCGGAGCGCCAGGAATCTTCGCGACTGGGCCGAGCTTGGCTCGCTCATTGATCTCGGTATCGAGGTCCATTTTGTAAACGAGAGTCTTGATATGAATTCGAGGGGCGGGCGCTTGTCGGCGGACATACAGGCGGTGGTCGCATCAGACTACATACGCAACCTTCGTGAAGAGACCATCAAAGGGATCCACGGCCGGATCAAACAAGGTCTTTACCCCTTCCCGGCTCCGCCGGGGTATCGAAATATCGGTCCCGGAAAGCCAAAAGAGATCGACCCAGTCTCTGGTCCGCTGATAAAACAAGCCTATGAACTCTACGCATCCGGCAGTTACAGCTTGCTGGCCCTCACTGAGGAGATGATCCGGCGTGGCTTACGCAGTCGTGGCGGCAGCAAGGTATCAAAGAACGCTTTGCATGACTGCTTACGCAATCCATTTTACGTTGGTCTTATCAAAGTGCGAACGATAGCGACTCTGTTTGTAGGACAACATTCGCCTCTTGTATCCAAGCGTTTGTTTGATGCGGTCCAGACGATACTTTCGGGAAAGAGCGTTAAAAAACAAGTCAGACACTTCTTCTTGTTTCGGCGGATGGTCAAATGCGGCATCTGTCGCAATTTTCTCGTCGCCGAGCGCCAGAAAGGCTACGTTTACTACCGATGCCACACGCGGGAATGTACGCAAAGTCCAATAAGAGAAGAGGGTCTCACTGAACAATTCGTGGAGCTGTTATCCCGAATTGAATTCAACAAGTCCCAAACAGAATTTTTCAGAAAAGCGATCACAAAATATGTCGATGAAGCACCTCGGCGCCTGGAAAAACGAAGGCAGGAGCTATTGCTTCGGATCGATCTCATCAAGTCACGCATCGAAAAACTTGCAGATGCGTATGTCGATGGCGTTTTCGACAAAGAATTATTTGCTTCAAAACAGAACGCCCTAACTAGCGAAAAGCTTCAGATCGAAGATGAACTCACGCGCTTGGACGAAAAACCGGACGAAGCGGCGTCAAAGCTCCGCGAGTTTCTCGAACTCGCAAATTCCGCTTGTTTAAGCTTTAAATCGGCAAATGATCAGGAGAGACGGGAATTCCTGGAGATCGTGATCTCGAACGCTCACCTTGAGGGAAAAACCCTCGTAATTAAGCCCAATTCTCCGTTCGACATGATCATAAACAGGGGTGGCGTCCAGGGTGGTTGCCCGTTTCGGGATACTTTTCGAACTAAATCCGCTTTATTAAGCCAAGTCTTTGATTTCTTCGTGGCAGGGGGCACCCTGCGACGGCTGTCCGAAGGGCAGCCGGAGGCAGAAATCGAAAGTAAAAAAATGCACGCAGTTCGCTTGCATCTTAACAACTCCCAGAAAACTGTCAAGCCTGGCGGTACCCCTATCAAAAGCTCTTCCTTGGAGCTTTCGTTCGCGAGATCGGCAAAAGCCCGCCGTATCAGACCCGCAGAGATCCGACTCTGAGATCTCGCTTCCATCGTCCGCTTTCGGTTTAAGAAACGAGCGATTTCGTCTCTTTAGGAAGGGTCCAAATAAAGCCTCTTAAAGATAGTTAATAAAACCCACTCAAAAGTCGGCCTGTGGATAAGACCCGCTCATGGAAGCAGCAATAATGTCCCTACCGGCACTGCCCACTTCTGCTTATAATCCAACCAGAGCATTAAACACAAACGACAATGTCACAACACATCAAATCGATCCTCGCCACGAACTCCCTCGTGAAGCCGCGAGCGCGAGACTGGTGGGGGTTCGTCTGGAGAGGCCTAGTGGTCTCCCGGAGCGCGAAACACTACCACGCAATGGGGCGTGCCATATGGCTTTTTGTATACCTGATCATCCATGCCAACCGACGGTCGGGTACCGTCTACCGGCGGGTTCGAACCATCGCCCAAGACATCGGCCTGTCCGAAAGGACAGTGCAGATCTGGCTAAAAATACTCCGAGACAAAGGCTACATATTTACGGAAAGGACCGGAAGATCCCTGATCATCCACATCAACAAATGGAAACCAATAACACGCTCACCTTCCCGCTTCCCGCAGTCGGGGCCCAATGAAAAAAGTGGAGCGGTTTAGAGTCAATATTGGCCCTTTCGGAACCTTCGCAGGATCGCTATGATGTTGGCAGATCATTAAGCCTCTCCAAAGTCGTGCCAGAAAAGACATTCTCCTCCGTCGATGACGTCACCGTCCTCGCAAAAACAACTTTTCGAAATACTCAACAGCCCTTTGGTATCCGGCGGTCCGATCGGCGGGCGCATATGTACCTGCTCGGGAAGACTGGTACGGGCAAGTCTACTTTGCTTGAAACGCTGATGCTCGATGACATCCGCAAGGGCAAAGGCCTTGCCCTGCTGGATCCGCACGGCGATCTGTTAAAGCGAATAAAGGAACGAATTCCCCCAGCCAGACTCGCCGATCTAGTTGATTTCGACGTAGCTGACGCAAAACAGCCATACGGCTTTAATCCGATCGGGAATATCGCGATGGATAGACGCCCGCTCGCCTGCTCAGGATTGATTCAGGTCCTAAAACACTTGTGGAGTGATTCCTGGGGACCGCGGCTGGAATACATACTTAGGAACTGCCTTTTATCGCTACTCGACTATCCCGGAGCTAATCTCTCAGATATCTTGCTTCTGCTCTCGGATCAAAGCTATCGCAAAAAGGTAATTCCATTTATTAGGAATAAACAAGTCAAAGAGTTTTGGCTAACTGAATATGACCGGTACCCCGAACGCTTTCGAATCGAAGCTATTGCCCCGATTCAAAATAAGGTCGGAGCCTTTCTTTCTCACCCGCTACTGCAAAGAATTCTCACGAATCCGGAAAGGCCGCTGAGCCTAAGACGGATCATGGACGAAAGTAAAATACTACTGGTCAACCTGGCAAAAGGAAGGCTTGGGGAAGATACTTCTAACCTTTTAGGTTCGCTACTGATATCCCGTTTCGATCTTGCCGCACTGAGTCGGGCAGATATCCCGGAAACCGAGCGGAGAGACTATGCGCTTTACCTGGATGAATTTCACAACTTTACGACGCAAAGCCTGATCTTTATGTTATCCGAATTGCGCAAGTATAGATTGTCGCTTGTGCTTGCCCATCAGTATCTGACCCAGCTTGAGCCGAACATCCGGGATGCGATCTTGGGCAACGTCGGGACGACGATTGTCTTTAGGATCGGTGCCATTGATGCCGAAACGATAGCCATGGAATTCGCCCCCGAGTTTAAGATCACGGATTTTACAAACCTGCCGAACTATCACATCTATTTGAAAATGATGATTGACGGCAAGATCTCCCGCCCTTTTAGCGCCATGACGCTGCCTCCGGGCTAAAGTTTAACGATTGTTCACGTGTGGATTTGTTTGCCTTTTCTCGAAGAGTTGAATGGGTTACTCGCCTTTCCCACCCAACCCTTCGGGAATCTGCAAACAAAACCATTCAATACAGGAGGAAAAAATGTTATGGCACAAACAGTCATTTGTCCTATATGCAAGAAGGAACTTGAGGGTGTGATCGAGGTGATCCGCAAGTCACCCGGAAGGATAGCTGTGGCTCTCTTTCGTGAGACTTCGGATTGCAACTGGACCCAATGCAAAAGCTGTAAAACGATTCTCTGCAAAGTGTGTTCCGTCGGTACTTCCGGCCTTTGCTGCGAAAGAGCATCGGGTGGAAATCACCAGGACGCCTTACAGGAAAAAAGCGTATCGCTCGAAGCCGCTCAGGTGCCCGTTGAGGCGGCTGCCTGAGCCCTTCGGTCTTTTCCCGATGAGTTGGAGGGCCCCCCAAGGCCCTTCCTACCCAAGCCTTCCGCGAATCTAAAAACAAAACCAATACAAATCAGTGGAGGTGCTTTTATGGCAGATGTCTCCAATTGCCGCGTGTGCAAGAAGAATCTCGTCGGTGATGTTGGGAACATTCTTATAACCGTAGGCAGCTTTGTTTATCTCGTATCGCGGGACACCAATCACTGCAACTGGAGGCGATGCGAGGGATGCAAAGACGTTCTTTGCAAAACCTGCTACACCGAGCAGTACACGTATTGCTGTGATGAGGACCGGATAGTCTGTCGCGAACGCGCACAGGTAATGGCCGATCGGGAATTCAAGAAAACGCAAGAAAACAGTATGTCGCCCGATACCTTATTGGAGTCCGGCGGCGCCAACCAAAATCAAAACAAAAAACAGTAGGAGGAAGATATGTCAGATTTTAAGATCGTCTATTTGATCATTGAGCGCGGCCTCGAACCGAACCGCCAGACTTTTTGGCGTTCGGCAGGAGTTGCATTCATCTGCCGCGACGGCAGCATCAATGTGAAACTCGATATTCACCCAGGGCTCACTTTTAACATTCGCGACCCAAAATCGATCGGTGAACGGGACGAGGTAGCTCACTTCGTCGAGCCGGTTCCGGTACAGGGTGTGAATGATGACATCCCGTTTTAGCGGAAAAGGAGGAATATGGGTTACTACACTTGCTTTACACTCGAGATCAAAACCGCAGATAACCTTGGGGCCCATCCGGATGATATGGCCATCATCACAAAGCTTCGCGAGACGAATGAAATGGCCGAATATGCGCTTGATGAGACCGGCTATTCCCATAACGACGCCAAGTGGTATGACCACGAGGAACAGTTGAGGGAATTCTCGCGGTTATATCCGGATGCACTCTTTGTTCTTTACGGAGATGGAGAGGGTTCTGATGATTTCTGGTGCGAGTATTTCAAAAACGGAAAGATGCAAAGTGCACCTGTCCGATTGGAGTACGACGAGTTCGATGAGTCAAAGCTCGAATAAAAATCGGAGACCTTTCATTTCAAAGTTTTTTCACCCTTGACGGCGGCACATGAGCCGGAAACGGGGTGCTAAAACTTATGACACAAAGGATCCAATACTTTCTTTTTCCGGTTTATGGAAACCGGAACAAAAATTGTTTAAGACTTGTCGAGGAAGTAACAGGCGAAGACCTTCCTTCAACCACCGACGATATTTGGGAGTTATTCTCGAAGATAACCGGCCAGACCCGTCGTACAAACCATTTCTACTCTAGGACCGATCTCTCACAAAATAATCACTCGCTGCCTGGCAAACCGCCAGATTCAACCGCCTATGAACCCGTATGCGGCTGGCATGACATAGATGTTTTCAATGTCAGCTATGACGACATCGAGATTCTTATCGATCGGCAGATCGACGGCGAAATCGAGGTCCGTGTATGGCGAAACGGCAAGAACGAAGACTACCCGTACGCAAAGATGACCTTTGCGGTTTATGTGTACATTTGCGGTCACTGCACGAGAAACGATGTCGAAAGTGCACAGTGCGAGTGTTGCGAATTCTGCACGAATTGCTGTCCACATATTGGAGCTGGCTCAGAGTCGTTCCATGTGGTCAGAAATAACGAAGATCGACGGCTCCATGTCTGGCCTTTTAGCCAACTGATTGCGGAGATAAACCGCGATCGCTCAGGCTCATGGTCAAACTACACGGCCAAAGATTGGGAAGGCGGTTGGCAGGAGTTCGTTGAAGGAAAGGAATACGAACTGATGTCACCGGCGAGCGGTTTCGAGACCGAAACTGAAGCAAAGAGCTTTTGTGACGAGGTGTTCGAACGTGAGCTTGATAAAAAGGTCAGCCTTACGCAGGTCTATGAATCCCTTGAAGCCGCGATCGACGCGGCCTGTGATCAGGATACTCAGAACGCAATAGCTGATGAGTATAGACGGCAGATCAGGCTTCGATACGAAGCGGACAAACAAAAGTCTGCTACGTGGATCACCAAAGCACATGAGGTCTATAGAGGTATAGGAGGCGAACTACAGGAGGTGAAAAATGGGAACTAGAAGCCTGACAATTGTTCTCGACGAGGACAACCAAGAGATCTGTGTACTTTACCGTCAAATGGACGGGTATCCAACCGGACATGGAGTCGATTTGAAGGACTTTCTTAAAGGATTCTCACTCGTAAACGGATATGGATCGTCAACTCCCAACAAGGCAGCAAACGGAATGGGCTGTCTTGCAGCCCAGATGATCGCACATTTCAAGGAGGGTATTGGCGGTTTCTATCTGCATCCGAGTGGAACTCGAGATTGTGGTGAGGAGTATATCTACACCATCTATCTCGACAACACCGGCAAGAAGGAATCGAAACGCTTGAAGCTGAAGATCCAAGCCGGTGCGGTCACGTTCTTTGGCTTTCCCGGAACAAAGCAGCCGAACATGCCGGTCATCTACGACGGCCTTGTTCGGGACTTTGACCCGGTATTGGTCGAGGCTGATTGGAGAAACCGTGAAGAAGAACCGGTCAACGATTTTCTTGACGAGCAGATCCTCTCATCCGAGATTATTACCACCGACTGATCACTCTCACCTTATCTTACACAGCTCAACAGAACCGCCCGGATCGTTCGTTGAGTTCTCTACCTCCAACGAATGCCCCGGGCGCATCCATTCAAAAACGCAAACACAAAACGGAGGAAATATGGGCATAAAAAGCTTAACTATTGTCCTCGATGATGAGGGCAGGGACATCTGTGTCCTGTCGCGCAGCATCGACGGAGATCTGACCGGCCACGGCGACGACCTGAAACGGTTGTTGCGTGGCCATGTTATTACAAGGGAGTCTCGATCAAAGGATCATCGGAAGATCGCTTTTAGCATGGGACATCTGGCCGTCATTTTGATCAAGGACTATAGGTGGGGTATCGGGTTCTTCGAACTCCTTCCAGGCGGAACGCGAGACCAGGAAGCGGAGTATATATACACCGTATACCCGAGACATACCGCCTCCAAAATCCCGTCGCTTCTTAACCTTAGGGTCGAGGCATTGTTCCCCGAATACACGGGCACTCCTTTACCTAAGGATTACACAAGGACAGTTATCTACGACGGTCTCCTCGACGAATTCAACCCTAATGAGGTCCAGGCCAAATGGGAATGCAGTGAGGATGAACTTGATCAACTTGTCGATACCGAGATCGCACTCGCGGAGTCGGCAACTGCAAGTTCACATCTGAGAGTGCGAACACGGGGGACATAAATGAAAACGAAAATAAGCATAAATAGTGAAAATCGTTTGTACATCATTCCCTGTAAGTTCGGAAAAAGACGTAAGGGCTACACCTGTCTCGGATTCGAATATGCATTCGAGAGGGGTAAGGCTATCGCTCTCTGGTTGATCGAACATGGAGTCCGGGTCTCAAATCCAAAAATGGAAAACATAGGCACTGTCAGCGGGTATAAGGAATACGAAGCTCTGATCAATGCCGCAAGGATTCACTACGAGAACACCAATGAAAGGTGTCCGGTCGAACTATGCCCCGAACTCGCCGGTCTCGAAGGCCGGCGCGTAGAGGTAATAGACTGCTATGGCCAGAAACGACGTTTTTATGTCGGTAAGAGCACGGGCTGGATCCCATGTCATTTGGAGATCGCAAGGATCGATTCTAGTGGCGGTCCGGCAGTAATAGGAGCACCTTTTCAAACGGTCACTATTATTCAGGACGCAACCCGGCGGTACTAAACTGTCGGACGTTATTACTTAGAACGACTGTACCGTCGCTCTAAGACTCAAAGACCACAAAAAAACCTAAAGACAAAAGGAGGAAAAAATAATGACGAGCAATTCGCGATCGGAGCTATTTTCAAAAGCCGAGATCTATGAACTGCAAACTTGGGCAAACGGTTATCTAAAGGCCCTGGACACGTATCTGGGGACGAAGAACTTTGTCGAAGATGATTGGGTCGAGTACACGTTCCAATCAGGCGAGATTGTCGATGTTCTGATTTCAATGGATAGGGACGAAGGAAGCCCAACATTTCGAACATATGAGGCATGGGCTTGTCGAACCAAGACTGACAATAACGGTAAACGGATCACCGATACCATGGATAGTGTTCGGCTGATCTGATACTTCATCGCTCTCCCATTACATTCACCACAGTTTTGATTTCACAAAAACAATTAGGAGGAGGAAAAACAATGACAGCAACAACAAAAATGAAAAGGGAGCTTGTAACTGCGTCATCGGTCTCACAGCCCGACTACAAGATGATAGCTTTTGAGGATCTTCAAACATCGCCGACAAATCCGCGGCGAAGGATTGATGAGCGAACGATAGCACAACTTGCGGAAAGTATCCGAACGCAGGGCGTTCTCGAACCTCTGATCGTCCGCATCAAAGGAAAGAAGTACGAGATCGTGTGCGGCGAACGGCGATATCGCGCTGCAAAGGTAGCGTCTCTGACAGAATTGCCTTGTCTTGTCCGAGAGCTTTCGGACGAGCAAGTGCTTGATATTCAGATCCACGAGAATCTTCACCGCGAAGATGTTCACCCAATGGACGAGGCTTACGCCTATCAATTTCTCAAAGAGAAGCTGAGCTGCGATGTCAAAGAACTTGCGCTAAGGGTCGGAAAACCAGAAGGCTATGTTCTGAATCGACTAAAGCTCAACCAGCTGATCAAGGAAGCCCAAAAAGACATCGACGATGAGCATCTGCCGCTCACCTATGCCCTCGAAATTGCGAAGTATACTCCGGAGATCCAGAAGTACATCTATGCTGAGGTATACAGGACGGAGAGCAAGTATCAGGGAGACCGCTGGATCGAAACACCTGTTAAGGGTGAGACGGTTCCGTGGAAATCATTTACTGATTGGATCAATAAATATATCCACCGGACGCTTTCGAAGGCACCGTTCGATCCTAAAGCGATCAACTTGCGCTCCGATGGTCTCGCTTGTGTCAAATGTCCCGAGCGGACCGGTGCGGTGGTCAGCCTTTTCGAGCCCAACAGGATCGGCAAGAAGGACGCTTGTCTGAATCCAGCGTGTTATCAGCATAAGGTTGAAACGCACGTCGTGGTTCAACGTCGTGCATTGGCCGAACTTCGCAAGGTTGATGTGTCAGAGGTTCCTATAGTCCGCAGCTGGTGTTATACGGATGGGAAGGACTACCTGGGGACGGAATCGGCAATTGTCATCAATGCGAAGCGCGGCGGAAGTGATAAGGAATGCGATCAGATCATCAGCGGTATTGATATTGAGCCGGAGAATTACGGCAAGATCGTTCAGGTATGTCTAAGGACCAGCGGATGCAAGATCCACTGGCGCAAGTCGACAACGTCGTCCACGGCCGACTCGCAAACGGAGACAACCGCTGAAGATCAGGCATCCGTGCGATTGGAAGCACATCGCGGCCGACGCGAGGAGATCTGGAATGCAAAGGTCGCCGAAGCATCCCGCGTCCGTGTTTTCAAACAGGCGGCGGAAGAATTCGAAAAGAAGTTTGGCATCACCGATGTTGGAACTGATTTTCTGCCGCAGCTTGTCGCCCGATTCTGGGGCATGACTGCGTCAGGCGACTCGAACAACCTGCAGGGTGTCGTCAAGCGCCTCGTAGGCGAGTGGGACGGTAACCCAAATAATGGCAACGGGATTTACATGCCCGACCGCCGAGCCGCGATCGAAGAGTTAAAGAAAGTCGAGCGTGGCATGCAATTCCGCATTCTGTTCCTGCTTATTCATGGACACAAGGGAACGATCGGCCATGGCAATAACTACAGGTCCCAAACGGAAGTGAAGGAGCTTGCCGCAGAATTCGGGATCGACTATGGCCTGATCGATGCGGAAGTAAGACTCGAGTTTTGCGCAAAGAAGCACAAAGAGCCTCACGAAACGTATCTCGATGCACTCCAAAAAGGAAGCCGGGATGCGGCGGTACCGCGACTCTTTTCAGAGAAATGGAAAGCACGGGATTAGTCATGCTCTCGACGTGCCGGAAGATCCATTTCAAAAGTATTAAGTCAAAAAAACAAATAGAAAACACAAATAGGAGGATAAAGTAATGAACGAAAACGGTTCAACACTTATGGCGCACTGCGGTGCGCGCAAAGTCACACGGGACGAACTGAAGGAGATGCCTCTCCCGGAGGCAACAAAAACCCATCAGCCGCTCTCACATTTCGGGATAGTTGAGGTTCTCGAAGAGGCTCTTTCTTTCCGTCATCTTCGCGTCGTAAAGGACGAGTATGCCGTCTCGCAGGACGGTTTGAAGATGTTTGGGGTCATGGATCTCGATGCGGCATTCGAAGAAGGGCGTTTCTCGATCGGTCTTCGCAACTCGAACGACAAGTCGATGAGGCTCGCCTTAACGGCAGGCTACCGTGTCTTCGTTTGCGACAACATGGCATTTTCGGGAGATTTCTCGCCGCTGCTTCATAAGCACACGTCGAAACTCAATCTTACCGATTTAATTGCCGTCGCAGTCGATCGCATCTATCGAGGCCTTGATTCTATAGCAAACCAGATAAAGCTGATGCGGGAATATGGTCTTACGGACAATGACGCGCGACTTATTATCTATCGAGCCTTTGTCGAGAAGGTGCTCAAGGGTGTTCCGCGCCAGCTCATGCCCGCGGTGCACGCGAACTATTTCGATCCCGGTCATGAGGATTTTCGCTCACGAAACCTATGGTCGTTATCGAATGCGTTCACCTCTGCGTTCAAGTCACTCGGACCGTTGAAACAGTTCGAGGCGACAGCGAAACTCGGCCTTTATATGTCCGGGATAAAGGGTGGAGCAGCGAGTGCCGAGGGGCAACCGTTGTTTGACTGTGGCACCGGAAGATTCCGTCTAATTAAAGGAGAGGACGGAGAATTAAAGGAGGATGAGATCCAGGACGCATCCGAGTGGGGCGATACTGACGATCAAATAGATTTAATGGTCGATGAGGAAGCAGCGAAAGCCGCCGCCTGATGGAGCCATTCAAGGAAGTGTGAAAACATACTTCCTTTTTTTCTATGGTACGGAACGGAGGTGCTTATGCCGGTCGGTGTCGAGAATTTCGTATCGTGATTCAACGTAAACAGGAACCGCCTCTTGACTTACTACCTCTCTTGCATTCCAATAAACAATGGAGTACGAGAGAAGTAGTATTTATATGACTGAAACGATTACGCAATCGCCAAGGCTTCTTTACCAACCGAAAGAATCAGAGCTCTGTCTCGGCGGCATTACTATAAGTGCGGAAGAGTTAACCGCGCTCAAAGCGAAGGTCCAATCCAACACTAAGATCGACGATCTTGCCACATTTTTTGCGGCAGCGGGAAACCCACATCGGTTACGGATTCTGCTTTATCTGACCGAGGCCGAGGAGCTTTGTGTTTGCGATCTGGCGGCATTGCTCGCCCTGAACATGACGACGGTTTCGGCTCACTTGAACAAGATGAAGCTCCAAGGAATTCTCAAGACGCGACGTGACGCCCAGATGATCCACTACTCGATAGCCGATCCTGAACGCGTCGGACTTCTCAGCGTTGCATTCGCTGGCCTTCACGAATCGATGGAGTTATCGACCGCAAGAGCATGAGTGACGTAAAAAGAAAAACACCCGACCTCGTTAGTCTTTCGAGACGCCTTGCCAAGATCGGGCGGATCGAGAAGTGCAAGGGTTGTAGTTGTTACATCGACACGATCAATGAGTTCGACGCGGTATTAAAAGACGTTGAGAACGCACCGGCTGACGCCCGAAGGGAAATAGACAGACTTACGCAAAAGCATCAATCGACGCACAACTGCATTGGCTGTGACCCTTGTTATCCGGTCGCGGTCAGCAATCAGCTTTTCGAGATAAGCGGCGGAACGAGTTCCGACGCTGAGTCGCTTGCCGCCAAAGGCTCCTGCGACATGTCATGTGGTTGCGCCGAGCCCGCGCCAATGCCGCTACCGACCAGATTCACGGCGGCGGAAATGGCGTGGACTGTCGAGACTGGCGATTATCGTCTCGGCAATCCTCGCGGTTCTGTCGCTATCGCCACACTTGCCAGCGAAGACCTTTACAAGCAATTCTCGACGAAGCTATGCGACGACGATTGCACTATCTGTGGCAAGGTTTTCACGGAAAACATCGGCATTGAAAAGGTTGTCAAGAACATCGTTGCCAATCCAAGCATTCGTTTTCTGATGCTGTGCGGGCAGGAAGCGAAAGGCCACCAGACGGGCGCGTGCATCAAGGCGCTTCACGCCAACGGCATCAACGAACGCGGTCGCATCGCCGACGCTCCGGGCAAACGTCCGTGGATCAAAACATTGACAGCCGAACAGGTGACGAGATTTCAAGAGCAGGTCGAGCTTGTCGATTTGATAGGTTGCGACGATCTGGAGGCCATCGAGGCAAAAGCAACGGAACTCGCTGGACGCAATCCGGGTGCGATGTCGGGCCAAGCGTTAAAGACAGAAGCTGTTCCGCATCATCTCGCGCGTGAATCCGTGAAACTCAAACTCGACCGTGCAGGCTTTTTCATCATCCATCCGAAGCCCGAAGCGAACTGGCTGATGGTCGAGCATTACGAGAACTCGGGCAAAGCAACGTGCGTCATCGAGGGCAGCGACC
Source organism: Pyrinomonadaceae bacterium (assembly GCA_044230475.1). Classification (GTDB taxonomy): domain Bacteria; phylum Acidobacteriota; class Blastocatellia; order Pyrinomonadales; family Pyrinomonadaceae; genus OLB17. The sequence continues at coordinate 106,343 of JBGARA010000001.1, read as the reverse complement.
CGGCAAAGATCTGTGCTGAGATCATCGAACGCGGTCTCGTCAGCCAACTCGACCACGCAGCATATCTCGGACGCGAACTCGAACGCGCAACGCTTTCGATGCAGTTAGATTTCACTTTCCGACAGGACAGAGCGTTGGGCGATCTCGACGGCGAAGACACGCCCGACTGGTAACAATCAACACGTATGAAAAAAGGAATTCTTATCGTCGTTATTCTCTCGGTCGCGGGCATTCTCGCGTATAAGTTCGTCGGCAATAAAACTCCGGCAGCCAACACCAACGTCGCCGTCGTGACCGCGTCGCCGCCGGCAAACACGCAACCCGCGAACGACGCGCAAAAGGTTCTCTATCTTTTCCACGACCCGCGCGACCAGGACGAAGGCTGCCGGGCGATCTACGCCTTCGCCGACTCCGCCGAAAAAGACTTGCAGGGCAAGGTAAAGGTCGTGCGTCCCGACGTAAAGAAAGAAACCGACCTCAAGGACAAATACAAGGTCAAGGTGTTGCCGACCATCATCATCGCGTCCGCCGACGGCACCGAAGAGCAGCGTTTCGAGGGCGAAGGCCCGCAAGTCTCGTCGAAGATAAAGGACGCGCTCGCCAAGCTCAAATAAATGACCGCATCCGACCTTGAGCAGTTTTCGCTGACGGCGTTGCTCCTGACGTTCGTCGGCGGAATTGTCACAGGGTCAAACCCGTGTTGCTTCATGCTCTTTCCGGCCGTCTGTGGATATCTCTGCGGCTATTCCGTTCCGTCCTTCAAACGCTGTCTGCTGCTCTCAAGCCTCTTCGCTCTCGGCGTTGCGACTGCGACCGCATTCGTCGGATTGATCGCCACGGTCCTCGGCGGTTTCTTCGGCGATCTTCCGACGCCGTTCCGTTATGTTCTGCCGTTGGTCCCGATAGTCATGGGCCTGAACCTGCTCGGAGTTTTCAACTTCAAGCTGCCCGGCCTCACCGACTGGAAACCCATCCGCACCGGAGCCGTCGGAGCCTATCTCACTGGACTCCTTTTCTCGCTCGTCATCCTGCCCTGCGCGACCCCGATACTCGCCTCCGTCCTTTCCGTCGCCGCCACCAACGGCCATCTTCTTTACGGCACAACCCTTCTCTTCGTCTACGGCCTCGGCATCGGCGTCCCGCTAGTCATCGTCGGAACCAGCATCGGCCTCGTCTCTCGCTTCAAGACGATCGAACGCCACTGGCCCCTGGTAAACAAAATAAGCGGCGTCATCCTTATAATCCTGGGCCTTTACCTCTTTTGGTTGGCATAGGCTACTTCACAGGTTGACGTGGGCCGCGCCATTACTTATGTTTATATGAACAGATGTTCATATATGTTTCAGAAGCGCGAGAGGGTAAATGAAAGAACAAGCAACAGTTTCCATCGGCGATGTCTGTGAGATCCAGTATGTGGACGATGAAAAGATCCGGCGGGTGACCGCCACCCTCAAGCCGCAAGCGGCGATCTCGCTATTGGCTGATACGTTTAGGGCCCTGGGCGACCGGACTCGCATCAGGATCGCGCACGCCTTGTCACACGAGGAGCTTTGCGTGTGCGACCTCGCAAACCTGCTTGGGGTCTCACAGTCGGCGGTCTCGCACAGCCTGCGGGTTCTCAGGCAGATGAATCTCGTCAGGTTTCGCAAGGAGGGCAAGATCGCCTACTACTCCCTGGACGATGAGCACATCGATCATCTCCTTGAGGAAGGCTTTCGCCACGTAGAGGAATTGTTGTGAACCGCAGTCGACTGATTCGTACTTTTTTAGCACTTATTCTATTCGCGTGGTTGTTATGTCAGCGAGATCTCGAATTATTTTAGATTTATTTTTAGGTTGGTTCTTATGTTTTCAAATAACGTCCTTCTCGGTGTCATCGCCGGTATAACGATCTTTCTCGGCCTTCCAATAGCTCGATGGCAACGAGCGTCTGAAAGGTTGCGCGGCATCCTGGCTCTTGCCTCTGCGGGTGTACTTCTATTCCTCGTTGTCGAGGTCGGCTACCACGCCATGGAGACGGTCGAAATGTCCGCAAAAGGTGGGGCGGGCAACACTGCGTTACTGCAAGGAATTGTCTTGGTTGCGGGCTTCCTAGTCGGGCTTGTGGGCCTAGCATTCTTTGAAGAGCGACGTAAGAAACGCGTCGAAACAGTTGGTGTTGATGCATTAGAAGTGGCAACGATGATCGCGGCAGGCATCGGCCTGCACAATTTTGCCGAAGGCTTAGCGATCGGCCAGTCTTTTTCAGGTGGACAAGCCGCTCTTGGAACGATTCTCGTCGTCGGTTTCGCCTTGCACAACGCGACAGAAGGGTTTGGCATTGCCGGTCCGCTCGTCGGACAAAAAGTAAGCTGGGCTCGACTGTTATGGCTTGGTTTGATCGGTGGAGCTCCTACAGCTATCGGCTCATTTGTCGGCGGCATTTGGGTCAATCCTACGGTGGAACTTTTGTTCCTCTCCGTCGCTGTGGGTTCGTTGGTTTATGTAACGCGCGAGTTGTTCCGCCTTCGCTTCGCTACACTTGGAGCGGTCGGCGCCACGGCCGCGCTCGCGTTCGGATTCTTTGTTGGATTTGGCACTGAGCTTGTTGTAGGTATCGCTGAGTCAAAGGCCACGATTCAAAACGCTCCGTCCGCTTCGACCGCGACACTCCGATTTGCAAATAAACAGGTCGATCCGTCGAGCGTGAGCCTTTCGAGAGGACAAACGATCACTATTCAGAACGACGGAAATCTTCCCTTGGTATTTGAAGGTAACGGTCTTTTTATCGGCGAAGTTGTCGCGCCGGCAAATGGCCGCATTGTCGTAAAGGTCAACGGCAGCGAAGGAAAATATGCTCTTGTCGATGAGCGCGGACAAAGCGCAACGGCTACGGTGACGGTCCAAGCCGGAGCAGCGGTCGAGCCGTTAACCGCTGAGGTTGACGCTATTGGCGCACTGACGGTCCTTGAGGGCCACGTTCGCTCGTCAAAGGCGCTTCATGATCGTGGGTCGAAGGGCGAAGGCCCAAATCCCGCGCTAGATCTCAAACGCGCCGGTAAACATGCGGGGCATCCTCAGCACGAGCTTCTGATGGGCAGTGAACCCGACGCCCTCTCACTTCAAAAGCTGTTGCGCGAACACAATGTTTTCGATTCCCTCAACAATGCTTTGACCGAATTTGTGGCCGTTTCCGGTAAATCCGAGATTCCTGCTGACGATGTGGAAAAGAAATATCAGGCTGTTCTTACAACGACCGAACAGGCTTGCAAAGCCATTGCGGGCGATGCTTACGAAAAGCCCGACTTTCGCAAGCGAGCAATGCGTTTTGTTCTGGATACGGCAGAGGGCGAATACACGACGGCGACCGAAGGCAACCGGATCGATATTCAGGAGGCGGGAACTCCCGGCAAGGATAATCTCATCGAGTTTCAGGACGCGCGTGGCTTTCTGATGGCTATGCGTGAGAACTTCCTTTCAGCAACGTCTACGATTGTCTTGAGTAAGGATGCGCAAACCGCACTCGATAAATTACAGAATGACCTCCTTAGATCGCTTGAACCGCCTGACCTGAATAATCCTGTCCCCGCCTCAGACTTCAAAGCATTGGTCAGACGCGTTAGCGACGGAATTGAAAGTAGAAAGCCATGACGAGACATCGTAAACGAGAAATAGCCAAATTCTTTTGCGGCGCAGAAGCATTTCATGCATTTGCTCATGGAATCTTACTGGTTTCCGGAACAAGGATCACGATTTTTGGGATTTCTTTCTCTTCAATATGGAGCGTCGTCTCACTAGCTATCAATCTCTTGATTGCCCTCGCCTTGGCTAGTTATGCATGGGGAATATTTGGGCGCCGAGCGCAGGCCGGACACGCGAATGATGAGATGTAATTGAAGATCAGCCGTCGTGATAGATAATGGAGATCGATCACAGTTCTGCAAATCTGCCCCATGTGCTTTATCACGTGGCAACGGTGATTCTCTTCATAGCGATTTTGCTCGGATGGTTCTTTCTAATGTCAAGGTTCATTTCTCGCCGACGTAAGTCAAAACAAAATCCATTGATCGATCGACCTAACTTTATACGGACAACCAAAAGGCGATCAAAGAGACGCAGGAAATAGGGTTCCGAACTAACCCGAAATAAAATGTATAAAACCACCTTCGCCGTGTCGAAAATCGCCTGTTCCGCCGAGAAAGGTGTGTTGGAGAAGGCAACCGGCGAAAAAGGGCTTGGCTCAGATTGCGGTTGCTGACAGCGATCGGGAGCTTAACGTGAAACTGAACGCGGCAGAAAAAAACCTAACTCGGCCAGTAACAGATTCTGGTCATGATCCAATGGTAAAACCACTCGATTGTAAGACCAATGTATGGCGAAAAACGACCCCTCTTTCCGCATTCTTCGGAGCCCTAATTCTGGTTCAGGCAACCAATATCTGGGCTAGCGGGGACGTTAGGTATTGTCTGCCGTCATAGGCGTCTTATATTTTGTTTGGCGCAGCCCACGAATCCAAAAACGCACGTTAATCGCGAGGGAATTGGTAGATTCTATATCAGAGAATAATGAAACAAGGTCGCGAACTTCAGTTCTCGGCCTGCCGGTGGAAAGGTATTAAGGCGTATGAGTTCTAAACAAATTGTTTTTCGTGTCGCTAATATGGATTGTGAGTCAGAAGCGGCCGCCATTGAAAGAGGTTTCAGGGGCTTTCCGGGTATTCTCGGGTTGAAGACTTACCCGAAATCCGCAAAGGTCGCGGTCTCCTTTAACGAGGATACGACGTCCGCCGACGCGCTGAAAGAGAAACTAGAGGCTTTGGGTTTCCCGGCGCAGGAAGGGCGTGGGATGGTGGCCAAACCTGCCCCCTGGCGCAATCCTAAGGTTGTAACCTCTGCAGTTTCAGGGATCCTTCTTCTGATCGGTTTTCTCTTGACTTTCGCGTCTACGCCGGCAGTCGTTTCGACGATCATCTATATTGCCGCGATCCTGGTCGGGGGTTATTACTTCGGACGTGAAGCCCTCGAAGAACTCGTTTTCGAACGAGGGGTGGGTATTGAGCTATTGATGAGCATTGCGGCTGTGGTGGCCGCCGTGCTGGGTCTCCCCGGAGAGGGAGCCATGCTCGCATTCCTATACTCGATTTCGGAAGCGGCTGAAGGATATACGGAAGAAAAGACTCGCGGGGCAATAAAAGCCCTGATGGATCTAACTCCGAAAATGGCTTTGGTTAGACGCGAAGGTAACGAGGTCACAATTCCAGTTGAGGAGATTGCCGTTGGTGACATTTTCTTAGTAAAGCCCGGGCAGTCGGTGGCAACGGACGGTGAAATTATAGCCGGATCATCAAGCGTAAACCAAGCGCCCGTGACCGGCGAGAGTGTACCGGTCGAGAAAACGATCGCCGACACTCTGTTCGCCGGAAGCATCAACGCTGAAGGGTTTCTGGAGGTCCGAGCGACGAAGACATTTGCAAATAATACGATCGCCAGGATCATTCATATGGTTGAGGAGGCTCACGAGCGAAAAGGAAAAAGCCAGCAATTCATTGAGCGCTTCGGCAGACGTTACAGTCCGGCCGTTCTACTTGTGGGAATCATGATTGCGATAGTTCCACCGTTGGTTTTTGGATCTGATTGGACAACATGGCTCGTTCGGGCAACGGTATTTATAGTTGCTGCCGCGCCGTGTGCTCTGGCGATTTCGATCCCTATCACGTTAGTGGCGAGTTTGGGAACCGGAGCGCGAAATGGGGTCCTGATCAAAGGCGGATTGTACGTAGAGGAACTGGCCAAAATTAAGGTTGTTGCATTGGACAAGACGGGAACGATCACACGCGGTCACCCTGAGGTTACTGACTTTTTAGAGCTTCGGCCGAACGGACAGGCAAGCGGGATGTCACCAGAAAAGGTTCTATCGATTGCCGCAGGGATCGAACGGCGGAGCCAACATCCTTTGGCGAATGCAGTGGTTGAGTACGCCGAAAAACAAGGCATAACGGCCTCGGAGGTCAGCGATTTTCGATCCCTCACCGGTGCCGGTGCATCTGCAGGCGTTGATGAGTCCACGGTCTACATAGGCAGCCCGGATCTTTTCCAAAAGCAACTCGGCGCCACTCTACACGCGGAGGCGGAGACTATTGACCGCCTGCAGGCTGAAGGCAAAACTGTGATCATCATAGGTGCGGAACGTCAAGCTTGGGGACTCTTGGCAATCCGCGACAATATTCGCTCCAACGCTCGTCAGGCAATCATAGATCTTCACGCTGCCGGGGTGGAAAGAATCGTAATGCTCACCGGCGATAATCCGCGGACGGCGGAAGCCATCGCGTGCGAAGTCGGGATCGACGAGTTTTACGCGGACCTCAAGCCGGAAGATAAAGTAACCAAGGTACGCGAATTGTCAGAGCGGTACGGCCACGTCGGGATGGTCGGCGACGGTGTAAACGACGCACCAGCCCTCGCGGAGGCGACGGTCGGAATCGCAATGGGGGCAGCCGGAACGGATGTCGCGCTGGAAACCGCGGATGTAGCGTTGATGGCGGACGATCTAGAAAAACTGGTTTACGCGCTCAGACTTGCCCGGCGCAATCAGCAGGTAGTTAATCAAAACCTTGTTCTGTCAGCAGTCGTCATTACGGTTCTAGTGATCGGTGCCGTGGGCGGTTTCTTCTCGCTTCCTGTCGCGGTGTTGGGCCATGAAATCAGTGAGTTTGTGGTTATTGGCAGCGGGCTTCGTATGCTGCGATTTTAACGTCCAGATTTGTGCCGGTGAGCTACCACTGACAATAGCCGCGTTAGCCACTCCGAAGGCGCCTCGAAGATCATTCGATCTAGGACCATTCGGTTCCGTTCGCACGTCGAGCTTTGGCTCTCAACTTAAGCGCGAGTTTTTCCACATCGGTTTCTACTTTGGGGCTTACAAAAGGCTGTGATGCAGGGCGTCGCCGTCCGGCACAAGAGTTGCTCTCAATCAGGTTGGAACCATTCCCTCAGGAGGAAATATGCAAGTACAACGTGCAAAGCACCAAAGATATGGTCTTAGTCGCGAGATCAATGCGACGTTCGACGAGGTGACTGAGCGTACTCGTCAGGCCCTTGGAAATGAGGGCTTCGGCATTCTTTCCGAGATTCGGATCGACGAAAAGCTAAAAGAAAAGCTCGCTATCGATTTTCGCCGATACGTGATATTGGGCGCATGCAATCCGCCGCTTGCTTACCGGACGCTGCTCGAGGACATTGAAGTTGGGCTGCTGCTGCCCTGCAACGTTATCGTTTACGAAGCGGACGATAAGAATAGCTCCGTGGTCTCGGCGATCGACCCCATCGAAATGATGTCGCTGATCGACAATCCAGCGATCCATGAGGTCGCTAACGAGGTGCACGAGCGCCTGCAAAAGGTGATCGCAATGGTCTAAGATCGGTCGCACCATCCTAATAAACGCGATCCTCCTCTGGTGGTGGAGCAATCCTGCGTTCGCCCTTATCACGGTCCCGATTGTCGCACCGGAAGGCATCGAAGCCCATCGCGCGAGAGACGCGACGATTGTCATTGACTTTTGTGAGAGCCAAGGAATATATTCAAACGTGATGGTAAAGCGGATCACATTGCTTTTCATACTCATAGCTCTGGCAGGTGGAGTTGTGTCGGGGACACCTCTGCATTCTCCAAACGATAAAATGATGAAATGCTGTGATAAGGCTCGAAGCAAGGATCATTCACCTGCGGCAGAGGCGACGCGTCTTTGCTGTGCCGTTAATTGCTCCGAGTCTATACCGACCCCGTCAGGCATTTCATTCAGTTTCTACCCGTCAAACAAGCCTGTTTCGCAGTCTATTGCCGAGCAGATCGCGGCTCTGTTTCCAACGAGAACCGTTCAACCTTCTAAATCGCCGCTCTATTCGCGTCTAGTTCTTACGCGAACATTTCAACCCAGGTACATCCAACACAATTCGTTTTTGATCTAGTTTCATAGGAGTAGTGCGCCTATTTTTGGTGAACTGCGCCTTTTTTGTTGCGCAATACCGCGCCTTTTTGCGGCTTCCTTTGGAATACGCGAGGCTCGAAATCAAATTTACTTTTAGGAGACAACAGTATGAGAAAGACTCTTTTATTTATTGGTTCAGTTACGCTTTTATCCGTCATCGTTCTTATTGCGGCCTGTAGTTCAGGTTCCAGTTCAGTTAGTGCCCCTGCGGGAAAAACAATTGCTACCGGCCCGGCCGGAAACAATTTGACCGCCACGGTCGCAAACGCGGACGGCGTTTTGAAAAAAGGCGCGCAAGAATTCACCTTGACCTTTACCGATGCATCGGGCAAGCCTGTGGATGTTGGAGCCGTGGGATTTAACAATCACATGGCCGCTATGGGAAGCATGGGAGCGATGAATAACGCGGCGACACTGACGACAACCGGAGCTCCCGGCGTCTATAAGGGCAAAATTGACGTTGACATGGCGGGCGAATGGCAAGCCCAGATAACCTACGAAGGCCCGGCGGGAAAAGGTGCCTTTTCGCTTCCGATCATTGCTAAGTAGGTTTTTATGATTCATAAGATCATCGAGTGGTCGTTAAAAAATCGCGGCATCGTCATTGTATTTTATCTTGCGGTGGCGGCGGCGGGATATTGGGCGCTTCTAAGAACGCCAATAGACGCGATTCCAGACCTTTCCGACAATCAGGTAATTGTCTTCACCGATTGGACAGGGCGTTCACCGCAGGAAGTCGAAGACCAAGTGACGTATCCGCTTGTCACCAACCTTCAAGGACTTCCGGGTGTCCGCGTGGTCCGCGCCAACTCAGCATTCAGCTTTTCGATGATAAACATTATTTTTGAGGATAATGTTGATCTCTATTGGGCGCGGACACGCGTTTTGGAGCGCCTTAATCTCGTCTCTAAGCAATTGCCGCAGGGCGTTGTGCCAACGCTCGGACCCGATGCGACTGGTGTCGGACAAGTCTTCTGGTACACGCTCGAATCTGACGACATGAATATGCGCGACCTGCGCACTGTTCAGGACTGGTTTGTGCGGTATCAGTTGAATTCCGTTCCCGGCGTTGCCGAGGTCGCATCTGTTGGCGGTTATGTTCAGCAGTACCAGATAGATATTGACCCGAATAAACTGCGAGGAGTAAATATACCGGTCTCGACGGTCGTAGAGGCGGTTCAAAGATCGAATAACAACGTCGGCGGAAATGTGGTTGAGCAGGGCGGGCAGTGGGCCGTTGTTCGAGGCATCGGATTGATCGGCTCGATGGAAGATGTCGAGAATATAGTAATAGGTTCGTCGAACGGCACACCCATCTATGTTAAGAATGTGGCCGAAGTAAAGCTCGGCAATGCTTTTCGCACGGGAGCACTCGATAAGAACGGAAAGGAAGCGGTCGGCGGCGTGGTCATCGCTCGCTATGGCGTAAACACGCTCGAAGTCATCGATTCCGTAAAACAAAAGATCGAATCGTTGCAGGCAGGGCTTCCGCCAGGGGTTCGCATCGTTCCGTTCTATGACCGCACGCAGCTTATCAACCGGGCGACCGACACGCTTAAGCGTTCGCTGATCGAAGAACTACTCCTTGTTACCCTTGCGCATATTATTTTCCTAGCGCATTTCCGCTCGATCTTGATCGTTACCATTCCGCTTCCGCTTGCGGTACTGATGTCCTTTCTTTTTATGTATTTCATGGGCATTAGTTCAAATCTGATGTCTCTGTCGGGAATTGCCATTGCTATCGGCGTTCTAGTCGATGCTGGAATTGTGGTTACGGAAAACGCCTTTCGGTTTATGGAATTGCGTAACGTGGATCCAAAGGACCGCAAAGCCGTCTGGAACATCGTTCTTGAATCTACCAAGCTTGTCGGCCGTCCGGTTTTCTTTTCGATGGCGATCATCATTCTCGCCTTCATTCCCGTTTTTGCTTTGATCGGACAGGAAGGAAAACTCTTTCACCCGCTTGCCTTTACAAAGACGTTTGCAATGGCCGGAGCAACACTGCTTGCGGTAACGCTAGTGCCCGTGCTTTGCACGTTTCTTATCGGAGGTAAGGTCCATTCCGAAGGCCATAATCCTGTGATGCGTTTCCTGAGGCGTCTTTATGAACCGGTATTGACTCGCGCACTCAAGCATCGCGTGATCGCAGTCTGCGGAGCCTTGACCTTGTTTCTCGGAGCCATTCTGTTGGCTAGCGGAATAGGAAGTGAGTTTATGCCGCCTCTTAACGAGGGCGATGTAATGTTTATGCCTGTAACCGATCCGTCGATTTCGATCGACGAGGCACGCAGTATCATGGCCAAACAGGATGAAATGCTAAAGGCATTTCCCGAAGTCGAATGGGCAGTGGGCAAGGCTGGACGAGCAGAAACATCAACTGACCCGTCGCCGACAAACATGAATGAGACTATCATCCATCTAAAACCGCAAGACCAATGGCGTCCGGGAGTCACTCGCGAGTCACTCGTCGCAGAAATGGACGAAAAGCTCCGCATGCCCGGCGTCACGAATATTTGGACACAGCCGATCATCAATCGCATTGAGATGTTGACGACAGGGATTCGGACCCAGGTTGGTATCAAGATATTTGGCAATGATTTGAAGCAGCTTGAAGCAGTCTCGCGGCAGGTCGCGGAGGATGTCAAAAAGATACCCGGAGCGGTCGATGTGTATCCCGAGCAGATCGGCGGTTCACCATACATCGACATAAAGATCAACCGTCCAGCGGCGGCAAGATACGGGATAGATGTTGCCGTCATACAGGACACGATAGAAAAAGGTATCGGTGAGACCAATCTGTCTGTAACTATAGAAGGCCGGCGACGCTTTCCCGTTCGGGTCCGGTTTGCCCCCCAGTTTCGAGATACCCCGGAAGCCCTGGGTCAGATCCCGATCGCGATGGCCAATGGCGGAACGGTTCCGCTTTCTCAGGTTGCGGATGTTCGGAAGGTAGAAGGTGCAACGATGATCCAAAGCGAGAATGGACTGCTACGAGGCACTGTTCTCCTAAATGTACGTGGCCGTGATGTCGGGAGTTTTGTTGACGAAGCAAAACAGTCGGTAGCAAAAAACATCCAGCTTCCAGCCGGTTATTACGTTGCGTGGAGTGGACAATACGAAAATCAGCAACGAGCAAAAAGCCGCCTGCTATTCGTCGTACCCATTGTATTGATAGTGATATTCGGATTGCTTTATCTGACATATCATTCTGCCCTTGAAGCCGCTCATGTTTTGATGGCCGTTCCGTTTGCATTAACTGGCGGAGTTTATCTTGTCTGGCTTCTTGGATATAACTTTTCGGTCGCTGTCTGGGTGGGCTTTATTGCCCTGTTTGGAACCGCAGTGCAAACGGCGGTCGTGATGGTTATTTACCTCAATGAGGCCGTTCATAAAAAACGTGATGAGGCAGGACGGCAATTGACGCGCCAGGAACTTATGCAGGCCGTCATCGACGGAGCTTTGCTCAGGCTCAGGCCAAAGGTAATGACCGTTTCGACCGTTGTTGCGGGGCTTTTGCCGATCATGTGGAGTGCAAGCGCCGGTTCAGAGGTAATGAAGCCACTTGCAGCACCGGTTTTAGGCGGGATGGTTTCGAGCTTGCTTCATGTGTTGATAATAACGCCGGTGATTTTTTATTGGCTGCGTGAACGAGAACTAAACAAGGAGAGCGAAATATGAAACTGAAAGTTATCTATGTAACCTTTGCGTTGGCCGCTGTATTCTTGACGGCTCTAACGGTCGTTGGCCACGAGGACCACGATAAAAAATCACCCTCGCCGACTCCTCAGATTGCAAACACGGAATCAAATTCGGCGCCGCCTGTCGAGACAAGGAACGAACATGCCAACATGACAATGACCCCGATGAATATGGTTGAGGATTTTCCTAACTATCATCCGCTCGTCGTCCATTTCCCTATTGTTCTGCTGATCTTCGCCGGCTTGTTTCAGGCGCTCGCTTTTTTTGTTTACAAAAAAGAACTTAGTTTTGCCGCGTTGCTGCTTTTATCCGCCGGGACGGTGACGGTTTGGCTCGCGTCAAACACCTTTCACGCTCATCCAACGAATTTGCCCGAGCATGTCAATTCGATTTATGAGACGCACGAGCTAATGGCTAAATACACATGGTGGCTTTCACTTGCGGCTTTGGTGGCAAAAGGCGTTTCACATTTTTTTACCACTAGAAAATGGTGGAGCGAGGCTGTTGTTTTGTTCCTACTGATTGGAGCATCAATCACAGTTTCAATAGCTGGTCATCATGGAGCACAGTTAGTACACATGGGTGGCGTTGGGCCTCAAGGAAAATATCTGGAATCACATTAAGTTGGAAAGATAAAGGGAAACAAATTATGAAAACACTTCAAAAATTCGTCTTTGGGATTGTCACGGCGGGACTGTTGGTTTTTGTGTTTACTGCTCAGTCATACGCGCAGAAACGAACATCACAGACCAAACCAAAAGCACAAACGGCGAAGGTTTTAATCAACGAACAAGGGTATTCGCGGACAAGCATTACGCTTCGTCGTGGTGTTCCAACGCGACTTACATTTTTGAGACAGACGGATTCCACTTGCGCTACAGAACTCGTTATTTCTGAATATGGAATCACCCGAGCTTTGCCGTTAAATACGCCGGTCGTAGTTAGCTTTACCCCCAAGCGTTCAGGCGAGTTCGGCTTTACATGCGGGATGAATATGATGCGCGGCAAATTGATCGTGCAGTAACAGCATGTCTATAAAACGACTAAAAATAATTCTGCTTGTCGCGTTATCGGTTGTGGCACATGTGTTTTCACAGACACAGCCGATAGCCGATAGTGCGGCACGTTATCTCGATCAAGTGACTGGAATGACTGCTGACCAAGCCGTTGCTCTTTCTCTGGAAAACAACGGAGAACTACAGGCGTTCCGTAAGGAGGTTGAAGCATCGAGGGCAATGGTAAAGCAGGCCGCTTTAAGACCAAATCCGAAGGTCACGACAAGCGGAGCAAAACAGATCGGCGGAGCGGACAACAATCAGATGGCCGAGGTTATGTTGCCGCTCGAACTTGGCGGACGGCGCTCTGCAAGGGTCGCGGTCGCTCAAAAGGAATTGGAAGCCCGCGAGCTTGAGCTTGCCAATCAGGAACGCTTACTTGCGTCGGATGTTCGATTGAAATTTGGTGAAGCTCTTGCGGCGATCAAAAAACTTGAAGTTACCGAAAAGACACTTGCTGTAGCAAGACAAGGTTACGATCTCGTAACCGCGAGAGTTACAGAAGGAAAGATCGCCCCGCTGGAACAGAACATCTTTCTTGTCGAGGTCAATCGTTTGCAGTCGATCCGTGAATCTGCCGAAGGCAAAGCCGAAACTGCAATGTTCGAGCTTCGCAATATGATAGGAATGAAACCCGAAGAACCGCTCAGACTTAGAGGTGATTTTACGCACTTGATCGCATCATTACCGCCATTGTCCGATTCAACAGACATCGCATTACGCACGCGTCCGGATTTACAAGGTGCAAGAACAGTCGAGCAGCTTGCCGACGCAAAGATCGACCAGGCAAAGTCCGAAGGCAAGTTGGACGCAAGTGTTAAGACTGGCTATCAGCGAATGAATTCGAGCTTTCCATTAAGTGGTTATGACGACCACGGTGTTTTGCGGCCAATTCAGGATGTATTTCAGTTTTTCACCTTTGGCATTGAGATAGATTTGCCGGTTCGCAATCGGAATCAGGGGGCGGTCGAAGCCGCTGTTTTTGAAAAAGATGCGGCCAGACGCCGTGCCGAGTTTGGAGAATTAACAATTCGCCGCGAAGTTGCGACCGCTTTTGCGAGATACAACCGCGCCGCCCGGTCCTTATCGATCTTTCAAAATGGTGTCCGCGATCAGGCAGACGCAAACTTAAAAATCATTTGGCAGACATACGAGCTTGGTGCCAGAAGCCTGCTCGACTACATTGCGGAGCAACGACGTTTTCTTGATATTGAGAATGAGTTGATCGATGCCGAATTTGAGACATATTCAGCAAATGTTGAGGTTATGCGGGCTATAAACTCCCCGGAGCTTAAAAAGAAATGAACGAAGAAAATAACGACGAGATCATTACCGAAGAAACCCCGAATCGAAAGCCGCTCTTTATTGCACTTGCGATCATTGGAGTTTTAGTTATAGGTGCGTTAGGTTTTTGGTTTTTCCGAAATCGTGAAACTGGCCAGATCGTTCAACCACCACGAAATGTAACATTCGGTGATAACACTAATGGACAGACCGATATGACCGGCGAAGAAACGATCACCATTGCCCCCGATCAAATCGAAAAGATCGAATTGAAGGTCGAAACCGTCGGTGAAACTCTGTCATCCGAAGCCATGTCGGTTGCCGCAACCGGAGTTATTCAACCAAATGCCTATAAGGAAACTCCTATCATTTCATTGCTTAGCGGTGTGCTAAGAAGCGTCATTGGTGAACTTGGCCAGAATGTCGGAAAGGGACAATCGGTTGCGGTCATTTTCAGCGACGAGCTAGCAGCTTCTCAATCACGCTATCTGGCGTTACAAACCGAAGCTCAGACCGCCAGGCAAAATTACGACAGAACAGCTCGACTAGTTAATATCAGTCCGACAAGTAATGCGGAACTCGATCAGGCATTGGCGGCATTAAAGATCGCTGATGCTGAAATGGTCGAACACCACAAGCACCACGAACGGACGGCCAAACTGCTGGAGATCGGAGCAGTCAGCCGCGAAGAATATGAATTGGCTACGACCAAGCTAAAAACAGCCGAGGCAAATTTAGTTGAGGCGAATAAGCGTTATGACCGTGCTGTGCAGGTAGCAGAGATCAATCCAGTCAGCCGAGGCGAATTCGAACAGGCCGCCGTCAAGCGACAAACTGCCGAGTCCGACCTTGCAACCGCAAAGCAACGTTTGCTTCTACTAGGCTTGTCGCCTCAGAAGATAAATGCTCTCCATTCACCTTCGCAGATTGCATCTGAGATCGCGTTGACTTCGCCTGTAGCTGGAACGATCACAAAACGCGACGTGAATCAGGGCGAGGTAGTCGAGGCTAACAAAGAACTAATGCGTGTAACAAACCTCTCAAGTGTTTGGGCAATCGCACAGGTCTATGAAAAGGATCTCGGGCTCCTTCGCAATGGAAGCGGAGCAAGCGTTACGACCGATGCGTATCCGGGCAAGCTCTTTCGCGGCCACGTCACGTATATTGACCCGAACATAGATCAAGCGACGCGAACCGCACAAGTCCGTGTGGAACTCGACAACCCCGGACACGCCCTAAAGATCGGAATGTATGTCAATGTCGCATTCGGCTCCACGGGGACAGCCGAACGCACAATGCCAGTGATCCCCAGGACCGCCGTTCAGGATATGAATGACAAACAAGTAGTATTTATTTCTACCGACAAACCAAATGTTTTTGTTGTAAAACAAGTGCGTTTAGGCAAAGAAAAAACCGGTCAATTCACCGTGATCGAAGGTGTAAACGTTGGCGATAAGATCGTAACCAACGGTAGCTTTCTGCTTCGGGCCGAAATGCTTAAACAGAACCCGACACATCACTAATGAGGAGTTGACAGATGGAGTGGCACGTTTCGCAGCATTTTTAAGGAGGGCATGATGGTTACGGATGTGGTTTGTAAAATGGAAATTGACGAAAAAACCGTCGCATATTCGTTGGATTATGAAGGCGAAGAGTACTTTTTTTGTTCCGAAGGGTGTTTGGAGGAATTCAAGCGTCACCCGCGGGATTATGTAAAACCCTATAACCGCGGTGCGTAGGAGTAAATCGCTATGTGTAGGTTTCTCGGTTATGTGGGAAGCGAGATATTACTGGCCGACTTGATTTCTCGCCCTGCAAATTCGCTCATTCGTCAGAGTTACAAATCCAAGGAACGTAGCGAACCACTCAACGGTGATGGATTTGGCGTTGGTTGGTATTCGCCCGAAGTCTCCCATGAACCAGGCGTTTTTACGAGCATCAGTCCGGCCTGGAACAACCGCAATCTGCTCAATTTAGCAGAACATATTAGATCGGGTTGTTTTTTCGCGCATGTCCGCGCGGCGTCGCCGGGAACAGGCGTTTCGGAAGCGAACTGTCACCCATTCCGTCACGGACGCTTCTTGTGGATGCACAACGGCACAATTGAAGGCTTTAGTTTGATAAAACGCCGCTTGCGCCGCTCGCTGCCCGATGTGCTTTACCACGCCATCGAAGGTACGACCGATTCCGAACACGCCTTTGGGGTTTTCCTAAACCTTTTCGGTGAAAGGACGGAAACGGTCGAGGCGGCTGATCTGGCGGACGGTTTGGTGAAAACTATCTGGCAACTTGAGGAATGGGCGCGGGAGGCTGGGATCAGGCAGCCTTCGATTTATAATTTTGCGGTCACCGACGGGCAAAACATTGTGACAGCGCGTTATGTCTCCGATCCGAAGATTGAACCGATCTCGCTCTACTTTTCAAAGCGTGGAAAATATCAAAGCAGCGACGGAACGTTTGGAATTGTGGATTGCCCCGATGAGGAAAGTGGAATTATCATTGCTTCCGAAAGACTGACTGACGATCGCGAAAGCTGGACGCGAGTTGCTCCGAATCATGTCTTGATCATAGACAGCAAATTGAACCCGACCGTTCGTCTAATGCCGGGCCTCTGAAAATACCCCAATTATGTCAGTAAAACGTGAAATAGCTACCTTTCAATTGGCAGTCCTAAGAACAGAATTATCTAATTCCAGAGCATTGCTCTCCCACATCCAGGCATCGATCGCATTATTGATCTCAGCGATGGCATTGATGAAATTGTTTGATTTCTCCTTCATTCTTTATCTCTGCTGCTGGCTGCTGATAATTTTGGCGATTGCGATTCTCTCTCGCGGAATATTTCTGTATTGGAAGACAAAATCGTTGATTGAAAATCAAAAAAGTCTTGTAAACGGATAGTAGCTTGCTGTTAGAATGGGTCAAACTCAACCGGACTCTTCTCCCTTTAATTGTCATATTAGATCGGCAAAATATGTTTGACCCGTTCACCCCGAAACCACACTTCCATCGCGATCCGCTCCTTTGCCGCATTTCGCCTCACGAGGATCTTAGTCTTCCTGAATTCTGTGTCGACCGATCCCTCGGTACACTTAGACCTGGCTACTTCGTCACCCGGCGTTAATGGTGCCATAACCTTGTATCCGTTCATCGCGACCTTTCGAATAATGATGAAATGCTCCCCGTTAATAAATACCTGGTATATCCGGTACATTCCTTTTTCAATTGTTTTGCCGCCAAATCTGGTGGGTGAATCAAAGTGGAATTCTCCATCGCGGTCAACGTCAATTGTCTTTTCGTTTTGGGCAATCACAGGAAGTACGAATAAACCAACAACCGCGATGAAAATTACGAATTTTAGAAATGCTACTTTTCTCATCAATTCTACCTCCTTAATTGGATGAACCTACTCCTTAATACTGGAGAGTTGTCTAAGTTCAGCTAACTCTGAATTGTCCCATCATTGCAAAATCCTCGTGTTCGAGAATATGGCAATGGAAAACGTAATCGCCGGTATTGTTGGTAAACTTCCCTATAACCCGAACTGTCCCGAGAGCCGGAACGAGAAAAGTATCTTTCCAACCCATATCCCAAGCCGGTGGCGGAATACCGTTAATGTCAAGAATTTGCCAGGAAATATCGTGAATATGAATCGGATGATCCATTGAAGTTGTGCTGCGGAAACCCCAGATCTCAGTTGCATTCAATTGCGGATTTGCATCTATTCGGGTTGGGCTAAAAGGTTGACCATTAAAGGAGAATATAGGCCCTCCCATTCCCATCGTTAGGTTCAACGTGAAATCTCTGGTTACAGTTGCAGATGATGCCGGAATGCGGTCAACTTGCCGCAATGTCGCTGGAATTCTTGAATTATCTTTACCATAGTGCCACGGCATTATCCGAAACTGCATTACTTCTGCGGTGGCTCCGGTTCCGCGAAGATTCTGCAAAGTTATGTTTGTTCCGTGATTTGCTTCAGCAAAATCAATGATCACATCGGCTCTTTCGGCGGGTGCGAGGACAATGCTCGAACGCGAAACCGGTGCTGAAAGCAATCCGGCATCCGAGCCGATCTGGACAAACTGTTGGTTGTTGCTCAAAGCAAATTCGTAACTACGAGCATTTGAGCCGTTAAGCAGACGAAATCGGTATCTTCGTCTTTCAACATAGTGATATGGCTGAATCACGCCGTTTGTTAAAAGCTGGTTACCTTGAAATCCGTTCATCCTGTTCATGCCGGAATTATTATAAAAAAGCGAGCCGTCAGCATTAAATGTCTTGTCCTGAATCACCAAAGGTATTTCATAGCGTCCTTTAGGAAGCGGCAAAGCATCTTCAAAATCGTCGGTCAAGATATAAAACGCGGCCAAGCCGTTATAAACATTTCGTCCGGTAAAATCCATTGTGTGGTCGTGATACCACAAAGTCGCTGGAAGTTGATCATTCGGATAGATGTAATCCTTAAAATTTCCCGGTGTGATGATGTCGGTCGGATGCCCGTCCGAATTCGCGGGCGTATGTCCGCCGTGAAGATGTACCGATGAATTTACCGGCAAATTATTGGTTTGCCGGACAACAACGCGGCGATTTCGCCGAGCCTTAATTGTCGGACCGGGATAATTGCCGTTATAGCCCCAGATCGTAGCATTAAGACCCGGGACGATCTGTTTGGTTCCCACTTGCATTGAGATATTGTAATAATCTGTGGATTCGTCCACCGATGTTGGCGATAAAACAGACGGAAGAGCAAGAGGCTGGCTAAACGTGAGTGTTTGCCCTTTAGCTGTTCCCGGCAGTATCAATGCGGCACTTCCCAACAAGCCTATTTTTGTAAATTCTCTTCTGCTTAATTTCATAGCTTTACTGATACCCTCATTTCTGACAAAAGAAGAAATATGCCGCGACACCAAGGCTTAATACGATGACTGTTGCCATCGCTGGACTGAAGTGCTACCCATTGGTTTGTGATGCTCAAATCTCATATTTCCACCTCATCACACCATTAATCGCAATTGTTGTGCCGTTCTGAGTAGCCCTATTTTTGTAGGAAAATGGGTCAATTTGCATTCACAAATGGCCACCATCTCGCCATCAGCGCGAAATATTTCGCACCACCGGCCTTTGGGAATGAATCGGTGGCAAGCTTTCAAAAGACCGCGTTTTTTTACTTCCGCAAGTTCTTTTAAGGCGCGCGCAAACAACCGCCGCGTACTGGTTGGGCCTTGCCATGGATTCTTATACTGGTTGCAGCAATGGACACGTTGGGGATTTCGTTGGAGCCCGGAATCATCGACTACATGTTGTTCGCATTTTGCTTTTTTCTTAACGCCGCAAGTCTTTATTTATTTGGGTTGTTATTGAGCCATATTCTTAAGCGTCTTACTCGCTTTTTCGGCACATCAAAAGACTAGGCCGCTACGAGGGATCTTCGCCGTGCTAGACAATCTGAAGCGAAATTGAGAACATATACGCTTGCGAATTTTGACTTACATTTTTGTTGCTTACTTGCTAGTCCTGTCGGTTCAGCCGTGTAGTGATAGCTTGATACCGCGCGACAATCAGGGTCATACTATTGAGAGGACTGCCTACGCAGACCGGTCATCGCAAGAGATAAACGCGGACTACTGCTCTCCGTTTTGTATCTGTTCATGTTGTGGACAACCCGTGCCGACAATCGCGTACTACTTGCCGTTTGTCGTTACAGCCGAAACCGAATTGGTTCACGGCGAATTCTCGCTTTACACAAGCCCATACCAATCTCACCTGACTTACTCCATTTGGCAGCCGCCAAAAGCCTAATCAGATAACCATAATTGCGCCGTATTTTATTTCGCGTTCCTTTAGTTCGCGTCATTTAGCGTTATTCATTTCTTTTGATTAGGAGTTTATGTACAGGTTTATTTCGTTTGTTGCCGTCGTTTTGATGGCACAAAATAGCTTCGCACAGGCGGTGGCTACGCTAGGGCCAGTTGCGACTGACGACCGGCGGCTGCTCTATACGTCGGTTGTCAAAAATTACCGCAGTCAGGTTGAGGGGCTTTCACTTACAGAGATCGTCAAACGAGCGTTTGAGAATAATGGCGAGATCAAGATTGCACGACTTGAAGTTGAGAAAGCACAAGCTCGGTTGGTTCAGGCACAACTTCGACCCAACCCGAACCTTGAGATGGAGCAAAGCACCGGAAGACTTGTAGGCTCGCCCGGCGACCATGAATTTAGCGTGGGCGTCTCCGTTCCGTTGGAAGTTTACGGACAGCGTCATCGTCGGATCGATTTGGCAAGAGCGGAGATCACTCTTAAAGAAGCCGAAGTTTCTGCGAAACAGCGGGAATTGGCGGGACGAGTTTTCGAGACATATGCCGAAGCCCTTGCGACGCTGAGAGAGGTTCAGGTTTTAGAGGAACTTTTAGACCTCGATGCTCGAACTGTTCAGTTTGTTCAGATACGGGTCAACGAAGGAGATACAGCTCCGCTCGAACTCAATCTTCTACAGACAGAAGTTGAACGGCTGCGTTCACGCCGTCAGTTGACCGAAGGGAAATTACAAGCGGCAATTACGAAACTAAAGTTTTATGCCGGAGTGCCCTACGATCAGCCGTTAAAGCTCACTGAGGATATATCTGTCGCCACGTTTCCCTTACTGCCAACCTCAATCGAAACAAGTGTAGCTGTCGGACTAAAAAACAGGCCGGAGATCAGGCTTGCAGAACTTGACGAACAGCTTGCTAGTGCCGGACTTCGCCTCATACGGTCTCAGTCTCGCCCCGACATATCAGCTACCGCCCGATACACTCAAGGCCGTGCGGGATATGACGATCCGCGTGGGGAATTCTTTCAAAGAGATCGAAGCCTAACTTTCGGCATTTCTATCGGATTGCCAATGTTCAACCGAAATCAAGGTGCAAAGGCTGAGGCCGCCATCGCCATCCGACAGGCACAGGAACGACGAGCATTCTCGGAACAGATAGTTAAGATCGAGATCACAACTGCTTTCCAACGAATTGAATCTGCGAGACGAGCACTTATGACATTGGAAACGGCAGTTTTGCCGCGTTCACGCGAGAATATCGAAACCATTCAAAAAGTTTATGAGATCGGAGAACTAAAGATCACCGACCTTATCGCGGAACAACGACGCCTACTCGAAGCAAACCGCGATCTAACCGAAACCATGACCGAGCGATATCGTGCCCAGGCCGACTTGTTTATCGCATTGGGTCTTACATTGGAGAAATAAGAATCATGTCCGAAAAATATATTGCAGAAGATACCAAGCATCACGAGGATGATGCCGCAGAATTGGATAGGCTCGAATCAAATGCCGAGCGGGATTCAAATATTGAAATAGCAGAGACACCGAAGAAGAACGCCTTGCCGTGGATCATTGCCTTTGCAATCATCGGTCTAATTGCAGTCGTTTCGCTGGCTCTAATCGCGTTTAAGCAAAGCGGGAAAACCGAGACTGCTAAAGATGAAGAAACAGCTTCCGAAAAAGATAAAGGCGAGTCAAATGAAGTAAAACTTAGCCCCGAAGTTCTGGCATCTGCCGGTATTACTACCGAATCGGTAACGCAGCGACCGGCTGTCGCTTTGATCACGGTTGCCGGAACGGTCGAAACGAATCCGCAACAAACCCAGCAAGTTACTTCACTTGTAAACGGACGTGTTGAACAGGTTCTGGTTTCTATCGGCGACCGCGTAGGCGCAGGGCAAACTGTCGCGACTGTAATGAGCCCCGAGGTTGCGGAAATGTACGGGAAATGGCGCGAAGCAGTTACACGAGTCGATCTTGCCCAGAACAACCTCAATCGGGTAAAGCGGGCTGAAAACCAGTCGGCCATTCTTCAGGCAAAAGCACGACTTGACGAGGCGGACGCTACTTTGAAACGAACAAACCGGCTGATCGAACTAGGCGCAGGTGCAGGAAAAGATTTGGTTTCGGCTGAAACCAATTACAGAACCGCGAAGGCTGAATACGACTTTCAGCGTAATATCCCTCTGAACAAAGAGATTCAGGAAGCCGAATCGGCGTTGAAGTCGGCAAATGTCGATGCCGTTCAAACACGGCAGAGCCTTCAGGCTTTGGGCGTGAATGTAAGTTCTCCAGACGCCGAGGTCAAAAGCGTCGCCTCTGTTCCGCTGCGTTCACCCGTTTCCGGGATAGTAACGGCGCGAATGGTTAGCGGCGGAGCGGGTGTCCAAGCGGGCACGTCCCTTTTCACGATTTCAAATATCTCAACTGTGTGGGTGATCGCAAACGTGCCGGAAAATCAGATGCCTTCGCTGCACGAAGGAACACCCGCCGAGATTCGTATTGCGGCTTTCGGCGAGGGTGTTATCAACGGACGGGTCAGCTATATCGACCCGCAGCTTAATGAAGAAACACGAACAGGACGAGTTCGCATCGAGGTTGAAAACAAAAACGAACGTCTCAAGGCCGGAATGTTCGTCGAAGTAGGGTTTCAGGCCGGAACCGGTTCGGCTACCGGTGAGGAACTTGTTGTTCCTTCGAGTGCCGTTCATAAGATCGGAGAGAAAACTATTGTCTTTATTCCAAAGGCTGAGGAGGCCGGAGCCTTTGAGGTTCGCGAGATCGAAATAGGCAGCGCTGTTGAGGGTTATCACCGCGTTCTCGGCGGCTTAAAACTTGGCGATAAGGTTGTCACAAAAGGCAGCTTTACCCTAAAGACCCAAATGCAGAAAGGAGAATTGGGCGAGGAGTAACCCAAAAGATTTATGATCAACGCAATTATCAGATTTGCGGTGACACAGCGTCTTTTGGTGATGCTGCTAGTTGCCATAATGGTCGGAGCCGGACTCTACAGCCTTCAAGGACTGCCGATAGATGCCGTTCCCGATGTAACTAATGTTCAGGTGCAGGTTTTGACCGCTGCTCCGTCGCTTGCTCCGCTTGAGATTGAGCGACAAGTGACTTTTCCGGTTGAAACAGCGATGTCGGGCTTACCCGATCTGGTTGAGATTCGATCTATTTCAAGATTTGGGCTGTCAGCCGTGACGATCGTTTTTGACGATTCAGTGGATACATATTTTGCTCGTCAGCTTGTTCTCGAAAGACTGTCTGAGGCACGAGATACGATACCGGAAAATATCGGTTCACCAGAAATGGGACCAATATCGACGGGTTTGGGTGAAATTTACCAATATGAATTGCGGGCGAAGGATGGTAAACAGTTTGACCAGACCGAGCTTCGCACGATTCAGGATTGGAGTGTTCGCCGACAGCTCCTCGGCGTTCCGGGCGTGACTGAGATAAATAGTTTCGGAGGCTTAGAGAAGCAGTATCAGGTTCGCCTTGATCCTGCAAAACTGCAATCCTACGGCCTCACGCTGCGTGACGTTTTGCGATCCGTTACTGAGAATAACGCCAACGTCGGCGGAGGATATATCGAACACGGCTCAGAGCAATATCTTTTACGCGGTATCGGCCTTGTCGAAAAGCCCGACGATGTTGCAAGTATTGTCGTCAAGACCGGAAAAGAAGGTGTTCCGATCTATGTGCGGGATGTTGGCGAGGTTGTGCAGGGAGCAACAATTCGTCAAGGAGCAGTCACCGCCGACGGCGAAGGTGAGATCGTGTCGGGAATTGCCCTGATGTTGAAAGGCGAAAACTCGCGAACCGTTGTCGAAGCTATCAAAACAAGGGTCGAAGCGATCCGAAAAACTCTGCCCGCCGGGGTCGAGCTAATTCCTTACTATGACCGCACTGAGCTTGTTGATAGGACGATCTATACAGTCGGAAAGAACCTGGTCGAGGGTGCATTGCTGGTTGTGATCGTCTTGATATTGCTGCTTGGCAATTGGCGAGGTGCGATGCTGGTTGCATTAGTGATACCCCTTTCGATGCTGTTTGCCGCGATCCTGATGCGGATATTCAACGTGTCGGGTAATCTGATGAGTTTAGGATCGCTCGACTTCGGATTGATCGTGGACGGAGCGGTGATCGTTGTCGAGAACACAGTTCGACGACGAGCCGAAGCACAACATGATAAATCTCACGAACCGCCCGAACGAACCATTCTCGAAGCGTGTCAGGAAGTTGGCCGTCCCGTCGTGTTTGCGGTTGGCATTATCACAATCGTATATCTTCCACTATTGAGTCTCACGGGCATCGAAGGCAAAATGTTTAAGCCAATGGCTCTTACTGTCGTATTTGCTTTGTTAGGTGCATTAGTGCTTTCGCTTACGTTCATTCCCGCCGCACTGACCTTTATTTTGAGAGGCAAGGTTGCCGAGACGGAAAGCATATTTATTCGGTGGTCAAAGAAATTGTATGTTCCGGCGCTCGATATCGTCTTGCGTTATCGCGGTCAGACACTTGCTGTCGTTACGGCTGTGATTATCGGTAGTTTTGCGTTGTTTCCATTTCTCGGTGCGGAGTTCATCCCGCGACTTGAGGAAGGCTCTCTAGCTGTGCAGATACAGCGCTTGCCGAGCGTTTCACTTACCGAATCGGTCAATATTGCGACCAATGCCGAAAAGGTTTTGCGAGGCTTTCCCGAAGTGACAAAGGTAGTCTCAAAAACCGGCCGCGCGGAAGTTGCGACCGATCCAATGGGGGTCGATCTATCGGATGTATATGTTGAGCTAAAGCCTCACGGTGAATGGAAAAGTGCATCTACTCGTGAAGAGTTGGTCGAAAAAATGTCAAAAGCCCTCGCCGATAACGTGCCGCAAGCAAACTTCAGCTTCTCACAACCTATTGAGCTTAGAGTAGCAGAACTTATTTCCGGCGTCCGTTCCGATATAGCCATTAAGCTGTTCGGCGACGATCTGGATCAATTGAAAACAACCGCAGACCAAATCGTCGCAACCGTCAGCAAGGTAAATGGTGCCGCCGACGTAAAGGCAGAGAAGATCTCCGGCCTGCCTCAATTGCAGATAAAGCCCGACCGTGCGGCAATCGCGCGCTACGGGATAAATGTGGAAGATGTAAATGATGTTATCGAGTCGGTCATAGCCGGAAAGGAGGCCGGACAGGTTTACGAGGGCGAGCAGCGATTCAATCTTGTAGTTCGCCTTAGTGAGGATTCGAGCAAGGATGTTGAGACGATCCGCAATTTGCTTGTTCCTTCGCCTACCGGTGCGAGAGTTCCGTTGTCGCAGCTTGCACAACTGCAGATCGTCGAAGGCCCTGCACAGATTTCCCGTGAAGACACTCGTCGAAGAATCGGCGTCGAGTTAAATGTTCGCGGACGCGATATTGCCAGCTTTGTAAAAGAAGCTCAGGCTGCAATTGAAAAAGAGGTAAAGGTTCCGTCCGGATATTATCTGACCTGGGGCGGACAGTTTGAAAACCTCCAACGGGCAACATCACGGCTTTTGATCGTCGTGCCGTTGGCTCTTTTCCTTATTTTTGTATTGCTGTTTACGACGTTTAACTCAGTTCGGCAAGCAATCCTGATCTACACAAGCATTCCGCTCGCAGTCGTGGGCGGTGTTCTCGCACTTTTTGTGGTTGGGTTGCCTTTCTCGATCTCGGCGGGCGTTGGGTTTATCGCTCTATTTGGAGTCGCAGTTTTGGACGGCGTTGTGATGGTCAGCTACATTAACCATCTTCGAGAAGAAGGGCGTTCCGTCCTTCAAGCTGTGCGTGAGGGAGCCGAAGCCCGTCTGCGTCCGATCCTTATGACGGCAACCGTCGCTACACTCGGTTTTGTTCCAATGGCGATTGCTACCGGAGCCGGAGCCGAAGTCCAGCGTCCCCTAGCAACCGTGGTTATAGGCGGGTTGCTTGTTTCGACTGTATTGAAACTTCTCGTTCTGCCAATGCTTTATAACTGGCTGGAACGTGACCCCGAAGGAGAATTCGAAGGAGCGTAAAGTATGAAATTAATAATTGCCTTAGTTCGTCCCTTTGTGATCGATCGCCTCATCGTCGCCCTTGAGGATATCGAGGGATTTCCTGGAATAACGATTTCGGACGCAGAGGGCTTTGGTCTCCGCTTACGAACGCCCGGCGACGCAATAAGTCCGCTGAGGCCAAGCAAGAGGATCGAGATAGTAGCACCAGATGAAATGGTAGAAGCCTTAGTCGCGTCCGTCAAACAGCACGCCCACACGGGACGAAAAGGGGACGGATTCGTAATTGTCCTAAACATCGAGGACTCGACGTTAATATGAGCACTTGGCGACAACAATTTAATGAGGTGTTGCCTTATATCGCGTGGTTTATTGCGATGATGTCCGTCGTCGGCAGTTTGTTTTTCAGTGAGGTAATGGATCTGGCGCCGTGCGTGCTTTGCTGGTATCAGCGCGTTGTGATGTACCCGCTCGTTTTGATTATAGGGATCGGAATCGTTACCCGCGACCGTGGATGGAAAAAGTATGCGCTGGCGCTTACTATGGTCGGCCTCGCAATCTCCCTCTATCACAACCTGCTCTATTATGGTGTTATTCCGGAAGAAATAGCCCCTTGCACAGAAGGCGTTCCCTGTAACGCGGTGCAGATCGAATGGCTCGGATTTATCACAATACCTCTTATGGGACTTGCCGCATTTTTGAGTTTGGTATTTTGCTTGCTGCTTTACAAACCGGAGGAAACGTAATTATTTATGCGAAAAGAGATAAAAATATTAGGAGCTCTTGCGCTCCTTGTAGTGGGCATCGCGATCTTTGCTTCAACCTATTACCGCAGCTCGGTCCAAAACGAACGCAAGCCGACGAACACGGCGAACACTGCCGCACCAGCAGGTCAATTGGTTCGTTCCGACAGCGCGACACTCGGGCCTGCGGATGCAAAGGTTACCGTGGTGGAGTTTTTCGATCCTGAGTGCGAAGCATGTGCTGAGTTTGGCCCGGTTATGAAAAGGATTGTCAAGGATTATGATGGAAAAATAAGGCTCGTAGCGCGATACATGGCCCTTCACCCTAACTCGGTTCCTGCCGCATCCTTTATCGAGGCCGCCGGCGAGCAGGGAAAATACTGGGAAGCTCTGGAATTGCTCTTTAAGAACCAGTCCGAATGGGGCGAGAAACACGGCCAAACCGCGTCCGACTCGGCTCCGAGCATAAACACGCTTTTTGACAAATACGCAAAAGAACTGGGCTTGGATATGACGAAAGCGGGTCCAGCGATCAATGCAAATCGCTTTGTTGAAAAGATCGCCCGTGACAAAAAGGATGGACAAGGACTAGGAGTGCGCAAGACTCCGACGATCTTTGTCAATGGCAGGATCGCACCCCCTATGAACGAAAAAGGGTTGAGATTGATGATTGATGAGGAATTAAATAAATAGCTTGAATGAAAAGGTATTGGACACGGGGCAACACTGGCAGAAAAGGCGACGGCTTTGTAATTGTTTTGGATATTGAGAATTCAACTCTAATTTGAGCAATTTTTAGATGTTTACCGAACGCCAAATCCAGATTATTGTCGGGACTGTGATCGGAACAGGCTTAGTCTTTGGCTTGGCTTGGTTGATGCTTTATTTGAATAAACGCGGGGTCAGAACGCATCCAAGCGAGAAAAGGGTGAGCCGGTATAAGCAACGTGGTCGGGCGAAGGCCGAAAAAAGACGAAATAAGCGCAAGTTCCGTTTTTGAGAAAGATAACGTCACAGGGCGAAGAGATACACTCGCAATACTGACCCCCATCAGCCCCAAAACTAGTGGTCGCATCAAAATATATGATAGATTCAGCTTCACAGCAAAAATCAGCTTCTGTCTGGTATGACAAGAAGTTTCGCTGGATGATATTCAGCGTTGCGATTGTTGCGATCTTTGAGATCTTTTCGTTGACGAAGGTCGATGTTTTCAAATATGCCGTAGGCGAAAGGATTTCCGGCCCGAGTGCGGCTTTTTTTTTCGCGTCGATTGTCCTCGCGATCGGCTGGCGGACGCTTTGGAGCGGTTTGAAGGCGCTTTCAAAAGCCAATTTCAAGAGTATTAATCTTTTAATGTCGATCGCTGTCGTCGGAGCTTTTTATTTAGGTGAATATCCGGAAGCTGCGGTCGTTGTAGTGCTTTTCACCCTGGGTGAGACGCTCGAGAAATTTGGCATCGCTACAAGTAAATCGGCTCTGCAGGCGCTTGTTGACAGCTCGCCGAAAACAGCGGCGATAAAACGCGCCGATGGGCTGATCGAGATGATTCCCCTTGCAGAAATTAACCTTGGTGACATTCTCATTCTTAAGCCGTCAGATATGATAGCAATGGATGGCGAGGTTGTGTCAGGAGTGTCATCGGTCGACGAATCCACAATAACGGGCGAACCGTTGCCGAAGGACAAGCACACCGGCGACCCGCTGTTTGCCGGAACCCTAAATCTTCAGGGCTACTTGGAAGCAAAGGTCACAAAACTTGCGAAGGATTCGACTCTTGCCAGAATAATCGAAACTACCTTTGCGGCGACGAAAACAAAGGCTGAAACACAGAAATTTATCGAAACTTTCGCGGGCTATTATACGCCCGCGATCATGCTTATCGCCGCGCTCCTGATTGCAGTTCCGACGATTATTCTTGGTCTGCCTTTCAATCCTTGGTTCGAGCAGGCGATCACGATTTTGGTTATAGCTTGCCCGTGCGCTCTGGTTATCAGTACCCCGATCTCGATCTATGCTTCGATTGGAAACGCATCCGCTCGCGGAGCACTCATAAAAGGCGGCAAATACATCGAGGCCATCGGACAGGTTAAAGCAATCGCAATGGACAAGACGAGAACGCTGACCTACGGCAAGCCAAAAGTAACAGACGTAATTCCATTTGGTGACACTACACGAGAACATCTTCTAGCGTGTGCAGCCGGAATTGAAACTTACTCGGAGCACCCCTTAGCAGAGGCGATTGTTGATGTGGCACGAAAAGAACGAATCAAGATTCACGGTGTCGAAAATTTTCAGGCTGTGATGGGCAAAGGGGCGAAAGCCGATTGCGTCGTCTGTTACGATACACATCACTGCATTGGGAAATTGCCGTTTATAACCGAAGAACACGCCGTCCAGGATGAAGTGGTGGCGAAGGTCGGGGCACTTCAGCTTGAGGGCAAAACGTCTATTGTCGTCAGCAGTCACGGCGGTGTTGAAGGCATCCTCGCTCTCACAGATGAACTGAAACCTGAAAGCAAACAAGCCGTTACGGACCTTAGAGAATTAGGTATTGCCACTGTGATGCTGACCGGAGATAATCACGCTCCTGCTGAAGCGGTAGCGGCCTTAGTTGGTATAACGGAAGTAAAAGCCGAGATGCTGCCCGATCATAAGGCTGATGCTATTTATGAACTTATTCAAAAATACCGCTCGGTCGCGATGGTCGGCGATGGCGTAAATGATGCTCCTGCCTTGGCTTTATCAAACGTCGGTATAGCAATGGGCGCGGCTGGCAGTGACACGGCGATCGAGGCCGCTTCGATCGCCATACTTAACGACCGTTTGGAGCTAATACCTTTTCTTGTGCGTCTCGGACGAAAAACGATTTCGACGATCAAAATCAACACCGCTGCCGCCATATTAATAAAGGTCGTTTTTGTCACTCTCGCGATCCTTGGGTTGAGCAGTCTTGCATTGGCGATTTTTGCGGATGTAGGCGTGACCGTCCTCGTTATATTGAACAGCCTGCGGCTGTTGAATTTCGATTGATCTAATGGGGAACTTATTAACTAAACGGTCTACCACGGTGAGGAAAATAATCTATGGGACACGGACATACTCACGAAATTTCGGCATCAGGCCGCAATAAGAAGCCTTTAATAATCGTGCTCGGCCTGACGACGCTCTACATGATTGCTGAAGTTGTAGGCGGTCTGGTGACAAATAGTCTGGCGCTGCTTGCAGATGCGGGACACATGCTGACGGACGTAGGCGGATTAGGGCTTGCTTTGTTTGCGATCTGGTTCGCAGAACGTCCGGCAACCCCGGAGAGAACATACGGCTATTACCGCGTCGAAATCCTCGCAGCACTTACAAATGCCGTCGTGCTGATCAGCATCTCGATCTTCATTCTTTACGAAGCCTACGAGCGATTCCGTAATCCTCCTGAAGTTCAAAGCTCGACAATGCTCATCATTGCAATGATCGGCCTGGTGATAAATGTGGCAGGAGTCTTCATTCTGCGTTCCGGCTCGAAAGAGAGCCTCAATCTAAAAGGCGCTTATTTCGAAGTGCTTTCAGACATGTTAACGTCGGTTGGAGTTATTATCGCGGGTGTTATCATGCTTACCACAGGTTGGTATTACGCAGACCCGCTGATTTCGGCGGGCATCGGTTTGTTCATTTTCCCCCGGACATGGGCTTTGCTCAAAGGTGCAGTGGCCGTCCTTCTTGAAGGAACGCCGTCAGACGTAAATATCACCACTCTACGTCAAACCCTTGCCAAGATAGAGGGCGTTGCCGAGATCCACGATCTTCACGTTTGGTCGCTCACATCAGGCGTAAACGCCTTGAGTGTCCACGCGGTTCTTGCGGATGGAGCTGAACATGATGACGTTCTTGAACGTGTCCACAATTGCTGTACTCACGAATTCAAGATCGCACACGTAACGGCACAGACCGAGCGTGCCGAGTTCGGGTGTCACGAAGCACATTTATAACGCGCCGTATCTTGTCATTTGCCGAACAAAACGCATAGTGATACCTTTCCCGAACGTGGTACCATTTCTATTCGGCGCGCTGGGTTTGAACTGACGGACCCGTGCGGCGTCCTTCTTATCTTCATTCACTAACTCAATTTCCACTTGACTCTAGACTTAGCTCAAGGGTGTAGAATACTCTTTGATGCAAGATGAATTTCGCATTGGCGAGGTCGCAAAGCGGGCCGGTGTCAGCATCGACACAGTGCGATATTACGAGCGGCGTCGGCTTTTGCCGGAAGCACCCAGAACACCGAATGGCTATCGGGTGTTTACGTCAGGAACCATCGACCGCGTTTGTTTTATCAAACAGGCACAGGATTTGGGTTTCTCACTCGACGAGATCAGCACGCTTCTAACGACAAATGGGACGAGCGATTGTCTCCGTGTCCGTGACTTACTCGATGCTAAGTTAAAGGAACTCGACGCTCGAATGAAATCTATGCACGAGTTTAGGGCCAAACTTATGCACTATCTTGCGGAATGCGAGGTAGAGCTGAAAAAGCATCCGCATTCAACCGAATGTCCGGTCGTAGTTGAGATCGCACATGCGGAACGAAACTAATTTATGGCAACAAATATTCTCGACAAAGTTGGTTCCATAGGCGCTTTGATTGCCGGAGCCGCGATTCCGTGCTGTTTTCCGTTTCTAAGTCTTTTGGGTGGTATTCTCGGCCTAAGCTTCTTAGCTCCGTACGAAACCTACGTCCTTTACGCAATGCAGGTGCTTGTTGTAATCGCGCTCATCGGGACCGTTATCGCATATCGAGGCCATAAGAAAGTTCTGCCGCTCATCCTCGGCATTTTGTCAACGGCCGCAGTGCTTTATGCGCTTAACACCGACATGAACGTCAAGATCCTTTACGCAGGGCTTGCGGGATTGCTTATCGTAGCCGTTTGGAATTCCATCGAAGCAAAACGCTGTGCCGACGATTGCAAAGTAAATGAACAAAACTAACGAATCAACTCTTACATGTCCGAAGTGCGGCTTTCAGAAAACAGAAGAAATGCCGACCGACTCGTGCGTCTTCTTTTGGGAATGTGAAGGCTGCAAAGCTATGCTCAAACCACTTCCGGGCGATTGCTGCGTCTTTTGTTCCTACGGATCGGCTGAGTGCTGCCCTCCAAAGGAGCTGGAACAAGTCTGCTGTTGAGGTGAATCTATGGCAAAGCGAACCAAGATCAAACTTATCATTGTCGCTGCCGTACTGATCGGCTTCGCCGGACTCGTTGCTTACCAGTTCACCGGCGGCCACGAATATTCGACCAACATCGCCGACGTAAAGCGAGACTTTAACCGCGACAAAGGAAAGGTGAGACTGATCACCTTGCTCTCGCCTACCTGAGGGCACTGTTTATTCGGTGCATCCGAAATTCGCCAGGTCTTGGCGGACACACAAGGACAGGACGTGAAAGTTTATTCGGTTTGGGTTCCGATTCTTCCGAGCGATGCAAAGCTTACCGTCGGCCGGGCGACAAAGAATCTGAACGAACCGCGCGTCGCGCATTATTGGGACGGCGACAGCGTACTTGTTCAAGGATACGCTCCGGTGCTAGGCATTGATGGCGACGCTTGGGACATTTATCTGCTC
Organism: Pyrinomonadaceae bacterium; assembly: GCA_044230475.1. Taxonomy (GTDB): domain Bacteria; phylum Acidobacteriota; class Blastocatellia; order Pyrinomonadales; family Pyrinomonadaceae; genus OLB17. The sequence continues at coordinate 74,168 of JBGARA010000001.1, read as the reverse complement.
TACGACAAAGACGCCGAATGGAAAGACACGCCGCCAAAGCCTATTTACTGGCAGGAACAACTTGGGATCTCCGACGAAACAAAGCTCGATAAAGCAAAGCTGACCGCCGAAATCAAGAAATTAGTCCAACTCGGAGGGAAATAGCTTATGAAAGTGCTGCACACCGTTGCCAGTATTCTCATCGTTGCTCTTGGCCTGCTTCACGTCGCGTTTACCTTCAACAACTATCACGGCATTTCCTTCGACGCGGCTTGGTTCCTCGGCACAGGCTTTGCCATCGTCCTCGCGGGCTTCATGAATATCGCAATGCTCCGCGACGGTGGAAAAGATACCGTCATCTGGTCAATGGCGCTTATCACGAACATCGTTTTCCTGGTCGGCTTCGTCGCCGCTTCATACATGATGCGCCAGCCGCAGGTTTTCATCGGCGCGGTTCTATTTTTGCTTACGACTATCTATTCATTTGTCTTGAAACCAACGGAAATGTAACGAAACGGCTCAGAGGTAAAAACCTATGTTCAAGATTCTCTTTATCATATTGCTCGCAACTGGGTTTGTGTCAGCGCAACCCGCAACTAAGCCCGACGTTTGGAAACCGCTCAAGTTCTTTGTGGGCATGTGGGAAGGGACCGGAAAAGGTGAATCGGGAGAATCTAAGGTCGAACGCAAGTACGAGTTTGCGCTCAACAACAAATTCCTTCAGGTGACCCATAGATCGAGCTACGCACCACAGGAGAAGAACCCGAAAGGCGAGGTCCATGACGATCTCGGTTTCTTTAGCTACGACAAAGGCCGCAAACAATTCGTGTTTCGTCAGTTTCACGTAGAAGGATTTGTGACGCAGTATATTGCATCGACGATCTCTGAGGACGGTAAGACAATCATTTTCGACAGTGAAAGCATCGAGAACGTCGGTAAAGGAATGCGTGCGCGGGAAACTTACAAGATAGTTAACGATAACGAATTTACAGAGACATTCGAGATCGCCGAGCCGGGCAAGGATTTTGTCGTGTATTCAGCCAATCATTTCAAACGAACAAAGAAATGAACAAGAAAGCTCATTGGGAAAATGTTTATCGAACAAAAGGCCGCGACGAGGTTAGTTGGTTTCGCGAACATCTCGATACGTCGCTGCGGATGATAACAAATACGGGCGTTGGCAAAGACGCCGCGATCATCGACGTTGGCGGCGGCAATTCGACGCTAGTCGACGATCTGCTCGAAGGCGGGTTTGTCGACGTTTCGGTGCTCGACATTTCAGCCAAAGCGATCAGCGACAGCAAAGAGCGGCTTGGCGTAAAGGCAGAACAAGTAAATTGGCTTGTCGCCGATATAACGGACGTTGAGCTTCCAGTAGATCACTTTGACGTTTGGCACGACCGCGCCGTGTTTCATTTTCTAACTGATGCAGAAGACCGCCGCAAATATGTCGGTCTTGTTATGCGTTCTTTGAAACGCGGCAGTCACATAATCGTCGCGTCATTCAGCCTCGAAGGTCCGCAAAAATGCAGTGGCCTTGACGTTATGCGCTACAGTCCCGAATCAATGCATGGTGAATTCGGTAATAACTTTCAACTGATCGAAAGCCTAGGTGAAACGCATAATACGCCATTTGGCACAACGCAGGAGTTTGTCTATTGCTATTGCCGAAAAGTATAAATGAGCGCTATTGTTCCGACCACTATTCTTAAATCAAACTATGAGCGCCAGGGCCGTAGGCTCGCCTACCTAACTATCGGCTGGAACTCGCTCGAAGCGATCATCGCTGTCGGTGCCGGAATCGTTGCCGGTAGTATCGCGCTGGTCGGATTTGGTTTTGATTCAGTGATCGAGGTTTCGTCGGGAGCCATCATTCTATGGCGGCTTGCGTCGGGCGAACACCGCGAACGTCCTGCTTTACGTCTCGTTGGTCTTAGTTTCGTCGCTCTCGCGGGTTACGTGGCTTTCGATGCGGTCAAATCTCTCATCTACGGTGAACTTCCCGAAGCAAGTTATGTCGGTATTGCCATTGCTGCTTTGTCGCTTGTAGTGATGCCTATTCTTGCGCGGGCAAAGCGAAAGGTCGCCGCACAACTAAACAGCCGTGCGATGCAGGCCGATTCCCGCCAGACCGATCTCTGCGCATATCTTTCTGCAATACTTCTCGGTGGACTTGTCTTGAACGCGGTCTTCGGCTGGTGGTGGGCAGACCCTGTCGCGGCGTTGATAATGGTTCCAATAATCGCTAAAGAAGGCATCGAGGCACTGCGAGGCAAGACGTGCGATGATTGCCACTGCGGCTGACGTTATTTGCGTGTCTGTCAAAAACCTTGACAACTTTTTCAGGTTTAGCTAATCTAAATGCATATTCCCCCGTTCGTTTCGACGGGCGGGTGCGAGGGTGAGGCAAGAAATTGTTTCACCCTCTGCGTTTTTCGGGCGGCTTTCTTATGAAGATAAATGTCTACGTGGACGGATTCAATTTGTATTACGGTGCTTTACGCCGAACTCAGTTCCGTTGGCTGGATCTCAGCGAAGCATGTCGACTCCTATTTCCTAACGATCAAGTAAATCAGATCAAATACTTTACAGCTCGTGTATCCGCACGTCCGACTGACCCCGACCAGCCGATCCGACAGGCGACATACTGGCGGGCACTGCGGACAATACCAAATTTAACGATCATCGAGGGAAGCTTTTTGGTAAAACCCGTAATGATGCCGCTTGCTAATACGGCGCCCCAGCAATACGCCCGCGTCATTAAGACAGAGGAAAAGGGCTCGGATGTAAATCTAGCGGTTCATCTACTTAATGATGCGCACAAGAGTGACTTTGAACTGGCAGTGCTAGTGACGAACGATTCTGATCTCCTAGAACCCGTTAAAATCGTCAGGAACGAACTCAACCTGCCCGTCGGCCTTCTTAATCCTCATCAGCGTCCGAGTGCGGTGCTCCGGCCCCATGCAGTTTTTATAAAACAACTACGTCAAGGTGTCCTCGCAGCCAGTCAATTTCCGAACACACTAACGGATGCGAACGGAACCTTTCATAAGCCGGCCGCGTGGTAGACTAGTGGAAAATCCCACCAGCCCGATTATTGTGAGAACAGTCGAATCTCGAAATTTACTCCCCATGTACCGACGGGACATGTGGAGTTATATGGTTACCCAGTTTGTGTCATCCAATTCGTAAAAGTTTGGTAGTTCTTAGCACCGACCAACTTCGCGGCTTTAGATTTGTTGTTTCCTGCCTCATCCAATGCACGTTTCAGATCGTGTCTGCTGATTTCGGCCGTAAAGTTCCTTTAGGTCGAATCCGCCACTATCGATATATGCTTGACACAGACCGAAATGTGGTGAAAATAGGGTTATCATCGTAGATTAAGATTAGAATCACAATTTTCAGAAAGATTGAGTTGCTAGTGATCTTGTTCTTTAGAATGTCTGTGTGAGGAGCGTAATGGAAGAAATCGAAGGAAAAAAAGTTGAGAAATTTGTAAAAGAGATAATGACCATCGAAAGAAGATTCAGCACGGATCAGAAAGGTCAGAAATCAAATCGGGTAAGTGAGCTTCGGGATTGTGTCGATCGATTTATTATCAAGGAATTGAACGATGAAAATAAATAAGATTCAATTAGAAAACTTCCGCCAATTCTATGATAAACAGGAAGTTGTTTTCGCTACCGATCCTAAAAAGAATGTTACCTTAATCCCTGCTGAAAATGGATTTGGCAAGACAACTTTATTGAATGCTATCCTTTGGGCATTTTTTAACTATACTACGCCCAAATTCGAGCAAAAGGACAAAATAATCAATTTCGAAGCCCAAGCCGAAGGGGTCACCACTGCATCGGTAGGCGTTGAATTTGAGCATAATAATGGGACTTTTATTGTAAATCGGGTTTTCAGTAGCCGATCGGAGAACACCGATAAGACATCCTTCACTGCATTCAAAGTAGAAAAAAATGGCTCGGTTAGTCCGCTTACGGCCCCAAGAACATTTATCGAGTCAGTTGTTCCCCCGGAGATGGCGAAATATTTTTTCTTCGATGGTGAATCCGCCGAATCATTTTCGTCTGCGACTAATTTTCAAGCTATTGGTGAAGCTATTCGAAATATTCTCGGAGTTTCCCTCGCTAACACAGCGATCACAGATTTGAAAGATATCCGCCGTCTAATCGACAGAGAACTTGGACAGATTCATGGGGACGAGAAACTTAATTTGATCGAAGACGAATTATTTAAGAAAACCGAACAGCTAGAACAGGCTTTGGAGTTCAAAAGTAACTTCAAAACGGATATTGCGACTTATCGAGCTCAGAGAGACCAAATTGCGAATGAACTAAGGGAGTTAGAAGGCAGTAGGGTAATTCAAACTCAACGAGACGACAAAGAACGGGATTTGACCCAAATTAACGAGGATTTAGCAATAACAAGAACGGAGATTGTTAAGTGGATTGGCCAAAAATCGCTACCGTTGGTCAGTCGGAAACTAACGCAAGAAACATTGGATTTTGTTGATGAAGCAAAATTGAAAGGGAGGATTCCCAGTCCGTATCGCGAAGATGTGGTTAAGGAATTATTAGAACAAGAAGCTTGCATATGTGGCCGCGAAATAAAATCCGGAACAAAAGAATGGAAGGCCGTTGCTGGCTTATTGATTAATGCCGCGTCATCGGAAGTAGTAGACCGCGCCCTTCGTGCCCGTGGCCGAATTGGATTTTTACGGGAACAGGCATCTGACGCTCCCTCGATTCTTCATTCCATCCAAAGCCGGTTATCGAAAATGGTAAGTAAGAGAGATGAGCTTGAACAAGTTATAGCGGAACTGGGACAGAAGATACAGAATTTGCCGTTAAAGGAAATCGCGGAGAAAGAGAGGGCTCGAAAGGATTTGGATATTATGATTGAGCGCGAAAATCGTCGCATGGGCGAGATGGAGGCAGCGATAAGAAAGCTAGAAGCAGAGAAACTACAGTTGGATAGAGATTTAGAAAAAGCAGCGAGGTCTAACAAACAGGCGCGAAAACTTCTTACGAAACGAAAACTGCTTGAAAGCGCTGCTAAGTTTTTAGAGGAACTATTGAAACAGTATGAAAGCCAGGCAAGGAATACAATTGAGGATCAAGTAAACGTCATCCTCGATAAGGTCGCCCATAAAGAATATAAATGTAAAATTAATTCAGATTTTTCTATTGATTTGACCTTCTCAGATGGTCGATCTACTCCTAAGAGCGGCGGAGAAAATCAATTATTGAGCCTCGTATTCATCGCTTCGTTGGTAAAATTTGCGGAAACTCGAGCAGACGACGACGATTTCATATTAAAGCCGGGTACAATTGCTCCACTCGTCCTCGATGCACCGTTTGGACAGCTTGATACTAGCTATCAAGAAAGCACCGCATCATGGATTCCCCAATTGTCCCAACAAGTAGTCTTGCTCGTTTCGAGTTCGCAAGGAAATCCCAAGGTCCTATCAGCTTTAGAACAGTTTATTGGAGCCGAATACCTGCTTATTTCGGCAAATCGGGAACAAAGAAACGATCGGGTCCCTACGACTCTGGTGTTGCATGGAAAAAAACATACGACATCGTTATATTCACAGCCAAAGACAATGAGCAGAATCGAGAGGATATCCTGACATGCGTGGAATTAGAAGTAAGAACCAGTTCGAGGAGATGGTTCGCCATCTAACACACCCCGTCACCGGGAAAGCCATTTTCGATTCGATGAGGACGCTAGTTTGTTTTGCCGCGGTCTTGGGCTTCGAATATGAAAAGAGAATTAAGTTGGGGACTGATCATTTCGAAGCAGTCGATGGAAGAATTTTTGAAAACAGTGTACTCGCGCAGGACTTACTGTATTTGATCGCCCTTGCGAGCGAAAAGAACGCCGATATTCTTCGAGACGAAAACGAGGAAAAAATGATTATGGTATTCGAGGAGTATGCACAGGGCGGTCTTGAGATTCTCCAAGGATGGCTCCGTGAAAAACCAGAAGATACAGCTGGTGATAAAGCAATCCTTTCCGCTCTAAACAAATACGATTTTCTTTCGGTGGAAGAAGGATCAGATACGGAAATAAGCAATATTTCATTTTGACTTGACAATGCTTAAGGACACCGCATTCAAACCTGTATATCGTTCCGATATAGATCACATCTTAGAAGATTTTTATATCCCCGCATTAAGTCAATCCGTTAGTTACGATAGAGCGGTTGGTTATTTTTCCGCCGGGATGTTGTCATATGCGGCACAAGGCTTGTCGGCTTTCATTGAGAATGACGGGTACATGCGACTTGTGGTCGGTGGAGAATTAGATGGAGCGGACGCCCAGGCAATTATCGAAGGATACGAAAATCGGAACATCTCGCTTAAACTTGGCGAACTCCTTATAAAGATAATTGAAAATGTCGATGATGCCATCTTTTACAGACGCCTCGAACTTTTATCTTGGTTAGTAGCTTGTGGCCGATTGGATATTAAGGTCGCCGTCAAGCAGAAAGGAATGTACCACGAAAAGATAGGAGTTTTTACGGACAGTGACGGCGATAAGGTTGTCTTTCAGGGTTCCGCAAATGAAACGGTGAATGCACTTCTACCAGATTTTAATTTTGAGTCAATTACCGTCTTCAAGAGTTGGCAGGAAGAACTATCAGTATACTCGCAACCATTTATTTCTGGTTTTGAAGATCTTTGGACAAATAAAACTCCAAACACTTTAACAATTGATTTCCCAGAAGCTGCAAAGGATAAGCTAATTAAGATTGCGAAAGGCACAACCAAAATAATGGCGCCGCGTATCGAATTAGACCTTTGGAACAAATATAGTGAAAAACCAACAGAGGTAGTCGATGTTTCTACTAATCCAAGAATTCCCGAGACGTTAAATGGCGATGCGTTCGAGATAAAAAAACATCAGCGAGAAGCTCTCGATGCATGGCAGGCTCACGAATTTAATGGCGTTATGGCGTTGGCCACTGGCGCCGGCAAAACGATTACATCTATTTATGGTGCCGTTAAGATTTTTGAGGCCGGGAAAAAGCTCTTTCTTGGCATCGCTGTACCATACCAGAGTTTGGCCGACCAATGGGTCGAGGTTCTTCGTGTCTTTAATATTTATCCGATCAGATGCTATATAACTTCGGAAAATTGGCATGAAAAACTTAGTGAAGCAATCTCGTTATACCAAACGGGTGCGGCCCATTTTGTATGTTTGGTTGTTGTAAACAAAACACTTCAATCAGAGAAATTTCAAGGACTGATTACGCAAGTTCCAGGCCAATCTATGTTATGGATTGGCGATGAATGCCATCATCACGGAAGCGAGGGTCTTTCCAAAGTTCTACCGCAACAAGCAAAAAGGAGATTAGGTCTTTCGGCTACGCCCGAACACTATTTCAACGATGAGGCGACTGACAGAATCCTAAAGTACTATGGTCCGATTGTGGCTCGGTATTCATTAAAGGACGCGTTGGACGATGGCGTGTTAACTCCCTACAAGTATTTTGTAACGGTGGTGGATCTAACTTCGGATGAAGCAGACGAATATCAGGATCTATCCGAGCAAATTTCCAGATGCGCCGCGATGAGCGACGAATCGTCGAATTCGAAGGAAAATGAGGCGCTAAAAATCCTACTGTTTCGGCGAGCAAGGTTGCTCGGTAAGGCTAGGAATAAATTTCTAGCCTTACGAGAGATGATTTCTGCTGGTTCTCCAAAGCCACTAACACTTTTTTATTGTGGTGAAGGCAACACGGAAGATGAAGATTCCGGAGATAGTATGCGTCAAGTTGAATTAACAACTTCTATATTGAGGGAAAACAATTGGAAGAGTGCGCTCTTTACAAATCAGGAAAATCGGAAAACCCGGACAACTCTCCTGGACTATTTTAGAATTGGATTGATCGATGCTCTAGTTGCAATGAGGTGTTTGGATGAAGGTATCGACATACCGGCGTGTAAAACGGCTTACATTCTTGCCAGTAGCCGAAATCCAAAGCAGTTTATTCAGCGTCGCGGACGCATTTTGCGCAAATCACCCGGAAAAGAGTTCGCAGAAATCTACGATTTTGTTGTAAAGATGCCTGACGGATCTTCCGATACCAATGATTATGAGAGAAAACTCATTTCTGCAGAATTGGAAAGAGTTGCTGAATTTGCAAAACTGTCTTTGAATCACGCCGATAGTATGAGAGTCCTAGGCCCTATACTCAAGAATCACAATCTATCGCATTTGATTGCTTAAGCTCTCAGTACTTATCAGTTGAACTTGGCTGTTTACATGGTTCGGTTCGCAGTTAGTAGCAGAGCCTCAAGAGATCGGCAATATTTTCTATTTGCTTATTACTGGCCTTGCTTGCCAAATAACCTATTCCGCGGTGAAGATGGAGCTTGAATTGGAGATGAAGAGTATCCTCTGTCAGAGTCAGACCATCGTTATGACATCGCTCTTTGAGAAGAGCAAGATATATCTCATTGTACTCGCCCCCGAAAATTTTCCATGTCATCTCGACCGAGCTGTCGGAGGCAATTTTCGCTGGAGCCGGAACTGAAGGTTCTGCGAGCGAAAGACAAAACGCCCAGCGACAAATTACATTCCAATTGGGAATTCCTGTTGCGCGCTTCAAACGAACCAACTGATCTTTTGCTTGTTGTGAAAGTCTAATATGTTCTATCGCCATAGGTTCGGTCTTCCTTTAACTTGTGCTCTGGACTAATGGGATCGTTCCTCCGCCTGCCGCGACGGCTTCAGCTTTCTCGGTGAAATAGCCGTTTTGGATCGTTGCAACACCAATGTCATCATCGTAATCCAATGTGTAACTTCTACCCACTGAGCTTGTCATTTGTTTATATTGATCCAAACCAATTTCTTGGTCGGTAGACAAAAGTATCACTTGATGGCTGGCATTCGGAAAATATCGTTCAATTAGATTCTGTCTATGGCTCGCATCCAATCGACCCAAAGGTGTATCTATTATGATTGGTAAGGGGCGTCCGGAAAACCGAGCCAGTCCCCAAAGTAGGGCAACGGCCAACAGTTGCCTCTCACCTGCCGATAATCTTTCGGCCGGGACGATTTGGTCTTCAGTATTTCGAAGTTCTAAAGAGAAATCCCTCGGATTTATATGTAAGGTTTCGATAAGCGTGGTTTTCCGCAATAGCTGTCTATAACTATCCAGAACTAAGTGTTCGATTTGTTTCACCTGCTTTTGAAGTAATATTTCTCGAAACCGCTCAATTACACCTCGTACTTTTTTGGAATGTGAGAGTGAACGATTTACGTCTTCGCGATCTAACTCCGAACCAAAGACGTGCTCGATTTCGCGTTGCAATATTGTTTCTTTTGATTTGCGCTCCCGCTCCAAACGTCCGATCTCCAACTCGAGGGCTGACAAATCAATTCGAGAATGCTCTAGGTTTGCTCTTACTTTTTCGATTTCGTCTGACAGGCTGGCCAAACGCTCCGCATCTGGAATACTGGCAAGCTTATGATCGATATCCGCGATCCGTTCTCGGCGCAGATTAAACTGATTGATAAGCCCCTTAACTGGTTTTGCAATATTGCTAAACAGATGTCCCTCGCTCAAATTCTCAAGAACTTGTACCGCACTTTCACCCAATTCCAAATACGAAGTTGTGGCTAGGCTCGCGTCCCTGCTGCGTCGATCTCTCTTGAAAAAATCATTTATGACATCCAAAAGAATCGGATCAGATTTTGCCGATATGAGAGCGGCCAGCAACTCTTCATCTCGGGTCATTAGAACCGTCTGAAGAATCCGGTTCTTTTTTGACAGCTCTTCTGTTTTAGATTGCGCGTTTGTTTTTTTGATTAGAGTACGGACGAGGGACAATGGAGCGGCGCCAGCAGCCAGTTCCACTAATCTGGCCTGGATGGCCTGAAGCTGTCGTTTTAGATCTTCGCGATCATCTCTAAGCGATTGCTGAGATCCGATTAAATCACCTCCCTCGCTTTTATATTTTTCGGATAACCATTCAAGCTCACGGTCGAGTCGGTCAATTTCATTCGTTTGGATATAAGCTCTCTTAGCCACATATTCCAAGCGAGTTCCTTCGATCCGATCACATTCTTCTTTAAGGCTGTCGATTCGCTTTTTATCGGCAGCGGTACCAAGGTTTATTTTCTGCCTAGAATCGTATACACCTAAGTCAGCGGTAAGTCGGTCCACCAAGTCTATTCCCAGAAGCGCGCTGATAGCCTTACCTACGGATTGTCGAGAATGTTCAAGGTTTGCGAATTCCTCAATTTTTTCACCGTCAAAAAAGAACAAATCCGATAAACTCGATGGGAAAATTTCCTCTACAATTTCATACCAGGAGTCGCCTAATATGCGGTCGGCGACGCCGTTCAGGGTTACCCCAACCTTTTCGATTAATTTCTGTTTTCTAAGACGCCAAGAGCGATTAATACGATAGATTCTCTCTTCGCCATTCATCTGCTGTTTGATCTGAATTTCAACCGACGAGCCCTGTGCCGGATCAGCATGGTAATTTATTGACCGTCGCAAATATTCGTCGTAGGATAAGTTGCCCCTATTCGAGCAGCGAGCTCTCCGTCCATAAAGTGACAACTGAATCGCATCCAAAAACGTGGTCTTACCCCCGCCGTTCAACCCGCCAATTAGGGTGATTGGCCGATTCGCGTTCTGGGGCGTCAACTCAACTCGTTGACAACCTTTATACAGTCCGAAGTTATGAAGAACTAACTCTTCTATGATCACTGTTACTTTTTCTCCAAAAAACTGTTTATTTTGTCGTCTCAGGTTTCATGCGTGATCTGACCTTAGAAAATAGCACTTGTTCCTTTTGCTCTTCATTGACGTCACGACGTTTCATCGCTCTGCCTAGGGCATCATCTGGACTATCGTAAAAGCCCCGTTTGAATGCCTTATCGATGGCCTCATAGAGTCCTGAACGTTTCGTGGCTGATTTGAAACGTCGCTCAACGTCGATTAGTTCTCGTGTTAACTCGTATAGGAGACGGTCTCCTTTACAACTTTCCTCAAGCAACTCCATCTCCGCCGTTCCAAAAGGTAAATTGTCATCGATGTTCGAGTCTGGAAAATCACCTCCAGTAATTTCCTTATATACCTTTGGCAGTATGTCCTCGATTTCATGTTTGTCGATTACCCAAATTCTACGAATTTCCCTTAGCTCCGGCATCGTTATGAGTTCAATATCAGCAACCGACTTTGGCCCGTTCTTACGAATCCATTCTTGGACGGATAATATCTTACGAAGCCATTCCTCTCTTGACTTTTGGGTGTACGGGCCGGGGACATTCTTATCGTTATGAATAGTCACCGAACCGTTTGTTCGGCGAAAGTCCCGGAGATGTCTGTCGTTTCGATTGCCAGTTTCATCACGAGGGTCCAATTCATTGCGGAGATCGAGAAGAGGCCGCATCCAATGCTTTTCGTCGTCATTTTGTACCATTGCCGCCATTGACTTATCTTTATCAACAACGGTACAAACCCAACAACCGAACCGACTATCTCCGCAACTGGGGGTCGAGCTATCTACAACTAGCGGACATTCTCCATCCGAGGAAGCCCCTTTGTACATTGTCAAAAGATCTTTATTTGTAAAATTCCAAGGATTTTTGACCTGCATCAAGAAAAGCCACACATCGTCATTTGTCCAATTCTCAATCGGAGCATAAATCAAGGAGTTGATGAGGGTAGGGCTAACACTGAGCTTCTCTCGTGGTTGACGCTTTGCCATTTTGTCCATTGACTGAGCCCGATTTGAACTTTCGGCCCTTCGGGTGCCTAGCACGACAATTGCCTCACCGTTTTCCTTGACGACATTTTTTATGAATTCATTTGAGGGTTTGATTTTCAACCTTTCTGTACACCAGCGGAATTTGGTTTTTGGCGCCGGGTAACCCTTTCCAACCAAATTCACCCAAAACGTGTCTGACGTCTTGGGGGTTAACCGATGCGAATATATGGGTAATTCGTCTTCTTCAGCTTTCACTCTGATTTGCTGTAAGGATCTTCCAACCCAAGCAGCGACGATAGGATTTTCAACCAACGTATCGGTAGAAATAACATGCACGGACTTATGCAACTTTTCTTTAGTTAGTTGAGACAATGCCATCCAAATTAACTGAAGTGTGGCAGTAGAGTCCTTACCACCACTGTATCCGACGACCCAAGGTATTTCGTCTGCCCGATAGATATTGGTGATTTCGGCCAATAATTCGTCTATCGACTTTCGAAAACCGAGCACATTAAAGGCTGACATCGAGTTATTTGAACTATCTGACATTTTCCCCCTGAAGGAATGCGTCCTCACGCCTTTGTTCGTCAGGCGAGAGAGCTAATCCCATTTGTTTCTTAATTACGTTGACTGTCAAAGTTACATTCGCTTCCGATTTGGAAATACGCCCCCCAATCATGGCGCGTCCCTCCCATAGCTTTGTATTAGAACGAGACCAATCTATAGTCCCAAGTTTGGCTAACTTTTTTTTCCACTCCCGAGGTTTCTCCCGAAGAAGCACTTGTCCAACTTTGCCGATCGCTTGTAAAGCTATTCCATGAGAGTGAATGTATTTACTTCTAATTTCGCTAGCAGGTATTTTCCGCTCCATGACCTGATGCCACTCCGGAAAATTCTGTGCCACCTCACCCCAAAATGGAACCGCTACTTGTGATTTAAGATCTAGGCTGCTTTCGTCATTTTGTGAAAACATTGCGCACGTAGCCGTGTAAATAGCGCTTAACGTAAACAATTTGCGCGAACGCAGCGATAAGGTGCTTTTTTCCATATCCACCACGTCTCTAAACAATGGGGTTTTCAATGCGACCAATTTAGCCAGCTTTGCCATTTGATCACGGTGATCATACAAGACACCGATGGATTTAGATGGTCTAATAGCATATCGATTTAGATCGGCAAACATCTGTTGGCATCTATCCAGGCCCCGATCTACAAAGAAAACCACCGCAATGCTTTCATCACCGATTTCTGGATGTTCGCGTATGGCCATTTCAATCGCAGCTCTTCTATGTTGACCATCATTAATTATGAAACGCGCCGACATGGACACCGACAATTTACCTATTTGCTTATCGCTTTTTCCGTTGTTGGAAGAGTCAAGAGATTCAAATGTAACGTCTCCGTCAATGGATGCAGTAATCGCAGAAAACGTATAATCATCTGGATTGTCAATGATATAGTTTGCCATTTCCGGTAATCGGGTCCGGTTCAGCTTTCTTTGCGCTCTAATCTCAGGGGCCAATTCTTCTTCATCAAATATGAAGATTTTGGGGATCAACCTCAGCGGGCACATTGAAACAAAATACTCCCTTTTAGCTTGAATGCCTTTGATGGCGGGAAAAATGTATTCGAAAGATGACGGCATAAAAAATCGACTCAAAACTTGATAAGCGCAAGAATGAAAGATGATTGTATTTATATGATGTGTATGTTATTTTGTCAAGGGAATATAACATACATTTATTTTTTTGAAGCATACAAATTTTGTGGGCTAAATTAATGATTTATTTGGACTGTAATGCTACGACGCCAATAGAGCCGGCCGTTATGGAGACGGTTTCGCATTTTCTAACAGACGAATATGGAAATGCGGGGAGTCGAACTCACGAGTTTGGTTTGCGAGCTCAACGTGCAGCAGATAACGCACGAGAACAGATAGCGGCGGTAGTTGCCTGTGAGCCTTCGGAAGTCATTTTCACTAGTGGGGCAACTGAGAGCAATAATCTCGCGATTCTGGGACTGGAGCAGTTTGCAAATGAAACGGGCAAACGCCATGTCATCAGTACAGGAATTGAACACAAGGCGGTACTTGAACCTTTAGAAATATTGTTAAAAAGGGGGTTCGAGGTTACCCTAGTAGCCCCGGATTCAGACGGACGTATCTGCGCTGAGAATATTAACCACTTGCTGAGGGACGATACGCTTCTAGTTTCCGTAATGCATGTTAATAACGAAACCGGTGTTCTTCAGCCAATCGCCGAGTTAGCTGAGATCTTGGATGGCCACTCGGCATTTTTCCACGTCGATGCGGCGCAAGGCTTCGGTAAGGACATACTCTCATTGCAAAGCCGCCGAATCGACCTAATTAGCATCAGCGGTCACAAGATATATGCTCCTAAAGGAATCGGAGCATTAGTTGCCCGTAGAAGGGGCTATGATCGCCTTCCCTTACAACCCTTGATGTTTGGTGGGGGTCAAGAACAGGGCCTACGCCCAGGAACACTTCCAGTCCATCTTGCCGTTGGTCTTGGCCTAGCCTCCGAATTAGCGGTTCAGAACCACATTCAACGACAAGCCACTTGCCGATCGTTCAAGGAACGTTTGTTAAGTGAATTTCTTCGTTTGTGTCCTGTAATAAACGGCGATCTTGAAATGTCGTTACCAAATGTTCTGAACGTGTCTTTTGTGGGGATCGATTCTGAAGCCTTAATGCTGGCATTAAAAAACGAAATTGCCATTTCGAATGGCTCTGCTTGTACTGCTCACACATACAAACCTAGCCATGTGCTCAAAGCTATGGGCTTGGACGACTGCTTAATTCAAGGCGCAGTGCGTATTTCATGGTGTCACTTGACAGAAGAACCCGATTGGCCCAAGGTGACACAAATCATTGATTCTCTAATATAGGGTCCCCCGTTAACTACGCCTGAGTTCCGCTCTCCACGCCTCGTAGATCATCACCATTGTGAGGGGGTCGAGTTCGTAGGCCCCGCGGATCAGCCGCAAAACAATCGACAAGTGAAGAATCTGACGGCAAGGTATTCTTGAAAGGTTTACTAATAAACTATTTGCTCATCCGTAAAATACGTGTTCTTGGTCGAGATCTTTTCTTGGCGGATGGAGAATCCGGTCGGCGAGTGCGACCTATTGGGATTGTGCACATTTAGGAAATCCCGGTGCTCACCGTTGATCGCATTTGGAGCTGCCATTGAGATGGAATCGATCGCCGATTGCAGAACCGTCTTGACCGAATCGAATAACGTACAGATCACATCCTCGGGCAGTTTGGTCGAGGTCGAGTGGGGGGATATCCGCGATGTCCATAGTATCTCATCCGCGTAGGCGTTACCGATGCCTCTCACGATCTCCTGATCTATCAGAAAGGCCTTCATCGTCGTGGCCGTGCGCGACTTGAGTTTCGCCCGCAGATACTCAACGTTAAACTTGATCGAAAGCGCGTCAGGTACATTGCAGGGGTCGGCATCAAGCGTGAATTTCGCCCAGCCCTTTGGATCTGAAACAACCAGGTGCTCTTGCGAGCCGAACGCGAGGGACACCAATTTATGCGCTATCGCGACAGGGTCAGAGGTGATGTCGAATTGTCCTTTCAGCATGAGATGTACCGACACGCTGTGACCGGAAGAAAAGCGAAATTGAAGCTCCTTACCTTCTCGCTCGATGTCGATCAATTTGGAATACCGAACTGCTGCGTCTAATTTGTCGGGTGACACATTCAAACGCTTTGCTCGAAAGATCCGTACCTCATCAACCTTGCGATCCACGAGCATCTTTCTAAGATTTCGCTGATAGATTGTGAGATCAGGTAATTCCGGCACAGAAAAGTTCCTCTTATTTATTGTTCCTGATTTTAGCCAGCTTCGCCTTTGACAGTTCCTTGCTCTCGAGTAGAATCTTGCGATCATATTCGAAGAATGTCCAGTACGGACTTTCCGGCGAAACTTCGAGTGTCGGCACCTGGTGCCTCGCAACAACCGTCGGATACATGGCGGTGATCAGAACATCGTCGAATAAATAGAAGCTGTAGTTTGGATAATGGTCAAAACGTCGTACCGACACCTTCCCGGGAAAATTAAAGTAGTACTCAGCGAAATCCTGATACGCTTCTTTCGTCAGCTGCGGGATGGATGACCCATCGAGAAAACCCGCATTTAGTCCTTCCATTAAAACTTTGTTATCCAAATTCGGAAGAAAAACGGTTAGCCGAGCATCCGGCTTCGCGAGAAACGAGTTAAGTTCATGCCTGTGATTCTCTCGCCAGCGCCGGGAGTGAATGAAGTAGACCATCACATTATCCGCTTCAGCGAAGAGTTCTGAAAAGCGGTCCGTAAAGTCCTCAAAAAAACCGTGCCGGCTAAAGTAGCTGACCAAGTTTCCGTCGTGACTCCCTGGACAGGGACGCACTTTGCCTTCGAACCGAAACCCCCGCTTCTTCTCCGTTTCGATGTACCGCTTTTTGCCGTATTTCAGGAAGAGTTTTCGCAGCAGATACACCTGTTGGCTTGCACCTTGATCATCAACCATTACATCCCACGCTTCGGTCAGCAGCGAGTCCCTCGAGACGATTTCTCCGGCGTTTGTTAAAAGGACTTTCAGAACCTGCGCCATTTGCAGCTGAATGGGAATTCGGTGACCCTCGTGGGTCAAGTACCCGCCGTTCACATAAAAACGGAAGCCATCAAATTCGTAGCAGCTAACCTCGCTTATCGTCATCGTCTCGCTTATGAAGTGATCTGTATCATTGTAGAGAACCCTCAAGAAAATTCAAGTGTCAAAGAGCTAAAGATGCCTATCGATCTCGCGTCAATCCATCACAAAAAAAATGAGATTTTGATGATGGGGATTTTATGTCTGTCAAACGAAAACTGTGTAACTCTTAATATGTGAATCTGAATCTAAATAGACACTACTATGAGCCGATCGCCGAGCCTAAGGCGATCAACCGTTCAGAGTTTTCTATCAATGGAGGTGACGTGACGATGCTTAAGGTTATCGCGACGAGGATGGTTCTTCCAACACTTGTGACTGTGGTTTTCATGACGGCGTGCCAGTCGACGAAATCCAGCTCGAACGGGCTGCCGCCGATATCTGCTGAATGCCGGACACCTATTAGGATTGCGGTCGTGATCGACGAATCGACGAGCATGACATCCTCGGGCACAGCCCCTGTAAAGGCTGAGGAACTCCGCCCGCTGATCGACGCACTCGCCAATTGCGGCGGTTCCCTCGGTGTCGGTTTTGTTCGCGAGGTACCACATCCTGGTATGGAAAGGATCGACTTCCCACAGCCTCCGCTGCTGCCTGCGGATCCGGTCATGCAGGAAGACGAGCAGTCATATGAATTCGACGACCGGGTCGCCTCGTTCAATCAGCTTCGGTTGGATCGCGCGGATTCCATAAAGAACGCCTTGGAAAAGAAGAAGCCGGAGATCGACGGATATTTCCGCAAGATCGACGGTCTGCTTGCGAGGCCGGCGGCCAAGGGCACAGATCTTAACTCCGCCCTCAATGCGGCTGACCTCTTTTTGTCGGAACCAGTTAAAAATCCGGACTGGCAGGAGACGTTAATTGTCATCTCTGATGGTCTCGACAACCGTCGAAAATTTCGTCGCCCTTTCACCAGCGGGGCTCGCGTCTTGTGGGTCAATTCCACATCGGACGACAAGGTCCTGTCGGGCTATGGTGCGACACGCGTTGAAGCTCTCACGGCAGCGGTAGACGACGTTATCAATAAATTACAAACAAGAGGGTCAAGATAATGCCGAGTTTGACGGATGCTGAACTTTTGGAACGTGAGACCGACCGGTTTGTGGCCGAGCGGCAGGAACGGACGGCGGCCGCCGACCGTCGTCGCGAAGAAGAGACTCGAACCTCTAGTGAGGCTGCATCGAAAAAGAGTCGAGACGATAGCCTGTGGATCGTCCAGAGCAGTGCAAGCAACATCGCCGATTTTGACGAACAGCTTGCATGGTTACGGGCGACCCTGAGGAACTGGAACGAACGGAACCGCAAGTTCCTGAACATTACAGCCGCCGACATCGCGCTCTTTTTGTTGTTGATGGCAAGCCCCTTCGCGGTCGTGATGCTGGACATGCTCATGCTGAGCTACGTTGGACGGGAGATCGCTAGGGGGGCGATCGAGTCTGTTAAAAGTGCAGGTGGGAGCGGCATCGGGTGGGTCGTTCCCGCCGCGGTTGTAATCTTTACCTTAGGTTATGTGGCCGTCGAGCTGGTCATCGGAGCCGCCCGCGATAACGAGCAACTCACCCGAGAACTGCGTCGCCGTTCAGCCCAGCTGGCGGTGATGCTCTGGATCACACTGCCGCTCTTCATCGTCATCTTCTCACTCATCAGCTCCGGCATATTTTCGGCCGATCCTGCTAAAACGATCGGGCGGGCGACGCTTACCGCGGCAATCGTGAGAGCGGCACTTTTTGGCATGTTCGCCTTGGCGGTCCATGGCTTCATCCTGTGGTACGGTTCCGCCGTCGTGAACGCTTACGGCTATGGCTTCTTTAAGGCACGTCAACTGAACATCACGCGTCGGACCCGCGACGTGGAGCGCCGCCGCCGGGAAGCAGGAGACGATCTCGAAAGCAGCTTTCGTGATTTTCACGGCGCAGTAACGTCGGAGGACGGCGCAGGTCAAGCAAAGGTCGGCCCGTTCGGCGCGACCACAACCAGAGTTGTTAACGCAAGGTTCGCTACCGAGGTCATCGAGACACCCGACCCGGATCAGCGACAACGGCCGTCAACCGGAAATGGGACAGGTCCCGGCCGGCAAAGTTCACAACCGAAGGATAGCGACGAACGGTCACAGGCTGATCCGTCGGCGGAAAATTCTAACCCGACGGAGCCTTCACAGGCTCAACAGAACGGTAACGGGTCCGAGGACGAATGGCCCAGAACCGTCTACGACATGTCCGATGAGGACGAAGTCAGATAAAAGGAGAATAAACAAATGTCAGCAATAATTGAGTTGATCGCGATCGCCGTAGTCGGAAAAGTCTTGGTTCCGGCAGGAGCAAAACTGATCAGTGAAGCTATGAAAGGGATACCGGAGCTTCCGCACACCGTTTTCGGTAACGCGCAGAAATACCCGCAGCTCGTACCTCTCAAACAGGTTCCTGCGGTAAAGAGCCTTCGCTCGCGAATGATGTCGGCCGCCCAAGGTCCATCGGGCGATATCGCCGCCGTGAAGCAGGGTATGCTTGAGACGATTGCGAGTGCACCGCTGTACACCACCGATTCGGCTGCGTTTCGCTCTCGACTTAGCGCCGTCAAAAATGGCACGTCGATCGAGGACGTGAAAGCTGCCGGGCTCGCGCTCGCCGATTCGGTTCTCAACGATCATCACCACATGGTGACATCCGGTGTTCAAACGGCGGTCCGCAACGCCGCTGTCAAGATCGGTTTCGGCCAGATCGAGGCTCTCCACAGCCCGCTCGGCAATGACATCATCCGTCTCGCGGCGACCGATGCGATCGGCCGGAGCATCGTGACCGAGATTGATGCCCGGCCCAATCACGATTTGAAGATCGAGGCCGAAGTTCTTGGTGTCACCGACAACACTTGCCATCAGATCCTCGATGAGTTCTATGCCTCATTGAAGGACGAGGGTATCGAAATGTCGACGCCGCCAAGACGCAAGCCGACGGGCGGGATCTGTGAACTCGCGGCGACGAAGGCCTTCCTTGCTAAGAAGCTAAAGCCGACGCGTATCAGCATGGCGACACCGCCATCTCACGTGCACGACACCGACAACAACCGCCGCATCCATATGAACCGCACCGGCGGATCGCAGGCGAAGGCGAAGTTGACGAACTAATCGAGAACTGGAGAAAGGATATGTCGGCGATCGATCTTATACGTGATGCATGTCAGGAAGACCATGGAGCGATCCTTCTCCACGGACGCGGTTTCTACGATCTCGTATGCGATGACGGTAAGGTCCGGCCATTGTTTGAGGCTGTACGACGAATGCTGTACCGCGAGTTTGGAATGTTATTCGCGACTTTCAGCAAGGCGAACGGCCTCAATTGGTTTGAGTCCTGGATAACAAATGAGCCAGACCGCCAGACGGTTCGTGAGGCTTTTCAAAAGAGCGGATTACTTGCGATCAAGGCTGATGAGAATGAGACGATCGCGATGCTTCGCGCAACGACGCAGCTGCTCCGATCAGGAACGGCCGACCTGAAGTGGCAGGACGGGCGGCCACTGCGGGTCGGCATCTGCTTCGAGTTCGCAGAGCATTTCTCACCGTGCATGGCACCAGGCAGCCAGACAGAGGCGCAGCTCGTCATTGCCGAGCATATCCATATCACGGCACAATCGCTCGCACTTAGAAAGAGCGGCAACAAATTGTTCTTCCACGGCCGGGTTCAGCACATAGACGAGCTGGCGGCGGGTCACATAAAGAAGGTTCGGCTGCCGCAGCCCGACAAAATTGAAAAACTCGAGTTCATCAGGACCGCGATGGACATCTATCCGAACGCTCGATTTGAAGAAGGGCTCGATGTCGAGGGTGTGGTCGCATTAACGGTCCGTACCCCGAATCGCAGTATCGAAAGCCAGCTGCGGGCTTCTGATAGAACAGGCCGGCCGTTGACATCCGCCGAGATAGCGGAGCAGAAAAACCGCGATGTGCATGAACTGTCCGAAGGTACGCTTCGGCCGCTCGACACCCGACGCGTCATCGATCTTAATCTCGTCGGACAAAACGTCAAGGTCCCGCGGAGGATCCTTAATAGGTGGGCCAGGATGCTACTCGGGGGAGACCCGTCGACGCCGACGAGCGTCCTGCTTGCGGGTGGTCCGGCATCGGGAAAGACCGACCTGTGTCTCGAGGTGGCTTACCTTGGTCAATGTCCGGCCTATCAGATGCTATCCCCGAAAGACGGAATCGTCGGCGGCACCGAACGGAAGGCACGTCTGCAGCAGGACGTGCTTCGCGATTCGTGGCCGAATGTCTCTTTCGCGGATGAGTTCACGGAGATTTTTCCGGTCGAACGCGGTGGATTCAACGGCGACTCTGGGGCGAGCCTCACCGTATTGGCCGAGATGTTGACCGCGTCCTCCGACCAAACGAGATGCGGAAAGGCGATATTCCTCACCACGTCGAATCGCGTGAACATAATCGGAGCCGCTCTTTTATCACGCTTTGTTGTTTTGCCGGTCTTGCACCCGCTCCGCGAGGATTTTCCGGCCATCGTTGTGGAGATCGCAAGGAAGGCAATGCCTGGGTCAAATCTCAGCGAGAACGATCCGAAGGTAAAAGACGCCGGGTATATCTTCTACTCAAAAGGGGCTGGTCCTCGTAACATTAGGAGTGCGATCACGAACACATCGACAACGCTCGACGGCACGGTCATGGACGCCGACCTGGTTCTTTTTGCCGCCAACGATTTTATCCCCAAACATGATTTCTTGAGCATCGTATACGCCGATCTGCAGGCGATCCGGCATTGCACGTCGAAGTCGTTCCTGCCATGGACCGGTGAAAACCTGGGAGTCGGCAGCATTCCCGATTACCTTAACGGGATAGTCGATCCAAAGACCGGAGACCTTGATCTGTCCGCCCTTGACGCAAAGATAAAGGAACTAGAGCCATACAGTAATGTCTAAAGTCAGTCCTGATTACATCATAGGCGGAAAGTTTTCCATGCTTGGGAATGACAGGCGGCATGACCTCGACCATTTTACCGGCGGCGGGGCCGTCGCCGAGCTCGAGAAAAAACTTGCGGATTTTTATGGCATGAAACATGCGATATGCACGGCGAGCGCAACAACCGCACTTTTCTCGCTCGGTCTGGCGCTGGAGCTTCGGGATGCGGACTTTATAACACCACCGCTTAATTTCGGCGGGAGCATTACACCTTGGCTGCTACTCGGTAACCGTCCGATCTTCGCCGACGTCGATCCTGTCACTCTTACGCTCGATCCTTCGCATGTCGAGGAACAACTCATCACAAATAAAACTCGAGCGATACTCGCGGTAGACCTTTACGGGTATCCGAGTGACACCGAAAGTCTTCGCCGTGCCGCGAACGAATTAGGTCTTTGGTATATCGCCGACGCGGCTCAGGCGTTTGGCGCAAAACGCGGTGGAAAGCCGGCAAGTTACATGGCGGATGCGGTGGTGCTGTCTTTCAACTCTCAGAAGAGCCTCGCGGCCGGCGAAGGCGGATGCATTATCACAGATAACGCCGATCTGTATGAACGGCTTGTCTGGTATTCCCAGCATCCGCTCCGTCAAAAGCGCGAGCTCGGTGTCGGTATCTACAATGAGTTCTCGTTCAACACACGCATCCACCCCGCAGCCGTGGTTTCAGCCTTGGCGTCCTTCGATGGCGCCTTATTGCGTGTTGCCGAATATCAAGAACTGTGTTTAGACGCATTGGCGGCGCTCGAACGTGAGCATCTTATCGAGCCCGCTCGTCTTTCTGATTCTGCAATTAGACCGAGTTTCTTTGCCCTCACAACTCGTCCGACGAGCGATGCGCTCGGCTGCGTCCGTTATCTTTATGATCACGGCATTGAGGCATCCACGCACCGCTATCTCTCGTCCGTTCTCTATAAAAATCCCGTCTACCTGCACCAGTTCGGAAAGCAGCATCACCTGGAAAACGCGTGTAAGGTTGCTGAAGAGGCGATCACGCGGATGACGCTCTCATCGCTTAGGAGGGCCAGGGAGATATGACCATCTTGGGTGCGATCCTTCTCTTAGGTTTGGCCGTCTTTGGACTGCAAGTACTATTTGGACGGCAGGACGCGGGTAAGATATATCCTTTCCTGATCCTTCTGATAGCAGGACCGATCCTGTTATCGATCGGGCTAAGCCATTCGATCTGGTTTTGGGATAGCCTTCCGCTTTGGGCACAGGTCATCGTCATCATCATCCTGCCATTTCTGGTTATGGCGGTGATTCGGCGTTTCCTCCCAAAGAGCGCGGCCCTTGATCGAGTGCAGGCAGTTGCATTTGACACGCTTGTATACATAGTCACGTTCCCGATCAGGCTGTTATGGCGATCCGGCCAGCTTGTTCTCCGGCGTGAAAGACGGCCGGCGAGACTCAACGTCAACCGCCCCGTTGTCGGCGGCCGTCCGCCGCTCATAAATTACCGCGAGCGACGCGAGAGGTGATTCTGTATGCCCTCCGATGATCAGATTCTTGCCCGCTGGCGTGTACAGATGCCGAACCTCCCGTGCTCGCCGCTCGATTTTCTTCATCTCGTTCAGAGTGCCGTCGACGAGACGCTTTTTCCCGATGTTGAATTTTCTAATGTGCTGAGACGCGAAGGCGCGTTTTTCTCGCCGGACAGGATTTACCTCCGCATCCGACATCACCGTTTGTATTTTGATGTCTCGGCGCTGGTGGCAGGCAGATGTCTCAGCGTCGCGTATTGGCTCCACGAAGATCCGCCCGGTTTGCGTGAGCTGTTCTCCGAGATCCCGGGTGTGGGTGCGGTTATAACACATGTCCTTGACCGGCCAACCTACTATCGTGTCGATCTTATCGAAACATTTCAACACTCGGTCCATGATGCGATCCTCGGGGTCTGGGATCGACTGGCCGAGGAGACAAGAAATCCATTACTACCGCCCGACGAGCGCCAGCCGATCTGGGAGGAAATCTGGTAATGCCACCTGGATTTCTGAATCGCACCAATATTCTCCTGCAGGCATTAACCGTCGATAGAGCGGGCGATGCGGGAGACGGCGGGATCGTACCGCTTGAGCCTGACTTTTCGCAGCCGGTGGAATCCCCGGCCCCATCTTCCGTAATTGACAACACTCGGATCGGCAACAGGTTCTCCAGAATACTTGGTACTGGCCGTCCTGAGCTTATAACCGTCTCGGAAGCCGACACCGTCGCGGACCGGACCGTATCGTCAAGACCGGCCCCCATAGACGCGGAGTTGTGCTTTTTCCGAGTTAACCTTCCGGGTGAGCTTAGGCCCCAGCCCGCTCAAATCGAACAGCTTCTTGGGAGCCTCATTAACTCTCTCGAATTCGTGGCCTTTGAGATCATCGCCACCGAGACTGAGCTGTACTTTCAATTCGTCGCGGCTGATCATGAGGGCGAAGTGTTAGCAAGACAACTCCGGGTGCACCTGTCCGAGTTCGATATTCGATCATCACTGGACGCTCTCGCTGGCATTGACCGGACGGGACCAAGTGAACCGATCGTTGTGCAGTTTGGTCTCGCTGATCACTGGTTCCTACCTATTCCGACGGGTAAGGAATTTGGCGCAGACCCTCTGATCCCTCTCGTGGGAGCCCTTGATGGCGTTGGAAGCGAAGAGATCGCGTGCGTCCAATTGATCTTTGGTCGCACGAGGCATCCCTGGCAGCAGTCGGCACGAGCTGCCCTCTTCGATGCACAAGGGAAACCGATTTACTCGAATCTGGCCGATCAAATCAAAGGGATCCGGCAAAAGCTCTCTGACCCGCTTGCCGCAGTGAGCGTACGGCTTTCGATCCATGGTGCCGATCGCGCCGCGTCAACTCGGTTGGCTCGGCAGATCATGCCGTATTTCAAGCAATTTGGAAGCGTGGACCGTAATTCGCTGATTCCACTCCGAACGGCCGATCCTGTTCACCCCGATACCGTCGAGAATGTAGTTGCCAGAACCTCTCACAGAAGTGGAATCCTACTGACGCTTCCGGAACTTAATTCACTGGTCCGCTTTCCAACGGATGCGGTCAGATCAACTAAGTTAAAGCGATATGCAAAAAGAGAAAAGCGGGCACCCGAGGTAACATCTCGGGGATCGATCGTCCTTGGTCAAAACTCTTACCAAAATGAGGACCGCGAAGTAAGGCTGTCGCGAGAGCAGCGCACTCGGCATATGCATGTGATCGGTAGCTCCGGTTCCGGTAAGACGACGCTCCTTCTCGCATTGACCAAGTCAGACCTGGAAAACGGAGACGGAGTCTGTGTCGTCGATCCACACGGCGATCTAATCGACGCCGTGATGGAAAACGTACCAGACGAGCGTCTCTGCGACGTGGTTTTGTTTGACCCATCAGACGCCGAGTTCCCGATCGGATTCAACATCCTACAGGCGAACTCCCCACTCGAGAAAACGATCCTCTCATCCGATCTCGTCGCAACATTCCGCCGGATGGCCACGAGCTGGGGTGACGTGATGGATTCGGTCCTCGCAAACTCCGTTCTCGCATTTCTCGACAGCACGCGAGGCGGAACGCTGTTCGATCTGCGGAGGTTCTTAGTCGAGAAGGAATTCCGAGAGACCTTTTTGCAAACAGTGGCAGATGACGCCGTCAGGTATTTTTGGGAGCACGAATTTCAGCTCATCGCCGGCAAGCCTCAGGCGTCGATATTGATCAGGCTGGATATGTTTCTACGCCAATCCTTGATCCGCAACATAGTTTGCCAGAAGGAGAATAAGCTCGACTTTCGAAGGCTAATGGATCAGAAGAAGATCCTGCTCGTAAAGTTATCACAGGGCCTGATCGGAGAGGAGAATGCCTACCTTTTGGGAACGATGATATTGTCCCGTATTTATCAGGCAGCTCTCAGCCGTCAGGATTCACAGGAACGGCCGTACTGCTGGGTATCCGTAGACGAATTTCACCACCTCGTGACACCCTCGCTAGAAAGCGTGCTTTCCGGCGCCCGCAAATATAATATCGGTTTAACGCTCGGGCACCAACAGTTCAAGCAGATCCAGACGCGGAGCCAGGAGGTGGCAAGTAGCGTCCTATCCAACACGTACACCCGTGTATGTTTTCGCCTCGGAGATTCGGATGCGGAGAAGTTTGCCGGTGGATTTTCTTCTTTCGACGCAAGAGCCCTGCAGAACTTAGGCGTCGGAGACGCGATCGCTCGGATCGAGCGTGCCGACTACGATTTTAACTTGCGTGTCGAGGCCGTGCCGCGCGTCGATCCAGATGTTGCTAAAAGTCGCGTCGATGCCATTCGCGAGTTCTCACGTAAGACGTATGGCCGGGCGAGGAGTGAGGTTGAAACGGAACTCAGGGTGATGCGTGCGGTCGCAAAACCCACCGAAAAGAAGGCTACGGCGGAGCTAAAACGAAAGGGGAGTCCGGACGAACAACCGGTTGCCGAGCCCGCCATTGACAAGAAACGAAACGAGCCGGTTCAACCGGCAGTGGCGACAAGTAATGAACACGCGTACCTGCAAAACCTCGTAAAGAGGATCGGCGAAAGATGCGGCTACCGCGCAACCATTGAGTTGCCAGTGATGGGCGGCGTCGGCAGAATCGACGTTGCATTAGAAAGCGACACCTATCGTGTTGCTGTTGAGATTGCGCGAACGAATACGACGGACTACGAGTTGAGCAATATTCAGAAATGTCTCGCTGGTGGTTTTGATCGTGTGGTCATCCTCTCAACGGATACCGCCCACCTGCGCCGGGTTCGATTGGTCGCGGACGAAACGCTCAGTCCTCAGTCCACTGCACGCCTCAGTTTTCTCGAGCCGGAACATCTGCATCTCTTTCTCGCTTCGTTGCCTATGTCGGAGCCGATCCTTGGGACAAAGGAAGAGAAGATCAAAGGATATAAAGTGACGGCCGTAATAAGGCAAACCTCCGAAGCGGAAGCTCGGGCCAAGAGAGACTTGATAGGCAACATCTTAAAAAAGGCCTGCGGCAAGAAAACTCCTAGTGGTGATGAGTAAAAGTTCAAATAAAGCTCACGGCGGTATCGCTCCCTTCGGTTACAAGTGGATCGGAGCCAGGCTAGTCCTAGACTCGACCGAGGCTCCTGTTAGAAAGCTTATCTTTGAGCTCTTTCTCAAACACCGCCGAAAGAAAACGGTCGCTAAGGTTATAAACGACCTCGGTCACCGCACACGCAACGGCTCGCTATTCTCGGATACTACGATCGGCAGGTTATTGACGGATCCGATTGTCATCGGTAAACCCGAAGTTAACCGTGGTTCCCTATCGCTTGAACCTCTCGTCACCAAGGAAATCTGGGAAAACGCCCAGGCTTTGTTGGCTGATCGCCGGACAAAACAGACGCTACGTTTGTTCACTGGTCTCGTCTATTGTGACTGCGGTGGGAAGATGTTGGTATCGAGCGGCTCATCAAAATATGCCTGTAGCGGCTGTCGTCGAAAGATCGGAGAGAGTGACCTTGAGGAGATCCTTCACACTAAGCTCGGCGACAGGTCGATCTTCGAAACCTCGGAGCTCTATGATCATTGGTATGAACTGCCGGCAAAAGATCGCCGCTTGTTGATCGAGCATATGTGCGATCGGGTCGTCGTATGTAAAGATTCGATCAGGCTGGAGTTTAGCTACTCGTGCTCTCTACTGGACGCGCCAGCGTCATCAGACTCTAACGGCGGCAACGCGGCACAAATTAAACCCGAGCCCCGTGAGTCTCTATTGAGTGAGGCGCAGGCCGCCAAGTTTCTCGGCGTATCGAAAATGACCCTGTCGAGGAAGCGGATTGCAGGGGACATCTCGTTTTTTCGCGTAGGCTCTAGAATTCTATATTCAAAAGAAAAGCATTTACTTATCTATCTCTCCAGAAATGAGAACAAACGTCTTTGATCTCTGAAATAGCCCAGTCGATCAATCCTCTGCCGCTGGCTTATTGAACGTATTCCGATGTATGCTCAGCGGCCGTATTTCTTGAAAGATAGTCATTAAGCTGAGAGGCAACGCGGGTCGCTGTAGGCTTGGTGATCGTCAGATATCGCAGGAATGTCTTCAGCTGAAGGTGTCCTGTTATTTTCATGACCTCCGTGTGCGGAGAGCCGGCTGCGATCATTCGCGTCGTCGCGGTGTGCCGACAGTCATGCAGGCGAAAGTCGGTTATATCTGCTAAGCGACAAGCGGTTGCCCATGCATGTTTGATGTCGCTGGTTACACCAAAGACGCGCTGGTTCAGATCTTTCGGCGATACTTCCCAAAGACTCAACAGTTCTTGACGCAGGCGGTCTGTCATCGCAACGGTCCTCGAGTGTTCCGTCTTGCTATTTGTGGCTGGGATGATAATCTCGCCTGTCTCGAATGAGGCATCCGCCCAGGTCATCTTGAAAATCTCGCCACGCCGCATCGCCGTGTCGAGAGCACAAATGAGGATTGGTCTGATGTGAGCCCGATCGTCGACGCAAACGGCGAGGAGTCGCTCTTCTTCGTCAAAACTCAAAACTCTGTCGCGTTCGACTTCAGTTGCGGGAGAAATAATTCCCCTAATGCGCGCAAACGGATTAACAACAAGCCATTCGTTCGCGACCGCGAAGTTAAGGACGGCACGCAGAAGAGCAAGCTCACGGTTGACACTCGCCATCTTACGTGGGCTAGAGAGCTTCTCTTTTACGACCAGCCATTTCTTCCGGCCCGTAGTCGGATTTGTAATCCTATGGCGAACTTTGATCTCCTTTTCAACGGGCGTCATGATCCGCTCATTTTTGAACGCCTTAACATCGCCCACCTTTATTTTGGCGATTGGCCGTTTGCCAAAGTGACTTCGAAGAAGCTTGAGCGCGGACCGGACAGGCTGCAGCGACCGTCTACCTCGGACCTTTATGCCATTACGATAAACTGCCTCCACAAGCTCGATCTTTGTGTACTCATCAGCCAGCTGGTTGAAGGTCATCTTCTCGGCATTGAGCCCTTCTTCACCGCGCTCATCTAATTCGCGCCGCATCTTCTCGACGATGTTCCGAGCCGTCCGTTTGTCCGTGATTCGCCGGTATTTCGTCCTATATTCGCCACTCTCGAGTCGATACTGAAACCGCGCATAAAGCCGACCTTTGCGCTCTACCCAGTACCTTGGAGCCGCTCGCTTGCGTTTAGTATGTTTGGTCTGACTTGTGCTCATTCACAAAAAATGTCTAGAAAAGTGTCTAAGACTCTTGTGATAACTGTTGTTATCGAATGTTATCGGTTCATTCGTTGCTTCACCGTAAACTACGGTAAATTATAGCATATAGAGCCATTTCTGGCGATCATTTGTTATGTCAAGTACACGTATGTGACAAACCAAAACTGATTCGTAATCGAAAGGTCGTCGGTTCAAATCCGACGGGTGGCTCCACCTTATCCCTAATCATTTCAACATTTAGACTGCTTAAGGATTCTTGTCCAAATCGGCAAAATCTGCCCTTGGTGTGCCAATGGTGTGCCAAACTTTTATTAAGCAATTTATAAGGTGCTTAAGACGTCCATTCTTCGGACAGAGTTTCTGCCTGTTGAAGGACGAGATCTATGGCGGCTTCGGTCTTATCAGGTGGATATTTGTACTTTCGCAGAATTCGCTTAACCATTAGTCTTAATCTTGCGCGGACTGTTTCCCGGACCGCCCAATCTACTGTTGTGCTTTTTCGAAGATTTTCCGTAAGCTCAATTGCAATTTTTTTCAGTGTTTCATCGCCTAGCTCTCGGACGGAAGCCTCGTTGTCGGCGAGGGCATCATAAAATGCAACCTCGCCGCTATATAATTAAATTTTTCCGCTGAAAAAAGGTCACTTGCGGAGCGCTCAAACCATCTTGCGGCTTCGATAAATTCCTCTGCCTCACTCGGCAACAAGTCCGCCAAGGAACCGACAACCCTCTTCAGAATAATAACTGTGCAGCCTAAGGTTACCTGTTTCGTTCGAACCGTTATCAACCAATTGTCAAATTCCTTTATGGTCAGGCGGTCAGGATTGAATTTTTCTATTAGCGGATGCATTTTCTGAATCCCTCCTTTTTTGATTTATGAAAATCTCTGGATCATATTTATCTCGTTAAGTGAAAAAAATAGTCCAACTTCTCCAACTCACGGCATCGCAAGAGCTTTGGCTCGGCCGGCAGACAGACTCGACACAACAAGATTTGAGTACTCCAAGGATGACAGCGGTGCTTCTAGGTGGTCTCTCCACCGAGCAATTATTGGGTATGCAATTTTATTCATCTTGTAATTGCCATAACTCATAGATTCAAAGCGTTCGGCTCGAACATCCCATATGTGTAACTGAAAAGGAACCAGTTGTTCATTGGTTCTAAGTTTCCCAGTCATCGACGCCCGGCGTAGTTCGGGGGTACAAAAAACTCGTTGATCCGTTAGAGGCGCGTCAGCTTTTTCAAAATAGGCGCGAAGATTAGCCACAAGGCTACTAAATTCAATTTCATTTGTTGTAGATACTATTATCCTGCCGCCAACAAGGTCGTATGGCAAAAATTCAAAATCTAACTGCTCCGGTTGTTGATTAATCAGCTGGGATAGGTTGATCATATTCCGATTAACCATTTTTGCGAAAACACTTGCCGGATTTTTTTCGCGAGTTTTGAACATTAAAGATGCGTATTCAGTATTAGAAAGCCAATTGAAGATTAATTCTCTCAGAGACTGTTGAGCCTCATTAGTTCCTAAAATTATTTTCCGGTGCCTAATAGATTCGAAGATATTGAAATTGGTTTTTTCGAATTCCTTTTCCATTTGTTCTGCCGCAGATAAATAATCTCCAAGAAGATACAGCCCGAAGATGTATCCGTGGTCGGGGAATTGCACATCTTTATAGAGAGTTTTAAAAGTAGAGATTGGTTCAGCCTCAGTTTCCAGATTAGCAAGCATCAAAACAACCTGTCTTCTTACCCGCATAGTCTCCTCCAACACCTCGGCAATACGCATATAATCATTTGACGAAAGAGTTTTTCGTAAGGACTGACCGAGTACTTCGTAAAGAAGAGTAGGAAATACCGTTGCGGGTAGAGTATTCAAATCCATGCTTTTCGGATACAGAAAGGTGATTGTTCTGAAAATGATACCCCAAATCGATTATTTATCAAAACTGTTGAACTGCCTCGATTAAGAACAGCCAATTGTGTTTATCCATAGATGACACATTCTTTTGTGTGGCATCTGTACGTTTTTGACTAAGCTGAATTTGGCAGCTTCCAAAGCCACCCTTTTGCAAAGCCTTCTCGCCGTCGCAAAATACCGATCTTCGTTCCCGCTGTGCGCAACTGTTTAGGAGTAATTCCGTGTTCCTTTGCCTCATCGAGAACTTCCGCTACCGCCCGCTCGCCTTCTGCTAATGCCTGACGTAGAAATTCAATGGACTCGGTCTTTATCACACGCGTTTCTTCATTTTCTGGAAATGAAAGTATTGTCTCTGCTGTGAGTGAGCTTTCACCAGCCCATGAAATTTTTCCGTCTTCAATTTTGTACGCTATCGCGCGTGCTTTGGATGGCCCCAAGTTACTCTTCGTCAACACAATCGCCGACGAGTCTTTGTTGTTTGGGTCACGCCCTGCAAGAAGAACCGATCGCGAAGAAGCTCGCCAGCCAATACCATTAAGTCCGGCGCTTCTTGCATCGCCTAAACCTTTGCTTTTTCCAAGATGTCGAATCGCTATGATTGCACATTCATAAGTTTCCGCGAGCCTAGCCAATTCACGGGTTACTTTGCGAACTTCCTTGTCCCTATTGATATCAATTCTTCCCGCGTATGAAAAAAGCGGATCGATAATTACAAGTTTTGGACGCACGCGCATTAAGACAGCTTCAAGTCGTTGAACGCCAACTTCGTTAAGAACAAATGGTTCGTCGATTGCAAAGATCCGATTTAGGTCTGCCATTCGCATTTGAAATGCCGCCCTCGGCATCCTGTATCAGATTGCCGTTGTAGTCGTAAACATACCCCTGAACAGTCGTGAATTTTCATTTTTCGTCTAATCGATTGTCGGGCGCTTCAGATTGCTTACGAAATTTTAGGAATGAATTTTTCAAAATCCTCGCTGCGATGTGTGTAATGTTTGCGGTTTTGAAACGCTATTTTTGTCAAATTTTTCAACTTTAGAATTGGTGACAAATCTCCATCAGCGATATCGGTAGATCCAAAGAAAACAAACTTCTGAAGTTCCGAAAGATCTTCGATTCCTCGAATAGTTTCAATATCTCCTAAATCGAGGAGAAACAAAAGTTTCAACTTGTTCAAAGTAAATATTTCGGAAACCGAATCTATCCCTTTGCATCTGTTTATTTCCAACTCCTTCAAATTCCTTAGATTTTGTATCCCATTGACCGAAGTGATTCTTCTAAGATTTGCCAACCTTAGATACGTTAAGTTGGTTAACCCAAAAACTTCGTCCAAATCTTCGATGCTGGAATTCAACAAAGTCAATTTTTCAAGATTCACTAGTTTTGTAAACGGTTTGCTACTCTTTTTCTTATAATTATTGATCCCAAGAATCGTCAAACCTGTACAATCAAATAGAGAGTCAGAACCTTTTATCCACTCGAACCAACAATCGGTAAGATTAGGGAACGCATTAAAATCAACCGGAATATCGCTGTAGGTCTCTAGGTGTAAATGAACCAATTTATGCAAATATTGTATCGGTTTGATTGCATCTAACGATTGATGTAGGACAATTAAAGATTTGAGCTCGGGAAACTCTTTCAAGAATTCAATGCTCTTGCCTCTCCAGCCTTTACCAGTGTTCAGCTCAAGTTCACAAATATCTCGTTTGAGAAGAACCTCTACCAACGAATTGTGCCACTCAGCTTGGATTGTCGCTTTTGTACCAAACTGTCCTTGTTCAAAATCAACCTCATTCATAGTCCGCTTAATAAATATTCTCTAGCCTTACCAATAGGATTACGTACGTTTTGGAGCTTTTCAACACCACCTAAAGCATTGATACGTAGCTGTTCAGCTATCTCTCTCGCCGTTCTTCCGCCTAGAACTTGTTTTGTCTCAACGGCAGCTCCACGTTCTAATAAACCAGATGCAATATGCTGTTCAAGCCTCTTCGCAATATTCCCCGATTGCCCTACATATGTCTTTCCAGTGGTTGCAACAAATTCGTAAATTCCTTCACTAACTTTAGCACTCTCCACAACCTCTTCTGCAACATGTGTAGCTTTGCCAACACGGCGAGCAATTTTTGCCGCGTCTGCAGCATCTCCAGCAAATGGCAATAGTCCTGCTATACTCATGCCTGCCCCGACCCAGTCGCGATGACCAACGTCAATCAATGCACTGCCGATGCCTGCTCCTTGAGAAATTAATGGGATTTCAGTTGCTGCCAAGCCGTCCATCGTAGTATGAATTAATTCAACTACTTCCTCGGGGCTGGCTCCCTCAACCAAATGGTCAGCTACTTCGTTTCCGCTCCCGCAGCCCGAAGCAGCTGCCGGGCAGGGCAGCGACAGTGCTCCAGCAGGCGCATGTGCGCCATTGGGGGATGACGATCCGGCCAAAACCGGATCGGTAGCCGTTCCGGCGGATGAGCCTCGGATTATTGCACGGGCTTGGGCAAGCACTTCCGCAGAAGTTCCGACTTGCCTCCAACCACCTGCCGATATCTCATAAACAATCCCATAAAAAGTTCTCGTAATCGTTGGTCCATTATAAGCAGTTCCACCATCGGCTGAGCTAGTAGAAAATGTCTTGTCTGAGTTCTGATAGACCTGACCCTTAAAATTATTACAGGGCATTCCATCTTCTTTGCTATCGATAACACAAAGGCCGCTCGGATCGATATTGTTAACGGGATTATTACCCGTGTAGGCGTATCGATTGAATGTTTGTGGGTTGGTCGGACTCGCGCTCGACATTAGCGGGTCGACGGCGGTGAAGCGGCCGTGTTTGTTTTGATACAATCTCGCTTCGGCAAAGTCTAGTTCGGTTTCGGGGTCTTTTTCGTAGCCGGTGTAGCGTTTTCTGATCTTGTCCGAACCGCTTGCCGAATACTTCAGAGCCGCGGTCCGAGCGCCAACTCCTTCGCCGATCTCTTCACCAAACGGCATGAAATCGCGTCGGGAAACGACGTTCTGGTTCTGATCTGTGATGACCCGCGGACTGCCGAGATGATCGGTTGTCAAATAGCTCGTCGTCGGAATCTCGGTCTGCGCAACCGTCGAATACTCCGCCGCCAAAGCTCCGCCCGCATCGTAAACAAACACCGTCGTCTCACCCGTCGAAGGCACGACCTTCTTGACCCTCGCACCGCTGGCATCGTAATAATACTGCCCTACGATGTCGTTATTAGCATTTCTTACTTCCGTCTGCTTATCATTCCCGTCGAACGTGAAGTGCCGCCCCTCGGCGTCTTGTATCAGATTGCCGTTGTAGTCGTAAACATACCCCTGACCAGTCGTGAATCGATTATTTGCCGGATCAATCGCCGGATGCGTGAGATTATTTATCGGAAGCTGCTGATTGCCAACAGTCTGAGAAAACGAAGTCCGGTTGCCGAATATGTCATACCCAAAAGTCTGCTGCCAATTCGTCTGCGTCCCCGTCTTTTCCTTCGCCTCTTTCAAACGGTTGATCGCATCGTATTTGAAAGTCTGCGTAAAACTCGTCGTCGGTATCGTCGTCGTAGTCCGCGCGATCATCCCAATGTTCTTTGCACGATCGACCGAGCTGCCGTCGTCGGATAATTCTCCGTATTCGTAATCAATCTTTAGGAGATTCTTGTTCGTCTCAGTCGTCCCCAGTCCGATCTGCATCAACTGCGACCGCTCGCTGACAACGGCCGTTTCCCACAAGTTATTGCCAAGCTGTATCTTGCGAACATCGCCACTCGCAGAGTAGTCGATATTCGACACAACCGGTTTGAGTATCGCACCGGACACTTTCGTCTTGACTGCATTAAGCCCGCCGTCACTATTGAGATAGTTCTTTACTGTTCGACCACTGGGATAAGTTTCCTGTACAAGCCCGCCTGATTGATTATATTGATAACCGAAGCCATAGGTCTGCCCGTCGGTTATCTGCTGACTCGCAAGCAGGCGGCCATGATTGTCAAAAGTCGTAAACCTGTCTTCGGAAATGCCGTTGGTAACCTTTGTTATCGAACCGCGGGAGAACTGAGGAACTGCTGGCAAACCTTTACCGTCATAAAAGTACTCAACCGGCGGTGTAGTTCCATCGGAATAGAGCCGTTTGGTCGGGCGGCTTGCCTTGTCATACTCATTCGTGATCGTTGTGTTTTTCGCATCGGTCATTGTTACGACGTTTCCAAAAACATCATAAGTAAACCCTGCTGTCCAACTGTTGTTTTCGGGATTGCCGCTCGTTGTCAAGGCACTATTCGGCGATTGCTCCGGCTGACTAACACGAATAAGTCGCCCGAGCGAATCGTACATAAAATAACGATTCTGAATAGGCTGTCCCGGCTGTCCAGCCTTGCCCTGAGTGATTTTTACAAGCTCGCCTTTTATGTTGTAGGTGTATGAGGTTGGCTGATTAGGGCTGGCTAGAGAACCCAAATCCTGATCGACCGTGCCGCCCATGCCAGTCGCTTCGTCCACGCGCATTATTCCGTATATGCCTGAAATTGTGCGACTCTTTCTTCCAGAAGCATCCGTTGCAACAGTAAAACCGCCGACAAGACCATTTTCGGTAGAAATTCCAAACTGAACAGTACCCAAACTTGCTCCTGCTTGACCATCCGGCGCGGGGGCGAATGTTTCAACAACGCGACCAGCTGCGTCATATCGAGGTTTCGACCAAAACATAGTTTCGCCAAGGCGATACGGATTTGAGACCTTTTCAATACGCCCCAAATTGTCATATTTGATCTCACTAAAAACATCGCCTTGCGCATCCTTCGTTTTTGACTTAAAAGGACGTCCAAGAGTGTCGAAGTAGGTCGTTCTTTCAGCCCAATTTGTCCCGTCGATCTGTTGTCTGGATTTAACCCATCTTTCAGTATCGTTATACTCAGTTTCCGAGATGGCTCCACCCGCCGGAGGGTTTATCCTGATCGGGCGCAGCATGTCATCATATTCGGTTGTAGCAGTTTGACCGTTCGCATCTGTGACCGAAAGCGGAACACCGGTCGTAAAATCAAAAGTACGCGTAATCTCTGAGCCGATCGTCATCCCATGCACACCACTAGGATCAGGCGCAGGCGCTTTCGTTTTGGTAACATATGCGTATTTATAAATCGAATCGTACTCATACTCTAGGAACCTGCTTAAATCACCCGACGTGTCCCATACCTTCCGCACATTGCCAAAATTATCAAATTGAGTATGGGTCTCGATCCAAGTATTCGTGTCCTTATTCCAGGTTCGCTTAGTGGTAGGATTCCCGCGTAAATGGGCGTAGGTTCCAGTTGGAGTTTGATAACTGGTTGTCGATCCATAATCGACCATAGAGTAGTCTTCGCCTTGTTCGTCATATATCACCTGCGATTGTGCTAGAATCTCAGTCTGATTTTGGGGATTTAGTAATCGAGATTCGATTGGAAGACCGAGAATTCCGCGCTCCTTGTAATTTGAACTGTACGAGTAATCCATCTCTGATACCGCTGCCAGTTTGGTGGACGGAAACCAAAGATTATTGTCAATTGTCGCCCAGTTTAATAATGGACTTGACGCAGTTGAAATTGGGATCGGCACATAGTGATAACTCTTTTTTAACTTGACATTTAGATGCGAGAAAAAAGACGGGTCCGTGTTGCCATTTTCATCATAAGTTGTCTCATTCAGCGTTGCTAATGCATAAGCAGAACCAGGCTCGAGAATCATCGAGATGCGACGTTTTACACGAACGTCTCGGCGAGCGGTTATTGTACCTAACGGGTGGTCCTTTGTTGTATATTCTGTCAGAACTCGTGAGCGTAATTCATTATTTTCATCGTATGTTCTTTCGTCGTATGGAGAGCCTGCCTTAGGGTCGTTATATCCAAACAATGATTGTTCATTATCTCTAAGAATGTACTTCACGGTCTTCGTGCCAACGGCCTCAGGATTAGAGGCCTTTGATGAAGTAGTAGTTACAATTACGGGATAATTATTCTGAGTAAAATTCTGATAATCTATGATGGAAAAATATGTCCACTTTTGCTGTAGCGTTCCTGATGCATCAAATACCCTTCTTATCTTTACTCCACGATTAGTTTCTTCGTAGGGTTCATTGAAACCGCCCAGCCCGGATAGCGGCGCAACCTTGCCGTATTCAAATGTTTCAAACGAACCGGTCGGATATTTGATTCGTGTAATCTCACCATACTGATTGTAGCCAAACTTATAGCTCTGTCCGTTGGGTAGTGTTACCTCAGAAAGCACAACCGGATTAAAACGGACACCATCCGCTATTGGAAAACCATCTATAAGTATTGGATTTCCGTTTGAATCGCGTCGGATGTCTATTGGATTGCAAGGACGTACGCCGGTTGTGACCTCGGTAAAAAGAACTTCATCGGCTTCGTCAGGGTGATCCGGATTGATTTTAAGGTCATATTTTAGATAGCCTGTGCAGAGAAACCGATTGCTGTAATAAAGCCTTTGAGACTGATTCTCAAGAGCCCCACCTGTTGTAATATGGTCAGCTCCAACACAATTTTCATCAGTGCTGGTCTCGCATCCAACCGGTTTTAAGTTTTTCCATACGATCTGGTAGCTCTGCGACGGATCCCCGTCAATGCCAGGAACAGTAAATTCGCGAGTGCCCAGAGGCTGTGTTTGTGCATGCCAGACATGAGGTATAGGATCCGTTATGTGACGTCCAAGAGTGTCGGTCC
This sequence comes from Pyrinomonadaceae bacterium, assembly GCA_044230475.1. Classification (GTDB taxonomy): domain Bacteria; phylum Acidobacteriota; class Blastocatellia; order Pyrinomonadales; family Pyrinomonadaceae; genus OLB17. The sequence continues at coordinate 36,954 of JBGARA010000001.1, read as the reverse complement.
ATTTTCCATCGGTTCCGAAATTTTGCTCGGTTTCGGAATAAGACATTCGATTACCGTTAACATCCGTGAACGTACTCGCGTAATGACCGCCCATACTTTGTTGAGCAGATGGAAAAGTATAGAAATCACCACTCGGCAAAAGAAGCGTATAGCCGCCTCCCGTATTTTTTTTCAGGATCATTCCAGATCCATCCACAGAAAGGAAGGGCCCTTCAAAGCTGCCGGTACATCCATTCTGAAAGTCTCCGCATTGAATAACTTCATCGCTTTGTCGAAACTCATGCGTTGAACCATCAGGCATGACGACTCTAAGTCGCTTCACATAGTACAGATTATTCGCATTTTCGATTGGTGTTACGCCAGGGTCGGGATCGTCATATGGACTGGAACATCTCGAATAAGAATACGCCGCGCAAACCGCGCGAACAAGGTCACCTTGGCCATCGACGGTAATTGCCCATGTTGTGCAACCAAGGTGACAGACGCTCCCTGTGAGCGATGAACCTTGTCCAAGAATTGAATAGAGTGCTGCCTGAAAGTCCTCATTTAGAATTCCCCCGTTGACCGAATCGCCATAAGGGTTGCCCATGAAGTTGTACGTTGCCGTCTCTATGTCCAACCTCGGGGGCAGTAAAGAACTTGTCCAACCGGCTGCAGAGTGTTCCGCATATAATGCAAATATATCTGAGATATACTGTCGGTTTCCACTACCACCCGGAAGCCACCAGGTGTGCGTGCCCTCTTGTCTCCAAAGATTTGAAGAGTATCGAAAATCAACCGACAATCCCTTGGAGTTTCGTCCAGGGTATGAGATTACCGGTAAAGTCATCTCCATTGCCAGAGTTGTTGGGTTAACCCTCGCTAAACTTTTTATGTTCCATTCAGCTGAATTCGCCGTATCACGTTTTGAGGGTAGAGCCGACCCGCCGGAACTAAATTCCTGTGCGCCAAGGATAAAAACTGACAGCAAAATAATGACTAGAGCGTCAGGAATGCGTCTCAACCATCCAGCTTGATTATCGCACTTGAAAACTGAAATCACGATTACTTTTCCATTACGTTTCATAGCAGTAGTCCTCTTTTTTCAAACATATTTCTACAGAAATTATTTTCGACGCTATTGTCATCTTCTGTAATAAGCCGGAACCGGTATGTCACCTGGACGGCCGAAGGTTTCGGTTCGGGTTGATTGGTCATGGCTTTGGCGTATGTACCAATACGCGATATTTGTCCCGGCGACGGGGTGGAAGACTGCGATATCGACCTTCCCGTCGTCATCGTAATCATTTTGAATGGGTATGTCGCCGGACGCTCCGAATTGAATCGCCTGCGTTTGCCCATCAGAACTCTGTTTTATGAACCAAGTCGCATTCGAATTGCGAAACACAGCGGGATCATCTTTGCCGTCACCGTCATAGTCTGCACAGACAGGCTTATCTCCAGATGCTCCAATCTCGGTCGCTCGGTCATTACCATCAGCACTATCTACTGATACAAAAGAGCTGTCCGAATTGCGCCAGTAAGCGATGTCTGCCTTTTCATCGCCATCAAAATCACAAGGAACCGGTTTATCATCTATTGAGCCGGCAAATATTGTATTCGTAAATGCGCTAGTACTACTTTCGACTACCTTCCAATCTTGATTCGAGGCCGTCCATAGCACTACGTCCGTCTTGCCATCGCCATCATGATCAGCCGCGACAGGCACGTCACCCGATGTTCCGATCTGCACCGAATAGCTGGTGCTATCTGCCGAACGAATGACATAAGTTCGGCCTTCAGATGGACGAAAGACAACAAAGTCCGTTTTATCGTCTCCATCAAAATCGCCAATGACAGGAATATCTCCGCTCTGACCCAGCGTCGCGGCGGGCGGAGGCTCTGTGGAATCTCCGTCAAAGATGATCCAAGCCCCTGTTGACGGCCTCCAAACTGCAAGATCCATTGATGTAGAAGCATTTGCAGCTGCATCAGCAATCGAAACAAGCCGAGAGCCCGCATAAATGTACTCTTTGCTCAACTGTGGTGTCGGCGACGGTGGAGGCTCGGCGAAAGGATTCCAGGTATTGGGGATGCTTTTGGGCAGTTCAGTTCCGAACCAGCCGGTTTTCTTTCCCGTCAGATTATCGGTGTGGGGCAGCCAGCCTTTTTTGGCGAATACGCCGAGGGCTAGCATCAGCACAAAAACTGCTATCGCCCCTTTGAACCAATGCCCGGTTACCAAACCCGAAAGGCCATTTCTTTTTGGTTCTTTTAGAAGACGATCAATTGTTGACAAAGCCAGGCCGTTGTCCGGTAATCTCATTTTGCTAGGTTCTATTTTTTGTTTAGACATAACTTCCTTACTTTATGTTGGAAAGAGCGAATGAATCGCTGTCGATGCGCGAGTCATTCAGAACTCAATTATCGTTTGGCTGTTAGTACGGGAATGTTATAAAATGCGGGTTGTGACCGTTCGCATTTTATGGAACATTTCGTTCCTAAAAGTGAACCAAACTGCCTGGTCGGTAACGCCAATTACCGGTCAGGCATTTTATTTAATTTGCCAGATCAAACTCTGTCGAGTAACTCTCATTTTCAATCAAAAAAGCCGACTATCTTGCAACAAGATAATCGGCTTTGATTTTATAAGTGTTTGTTTTATGCCCTAGTATGGTCCCGTGAGGTGCGTAACACGCACAACCTCGAGTACTTTGAGATCGAAACCCGGTGGAAGTTTCAATGGAAAATAACTTTAGATTTGGGACATCTGACATAAAACTCGCCTTTCTCATTCGGAACAACCCCGAATGGTAGTAGGAATGAAACAACTATTCTCCCGATAAATGTTTCAGCTTACTCTACGTCGCTAAATTAGCTTCTATGATTAGCATCGACTTAGAACATTGTCAATACCACCCACTAATTTTTCAAGAAAGTTGAAATAGTTTTTGCCTTTGCGGCAGCCAGTCTTTTCCTCTCAGAAACTCGTTAAGATGTATGGTTGATTTAATCACCAACCTCTTTTCGGGATGGTTTAGACTTATGCCACCAGTTTTGTGTTTCCATTTACGGGAGGAAGAATGCACAATGGGGAACATATTCTTCTAGTAGTTACGTCGCGGCTATTGTGGAAACAACGGTCTCTGCAGCGACCTGACAATATGCTTTGATGACGTTTTCCGTGGCGGTCAGTTTCTCAAATAGTTCGGGATAGTTTTCTAATCCGGCTACCGGGTGGGTAAGTAGGCTCGAGAGCCAATCACCATATTCCAGTACTGCCTGGGCCATGTCTTTTGCGCCAGATTCGAAGTATTCGCGATTCGCATTGACGGTTCCGACCATCACTCGGTTGCCAAGCACAAAGTCGAGATTGATCTTGTCGGCGGGCACTTCAACCTTGCGGTCGCCGCCCGTAACGCTTGATAGAACAAGAACGCCATTTTTTGCAAGCGATTGCATTGCGTCAAAGACAATGGGTGAAAATCCGGTCGCTTCAAAAATGATGTCAAAGGCGCCCTCAGTGGCAGCAAAGTCCGGAACCGAAATGTCCTCTGTTGATATATATGTTGCATCCAGCGCTTCAACGAGATCGGAATTGAGATATGGCCTTGGACTGCGCCCAAACGTCACGACTTCAAACCCGCGAAGTCTAAGCACCAGTGTTGCCAGCAACCCTATAGTGCCTGCGCCGAGAACAGCGGCGCGTTTCGGTTTCCAGACGCGAAGCCGCCGCTGGATCTCGTAAGCCTGAGCTATGCCTTTCTGCACCACGGTCATAGGTTCAAGAAGGACACCCACATCTTTCAGCCCTCTTGGCACCTTTACGATGAACTCCGCATCGTCCACATAATATTCCGACATGAAGCCGTGACGTAGATTGATGCCGCGTTCGAAATACGCGTCGTCGGTCGTCATATCATTCGTGCCAATAACGTCATAGATACTAGACCCCGGTCGCCTAACCGTCGCGACCACGTAGTCGCCCACCTTTAGCTCGTGCACTGCATCGCCGACCTCTTCGACTACGCCGAAGCCTTCGTGACCGATCACGAGGAAATCATCCCCAGGCGGCGGAGCACCATATTCGGCGTTATTGATCTCCTTGTCAGTGCCATCCACACCGACACGTAGAACCTTTACGAGCACGCCCCGGCCATTCGGCACGTCATCAACCGAAGGCTTCGGCATTTCAACGATATGTACGGAATTTTTAATTCCGGGTTTTACTGCAATTGCTTTCATATTATTAAGCCGCCAGAGCGGTCATCTCGTATAGATAAAGCCGGTGAGTTTAGTGATTTATTCCTGCTTTTGCTATGAAAAAGGCTCTAGCCTTTGTGCTGTGGTTTTTTCTTCTGAAATTCCTTCCAGTTCTTTTCTCCGACTTGTATGAATTGATCCTGTTCTTTTTCCCAAGCTTCTTTCGCTTCCCGGTTGTAATTCAGGTAGAGTTTGCCATCGACGATCTTCCATGTCCGGGGATCGCCATCGGCAGTGTAACCATGCGACACCGCATACGAACAATAGCCCCCGAATTGGGGTGCATATGCAACGGGATCGGCTTTGAATTTTTCTAGGTTCTCGACCGTGGCAAAAAGCCATTTAGCTCCATTCCATGTGTATTCAAATGATGGAATGCCTTCCACGGCTGCACTTTCGGCAAAAAAAGCAACTGCGTCATATCCGCGAACCGCTAGCCCCGCCGCGTCAGTGTTTATCGCCTCAATACCTTCACGACGTGAACATGCGCCCGCAAAGACAGCAACGAGAACCAGTAGTGGTATATAAATAAATTTCATAGCGTTATCTTTTGATCAGTCTGATCGCGTGTCCATCGGGGTCGCGAAACATCGCAGCATCGCTAAAGCCAAGCTGTTTGTTTGGAAAAATTACAATGCCGCTTGAGATAAGATCGGCCTTATAGTTGGTGAGTAATTTGACGGCGTCAGGCGTTGTAAAAGTAGTCTCCCAATGCCACAAGTCAACGCTTCGCGTGTCGCGCGGAAATACTCGTCCGTCGGTCGGCGCGTTGTATTCAAGGAACTCGACCGCGATACCGTCTTCTTTTGTCCTTAGTCCGGTGATGTGAAGTTTTGCACCAAAAACGTTGTTCAGGTGCTCTTGCTCCGGACCGTAGTTGTCACTCGTACCGGCGACGGTCAGGCCTAAAGTATCACGATAGAATCTAAGGCTCGTTTCAGAATCCCCAACGACGATCGCAGTGTGGTCTATACCCAGAAACAACTTTCCGCTTTTCTCAAGCTCGTGCCATTTGGCAGCGCCTTTATCTGCGGGAAACTGCAATATCTCAAGCACATGGTCGTCGATATCCTTAAAATAAAAAGCCTTTATTCCCGCTGCGGCCGTTATGTAGGACGGAAGTATTTGCGGGCCGGTTGACGCGTGACGCACTTTGTTTGCACGCAGCACAGCGTAGGCCTTATCCATATCGGATACGATGATCGCTATGTGCTGGAACCAACGGTCATTGCTTCGTGAATCGACCGGCACAGGTCGTCCCTGCGAAGTTAGATACTCTGTTAGTTCGAGTTTCTCGCTGCCAAGTTTCAGATCTACAATGCGCGCCCGCGCTCCAAATACTCCGGTCAAATGTTCAAACTCCGGCCCATAGATTTCGGTATCCGAGATCTTTTCAAACGAAAGCACGCGTGTGTAGAAGTCGATCGCTTTGTCCATGTCAGACACCGTAAAGCCTACCGTCTCGATACGAGAGACCGCTTGTCCGTACGCTGACGAAATTAATCCGATCAATAGAGCTAAGCCGACTATTGACCAGCCAAGTCGAATACGTCCTGTGTATTTCCTTAAATTTCGCATTAGTTGTTAGTTCCCAAGAGATGGCTCCCAACGCGCAACGCGTTTGCCATTATCGTCAGCGCCGGGTTGACCGCGGAGCTGGACGGAAAAAAACCGCCATCGACGACGTAGAGATTATCCAGATCATGCGCCTTACAATTTCGATCAAGGACTGAGGTCGCAGGATCATCGCCAAATCGCACAGTTCCGTTCTGATGAGCTACACCGGCGAGCGGGATCTGATTTGCAAGGTAAAGATTGCGGGCAAACAGTCCCTGATGACATTCGTCTCCGTGGATCTCGCATTTGCGCTGGTTGTTCATCAGGTGCTTCAGTTTGCCCTGAAGGCGCTTATGCGGTTCGATGTTATTCGGCGTATAAGATAGAACGATGTCGCCGTTCTTGTTCAAAGTGACTCGATTTTCAGGCCTCGGCAGGTCCTCGGTCGTCAGCCAAAAATCGAGCGAGTGTTTAGCCATCTGATCGAGTGCAAAGCCCGGCGCGATCGCCGGAGCTCCCGCCGAAAGCGTAACACCATCGAGTTTTCCAACAAACGAAATGTGTCCCATTGGATATGGAAAATCTTCCGAGCCGAAATAGAAATCGTTGACTGCAAGCGTCTTTTGAAAGACCGTTGGATTAGGGCATTTTGATACCGCAAGCAGAACGGAATTTACATGGCCCATGTAGTTTCGGCCGACCTGGTCAGACGAATTTGCAAGGCCGTTAGGATGCAGTTCATTTGCCGAGCGAAGAAGCAGCGCCGCCGAGTTTATAGCACCGGCAGAAAGAACAACAGTGTCGGCCGAATACTTTTCTGTTTGGCCTTCGCGTTCCACAACGACTGCCGAAACGACTCGTCCGGTAGCATCGGTTTCGAGTTTTTTTACGAGGGAATTTGTCAGTAGCGTAACATTGTCAAAATTCAACGCCGGTTCCACACCGCAAACTTGCGCATCCGATTTTGCGTTCATCAGACACGGAAAACCGTCGCAGGTCGCGCAGCGGATGCACGGGCTTTTCCGGTCATTCTCTTTTAACTGAACACCAAGCGGGACATGAAATGGCTTCACGCCCATCGCTGCAAGATCCTCTGCGAGATGCTGAATGCGGGGTTCATGGCTCACCGCCGGATGCGGAAATTCGCTGCTCGCTTCAGGCTCAGTCGGATCTTCTCCGCGGGTGCCATGCACATGATAAAGCTGCTCGGCCAGCGTGTAATACGGCTCAAGCTCGTCATAGGTAATTGGCCATGCGGGTGAAATGCCATCGTAGTGCTTGATCTCGCCGAAATCTTCACGCCGCATGCGGAAAAGCGCTGCACCGTAAAACTTTGTATTTCCGCCGACGTTGTAATTCGTGTGCGGATGGAGCGGTTTGCCATCCTTGTCGTACCACACTTCTTTGGTGTTGTATTTTGCGTCGATATTGACGGCGCGCGAGTTCCAGTTGTCGGTCTCGCGTTTCACAAAATCTCCGCGTTCAAGGATAAGGATCTTCTTTCCCGAAGGAGCGAGCTTTCGCGCCAATGTTCCGCCTCCCGCGCCGGTTCCGATGATGATGAGATCGTAATGTCCGTTAGTCATAAAACTTATTGAAAATTGCAGTTAAATATGCACCGCATTTTATTGTGATGATGAAGCTTTGCGCATAGGACAGCGCCGAGCCCGCGGGTCCTCACAAAAACCTCGGCTGCCGTAAGCATTGCCAATGTCGGTGCAATGAAGTAGATCCAGATCGCAGCCCAGTTGTTAGCGGCTGCCGCTGATGCAAACGTACGGGCCGGGTTCATGCTCATGCCGGAAACAGGTGATTCCACGGCAATGAAGAGCATCACAAGCAACCCCGCGAAAAACGGCGTCAGACGCGACAAATGGGCAGTGTTGCTGGTAAATAAGATCATCGACATCATCAAAAATGAAATAATGACCTCCGCCGCAAATGCCGCTCCGACGCCATATTTGCCCGGCAGCGTAGCGACAAAATCAACCGCGCTGTCAGCGAGCAAATTACCGAGAATTAACCATGCAATGCCGACGCCGATCACGCCGCCAATGAACTGAGCAAGAATGTAGAACGCGGCGTCCGGCAGCGTGATCTTTCCTAGACGAAAGAATGTCAGCGTGACCGCAGGATTAAAATGAGCGCCCGATCGTTTCCCCCACGGCGAACAAATAATAGCGACTGCTGTGGTGCCCATAGCAATGCCCATTAGGATCATTCGAACGACCGCATCCCGCTGAAATACGGGTGACGATGGATGAGCAAGCAAAACTCCAAAGGCGCACGCCGACAACATGAACGTGCCCAGGCACCATGCCTCGATCGCGTATTCCGGCCAGTGGTTGTTTAGTCGTTCCAGCATATTACACAACAAGAAATCATTAAGCCTGACTGATTTATTCCAATATCATTTGATCGACAAGAGCGAGTTGAAACCGCCAAGCCCGTCGCTTTCCTTAAATCCATGGCTTGGGTCCTCGATCCAGCGGTGGCCATCTACAACGAATTTATACCGGTATGTTCCGGTCGGCTGACAAGGTATTGCGGCAGTCCAAAGGCCGTCGTCATTTTGCGCAAACATGGTTTCGCCGCGGCGCCATTCGTTAAGATCTCCGCACAGCTCAACCGATCGAGCAGCATCGTCGTGATAGCAAAACACGATCTCAGACCTGTCGATACGTGGCGGAAAGTAGTTGGTATCCTCGAGCGTGTGTTGTTCGTTCCGGGCAAAGCTGACGGCCGCACTCGGATCGATAATGCCGTATCCCTGCCTAACTGATGGCTGGCCGGATAACTTCTTCGCGGTTGCCATGAGGATATTCTTGACGGCCGCAGGTGTTAGCGCGGGATTTGCTTCGATCATTTGAGCTGCGACTGATGCCGTAATTGGTGCGGCGAATGATGTGCCGTCGACGTGCTGATAATGTGTCGCAACGATCTTGCGCCGGGATAGTTCATTTTCGACAGCAATACGGGCATCGGCGTCGCCAAGCGCCAATGTGCTTTCAGATAATCTGGCAGTCAGAAAATGTTCTTTCAACAAGCGGCGAAACTCGTAGTTCGGAGCCGCCGCCAGCATCGATAAGGCTTCGGCCGCAGCGTAGTCATCCGTCTCAGGCAAGATCGGTGCGGCGACATACATTGCGGGCGCTATGACCTCAGGTTTTACAATTCCGTCGATGGTATGTCCGAAATTTGAGTGGTACAGATCAAAATTGTCATTGTCGAACTGGTTCTCATCGCTGAACCCACCAACCGTGATAACCGAGGGTGAATTTGCCGGCGGCACGGATCGGGCATCGGATGAATTGCCCGCCGCAACCGTGACCACAACTCCCTTTGCAACCAGCTCTTCTGTCAGCCTGTTGATACAACTTTCAGCCGTCGGTAGATCGTTGTCAGCACCAAGTGACATATTCAGCACACGGATGTTATGTCGTTCCCGATTTGCGATTATCCATTGCAGTCCGGCTTCGATCTGACTGTCCGGTATGCGGCCTTCGTCTGAAACTTTTACCAAAACGAGTCTCGCATCTCGCGCGAGCCCGCAATAGATTCCGTCCGACAGACTTCCGTCACCGGCACACGCGACGACCGTTTGTGTCCCGTGCCAATGATGTCCTTTTGGATCGGTGATCTTGCGAATATCCCGTTCTTTATCGGTGACATCATGAAAAGCGACAACGCGATCGATAAGATCGGGGTGTGGGTAAAAGCCTGAATCCAAAAAGGCTATCGTGACGCCTTTGCCGGTCAGGGTCTTGTCTGCACCAAGCTTTTCGGCGGTTGGAATAACGGCAAAACGATTTTGTGCGTGGCTATGTTCGTGTAATAGATCGTCGGGCATCGGCTAAATTTGACCTCCAAGATAAGTCAAATCGCGCCAGGCCGCCTGCCTATTCCATAAAAGTTATGTTTTGTTTAGATCAAACTCCGGTGTTGGAGTTTTCGAGGGCTTGTTTCATACGAGTGCGGGCGTCGTCGCTCAAATGAACATGGGGCCGGGCATTGGCTATGTGTTCGTCGCCATGCCGTAAAACGGTTCCGATAAGTTTAATTTGCTTGAGAAAATTTGCACACGGGTCGCATGAGAAAAGGTGTATCTTCATCAACACCCATTCGCGCAGTGAAACTCGTGTGTCCATCGAGGCAGTTATTATCTTTACGATCTCCTTACAGGCCGGCAGTTTTTGCCATACCCAAAAATTGAATCGTGTATGTTTTAGTTGCGCCTTCTTCATCCTTGCTTATATCGCCTTAGTGAACCATTTTATTTCAATGCACCGACGCAGCTGCATCCTCGCCCGGTGCATGATCACCCAGAAATTACTGGACGAAAGCTGTAGTGTCTCGCAGATTTCGTCACTCGTCATGCCGTCTATCTCGCGCAGGGCAAAAACCTTTGCAATGTGATCAGGCATAGCCGAAAGGCATTTGTCCATTACCTTCCAAAACTCGTCACGCTCCAGCACCTCGTCCGGCTTTTGTTCCGGATCGACCGGCTGCAGGTTCGTTGCCCAGTGGCCGTCCCACGCATCGGGTCTTTCAAAGAAATGCCCGACTGCCGCGAGTTCCTCATCCTCATCGATCTGTATCTCGCGACTATTGCGGCGATAATGATCGATGATCTTATGTTTCAAAATGCCGGTCAGCCAGGTTCTTTCACTGGCTCGGCCTCCGTAGGAAGCGAGCGAGGCTATCGCCGATACAAAGGTCTCCTGGACAAGGTCCTCGGCAAGCGATTCATCACGAACCCGCATAACAGCAAATCTGAATAGGCAGTTGCCATGCTCATCGACCCACGACGCAGGATCAACATCCTGAGCGTCCGAGCTTACTGCACTCACTGCCTGTGCTGAGCTGCTCATTTCCTTTTCCAGGTGAGGTAATGAAATCGCTTCCGCCCGCATTGTATCACACCCTTATTTTGCCGCGAATAGAATCAATCAGACTCTGCGGCGCCGCGTCCGCAAGCACCGCTCGCTGAAGCAGACGCTTGAGCCGCATATCGTCACGGACCTCTGAAAGCGTTTTCCCATAATGAACGGCTTGAGAATTGAACGGGAACGTCCGGTCAGCAGCCATAATGTGTTCGAAACTGGTGATCTTTTTCATCTTATTTTCTCTTGGATAAAGCGCTCTTAGCGTCGATTCATTATTAATATCACCCACCTCATTAGATTTATTCCGATTTTTTTCCATTGGGAATAATAAATGTCTCTTTTGTGATAGCTAGATGATGCGCATCAACACGCATCATTTAGTATTTTTTATGAACAAGAAAACACATATTCTGATCCTCGGAGGCGGCTTCGGGGGATTATATACGGCACTTTATCTCGATAAAACGCTTGCTCGCCATTCGGATATTGAGGTTACCCTCGTCAACCGCGAAAACTTTTTCCTTTTTACGCCGATGCTGCACGAGGTAGCGGCAAGTGACCTCGACATAACACACATCGTCAGTCCAGTTAGAAAACTCCTGAAACGCGTAAAGGTTTTCAACGGCCGTGTCGAGAACATCGATCTTAAAAACAAGACAGTCACCGTATCTCATGGCAAAGAGCATCACCATCACGACCTTGGATACGATCACCTCGTGCTCGGCCTCGGCTCAGTGACAAACTTTTTCGGCAACCGCGGCCTCGAGGAAAATGCGCTGACCATGCGCTCTCTTGGCGATGCGATCTATCTACGCAATCATCTGATCTCAAACCTCGAAGAGGCAGATTTCGAATGCTGTCCGGTTGTCCGAAAGCCGCTGCTCAATTTTGTTGTTGCCGGCGGCGGCTTTGCAGGTGTTGAGACGATCGCCGGGATCAATGATTTTCTCCGCGACGCTCTGAGATTTTATCCCCATCTTACCGAGGATATGCTGCGACTCGTACTCGTACATGCGGGGAGCACTATCCTGCCGGAACTTAATGGAAAGCTCGGCGAGTATGCCGCCAAGAAGCTGCAGGAACGCGGAGTCGAAATGCACCTGAACACAAAGCTCGAAAGTGTCGAGGGCAACGAAGTCCGGCTTAGCGACGGAACCGAGATCACGACCAATACGGTTGTTTGGACCGCCGGCAACGCGCCAAATCCACTGTTGGACAAGCTGCCCTGCGAGCGTCAGGCCGGCCGTATATGCTCCGATGAATTCATGCGTGTACCGGGTTACGACGGCGTCTGGGCTGTCGGTGATTGTGCCTGGATAACAGACAAAACCGGAAAACCGTTTCCGCCAACGGCCCAGCACGCCATCCGTCAGGGCAAGGTTCTCGCTCATAATATTCGCATGTCGATCGTTGGCGGCAAGCTTAGGCCTTTTTCGTTCGAAACCATCGGCCAGCTCGCCGCTCTCGGCCGTCGAACAGGTGTGGCGCAGATATTCGGACGTAATTTCTCCGGTTTTATCGCTTGGTGGCTGTGGCGAACCATCTATCTGATGAAGTTGCCGCGTTTTGAAAAAAAGCTGCGTGTCGCGCTCGATTGGACACTCGACCTCGTCTTCAAAAAGGATCCTGTTCAGTTTTTAACGCTCCGCTCACCGACTATCTCCACCGAAGAAATGCTTGCTAAACGCACATACATAGCAACAGCGAGATAAAACGGCGAGTTTTGGCAAAGTTCGATCGGGATGGAAACGTTTTTCCATCCCATTTTTTGTGCCCAGAAAAAAATTTCAAAAAATTTGTAAGGATTTCACTTCTCACGCGACAAACGATTGTAAGGCAGTAATTTTGAAATTTAATTTGGAGTTTTTATATGACCGAGATAACACCTGAAATTTTTGAGGCCGAAGCAATGCAGCACATTGATGACCTGTATCGCACCGCCAAACGCCTGACGAGAAACGAGTCCGACGCGTCGGACCTGGTGCAGGAAACTTACATGCAGGCATGGAAATCGTTTGAAAATTACGAGATCGGAACAAACTGCCGTGCGTGGCTATACAAGATACTTTTTAACAAGTACGACCACCACCGCCGCAAACAGATGACGCAGTCTAAATACTTTCAAGATGCCGATGAGCTGGTTTTCGAATTATCGGCCGCCAAACCGTCTGTTCCTGAGCACCTGACAGATCGCGAAGTTATCTCGGCCCTCGACAAATTGCCCGAGCACTATCGCAGCGTCGTCCTCCTCGCCGACGTGCACGAATTTGACTATAAAGAGGTCGCACATATCCTCAACATTCCGATCGGGACCGTTATGTCGCGGCTCAATCGGGCTCGCACACAGCTCAAAAAGTCCCTCTCCGGCGTTGCCCGCCAGTATGGCCTAAGGCAATCGACGCTTGCGGCAGCCGCCTGAATCCTGCCCTAGAACCCTGTCGATCTTCTCAAAGTGACCTCAAGGCTGCATAAAAAAGCAGCCTTTTTTTCTGTGGAGGCTTTATATTTGTCCCATACTGTCCCAAACCGAGTGGGACAGGGTAAACCATTGAATTAAATAGGCTTAGGTTTTACTGTCCCACTGTCCCACTTACTTTTTTTTCAAAGAGTGTCCCAAGTGTCCCAAACCATAGTGGGACAGGCTAAACTATTGAATTCAGTGGGCTTAGGATTTGCTGTCCCAGTGTCCCACTGTCCCACTCGTTTTTTTCTTTGTCGTTTAGTTGACGCCTTAGGTGTTGATCGTGAAACAGGACCATATATCCGTTTCCAATCGAAAGATCTAGTTTTCAAAGAACAAGTATTGCAGACGACCGCAAGTCTGCAACGAACCCGCCATACACTACCGCACTTTTACGAAAACTGGAATACCAAGTTTCCTGATACGACATGGTTTTCTCGATATGACATAACTTTCCGGATATGACATGGTTTTCCAGGTGATAAAACCTGTTGATCGTAGGTAAGGTCTATCGTCCGGCTTAGTGATTGTTGATGATGATGTCGGCGGCTTTGACCGGGTGGTCACGATCGAGATGGATCAATTGGGCGGGAAAGTATATCGTCTCGTAAGCCCTTTTTGTCGAGGCCTCGTCGAGGCCCTCTTGCGATCTTCTTACGGCACGATCCATTGCGGTTTCAAAGGAACAATCCACCCATATCCGCAGATCGAAACTCGGCGAATAGCGGGGCTTAAACAAAAAAATGCCCTCAAGCAGTATGATGTCGATGTCGTGGAAGCTGTATGTATGTTTATGGTATTTCTTGGCGGTCTCGCGGACCAATTCAGCGGAGAGGCGGACTGAACGATCTTTCTTCAGAGGCAAAATGAGCCGCTCAAACATTTCATCGAGCCGCAGGGCATTTTCATAAAAGTGCAAACCCGGCTCCCGCCTGCCATATCTAATGTGCGGCAACTCAAGCCAGTCATCGGCTCTTATTAAGGCGGTACGCAAACCCTTTGAGCGTAGTTCGTCGTCGATCCGCTTTGTAACAAACCCTTTGCCGCTTGCATCAATGCCGGAAATGCCGGCGAGCATTGCATGCCCGGCCGGCGTTTCAGTTTGTTTTGACTCGATCATTCCGATGATCGCGTTTATTTGAGGTGTGGGCATGTAATGTTAACCACCCGCTACCGCAGCTGGTTCTGAGGCGGTCTTACGCCAGCAATGTTGAGCTTGATACGGTAAAGGCCTGTGCGGGCACACAGATAGAGTGTTTTGCCATCCTCGTCACCCCAAGCCATATTGTGAACATGCTGGGGTGTGACGATAGTGCCGAGATGTTTGCCTTCGGGTGACAATATTTGCAGGCCACCCGGCCCCGAGACGTAGAGATTTCCAGCGGTATCGATCTTGATGCCGTCGATGGCGTCTTCGCCTTTGAACGAGGTGAGATCAAAAAATTGCTTTCCGTTTGAGATCGAGCCGTCTGGAGCAAGATCATAACGCCACACCACTTTGCGATTGTCATCCCAATTGCCGATATATAGATATTTCTCGTCCGGAGAAAGAGCTATGCCGTTTGGGCCCGTGAATTCAGTCGTGAGTAATTTCAGAGTTCCCTTATATATTGCATAAACACCGGTATACGGCAGCTCTTTGCGCTTGTCGTCGCCAAATTTAGGTAAGCCAAAGTTAGGATCGGTAAAGAATAAAGTTCCGTCCGAACGATATACAAGGTCATTTGGCGAGTTGAACCGCTTGCTCTCATATCGGTCAGCGAGCACGGTCTCGCTGCCGTCTTTTTCGAGTTTGACGACACGTCGGTTTCCGTGCTGATCGAGAACGATATTTCCCGCCGGATCGAGCGTGATACCGTTCGAACCCGGTTGTCGATATTCTGCAATGTCCGAGCCACTGTAACCGCTCGGTGTCCGAAAGACTACGAGTTTTCCGTCCTTTGTATATTTATAGATCGTGTTCGCGTTCGGATCGCTGAACAGCAGGCCGTCGCCGACCCAGACGGGCCCTTCGGTAAATTTGAACCCGTCGGCGACTTTGAAAACCTTTGGGTTCGGCCCGACGATCTTATTGATCGCGGCATCATTGCGGATCACCTCGACATTTACCTCGCTTGGCGTAATGGCCAGTGGGCCTGAATTTTCGCCCTTGTAAAAATCAAGCTTCGCCTCACGTACCCAAATAAAGTTTGTCGGAGGATCTGAGATCGGACCATTTATGCCAAAGATCGCAAGCTGTATTTTTTGCCCGGGGTGAACATCGCGACCGACGACCAGACGATTCGCTGCATTCCAACCGGCGACGACCGAACCACCTTTTTGTCCTAAATAACGCGACAGTTCGCCGTTGACCCACACCTCGGCGTAATCATCGAGAGCGGTCTCGAAAACCACAGTAGAACCTGCGGTTGAATATCCGTTTATATTCTCTGGAATCGTGATAGTGATGCGGTACCAATTGAATGAAAGCCGGCCATTGCCACGACGTTTTACGAGATCGGTTGCAGCAATATTTTCCCATGCCGTATCGTCAAAATCTGTCGCACCGGCATGCGGCGTATAGTCATACGTCGAAACTTGTGGACCGCTCGGTTGATTGTCATCTCCTGGAGCGTTGAAGCTCGTCTGGACGATCTTCGTATCGCTATATTTCCACTGACCGCTGACGAGTTTGACGCCATCGATGGTTGCAAGATCGATAGATGCGTCGGGCTTGCCTTTCGGCGCGTCCTGAGCTAAAAAGTTAGCCGAAATAAGTATCGTAAAAATGAGTGCGTTTAGTATTTTCATGTGATCTCCGATCATTTTCACCACAAGGGCACAAAGAACACTAAGATGGGAACTTTGTGCTCTTGGTGCCTTTGTGGTGATTCTCTTATCTGACCTTGACGACGTAATAAAGAAACGTGCCGTCAACCTTCTTGAACCAATGTGGCGTGCCTTTCGGCACTATAACGACGTCGCCTTTTTTCAACTCGCGGGTTTCGCCGCCGTCGATCGCGGTGCCGCGAAATTCGTTTGGAGCGACCATCTTTGGATCTAAGGACTTTCCACCGGTAACAAAAGTAGCGGTTCCGTCGAGCACGTAGATGATGTCGGTGTCGAGTTCGTGTACTTCGCTCATGCCGGGCTTTTCGCGACGGCTGGCATGGACCATATAGTTCTCGCCGTTGGAACCGTCTTCAAGAACGGCACCCTTTGCAAATGCATCGGACACGGTGCTGCTGTCGAAAAATGAAACCGGGAGCATCTTCGCATTTGTTATCGCTTCTGCACCGGCAATTGCTAGCTCCTCGTCCTGCGCGGCCGACGCGGCCCCGGACACGCCGACGCCCCCGATCAACTGGCCATCGATCATGATCGGCACGCCGCCCTGCAGCGGGGTGAAATCAGGCAGAGCAACCATTGCAGTGCGGCCGTTCTTGATCACGTCTTCAAAGAACTTCGTCGGACGTTTGAACATAACCGCTGTCTTGGCCTTTCCGACGGAGATATTTGCACCGGCTGAAAATGTTCCGTCGATGCGTTCAAGAGCAACGAGATTTCCACCTTCGTCAACGACGGCGATCACACCGCCGGGAGCATTGTTCTTTCGGGCGTAATCCTTTGCTGCTGCGATGACAGTTCGTGCGCCGTCAAGCGTGATCGAACGGCGTTCTACCGTCTGAGCATTGACCGCCGGCAATATTGAAAAAATAGATAAGACAAAAAATACGATCTTAGATAAAGTGCGGGTCATAATTTTCCTTTGATAAAAAAATCAGGCCGGGCGAAAAAACCCGACCTTGTGATTCAAATTTATTAGTTAGCAGTGATCGTGACGCGAAGAACGTCTTTTGTTTCGGGATACATATAGCTGTCATGGACCTTGCCAACGACACCATTTTCGTCTGCACCCGTGTTCTTCATTTTCTGTCGAGGCGCCTGATCTGCTCCTATTCCCGGAGCCTGATTAACTTCGGTTCCGGCATCGCACAACTCCAACTTCTTGGTCAGGTCCCCCGTAAGAGGCATCCCATGTGCATCGAAGAGAGCAATGGCCTTTTCCGGAGCGTAGAAGAGATCATTTGACTGGCCATACATCATTACGAGATCGAGCTTGTCACCTTCGGCAGCTGTGAAACTAAACTCATAGGCATCGCCGGGGAGCAGCGGGCCGGGCATATCAGCACCGATCGGTTTGTTAAAAACACCAAACGAACCCTTGAGTTTTTTTGAAAGGACCCAGTTGTAAAGAACTTCGGGATTTCCGTCCTCGGCCTGCGATTCGAGTCCGTCCGAGGCTTTTGTACCAACAGTGAAAAGGTCAAGATTCGACGCTGTGACTGTATAAAGACCGGGCGAAAGGGCGAATGGATATTTCGATCCATCGTTTGCCGTGACGCCGGCTTTGTCAGAAATGTTTTCGATTCGAACTTTGAACACAGCCTTTTTCTTGCCATTGGCAAAAGCAGTCGCGGTGAATTGCGTACCGACAATGAGTGCCAGCACTAAAGCCACACCTGCTATAAATTTCTGTTTTGACATAAATGATTTCTCCATGAATTTTGTTTGTTATTTGATCTCGCTACCGTCCAAACGGCCCGCGTTTCAGTGAGGATAATCCCAGTGACCAGCTGGGATATTCCAGAAAAGAAATATCGGAATATATCTCATCCGTTTCGGAATTTAGCTAGCGATGGACGCAGATTTCAAAACTCAATGCAAAGGCCAGGACGAGTTGTTGTGTGTACTCGTAGATGAGATCGCTCGAGGATGTGAAACGATCGCAAGACTCAGTGACGACGAATATCGCAGTGTAATTAACGGCAGCAGCGTCGGAGCACAATTCCGTCACAATCTTGATTTTGTTTCAAACCTAATTAAAGGCATTGAGTCAGGCCGCATCGACCACTCGGATCGCGAGCGTGATCCGTTTGTCGAAGTTGATCGTGAATATGCGATCAGTCGTTTTCGAAAGCTCGCGGTGATGCTTAACGACCTTGATGGCCGTGTTCTGGGAAGGAGCGTTCTTGTACGGTCTGAGCTTGATGCATCCTATTGGCTGCCGTCTAGCGTAGCCCGCGAGGTTGAATTCACGCACAGCCACACGGTTCATCACCACGCTCTGATATCGGGGAAGCTCGTTTCGCTTGGCGTACAGCCAATAGATGATCTCGGCGTAGCTCCATCAACACTTAAGTATTGGGCGGCCAAAGCCGTGTAAAAAATATGTCAAATATAAACATTCTTAGTTGGGCGTGCCGTATCGTTGTCGCCGTCATCTTGTTTCAAACCCTTTTTTTCAAATTCACCGGAGCTGAGGAGTCGAAGTATATTTTTTCGACGCTGATGGGGCCTGAGCTCGAAGCTTACGGTCGTATTGGCTCTGGGGTTGTTGAGTTGATCGCTGTCATTCTTCTGCTAATTCCTGCTACAGCGTGGGTCGGTGCGTTACTTGCTCTTGGAACTATTTCCGGGGCGATCTTCAGCCACCTGACAAAACTTGGGTTGGTCGTCAAGGATGATGGCGGGCTGCTTTTCGGATTAGCCTGCACCGTCTTTGTACTAAGCAGTCTAGTATTGGTGGCTCACCGACGTGAACTACCAATTCTCGGCAACGCTTTTTGAATCCATGGACGCCATTCAAGCCCTGCATGATCTGCCAACTGCCGCCCTTCTCACGGCTTTGTTCTTCGGGACATTTGTCAGCGAAGATGCCGCGTGTCTGGCTGCGGGAGCGGCCGCTGCCAATGGACAGATAGGCTTAGTTGCAGCGATCGGCATCTGTTTTCTGGGAATTTTTGCAGGAGATATGCTGCTTTACGGCGCGGGCCGCACGTTCGGTGAACGTATCTTCGAAAATCGTTTCGTGCGGCGATTCATTGATCGTGATGCGAGATCTAAAGCAGCTGGCTGGCTAAATCGTAACGGCGCATCGGCTGTGTTTGTTTCACGTTTTGCTACGGGCTTGCGGCTGCCGACATATCTTGCGGCTGGAGCACTGCGAACTGACTTAAAAAAATTCACGGCCTATTTTCTTATGGCCTCGGTCATCTGGACTCCTTTACTTGTCGGATCGGCGGCGCTCTCTCAAAAAACTGTATGGAATGGCAGTCCCCTTTGGGGCTTTGCCATACTGTTTCTTTTGGTACGTTTTGTATCTAAATACGGATCGTGGAAAAACCGCCGCCTAATGGTTGGGCGCATAAAGCGTATTGTGAAATGGGAGTTCTGGCCCGTCCAGATCTTCTACATCCCTGTTGTAATTTATGTGATGTGGCTGGCCATTAGGCATCGAAGCCTGACAGTATTCACTGCTGCGAATCCTGCTTTTTTGGCCGGTGGCTTTAAGGGAGAATCGAAAAACGATATTTATCGGACGATCGCTGAGTCTCAGGCAGATCGACGACATCTGTTGAAATACAAACTGATCTCAGGAAGTTTGGAGACGAGTGTGCGTTTGTTGAAAGCTTGGCAGTTTCTCGATGAAAACGGTCTTTCGTTTCCGCTAGTGATCAAACCTGACGTTGGAGAACGCGGAGCAAACGTGCAGATACTATACTCCGCTGACGACCTTACCCAAGCGATCATCGACATGAGGGACGATATGATCCTACAGGAATTTGTTGACGGTATTGAAGCAAGCATCTTTTACTATCGTCGTCCTGATGAAAACAGCGGACGTATTTTCTCTGTCACCGAAAAGACCTTTCCTTCGGTAGTAGGCGATGGCAAGTCGACACTGGAGCAATTAATACTCCAAGATGCTCGTGCCGTATGTCTCGCGGAAAAGTACCTTAAACACATTGGCGAGCGCACGGAAGAAATTCCTGCGACGGGTGCGGCGGTCAGATTAATAGACATCGGAACACATTCGCGGGGAGCGATCTTCAGTGAGGGAGACTGGCTCTTAACGACCGAACTTGAAGAAGCGGTCGACATGTTGTGCCGTCAAATTGACGGATTCTACTTTGGGCGTTTTGATGTTCGGGCATCTTCTTTTGAAGAGTTGCGGCGTGGGCATTTTAAGATAATAGAACTTAACGGTGTGACAAGTGAATCAACGAATATCTACGATCAGCGGTATTCTCTATTTGACGCGTATCGAATACTGTTGGCTCAATGGAAGCTGGCGTTTGAGATCGGCGCGACGAACATGAGGCTCGGTTCAAGAACGACCGGCGTGATGGATCTTGCCAGACTTGCGGTTGGGCAAAAGCCATGTGTTAGTCAGCAGATCGAACATTGTACCGCGATAAACCCGATGTAATGTGTGTCATTTATCTTGCCTTAGATCAACATCCCGGATTTCCACTCATCCTACTCGCAAACCGCGATGAGTTTTATGCTCGACGTACTCTGGCGGCTCATTTCTGGGCCGATGCGCCCGACATCTATGCAGGCCGCGACTTGGAAGCCGGGGGCACCTGGCTTGGCGTGACACGCAGCGGGCGATTTGCGGCCGTGACAAATTACCGGGATCCGTTTGCACCAACAGGATCGCGCTCACGCGGAGAGCTTGTTGCGGATTTTCTAAAAAGCAATGATGGTCCGAACAATTACGTCGCCGAGATCAGCCGTCGTTCAGATGAGTATTCCGGCTTTAATCTTATCGTTGGTGAGATCAGTTCGTCGGGGCAAGAGGTCGTCTATTATTCGAATCGCGGAGGCGTCGCACAACAGCTTGTTTCCGGCCTTTATGGCCTTAGCAATCATCTGCTCGACACGCCCTGGCCAAAGGTTATCAAAGGAAAAGAACGCGTTCGCACATTGTTGACGCACTCAACATTGGAGAGCGCAAAGTATTTTGAAATTCTCGCTGACAAAACGCTCGCACAAAACGACGAATTGCCATCGACCGGCATTCCTTTTGACTTAGAAAAATCGATCTCGGCGATCTTTATAGAAACACCGGGCTACGGAACGCGCTGTTCAACCATATTAACTTTTGACAATGAGATGCAATGGAACCTC
Source organism: Pyrinomonadaceae bacterium (assembly GCA_044230475.1). GTDB lineage: Bacteria > Acidobacteriota > Blastocatellia > Pyrinomonadales > Pyrinomonadaceae > OLB17. Next base: position 15,852 of record JBGARA010000001.1, on the reverse strand, counting down.
GATGAAAAAACGTGGGTCTAAGCGGCGGAGAACATTCGACGGTATTTCTTGCTCATGTTGCGAACATCGAGCAGGACAAAAAAATCGATCGTGCCGAATTCATCATCGATCATGGGTGGACCGCAGACCTTTGCCCCTAAACGAAGATACATATTGAAAAGCGGCGGCAGCTCGGGATTGCCGCTTGTCTCAGTGTTAGCATTAACTGCATTTCGGCGAGGGAAGACTCGAATATCCGGATGTAGGTGTCCTTCGATCTCGAGTTTGCGATATACCCCAGCCCCAAGAGCCTCGTCGCGCGTGAACAGCGAGCAGCAACCGAAGAAATAACTCTTTTTATTGTCCTCTAAGTACCTCAGGAGGCCCGACCAGAGCAGAAAAAGCACTTTGGTGTTCCGGTATTCTTTTGAAATGCAAGCCCTTCCGATTTCGACGCCGTTATTTATTATTTCGCCTGGAAGATTCTCCAATGTAAATTCGCGAGCCGAATAGAAATCAGCTGCTGAGCCGACTGTTTCGCTGGTGTTGAGGCGATACGTTCCTACCGTTTCCCTGGTATCACAATGTTCAACAATAAGATGTTTTGATCTGGTATCGTAGCTATCTTGAAATTCACTGCATTTTACGCCGAGCTCCACATTGAAAACTTGTGATCGAAGACGCAAAGCCGCTTCAAGATCGTAACGGTTTTCAGCCATCCGAACCTCAAACCGAGGCGGAAAGCTACGGAGTCGCGGTAATCCGGGATGCACACGGCGCGACAGGTTCTGATGGTTGTCATACTCTCCAAGCATCTCATTGGTTCTATTCCATTCTGGGACATAATTATTCCTGAATGGCCAACAGATCAGTGAGCCAACTGTTGTCAAAATGATCAGAACTCAATAGATGCAACTATCTGAAGCAAATGCGCGTTCCATCTAAGCTTAAGTAAATCAGAGACTTACAAAATAGCTGGGATCTGTGCGTTAAGCAATCGACCCGGGATATAGGAGTCATCGGCTTCTTTCGCTGAGAATGATCTGCCCATTGGAAGCCGTCACTCGCGGATCGCCTTCGTTGAACAGGACACGTTCCCATGTGAGCGGAGATACGGAGCTCGGTAATCCGACCGCAATGAACTTTAGATTTAACAATACTCCATCCTTGCTTAGCGATGTCGGACCGTAAACCGCGATCCTTAACAAGCCGGGCGTCATAATATTCGCAACGGCGGCAAGCTTGTTACTGACAGTTCCCATCAGGTCGACCGAGTTTACTTGCGGCCTTATGACCAAAGGATCATATCGAAGATCAAATTCATACGATAGGATGCCTTTGTTCGCCACCCCCGTAACTTGTATCGGAATAGTTACCTCACGCCCCGACTCAATCAAAAGCTCAGGTGCGTTCACCGAGACCCTTTGGACCGAGTTATTGAACGGACGCGATCCGCTGTCGGTCCAATTTCCCGAAACTTCGCCCATTAAAAATGCGGTGTAGTCTTCGCCGGTGATGCTGCTAGTTATTGCCGAATGGAAATTACTGATGGGGTTGAAAATCCAGTTTCCTGTAGCTCCAACGGGTGAATTTGAAACAACATAATGAGCGACCTCGGCGGCATCGAATGATGAGATCTGCCCGTTTCCGCTGACGTCGGCCACAATCATTTGATTGTTGCTAAGTTGTGGGTAAGGGGGACCGACGACATGCTGCGAAATAAGGGCGGCATCATACGAGGTGATAGCGTTGTTTTGACCACCGCTCTTTGATGGCATGATCGTGTAGGAACCGGTATCGAATCCGCTGAGCGAATAATCACCATTCGCACCAGTTAATGTAGACAGCGAAACCGTGGAACCAGCCGCGCTAATAAGCGTGTTTGGCACAAAACGCACTGATGGCAAGTCGATGGCGTTGCCGTATGTTACCGTTCCCGAGATCGCCGGTGCCATTGTCGGGGTTGCCGTTGGCGTTGCTGTAGGACTGGGACTTGGTGCCGATGCAACCGGTGAGAATTGAGACGTATTGCCATCGGCGTCCGTCGCCGTCGAGGTGAGAATGTCCGAAGCCGATATACCCAAGACTACCGCGTCACCTAAGCAGATCGTCTTGTCCACTCCGTTGCTGTAATCTGCGGCAGTCCATGTTGTGTCACCGGTGCCCAGCGATCGCAAACCTTGGCCGAAAGTATTTGAGAGGAAGAATTCTACCGTCAGACCATTTGAACCATAATTGGCATTTGATGGATCTGTGTCGACAAATACCTGCACACAAGCTTGTCCGGTCTGGTCGATCTGAAACTGACTTAGCTGCGGGTAGTTTTGACCGCGGTTCGGTCCTTCGTCTGGATCTTGAGAATCGTTATAAACAAAACCGTTGATACCAAATACAATACCTCCCCGGGTATTCATGAAGATCGAGTTGTTCCGAACGAGGTTGTTTATAGAGTGTGGAGTGCCTTCGGACCGTTGGCCGGTGGTTTCATCATCTATCTGGATACCATTGCCGCCGTTTCCTCCTATTGTGTTGCCGCCATCTGTTTCATTGCCCCCAATAGTGTTATTGTTAGCGCCCGAAGTGATCCGGACTCCATTTAAAATGTTTCCAAATGCGGGGCTGAGCAATACCTGATCCGTTCCGATCAGGTTACGTTTTACAGTGTTGCCTATCGACTGGGCGCCGCTTATGAATACGCCGTTTTTGAGATTCCCAGCTATCTTGTTTCCAAATGATCCAACCGCGCCTCCAACTATGTTATTAGGCGCATTTTCGATCATGATGCCATTGAGCACGTTACCGACTTTTTTAAACGCATTTCCGATCTTTATAACACCGATGCCGCTCGAAATAACGCTATTAAGCTGCGCTCCGATACCGCTAAGACGGACGCCGTTGCCCTGATTGCCCGCAATCGTAAGGTCGCGGCCATTAGCAAGATTGTCGCCAATATCGTTAACGGAAGCGTTTAATACAGTGACGCCGTCGCCGCCGTTTCCAAGGTCGTCAGTTCCCTGCTCGTCCGTGCCGATCACCGAGTCGTTGATCGCATTTGAAGTAGCATTTTGCCCCTCGATCAAAACGCCTGGCCCGCTATTGCCGCTAATGATGTTCTTAGCAGCACCGGGCTGATCATTACCGACTAAAACACCGGAAACATCGAGAATCTTTATTCCCGCAAGGGCGTTTGGAATTTTTGTGATCCCATTGGTGATCGTGACGCCGATCTTGTTCCCGCTGATCTTAGTGAAAAATCCACCAGACGGACGCTCGACTCGCGGTTGAGAACCATCGTTTGAGATCAGGATTCCGTTGCCCTGATTGCCGCCGATCGTGTTACCAATAATAAGAGTGTCGGACTGATTGTTTGATTTGATGCCATCGCCGCCATTTGGTATCAAGATTCCGGTCGTGGACACGCCGACATAATTTCCGGCGATCGTTGTATGCGTACTGTTGGCGGTGACGCCAATTCCTGTTCCGGCATTGCCGGAAACCGTATTACCTCCCTCAGGAAGACCGTTGTTAACTTCGCCAATCGACGTTGTATCCGAATCGACTACCAGTACACCTACGATGGTGTTTGGAATTGCGGAGGTTACATCCTTATTGGTCCCGATTCGATTTTGCTTTATCTTTGCATTCGTCGCATTAAAAACTCGGATCCCATAGGTGTTCCCTGAGATTAGGTTTTGGGTGACTTCGTTTGCGGCACCGCTTAAAACAACCCCAACTCCCCGATTTCCTAAAGCTGCCGTCCCAAGTATATTTGTGCCGATATTGTTGTATGAAATGTCATTCCCAGTCGCCGCTGGGCCGATAGCCACCCCTGCGGAATTTCCGTTACCAAGGGTATAGCCATTACCCGAGATTACATTCGGTCCACCAGATGTACCAATGTGATTTCCCGTTCCAGCATTAATGAAAACCCCAACCTGACCATTGGGAATGGCAATGCTGCCGGTATTGTCCGTTCCAATCCCGTTTCCCGAAATCGTGTTGTTTGACGGAGCAGGAGCGTTAATTATCTGGTTAATGACAACGCCGTAATCAATGTTTCCCGAGATCAAATTTCCAGTGACTTGGTTATCGGTACCATAGATAGTCAGTCCGACTCCGTTCCCCGCGTCCGCCTGGCCATTCGGCATAACACCGATGAAATTTTTACTTATGGTGTTGTTATTTCCAAATAGATAGATGCCATTAAGCACGTTGCGCGAAATATAATTTCTGAAGGACGAGTTATCACCCCCGATCAGATTATTGTCGCTATTTACGACCACAATTCCCTGCGGGTTATGAAGATCGGTTCCGTCAATACCGATTCCGATAAGGTTTCCCTGTACTTTGTTTCCTCCGGTTACTGCGCCGGGGCGACTAGATTCGCCTGCGTTGGGCGTTACGCTGTCAGGGCCTGCACCTGTTGGTCTTGGGGGGGGCTCATCATCGGAAATGTAAATTGCGGCCGCTCCCGAATCTCCGATCAGATTCCTGTCTAATAATCCTACGCCCCCGATAATATTGTCGGTCGAGCGAACAACCGATATACCGATCCGACTATGATACACGATGCAGCGAACAACTCTGTTTTGTCGCGAGCCGTTTCTAAGAGCAATACTTTCCTGCTCTCCGCCAAAATAGGACGATGCATTTGCATCCGCATCTGAGGTACCGATCGTATTCAACGATGCAGAATTTGTGACCAAAACCCCGGTGGCAAGAAGGTTCAAGAAAAACGTTTGGTTGTCGATACCCGTATCAAAGTTGTTGACCGCGATCTGATTGTTCTTCGCGCCAGTTCCCGAGATAAGTACGTTAGCGTTCTTACTTGATGCAATCAGGTTTCGCCCATAAAAGCTGCCAATTGTATTACCTTGCGAATTATTAATGTAGATTCCGTTACTCATCAAAAAATTAGACGACGGACTCATACCATCTGGCGATACACCAATATGGCATTTTTCAACCGAGTTCTCAGCACTTTCAATCAAAATCCCGTTCCCGTCGGTAAAACCTGCAATGCCAAAACCGCGAATGCTTGTTCGGCCCGAGGTCAAACGAAATCCGGTAGACCCCAAGGGTGCCATGCTGCCATTGACATAGATCATAGGGGTTACTGAATATCCGTGCTGCGTTGTTGCGTCAATATTCACCGGGTCTGTAATGCTGGGAAACGGAGTGACAGGCGTTATCTCGTGAAACGAGAGTCCCGGAATATCAAAGATTACATAGTCTTTGCCGTTTCGGGCATTTGATTCTTGGATTGCGGCACGCAAGCTACACTGTGAGCCAGGCGTCGACAGATCGACATCACAAACGCCATCTGCAGTGTTGGGATCGCTCTCGTCAGTGTCAACGTTTACAGTTATCGGTTGGACGCACGTAAAATCTGCCGCTCTTTCGACGGCTTGCTGAAATGATCCCGCATTACATACGCCGGCGGAGCATGAAAACTCGGACGTGTTGCCGAATTCATCCGTCGCGGTCGCCGTGAAGGTTGTTTGCGTCGGAATGATCGGGTCCGGTGACGTGAAAGTAAAACCTGCAAAGCCGTTTCCATCAGTCTGGACGGTTATCGATCCGATATAGTTAGATCCTTCGCCGTAATTGGTGGGGTCGGCAGCGGGGCTTTGGTAATAATCGATTGTGTATTGCCGTGCAGGACGGCTGCGAAGCGTCGTAGGAATCGAAACGGTGCCGTTTTGGTTGATCACCGACGGATATAACTCGGGGAAGTTTTGAAATCCGTTTGCGCCGTCGTCCTCATCAAAGCAGTCGTTCGGTGTAACGCCCGAAGGTGTCGGTTGTCCGAGGGCCCCGTTCATGAGGTCGATGCCGAGTCCGCCGTTTATCGCGATCGGATTTCGGCGAATTGTCACATTCTTTGCTGGAGTAACGGAACCCCCAAAACCGGTGAACTGAGTGACAACAACACCTGCACCGCCATTGCCGATGATGAAATTGTATTCGTTGTAACCCAAGCCGCCGATGCGGGTTTTACCGTCACCGCCAGCGCTGATTCCGTTGCCGGAATTTCCTGTAGGAAATCCTGATTTGTTCAATCCTATCCAGTTGTTAAAAACGTTGATCGAAGAACCGTTCGCCGCGTTAATGCTCAGGCCATCGCCACGCGATCCGTTGGTGGACGCATCGCTTGTTTGAGCGGCAACGTAATTGCGCTGAAGATCTCCCGTGCCGCCGATCGCAATCGAGGTGCCGCCCTGAGCACGCGCATATATCCCGGCTGAACCAGTGCCGCCAACCCCGTTGCCTATCGGACTAATACCGTCTGACGAAAGGCCGATCAAATTTCCGCGGATCTCAAATATTCCGCCGCTATTGATGGCCGTTGCGGAAACTCCGAATTGGTCGTTTCCGGAAGAAACATTGCCGCCGTCGATCGTACCCCCGTTACCGTCACTCAGTTCGGCTCCAAAAACAAAGTCTCCGTAATAGCCTTGAAAACCCGAAAAATTCGGCAATGCCGCCGTGCCGGAACGGTTTACGCCGATAAAATTGTTTACAGCAAATACAAATCCGTAACCACTACGATAGAGTCCGCCACCTCCGAATGTATTGGGATTGAGATTGCCAGAGATCAAGTTGCACATTCCGGTACACGAGCCGCCGGGCGTCGTCCCGCCCGGAGAGCCGACAATAGCAAACGAAAGCTCGCTCGGTGTTACCCAAACCGTATCGGTGATAATACAAAATCCGATACAGCTGTTGTTTCTCTGATCGTTTGGCATCGCCACGCTTCCGGTAATATCCGTTCCAATTGTGTTTCCGATTATGTAGCAGGCGCCGCTGAGACCATAAGTACTTTGGCTGGCGTATCCGCAATAAAGTGCGTCCCAGCCGTTATCCGAAATAATATTCCGGCCATTTTGTGTTATCGACCCGATCGCGGTATTAATGTCCGCAGGCGAACTGACTCCGACGCTGCAATTGCCGAGTGCCCCGATGCCGCTGGCGTTCGTGCCGATCTTATTGCCTTTTAAAATATTCGAATCCGTTTGCAGACTGCCGTCATCGAGTGAGATCAGGCCAAACATGTAAATGCCGCCGCCGTTACATCGTCCGTATTGATTCGGAGGCCCGCCGTTTCCCGAAACGACATTGCCTTGACCAAACGCATCGCCGCCGAATTGATTATTGATGCCGGTAAAGAACACGCCGTATGAATTACCAACTTTCATATTGCCTAGCGAATTCGTTCCGATGTAATTCCCGTAAATAAAATTATTGTTACCACCCGTGATCGCGAGGCCGACACCTGTTTTGCCCGCAGCGTAATTACCGTTGCCTGAAAGGATATTACGCGCCGCTGATGTTGTACCGCCTATCGTATTTGCGTCGGCATCGTAGATGTGAACGCCATTCGCGTCGTTTGCTTTCGATACAGATCCGCTTGGATCGGTGCCGAGATAATTTCCCTCGACGATCACATTATTGACGTTTGGCGATTGTGACGTGCTGAGAACAGTGATGCCGCTGCCGCCGATCTGTGATCCATTTTTGTCCACGTAACTGGTGAAATGATTTATCGCCAAGCCTCGTACCAGAGAATTTGACGCCCGTATCTGTAAACCCTGCTGACCACCCGTCATCAGATCGCCTTCGATCTCAATGAGCGGTGAGCCTACAAACCCGGGCTGCGTTGTTCCGTCAATTGTTGTCGTTTGCGTTATGTCCTCGAAAGACGATGTGGGGTGGATCGTATGAACCCCACTACCGGGAATATCAAACGCGATCAGAGTGGTGCCGCCTAAGTTAAAATGTGAGGCGACAAAGATCGCTCTGCGCAACGTGCAAAGCGAGTTTGGGGTGACACAATCCGCACCGGTGTCATCGGTTGAGTTAACTGTGAGCGTAAATGACGGCAGTGACATCATCACCAACGGAGAACCTGCACCCATCATAACGATATCGCTCATACCATCGGCGTTCAGTCGCATTGGCACAATGACAGTAAGGCTCTTTCCGGCTTCGAGTGAAACAACGCTGGCATCACTGTTAACTTTTTGCGTTCCATCAGTGTTCCATCGGCCAACGATATTGATACGACCGTTCGCTCTGTCGAGCATCGCGATATCGTCAAGCCCGGAAGCTGAAAACCGGCCTTTGATCATTTTGGAAAAACCGCCGGAGATCGCAGATGCGATCGCTCGATCCGCGGATATGGTTCTCATCCGAAACTTAGAAAATGGAATAGGTTTCGCCGCCAGATTGGCCTCGAAGGCAGCCTTTCTACGCGCCTTGGTTTCAAACGTTTCCTTAACCTTGTTGCTTATCTCCTTGTTTTGCTCGACTACAGGTTTCTTCGAGAATTCTTGCTGCACGGCGGCAACTTTGTCGCTGAATATCTTTTCACGATCTAGGTCTTTTGTAATTGCATCCGTGCCGATCTGTCCCCGCGCGTCCGATTCAGCCTCTGTGTTAGGAGGATCATTCTTTATCATTCCATAGTGTTCGTTGCTAACGGCGGCGGGAAGCATTGATATCCCCGAAGCACCTGTCAATACATCTTGAGCAAGTTTGTTAGAGATGACCTCTGTTCGGACAGGTTCGACCAGATTGATCCTCCCTTCCGGCGATAGCAACGCGATACTATCACCCCGTTCATCACCAAACCGGCCAATTGCGATGTCGGCAATAGCAAAAGGCATCTGCCGTTTCTGAACAAATGCTGCGGGCCGCTGTATATCAAGATCAGCCTTAAGATCGAGGGGATAAGCCTGGCCACGTCCATGGACCAACTCAAGCATGTTGCCGTAGGCAACGGCAACATCACCGTAAGGATCCTTATCAACATTGCCGATCGCGAGTGAACTTGCCGTACCAGCAAGAGGGAATATCTCCGGCTTTCTGGCAAATGCTCCTTCAGGGTGTTCGAAGATCGCCAGAAACGCACCTTTGCCGTTTTGGTATGCGACGGCAATGTCTGTAAGTTGATCGTTTCGTCCTATCTGACCGGTCGTTAACGCCGTGATCGCACCATCGACGCGAAAAGTTTTCGTTGAGTCAAAACCCCCATTGCCGTTTCCAGTCAGAAGCATCAGATCGCTCGATCCTTTCGCCGTTGTCAGCAAGTCGGCGAACCCATCGGCATTTAGATCGCCTGCTTCGAGGAAGTCTGGACTAAAGGATAATTGCACTATCGCTGATGGCGAATAAAATGGAGATGCTTCACCTGTCTCGGCCCGCCGCTGCTTGGCCTCGGCAGAATTCGGATAGATCGTATCCGGATTGCCTTTGTAAAACAGCACTTTGCCGCTTCCCCCTGTGGTAACGAGATCAATTACCCCATCGGAGTCGAAGTCCGCCGTCGCCGCAAGCGTTGCTGATGTCGATTCCTCTCGGCTTGATTCGGAAGCCTGAACCGCAACCGCCGGATCGTCATAACTAACGTGCGGGAAACCAGGCCGGTTCTTATCGGAGGTTTTAGGCAGCAAAGGACTGGCCGATTCGGCGTCCACCGCCCTGAGTTCCGTTCCAAACGAGCCAAAGTATCCAGCGTTTGAAAAAACAGCCTGAATCAAGGCCAAAACAGCAATTACAAGCAGCAAATAAGTGATTTTTTTCATCATGTACCCTCGCAGAACGATCTCTTTGCCTGATAGGGCGAGAAATTGTCACGAAAGCGCTCATAATCGCCGAAAAAACTTAGTTTTTTGCCCGATTGCTCGTATAATCAGTAATATTCAAGACTCGCAAAGATGAACGGCGCTGACGAAGTAACAAGGTTGCTGAACAAGATGAGTTCCGGAGACGAAGCCTCTCCGGACAAGCTGCTCGAGCTCGTGTACGACGATCTTCGCCGGCTTGCATCTGCGTATATGCAAAATGAGCGTAGCGATCATACTCTGCAAGCCACAGCGTTGGTGCATGAAGCTTACATGCGTCTTGTAGATTGGAAAAATGTTTCGTGGCAAAATCGGGCCCAGTTCTTTTCGGTGGCTGCGGCGGTAATGCGCAATGTTCTTATCGATCACGCCCGTGCCAAGCGGTCACAGAAGCGTGACGGACACAAGCTCATTCTGGACGATGCTATCAGCCTGCCGGATCGGCGCCCGATCGATCTGATCGCTCTCGACGATGCCCTGCAGGCCCTAGAAAAGATAGATTCTCGTCAAGCAAAGATCGTCGAGCTTCGTTTTTTTGGCGGCTTGTCGATAGGGGAAACCGCTTATATTTTAAAGATCAGCGAAGCTACTGTAAGACGTGAATGGACTTTTGCAAAAGCCTGGTTTCAACGCGAGCTCACCTGATCACGCCGATCGAATTCTGTCAATGAACAAATCAGACTGGCAACGAGTAAAAGACCTTTTTGCGGATGCGTTCGAACAACCTGCCGATCATCGCCTAGAATTCCTGCGAGACAAATGCGACGGAAACGAAGAGCTTTTCGATGAAGTTGTGTCGTTGCTCGCGGCCTCGGCTGAGGCCGACAACCTGATCGAGAATAATGCTGTTGATCTCGCATCAAAAGTTGGCATTGACGAGCACAATTACGCCGAGCAGCATTTTGGAAATTACAAGATACTGCGTGAGATCGGCAGCGGGGGTATGGGCACCGTCTTTTTGGCTGAGCGCGACGACGGCGAATTTTCGATGCGAGTCGCACTCAAGATCGTTCGTCAATCCGTAGCTGATCGCGAGGTTATTTCGCGATTCAAACGCGAGCGGCAGATACTTGCAAATCTCAATCATCCAAACATAGCCGTACTGCACGATGGCGGCGTCAGCGAAAAAGGCGAGCCGTATCTAGCGATGGAATATGTCGATGGCGAAACGCTTATCGAGTATGCCCAAAAGCATCACTTATCAATAACCGAAAAACTCGGACTCTTCTTAAAGATCTGTTCGGCGGTTTCTTACGCACACAAAAATTTGGTGGTTCATCGCGATATCAAACCGTCGAACATTCTTGTTACGCGTGACGGCGAACCAAAATTGTTGGACTTTGGTCTGGCAAAAGCATTTGAATCGGACACCTCAAAAACACAGACGGCCATGCGCGCTTTCACCCCTGCCTATGCATCTCCGGAACAGATGCAGGGTCAAAACATCACAACTGCCAGCGATATCTATTCGCTTGGCGTGGTTTTTTACGAATTGCTCACCGGCTGCAAGCCACTGAATTTTGAGAATAAGAGCTTTGACGAGATCGTTCAAACACTGAACAAGGCCGAACCGGTAAAGCCAAGTTCAATCGAAATATCTACTAAACAGGGCGCGTCGAGCCATTCACTCCGCGGCGACCTCGACAACATTGCGCTGACCGCACTTAGAAAGGAACCAGAGCGCAGATTTGCGACGGTAGACGATCTCGCCGAAGATATCAAACGACACTTAGCCGGGCTTCCCATCAAAGCCAGACCAAACACTTCTCGTTATTTGGCGCAAAAGTTCATTCAGAGAAATAAGATCGTTGTCGGCGCAGCGGCTTTGATAATCATTTCGCTCGTGTTGGGACTTGTCTTTTCGCTTTGGCAGGCTGACCGCGCAAGAAAAGAACGTGACAGGGCAGAAAGGCGGTTTCAAGACGTTCGCCAGCTCTCCCATTCACTGCTTTTTGAAATATCGCCAAAGATCGAGCGGCTACCCGGTTCCGTCGAGGCTCGTGAATTACTGGTTCAAAAAGCTCTGGAATATTTGGATAGTCTTGGAAGAGAATCCCAAAGCGATCCTGCGTTGCAGGCCGAGCTCGCCTCTGCCTATGAAAAAGTAGGTGATCTACAGGGAAACGTCGATAAGCCAAACCTGAGCGATTTTGCAGGAGCTGTTTCGAGCTTCCAAAAAGCGATAGCTATTCGAGAATTACTTCCACCGGAGGTAAATAATCAGTTGCAGATGGCCCAAGATCTTCGGATCACCTGTTCAATACGCAATCGGCAGAATGATGTTAAAGGTGCATTGAGCGATGCAGAGCAGGCAATGACGATTTTCACAGATCTGGTCTCGCGCTCGCCTGATTCTTTCAATATTCGTGTTGCAGCCATCGAGGCTCAGATAGAGCACGGTCAGATATATTCGTATAACAATCAATATGCCGAGGCGATCCCAATATTTCGAGCCGCGGCTGACGAACTCGAAAAAGTAGATCAGAAACAACAAAAAACGCGACAGCTTATGGCCAAGGACTACGCATATTTAGGTAATGCATTGTCCTGGAATGGCCAACAATCCGAAGCAGAATCTGAAATGGCCAAAGCCCTGAGTATTTCCGAACACCTGGCATTAGAATTCCCCAATGATTCGGAGATTCAAACAGGTGTCTGGCAAACCTATGCCCTCGCAAGCAGCATTTACGAAGGCTCGCAGGATTACCTTTCATTAGACCTCGCGAAAAAAGCGTTGACGACCGCAGAACGAGCGGCGAGTGCAGATGTTGCTGATTCGCAGGCGACCTACAATTTGGCACGAGCGTTCTCAAGGCTGGGAATAACATACGCCAATGTCGATAGACTTCCGGATGCGATCTCAAACCTACAGCGCGCGGAAAAGATGTTCAACGAACTGATCGAACGCGAGCCAAAGAATGTTCTGTATCAACGCGATCTGGCCAAGCTTTATGTTCGAATGGGCGACACTAGCGAAAAGCGTCGTGACCTACCTGTCGCACTTTTGCAATATCAAAACTCCGCCGCGATCTTTGAAAAAATAGCGAACGCCGACGAACTGAACACGCTGGCGCAGCGCGACCTCGCTCAGTCGTTAAAAAGCGTCGGCAAAGTGCAGCTACGACTCGCGCAGGTTACACCTGCCAAAACAACACTTGTGCGTGCAAAGGAAATTCTAGATCAACTAAAAGAAAAGAATGCACTCGGAGGATATGACAAACAGTTGGTCGATGAAGTGGAAAAAACACTGGGGTCTATCTAAATGGGTTGGTTTACCAACTTTCAGCTCATGCTCCGGCATCTTGAAACCAAGGGTCAGAATATTAAACGGATTCCGTAGCGAATCTGGCGTTTGGCCTGCCATGCAGACGGCAGGTTGTAAAACGGGTTGCGACCAGGTGCTGCCTGCGCGGCTGCGACGATTTCAGGCGAACCATGAAGCTGGAAGGTTTGATAAGCCGCGACCAGCAGGCACTGTTGTGAAGTGGCCGGATTAGCATTACATGCGGTTGTTTGTGCAGCAGAGACCAAATTATATCTTGTATCCAACGGGTTAAAGTTGGTTAGGTTGATGACATTGCCGCCCTGTCCGCTTGGGTTAACGCCCAATTTGGTGATGTTGTATTCGTTGAACAAATTCAGAACGTCGAGATCCAGCTTGATAGAGTATCGGGTGTCCTTGCCAAATCTGATGTTGTGGTGAACGGCAAAGTCGGTCTGCGTGAAAATCGGTGTTCGTCCCTGATCGCCGCGTTTTGTCAGGACGATCTGTGAAATATTGTTGATGTCAACGAAAGTAGTATTCAGAGTTCCGCTTTGTGCCGTGGTAAACACGCTGAAGTCGGTCGAGTTCGTCTCCCACAACCCGAGCTTCTCCCAACCTAAGCTATATGCACCAAATGCTTTGAAGACATGCGGCCTGTCTGTCGCAAGGCGCCCGTTATCGGCCCCGCCCGCGGCGGTAAATCCCGCGTGCGGCTGGTCAAAGTACCGGTTTGAATTTGGGCTAGTTCTGCCATCTTCATCAGAACTGGCGAGGCCGCTGTAGTTACCATAGAGACGACTATAGGTGTAGTTCGCGTTGAAATACCAGCGATCTGCAAAACTTCGGTCGAATCGGAGTTCGAGAGCATCGTACTGACGCTGCGGTTTTGGTGCAAGCAAACCAAACATGTCCGCCTGTTGTTTATAAAGGCCTTCGCCGGGGTTGCCGACGATGTAGTACTCGCTGCCTACTGAATTAGGAAACCCTGCGTCTTCGATCGCATGTAGAACATCCTTATGAACGTAGCGAGCAGCCAAAATATAGTTGCGTGCTATCTGCCGTTCAAAGGCGAACATAAATTCTCTTTGCGAAAACGGCTTGATGTTCGGATCGACACCACCGACTTCCGTCAAGGGCCCGCCACTGTTTGAAGAAACCCGAAAGTCGATATCACATCTCACCCGTCCGTAAACCGGCGTCAATGTACCAAGCGGACACCCTCCACCGGGAATCGGAGAATTTCCCGGCCCAAAGATAGTTTCTCTTGTAAGGCTGTAAAGAGTATCACCGGGAAACCACTCAAAGAAAATATCGTGGAATTCATCAGAGCCGAATGCACTTCGGGCCGTAGTAAGCTTCATACGGTCGTAATACAGCCCGAAAAACCCCGAGATCTTTGTCTTGCCGTCACCGGTCAGGTCATAGGCAGCTCCGAGTCGCGGTGCTATTTTTGAACCCCAGCCAAAATTTATGCCGGGTAATCCTTGTACGTAGCTTGGAACATCTTCGTTCTCGGCTCTGATACCAAGATTCAACGTAAGCCGTTTTGTAGGCTGCCATTTGTCCTGGATATAAACAGCATTATTGGCACTGCTAACGTCACCGCGCGTCCTAAAGGTCGAAAGCCTGCCGGAACCGATCGCTCCCGGTGTAGACGGAATATCTCGACCGGCGTAATTGCCAACAGTCGCCAGGCCGGTTGATCCGGAGCGTAAGTTGATCCGGTCGTTTTGTCCAGATAGGATCCGATTGCCTATGAGGCTGTACTGGTAACCGCCTTTTATTTCGTGCCGGCCGACTCCGTTGAAAACATATGCTGCATCGCCGTCGAACTGATCTCGCTTCGTCGCATCATATAGAATATTAAAGACAGCAAGCTGGTTATTAGGGGGTCCCGGGAAGCCTCTCGAACATCCAAATCCGGCTGGGAATTGTAACGGACTGAATGGCGAACCGGCGCAGAAATAACTAGGTGCGGTAATGTCCCCTATACCATATGTCCCCAGCTTTTGATTGAGAAAATTATGGCCCGCTCGTGCTGTGACTATTAGGTTATTCGTTACGGTATAAGTGCCCTGTCCGGTAAAATTCATCGAGTTTTGCCGTCCGCCCGTCGGGAGGTAGGCGCCGGGCGTCGCAAAGATCGAGCTGAGCTCATTACTATAACCCGGAGTAACACCTGTCTGGGTGGTCGGGTTCCAGTTGATGGTGCCGGTCAGACGCAGCTTGTCAGTCACCTGAGCGTCGAGTCGCCCAAACGCAGCCTCTTTTCGCTGTTTGAAATAGTATGTATCGACACGGCCTGTCGGATTGCGATTGCCATCCAGAAAGACTAACGTCCGTTCTCGCGTAAAGATCTGCGGAGCATATGTTGCAAAAAACCATAGCCTGTCCTTAATGATCGGCCCGCCAAGATTTGCAGTCGGATTTGTTTCGTTGTATTGATCGCGTCGGTTTGGGTAGTATTCTGGAAAACCGTTATTTGAACGCAGCGTGGTGCCTGAAATGGGTTCTAATCGCGAAGTTCTAAAACTCGCACCAAATTCACCGTGAAAATTGTTTTCACCAGCCTTGGTTATGACCCTTACCACGCCACCTGTTGCTCCAGCGTATTCAGCATCGAGCCCACCCGTTTTGACCTGAATTTCTTGGATCTGTGAAAAAGGAAGGTCGTTGTTTGCGTCTAATTGGCCAGTAAGGACATTTGTAACTTCTAGTCCATCGATAAAAAAAGTGTTCTCTGAACCACTCGCTCCATCAATCTGAAATTGTCCTGAGCGCGGTTCTAGGCGTAAAGCTGGCGAAACTCTTAAGATACTCGAGAAATTTAATCCTTTCGGGGTCAGTTCTTGATGGACTTCGCCCGAATCAACAGAATGGACCATGCTGGACGAGATAGCTGTCTCGGTTCTCGCGCTGCGGACATCGACCAGCGGGACCTCACCTACCAATTCACACGCAATGCCTGTCACCGCCACGGTC
>JBGARA010000069.1:0-20853 GCA_044230475.1 Pyrinomonadaceae bacterium | reverse complement strand
TGTAATGACCGCAAGCTGCGTCTTGTCGCCTAGCTCTGCAAGAAATAGTGTAATAAAAGCCGTTCCAAATATTTTCCAGTCCATGCGTTTTAGTCTAAAGTCTGTGGCCTTCAAACTAAAATGCGCTTGCATCTTTGGCCAATTTCCGTCAGAATTTCGCTACTAACCGCTCTCTGTCAGAAAATAAAACTATGGCAAATTCTCTGTTTCGCAAAAAATCGATAATACAGATACAGGCCGACGCGGCCGCAGGTTTTTCCGATGCCGAGCTCGTCCCCGGTGCACCCGGTGAAGGTATGCCTCATTTACGTCGGTCGTTAGGAACGTTCGACCTAACGATGATGGGAATAGCGGCTATTGTCGGTGCCGGAATTTTTGCGTTGGTTGGTGAAGCATCGTTCCGCGGCGGCCCGGGCGTGATCTTTCTGTTCATATTTGCTTCAATTGCCTGCGGGTTTGCAGCCCTCTGCTATGCCGAATTCGCGTCAAAGATACCGATCGCCGGATCGGCATACACTTATGCTTATGCGAGCTTTGGGGAGTTGATAGCGTGGATCATCGGTTGGGACCTGCTTGTTGAGTATGCAATTGGCAACATCGCGGTTGCCATTTCCTGGAGCGATTATTTCACAAGACTCCTGCTTGCGAACGGCATAAACATTCCGGCGTATGTTACAACCGACTATCTGAGCGCGTCGCGCGGGTTCGAAGCCAGTCACGGGATCATTGAGCCGATAATCGCTCATGGCCAGTCTTTGGCTGCTCTCGGAAAAATGAACGTTGACCAGCTCAAGGGTATCTCCGACGGTCTCACTCCGGAAGCGATAGAAGCGTTCGCGGCGTGGACGGGCGCACCACAGGTCGGCGGAATGCGAATAATATTTGACCTTCCGGCGCTCGGAATCGTTATATTGATCACCGCGCTCGTTTATGTTGGAATTCGCGAATCAAAAACAGCCTCAAATATTATGGTCGCGGTAAAGCTCGCGATCATTGCTCTCGTTATTGTCGTAGGGGCCTTTTTCGTGAAAACAGCTAACTGGGTGCCATTTCTTCCAAATGGATTTGGCGGCGTGATGAGCGGAGCGGCGGCTGTATTTTTTGCATATATAGGTTTTGACGCTCTTTCTACAACAGCCGAGGAATGCAAGGACCCTTACAAGACCCTACCTCGCGGGATGATCTATTCGCTGGCGATCTGTACGATTCTTTATATTTTGATAGCTCTTGTGCTTACCGGTATGGTGAAATACACCGCCTTTCGGGGTGTAGGCGATCCGCTGGCGTTTGTTTTTGGCCCGCAGGGAGTCAATATACCGTGGATATCGGGCATTATCGCTGTAGGTGCGATCTTTGCTATCGCGACGGTTTTGCTCGTGTTTCAACTCGGCCAACCGCGACTCTGGATGGCGATGAGCCGCGACGGCCTGCTGCCAAAGATCTTTTCGTCGATTCATCCAAAGTTTCGAACGCCATGGTTTTCTACACTTCTGACGGGCGTAATGGTTGCTGTTCCGGCGTTGTTCATGAATTTGTCCGAGGTCACCAATCTCTCAGTTATCGGCACCCTTTTCGCATTTGTGATCGTCTGCGCGGGAGTGCTTGTAAAAGACAAGGAGTTTGCAGGCCAAAAGCGGTTTGTCCCCTACATAAATTCCCGTTACATCGCACCGGTCTTATTTGAGATCTTCCTGGGCATTGTTTGGATCTATAATGGCGAAGGTTTATTCAATATTTTCGAGCTCAGTTCGGCGGAAAAGATCCCGTATATGGTCTTTTTTCTGTTCTCGATTGCAATGACCATCCTTTGCGTCGTTAAACGGCTTTCGCTGATACCGGTGCTGGGCGTGATGTGCTGTACCTATCTGATGACGGAACTTGGCTGGACAAACTGGGTGAGGTTCGGCATCTGGTTGATGATCGGATTTGTGATTTATTTCTTTTACAGTTACAAGCACAGCAAACTTCATCAGCAAGATGCCGCGGGGGCCTAGGCTGTAAATCGATCCGACGAAGCAAATTTGCTTTACAATCTTTACAATTTCTTCAAAACCAATTGCGGTCGGCTCGCGTCTTATAGAACGGAACTATTATTTTTATCTCTAAGGAGCAATATTTTATGAAAAAGAATTTCGTTTTGGCAGCTGTTCTCGGGCTGTTTGTATTTGCATTATCGGCGTCGGCGCAGGACAAGGCTGTTAATTTTTCGGGCACTTGGACGCTCGATGTCAGCAAGTCGAAGTTAAGCGACCGTATGCCGATCGAGTCACAAACTTTGACGGTTACCCAGACTGACAAGGACATCAAGATCGAAACGGCGACCAAACGCCCGCCTCCTCCGGCGGATGCACCCCAAGGTGGACAAATGGGTGGTCAACCGGGCGGGCAAATGGGCGGGCCGCCGCAAGGTGGCCAAATGGGTGGACAACCAGGGGGTCAAATGGGCGGACACAAGCCGGGCGACCACATGGGCGGCGGCAGAATGGGCGGTGGCCCGATGGGCGACGGAACAAAAACCTATAGTTTGGACGGCAAAGAAACTAAAACTGAGGTTGAAGGGCCGATGGGGACGATGCCTGAGGTTACCAAGGCAAAGATCGAGGGCGGAAAACTGAAACTATCGAGTTCGCGCAGTTTTAGCGGCCCAATGGGCGACGTGACGATGACTTCTAAAGAAACGTGGGAACTTTCTGTGGACGGTAATACGTTGACCGTCAACGTCGAACGCAGCACTCCGCGCGGCAATGAAACGGCGACGAAGGTTTTTACAAAAAAATCGTAAATAATCGACCTAAGTAAATAGAACGGGCCGTCCGAAACTTAATTCGGACGGCCTTTTTGTCAGGATCGGAGCGAAAGCGACTGGGTTCTTCGGCTTTGCCGCTCGCCGCAAGAATCACCCTTTGTTTAACAAAGCATAACGGCTGGAAAACCATGTCATATCGGGAAAGTTGTGTCATTTCGAGAAAGTCATGTCATATCGGGAAAGTTGGTATTTCCAAAAACCGATTTTGGCGCTATGTTGGGGCTATGTACAAAAACCGCAACAGCCACACGACATCTTATTCAGGAAATTGCAGGGTTTCTATGATCTCGATCATATATTTTTTGCCTAGGTCGAGTTCGTCGGGTTTTAGTGAGACGGCGCCGACAACGGCGTGGCCGCCGCCGCCATAGCGTTCGCAGATCTCTGCGATGTTATGTGTTCTGGGACGCGGAGCCCAAGGGTTTGAGCCGACTGAGATCTTCGTGCGAAATTCGCTTTTGGTTAGAGCGACGTTGTAGGTCGTCTCAGGGTAAAAATAATACGGGATGAATTTGTTATAACCGTCGATGTCAGTATCGGTCAGATCAAAACTGACCACGCCACGTTCGTACCGGGCACGCTCCTTGATCAGGTTGACGGTGTTCCAGTGGCGTTCGAGAATTGGGGTGAGCTTTGCCTGGATCTCTTCGCTTTCGACAATTTCGTCGAGAGAACGATCCATCATTTCCCGGATGATATATTCAACGAATGAGGGATCTTTTTCGCCTTCGATCACCTGCATGAGTTTTAGTGCAGAAGAACGAAGCTCGACACACTGTGCAGGCGATTCATAAAGTGCACCGTCGATAATGTGTGCCCACTCGATCAGTTCGGCAAGCGAGTCGTTCTCAAATCCAAATTGTTCCTTTGCGATGCGTGCAATAAATTCTGCACAGGATTTGCTCGTTGTATCGAGAAATTTTTTACCCGTGGTATCGGCCTTAAAATGCTGCTCATCCTCAGGAGTGAGAAATGCCGACTGGTGATGATCGAACCACCACGTAAGCCGTTCGTCTGGACAATATTTGAAATCGACGATCGCGTTCTCGTCACCGTCAAACTGCTCGCGGTCAAAAGCATTTCCGGCGCGGTGCATCGTCGGCGTATAGGCGATCTCGGCATCGGGTGCGATCTTTTCGCGATAGAATTTGCTGAATATTGCAGCCGACGCCGCGCCGTCAAAACAGTTGCCGTGATAAAGTATCCTAAGTTTCATATGCCTGCTTTTCGCAAAACATATTAGGCTAGAGGACAGGGTAGATTTCGTCAAGGAAGCGTTTATGAATATCAGGATCGCAATATCTGCTGACGCTGATTCGTTGGTCGAATTTAACAAAGCGATGGCGCTCGAAACCGAGGGCAAAGAGCTTGATGAAAAGGTGCTGCGCCGAGGTGTCGAGGCTGTTTTCGGCGACGAGAAAAAAGGGTTTTATGTAGTTGCCGAGGAAGAAGCAAAAATAATCGGCGGATTGATGGTCACATATGAATGGTCCGATTGGCGCGGGTGCTGGTTTTGGTGGATCCAGAGCGTTTATATTTTGCCCGAGGCTCGCGGCAGGCAAATTTACAGCCGGCTTTATGATTTTGTAAAAGAGAAAGCGGCAAAAGAAGGAAATGTTTGCGGATTTCGGTTGTATGTCGAAACAGAAAACACGCACGCGCAGCGCGTTTACGAAAAGGTCGGCATGACGGCATCACATTATCTGATGTACGAAGAAAATCTATGACAAAGATAAGCGAAGCCGAATTCGCGCGTATCTGCCAAGGTATTATCGAGGATCGTGAGAGTATTATTAAACACAACCCGATCGGAACGCGCGAAGAAATCCTGCTCTGGATGCTGTTGAGCTGTCTGATAAGTTATTTGAACCTCAGCGATCTCGAAACGCCTTGTTTTACCGGAAAACCAGATGCGAATACGTATCGGGAAGCCATCCTTTTCATTCTAAAAGACCGGTGTGAGCCAAATTTTATTCCGTTTCAATCTTTGGAGACTCTCTGCAATGCGGCTTAGTCTCATCATTCTCATCCTATGTGGCTTTCTTGCTTGTGTTTCCTGCGAGCAACGAAGAACGCCGAATAAAGTCATGATACCGATGGGTTATGTCGGTTGGATCCGTGTGGAATACAAGAATGATGGATTTTCTCCCTTGCCATTAGAAAACGGCTATCGCGTTTTCCGAATACCCTCTGAAGGTATATTGAAGACTTCATCAGAACTGGAAATCGGCTGGGCTAAGGATGAATACTATTACTGTGACGGTTCGGACTGCAAAATACTGTCGGACACTACCCACGGCAAAGGCGGGAAGATTTGGGGTGGCTATAACGGAAAATCCTATGTACCGCCAGGTACAGAAAAAACCATATCCGGATTCTTCGTCGGTACCGAGGATCAGTTCAACTCTTATGGCAGTATTAGAGACGAACATGGAGAAAATAAGATCGGCAATCTCGCGCCTACAGCACCAAAGTAATGCTCATAAAAACTTTTGAATTAACCCCTTTTCAGCAGAACACCCGCGTCGTTGCATGCGAAGCGACGCGTAAAGCGATCTGTATCGATCCGGGTGAGCAGTCAGACGAGTTAGTCGCGTACATAAACGACAACGATCTTGAACTGCAGGCGATAGCCATTACGCATGGACATCTCGACCACATCGGCGGAACTTACGATCTTGCAAAACACTTTCCCGAGGCTGAGATCATTATTCACAAGGATGACGAAGATCTTTATTACAGCCTGCCTCAACAGCCGTTGATGATGGGTATTCCGCAGACGCAGCTGGCGGCGCTTGGTTTTGATTATGACGACCCTCCACCAGTGACGAGGAATTGGCAGCACGACGAAATTTACGAGGTCGGCAATTTACGCTTTTCGATAAGGCACTGTCCGGGACACACGCGTGGGCATGTTGTTTTGGCGGAGGAAAATGAACGAGTTGTGTTTACCGGAGATTGCCTGTTCAGCGGATCTGTTGGACGAACCGATCTGCCCGGTGGCGATCATAAACAGCTTATTGAATCGATCCGCGCGAATATTCTCAGCCTCGAAGATGATTTCACCGTTTACTGCGGCCACGGGCCGGACACGAACGTCGGTATCGAAAAAATCTCTAATCCGTTTCTCAACGGAACATATCAGATCGGCCAAGGATAGCGACTGAATTGTTAGGTTCATTTCTAAACGCGGATCGAGCAGATCATGCAGATCAAATCGGATCTATCAGCCTAATCTGCTCGATCCGCGTTAAAAAACTCATTATGGCTTCTCGACAATGTCTTTTTTCAGGCCGCTGATGGCGCCGAGAACTTCGCCTTTTTCTTTTTCGGGCACTTTGAATTTATCCAGCGTCGCTACGAGAGCTTTCACACCTTCGTCCCAGTCGGCACCTGTGATGCCAAGACCCGTGTGGGCTGTTTTCATGTCTTGTCCGAGATACAGACATGGGCCACCTGTCGCATTGCACAGAAAATCGACAAGATGCTGACGCAGCTTCTTTCTGGAATTTTCATTCAGGCCGACAACAAATCGCCCGAGAAGTTTACTCTTTCCAAGCTGGTCGAGGAATTCGTCCGAGACAGCCGCCAGTGCATCGTAGCCGCCGAGGCGCTGATACAGCGATTTTTGCTTGTCCATTTTGGACATATCGTGCTGCGAGAACACCGCGCCTGCGCTAAGTAATACAAACGTCAAAATTAGAATGAGTCTTTTCATATTTCCTCCTAAAGGTTTAAAGAATTGAACTGAGATCCATTGATACATCAAAGGATTCGCTTCATTTGCACTACTGGATTCTTTGATTCATATCACAAACTAGAAACAAATCAAAGCGTGGATCTTAGGGGCGGAGTTTGAGTTTATAGACTTTTAGTTTTCCGGTTATCGTGCCGGCATCACGCTCATACCATTTATCGAGATTGGCAAGATTGGGGTCCTCCTCCGCAGATACGACCGCATAAGAAAGCAAGGGTTCAGTTGCAGTGTTCATTGAAAAGTTTTTTGCGAACTCGCCATACAGTTTCACCTCTCTGTCGATCTCCTGCATTGTGATCGGTGCCGAATGTCCGCCAAGCGCTGGCAACGCTCGCTCCGAGCCAAACAAAGCAGCGGTGATCTCAAACGCAACGGCTTTCAAGCCTTCTTCGACATCTTTTTCGGTATATCCACCGTAGTAGAGAAAGAGGTAAAACAGACGCTTATTTTCAGCTATATCAATACTGCCGGCTGAAGTGCTGTGCGAACTCCACAACGGCCTTAAATTTGCAATTGTTGGTATGAAATCCGCCCAGCCTGTACTTGCGGCAAAGACAGCACTTGAGGCTTGGGAAGGAGACTGCTGTTCCTGTTTTTCGATATGGCGTATCGCAGGTATTGACAGATCCCGAAGGTCCGCAAACGGCGCGTTGCGAGTCGTCGAGCCTGTCGCCTCAATCACACCCCAGCCTGCAGCAATGACCGAAAGATATAAAAGAGTGCGTGGAAATGAGCTTCTTTGCGTGTTTTCAGGATCGCCTAAGACCAAAGATACAAATAACATTAACGCCGTAAGCACCATGTAATTTGCGATGAAGATCTCATAGTGAACCGGTTGCAGCGAGTGGCCTGTGACGATCTGCTGGTTGAACAATGCAAGCGGTGTGAGAGCAAACGCAAGAGCAAACACGGTTTTTGCCATGCGGATCTTCGTTCCGCTGCGCCACGCGAGAATGACGATTCCAACCGCAATGATAAGCCCAAGGATCATCGACGGAGAATCGAGATCGGGAAGATGAGTGTTTGTCAGAAGCTGGATGCTGTCGATATGCGCTCCGCGTTGAGAGAGCATCATGAAATACGGGATCAAAACCGCAATGCCTGTCACGCCGACAATGCCGACATTAATGAGCAAATTTTTCAGGTTCTCTCTATGACAAAGGATCGTCAACAGCGATATACATGCGAGCCAAGCAACTGCGGTTGTCCAAAGAAAGAAATATGAAAAAACGAGCAGCACAAAAATAGCGGCGCTAAGCAGCGAATATATGATCGTTTTCTTTCGTGTTTCAGCTGCGAGCGAAAGCCATACCGAGCCGCAAAAAAGGAAAAAGAATGGAAATGCAAATCCGGGTTGATACCGCCTTAGAAACGGGAAAAAATCGACCAGTATCTGGCCCTCGATCCACGCGCGCAGTTCTCCTTCGTAACAGACCGCAGTGCCGAGGCAAAGTACTACAATTACCCCTGTCGCAGACAGCGGCCCGTCTCCGGTGATCTTAAACAGAAGCCAAAATATGAACAAAGCCGCAAGGGCCGCGCATACGATATTGAGAATGATAAAGGCAGTAGACGCGGTGATGCCCAGCATTTTTGCCGGGATAGCGATCGTGTAAGCAGGAATGAACTGGATCGAATAGAGCGATTCGTGAGTAGCCTCCGCAGCCATGTACTGGTCGTATTTGCGTGGCTTGCCGTTTATCAGAGCGTTGACATACGCTGAATAAGCCACCTCGTCAAAATTGGCGACAAAATATGCGCCGTTCCACTCAGAACCTTTCGTAATCGAGAAATTTAGCTGCGGATAAATGGCTAAGAAAACCATGAAAAGCGTCGGCAGCGCGGCATACTTCCAGTTTTTTAAGTTCATGTGTAGTTTTCTAGTTGTAATGAAAAGGCCGGAACGATGATCTCGATCCGGCCTTAATCTTAATACAAAAAACTCGTTTTTGTGTAGTTATGCGACGGTAATTTCCTTAGTCAAATAGACATCCTGGATCGCATTGAGCAACTCGACGCCCTCAGCCATGGGCCGCTGGAATGCTTTACGTCCTGAGATCAGGCCAGTGCCGCCTCCGCGTTTGTTGACGACGGCCGTACGAACAGCATCGGCCATATCGCTTGCGCCCTTTGATTCGCCGCCGGAATTTATCAGTCCGCAGCGGCCCATATAGCAATTTGCAACCTGATAGCGAACAAGGTCGATCGGGTTGTCGGTGGTCAGCTCTTCGTAAACTTTCTTATGCGTTTTGCCGTAACTGCCGGCCTTGTTCATTGCCGGGTAACCGCCGTTTCGCTCAGGCAGCTTTTGCTTGATGATATCGGCTTGTATCGTTACACCGAGATGATTTGCCTGTGCGGTAAGATCTGCTGCGGTGTGCATGTCGCCATCGTCGGTCTTGAATTTTGAATTGCGAAGGTAGCACCAAAGGATCGTCGCCATGCCAAGTTCATGCGCATAGGCAAACGCCTCAGCAACCTCAGTGATCTGCCGAGTGGATTGGTCCGAACCGAAATAGATCGTCGCTCCGACTGCGACGGCTCCCATGTTACTCGCCTGCTCGACGGTGCCGAACATCACCTGATCGAACTGATTAGGATACGTGAGAAGTTCATTGTGATTTATCTTAACAACGAACGGGATCTTATGAGCGTATTTGCGTGCGACCGATCCAAGCACTCCGTAGGTCGATGCGACCGCATTGCAGCCTCCCTCGATAGCAAGTTTGACGATGTTCTCCGGGTCGAAATACATCGGGTTCGGAGCAAAACTCGCTCCCGCCGAATGCTCGATCCCCTGATCGACCGGCAATATCGATACATAACCAGTACCGCGAAGGCGGCCATTGTCGTAAAGCGACTGCAGCGAACGCAAAACATTCGGATTGCGGTCGGATATCGACCAAACCCGATCAACAAAATCACCGCCCGGCAGGCATAAGTTTTCCTTTGGGATCGTTTTTGAAACGTGATTCAACAACGTGTCGGCCTCGCCGCCGAGCAGTTCCCTGATCTTATCAACAGACATCTATTCTCTCCTGAATTAGTAATCGAACAAAAAACCAGTATTTTACTCAGTGTAACATATCGGCATATCTGACGGTAAATTTCATTGCTTTTCCTATCAGTCCGTAGTACACTACTCGCGAAATTCACATATTCCAGTTCAAAACAGGAGATCAGACGTAACTATGAAAGCCCACCAGGTTTACTCGTCCCTCATTTGCATTGCTTTGGCCTTGGTTTTGGCCGGCGTGGCTCTGGCGCAGGACAAGAACGACAAGAATATGGCATGGCGCCCAGTCACCTCGGAAGAACTTGCCATGAAAACTCCAAAAGTTGAGCCTGGGGCTGATGCTGAAGCGATATTTTGGGAAGTTCGCCTTGATGACTCCAGTGATTCAAAACTGGTCTACAGCCATTACGTCCGGGTGAAAATATTTACCGAACGCGGTCGCGAAAGGTTTAGCAAGATGGATATTCCTTTTGGAAAGGGAAAGAAAGTCGAGAATGTAGCAGCCCGCGTTACGAAACCTGACGGAACGGTCATCGAACTGAAACCAAGCGATATTTTTGAACGCGAAATTGTAAAGGCCGGTAAGGAAAAGGTCCTTGCAAAATCGTTTGCTGTGCCTGGCATCGAACCAGGTGTAATAGTCGAGTATCGATATACCGAAAAGCTGGAGGATGATTCTGCATCCGGCGAACGTCTTTGGTTCCAGCGCGATATACCAATGCAGAAGGTTGTCTATTATGTGCGACCGCACGACGGTACAAGTTTGTCTTTTCATCCTTATAACATGGAAGATACGCGCTTTCTCGAAGGTGAGAAAAAATATCGCGTCGCGACGATGTATGACGTGCCCGCGTTAAAAGATGAGCCGTTCATGCCGCCTGACGACGAGGTTCGTCGCTGGGTTTACCTCAGGTATCAAAGTTTGGGGACTCTCTTTCAATGGAGCTTCGTTACTGACGGATGGACTGAGGAGCTGAAGAAGAAATCGAAGCCTAACAAGGAAGTAAAGGCCAAGGCAACGGAGCTTACAGCCGGAGCACAAACTGATGAAGAAAAGCTCAAACGCATCTATGAATTTGTTCAGAAGGACATCAAAAATATTTCTTATGACAAAACAATGAGTGACGAGCAGAAAAAGAAGCTGGATGTGAAGGATGGTGACGATGCTCTGAAAAAAGGTATGGGCGGTTCATATGCCATCGACATGCTGTTTGCGTCCCTCGCCAGATCAGTTGGATTTGAGACAAATGTCATTCTGTCTAGTGACCGGACTGAAAATTTTTTTACACCTAACAAATATCCGTTTAGCAATTTCATAAAGATGTCAGGCATTGCCGTAAAGCTCGGTAATACCTGGAGGTACTTTGATCCGTGTACACCTTATCACCCGTTTGGACAATTAGACTGGTACCGTGAAAACACCACTGCAATGCTTATTGGCGACGGCGGCTCTATTTGGAAAACGTTACCTGTTGCCGATTACCAGAAATCTTCGGCAAAGCGGAGTGCGAAACTAAGCTTGTCGGCCGACGGCTCGCTGGATGGCACGGTCAGGATCGAGTATGACGGACATCAGGCAATGGGACGTCGCCGCGATGGGTTTCGTGATTCCCAATCGAAGCGTGAGGAGTCCTTTAAAGATGAGATCGTCAAACGCATAGGCGGTGCGGAGATCACCGATCTCGTTATTGAGAATTTTGATGACAGTTCAAGACCATTGATCTACACGTTTGCGATCAAGGTTCCCAATTATGCCCAGAAGGCCGGGAAGCGACTCGTATTGCAACCCGGATTTTTTGAGTACGGCTCTAATCCGGTTTTTACAGCTGCGACACGGGAATATGACATCCACTTTCCATATCCCTGGTCCGAGGAAGACACGATCGATATTCAGTTACCCAAGGGCTTTGAACTGGATGTGGCGGATTCGCCGGCAGATATGTTCGACCCCAAAAATATTGGAAGCGACAAGATCGAGATGGGTATCGACCGGCAGACGAATGTTTTGAAATACAAACGCAAATTTCATTTTGGCGGAGGCGGAAACACACTGTTCCCCGCGTCCTCATATACGCCATTAAAGGCATTGTTCGATGCGTTTCATAAGTCGGATACGCACGCGGTCTCTGTCAAGCAAACTGTAAAATAATGGAGCAAGCACAA
Source organism: Pyrinomonadaceae bacterium (assembly GCA_044230475.1). Taxonomy (GTDB): domain Bacteria; phylum Acidobacteriota; class Blastocatellia; order Pyrinomonadales; family Pyrinomonadaceae; genus OLB17. Next base: position 9,111 of record JBGARA010000069.1, on the reverse strand, counting down.
TATGTTTATCCGAATAGTACTCCTAAGCATCGTTAGTATCCTTTTGTGTTATCCGGTGTTGGCAGATGATCCTCCGGACTGGCTGCGTCAGGCGGCCACGGTAACGCCACGAACCTATGAAAAAGATGTTCCTGCGGTGGTGTTGCTCAACGAGGAGCAGGTCGCGATGGGAAACGACGGTAAACTGATCACTACAGATAATTATGCAGTAAAAATACTGAACGGTGAGGGGAGAAATTTTGCCGTTGCCCGTGCATATTATTTGGTAAGCAGTGGGAAGGTACGTGATATCCAAGCTTGGCTGATAAGGCCGGACGGTTCCATAAAGAACTATGAAAAAAAGGCGATAGTTGATTTGATCTCCGATCCCGATGATGTGTATAACGAAGGACGTCTAAAAATAATCGACGGTTCGCGCGATGTCGATCCGGGATTTATTTTTGGTTACACAGCAATTTATGAGGACACTCCGCTTTTCTATCAGGATAACTGGAGTTTTCAGGATCGGCTTCCAACGATCACCTCCCGTTACCTGCTGACCCTGCCTAGCGGATGGAAGGCTTCAAGTGTGACATTTAATGCTGCCGATCTCACTCCGCAGATTACAGGCACCAGCTACAAATGGGAGATGCACGATCTGTCGCCGATACCGCCCGAGCCCATGAGCCCGTCCGTGGTCAATCTGGTTCCCCGGATCGTCGTAAATTATGGCCCAGACTCCGGAGGACAGTCGGCAACACGGACCTTCGTCAATTGGCTTGACGTTTCGCGCTGGGCAACAGAGCTGTACGAGCCCGAAGTCATTGTTGACGACACCATCGCAGCTAAGGCGCGGGATCTAACCGCAACCGCAAAAACGGAACTTGAAAAGATCCAGGCGATAGGGAGCTTTGCTCAGAATCTGCAATACATATCTATCGACATCGGGGTGGGCCACGGTAACGGGTATCGACCCCGGCCCTCTAACCTTGTCTTAAGTCGCGGTTATGGTGACTGTAAAGACAAGGCAAATTTGATGCGTGCAATGTTGAAGGCTCTGAAGATCGATGCCTATCCCGTGCTGATCTTCTCAGGCGATCCGACATTTGTCCGCGAACAGTGGCCTAGCCCCAAGCAATTCAATCACTGCATAATTGCCGTAAAAGTAAGCGATGCTACAACCGGGCCCACCATCATTAAGCACGAAAAACTTGGGCGTCTTCTGATCTTTGACGCTACGGATCCGTACACGCGCGTTGGTGATCTGCCGTCATATTTACAGGGCAGTTTTGCGCTTGTCATTGCGGGCGATAGCGGCGGACTATTCAAGATGCCGATAACCCCGATCGAATCAGATCTTCTCGAACGTAATATCGAAGTAAAACTAACATTGTTGGGAGAAATATCCGGGGTGATCAAGGAAAGAGCTAACGGACAATCTTCATCAGCATTACGACGGGAATTTAGGGGGGCTTCGGCGTCAGAGTACCACAAGGCGATCGAAAGCTGGCTCTCGCGAGGGGCAAGCGGCTCAACATTGGAAAATGTCGAGGCTAGAGACGGGGCAAACGGATCTAGTTTTGATATCGACGTCAAATTTTCTGCTGTTCGCTACGGCCAGTTGATGCAGGACAAATTATTGATTTTCAAGCCTGTCATCGTGGGTAGAAGAAACGCAACCTATCTAACCGAAAACAAACGTACCAGTCCTATCGAGATCGATTCATCGGCGATGAATGAAACCATCGTATTTACGTTACCTATCGGATTTAGCGTTGATGAGATGCCGGACCCTATGAATCTTGACACAGCGTTTGGCAAATACTCTACCAAATACGAGGTCAAGGATGGCAAGCTTGTATTTTCTCGTAAATTGATGATGAACCGAACTGTATTACCGGTAGAGAAATATCAAATGGTAAAGGACTTCTTTTCGAAGATCCGAGAAGCGGAACAGTCAACCGTAGTTCTTATCCGGAACTGAAACTCCTTATGGATCAGCCGGCCGTATTGTCGACCTTGGCAAGAGCGGCTATTTTTTCGCGTTTTGAAACGACGACACCGCCGGGTTTCTCGATGGTGATCGCAAACATCTCGGCGCCCTGAGCTTTTAGTTTGGCGTTTATGGGAATTACGACTTCGCCGTCGGATGTGACGTCAAATGTTCCGCCGTCAATAGGCGTTGCCTTATCCTGCGTCTTGTCGAATATCCAGAGCTGGTAAGTTTCTTTCGAGACATCGTTTTTCGGCAGCCCTTTGAATCGCATATAGCCAGACTGCTTTTCATCGCTCCAGATCACGTCGCCCGAAACCTGACTCAGTTCTTTCACGTTGCCTGCAGCCCAGTTTGCTTTGACCATGGCTACGTTCGAACGCATCATTTCCTCACGCTTTTCGGCGTCTGAGAGAACACGTGGCGTCGCCATAGGAGGAGTGATTTTTGCAATATCGACGGGTTTTGTTCGCGTACTCCAGATGTTAATAACAAGGACGATACATGCGGCGGCAGCTGCAGCCCACCCAAGCCAACCGAACCAGGGCATTCGAGCACTATCCTTTTCTGCAGCAGGTCTTGCAGGCGGCCATGGTGATGCGGCCTCTGCTTTTTCAGTTAGGAATTGTTCGGCGTCGGCGGTGATCTTAGACCTAAGATATGCCGGAAGCGGTTCGTCCATCGGTAGGCCCGCAACGCTTATCGCCGCAACGGTCATTTCAAGAGAACGAAACTCATCGGAGGTGTTTGCATCGAGAGCGTCAAGTTCGCGCTGTTCTGCGGCATCAAGTCCCTCTACGGCTTTCTTGATCAGAAGGTCCATGAGTTTTTCTTGTTTATCTTCGCTCATGCCTGTACCTCCTGTGATAATTGGCTGGTGCCAAACCCCAAACGTTCCCTAACCTCTAAAATGCCGCGTCTCGCATGCGTTTTTACCGTTCCGAGCGGCATCGAAAGTTTGTCTGCTATCTCCTGATGAGACATTCCCTGGACGATAGAAAGGTTTAGAACCTGTTGCTGCTCGGGACGTAGATTTCGCAACGCCTCGGCGGCCTGGTCAGCCTCGATCGCCAACTGCATCTGTTTGTCTGCTCGAGTGAATGGCTCCGACAAGACATCGTCGAGAGAGTCTGCGGAAATGCGACGCGTCGAGTGCCTTATCTTATCTATTAACCTGCGTCTAGCGATCATTGCGACAAAGGTGATCTCCGAAGCTTTGGAAGGGTCAAAACGATGGGCATTTTTCCAGATGTCTATGAAAATTTCCTGAACCGCATCTTCGGCGTCATCTGTGTTTCGCAGCATTTTCCTTGCCAACGACCAAACCAGAGCGCCGTATTTGCTCATGCAGTCCTGCACAGCATTTTTGTCTCCGTTTGCGATGCGATTTAGAATAGCTTCAGTCAATATTTTAGAGGGGTATGGAATAACGTTTTTAAAAAGCTACCTTATTTCCATCACGAGTGACAAATTCGGCCAAAGGCCGCTCCGTCAGTCTACAGTACACATTTCGATCTCAACCGCTGGTTGGATTCAGGCATCCGCATAATTTTTTTGCGTACCCAGCAACGCCGAAACGCAAAAGATCAAGAATAAGGTGAACGAGATAGCTGCTGAGATCAGGCAATACTGGCACCATGCGTGGATGTAATAGTGCTGAACATAGATCAGGTAACTGCTGACGACCGCCATCATTGTTGCCTGTATGCCAAACATATTCCAAGTCAGACGATTGCCTCTCGCAGTCAGAAAGGCAAGAAAAAACGCCGCAATATAGGCCAACGCTCCGAACGCCGCAAGCGGAATTCCCGCGATGTCGGCATATTTGCTCGTAAGGACGGCCTCGCAATCGAATTCCAAGCCGCATGGCACAGCTTCGGCAGTGTAATGATGTATCGTCAGGTAAACCGCGTCGGTTATACCCAACAAAGCAACGATCGCCGCTGCGATGGGCAGCTTGGCGATCGTTCGTTTAGTTGCTGGAACTGCTGATGTCACTTATTGGTATTTTCGGACTTAGCGGCTGGAGCGGCTTCTTTATTTGCTGCCGCACCTTGTCCTGTCGATTTTTGAAGTTCTGCGTCTATCAGTGTTTTCAGGGCATCGACCTTCATGTCCGAGAACACGACCGCCGTTCCGTTGATAAACAGCGTGGGTGTCGAGCTGATGCCGATCGCTTTACCCCGAGCCATATCGGCTTCGACCCTGTTCTTTGCAGGCATGCCGGCCGTATCGGTTTCCCATTTTGCTACATCCAGGCCGATCTTTTGGGCATAACCTTTCCATATCTGCTTATAGCCGGGGTCGGAGGACCAAGCCTTCTGGTTTGAAAAGAGCATATTCTGCATATCCCAGAATTTGCCCTGCATTCCGGCTGCCGTAGCGGCAAGCGCGGCCTCGTAAGATTTGTCGTGAGCCGGGATCTGCAGCGGGAAGTTGCGGAAAATGAAATGGATCCGTGAACCGTACATTGCCTTGATCTCGTTGAGCGTTGGATGGGCTCCGGCGCAAGCGCTGCATTGAAGATCTGCGAATTCCTCGAGCGTAACCGATGCATTAGGCGAACCTGATTGCTCAGGCGGCTCAGCGCCTTTCGGAGCGTCCGGCGGAATTGTTTTCGTTTCCTTAACCGGTGAAGCAGCGGGTTTGGACGGGGTATTTCCGTTTCCATTGTTTCCCGGAGGGGCCGAGCAGCCATAAAATAACGATCCGCCAAGAATAGCGATCGCACCGATCAAAAGCACAGAGTTCTTATTCATGTTGTTATTACGCATCTTGATTATTTCAATTATTTTACGGCCTTTATCTTAGGTTTGTTCGCGTGTTTTTCTTCCATCGAGTCGAGCGTTTCGACAACCTTAGCGTGAATGCCGTCCGCATCGAGGCCGTATTTCGCAAGCAATATCTTAGGATCGCCGTGAGTCACTATCTCATCAGTCACACCTATTCGGACAACTTTTATTTTATCCGATAAACCGTTTTCTTCAAGCAGCTCAAGCACGGCTGAGCCGAATCCGCCGGCGAGATAGGCATTCTCAACCGTCACGATCAGCCTCATGTTTCTCGCTAGTTCGACGATCATTTTATCGTCAAGCGGCTTTATGAAGCGAGCGTTTATCACAGCCGCGTCGATGCCGTCTTTTTCAAGATTCCTGGCTGCCTCGACTGCCGGATACACCATGTCGCCAAGGGCAAGGATCGCAACGTCATCACCATCTCTGAGTAATTCGGCCTTGCCTATCTCGATCGTTTTAGGCGGTGAACTGATATCAACTCCGTATCCGTTACCGCGCGGATAACGAAGAGCCGCAGGACCGGGATGCTCTATCGCGGTCACCATCATGTCACGCATCTCGGCTTCGTCCTTTGGCGCCATTAAAACAATGTTTGGATACCCGCGAAGATAAGCAATATCCAGCAATCCGTGATGCGTCGGGCCGTCGGCCCCGACAATGCCGGCACGGTCCATCGCGATCGTGACATCAAGGTCCTGCAGGCAAACATCGTGGATGACCTGGTCAAATGCCCGCTGCAAAAATGTCGAGTAAATCGCCGCGACGGGCTTTAGTCCCTCGCAAGCCATACCGGCGCAAAACGTAATTGCGTGCTGCTCGGCAATGCCAACGTCGAACGAGCGGTCGGGGAATTTTTCGAGCACTTTGTCGATGCCTGTACCGTCCGGCATTGCGGCGGTAAGCGCAACGATCCGTTTGTCCTGCTCCATCAGTTCGCACATTGTTTCGCCGAATATGTGCGTGTAAGACGGCGGAGAAACCTTGCTCGATTTGTAGGGAAGGCCTGTTTTCGGGTCGAACGGGCCGGTCGCGTGATAAGCGTAATAGTTCTTTTCCGGATTAGGAAAACCCTTTCCTTTGGTCGTCAATGCGTGAACGATCACAGGCCCGTCGTGAATTTTCTTTGCTTCTTCAAGTGCCCGCACGAGTTCCGCGACATTATGGCCGTCAACATAGCCGATGTATTTGAACCCAAGCTCATTTACAAGAGCACCGGGCAAAACTGCGGCAGCGATAGCGTCCTTAAACGATTTTGCCGCACGGCGGAGCGAGCCGCCGATACCGGGAACGCTTTCGAGCGCGTCGCCGATCTCTTCCTTGAGGTGCTGATAGCTTTGTGCTTCCTTGATGCGGTTAAGGTAGCCGTTGATCGAGCCGACAGCGGGAGCGATCGACATACCGTTGTCGTTCAACAGAACTATAAGACGAGATTTCAGATGGCCGGCCTGATTAATTGCTTCCATCGCCATGCCGCCGGCAACGGACGAATCGCCTATCAGCGCACAGACGTGAAAATCCTCACCTTTCTTATCGCGGGCGACAGCCATACCAAGCGCCGCCGACAGCGAGGTCGAAGCATGGCCAGCTCCGAACGTGTCATATTCCGATTCGTCACGGCGGAGAAAGCCGCTCAAGCCGCCATATTGTTTTATCGTGTGCAATTCGTCGCGGCGGCCCGTCAATATCTTATGCGCATACGTTTGATGGCCTACATCCCATACGAGCCGGTCATTCGGCGTGTCGAAAACATAATGCATCGCCACTGCCAGCTCGACCGCGCCGAGGCTTGCACCCGTATGGCCGCCGACACGCGAACATGTGTCGATAATGAACTGTCTAACCTCGTCGGCTACTTCCTGAAGGTCTTCGACCCTCAATTCACGCAGATCAGCCGGGGAATTTATTTCGGATAAGAATCTCATGAAAAAATCCAAACGATTATTATACTCAAAATGTTGCTCGATAGCTTAGTCAAAAGCAAATAATCATTGCACAACTTTCCTAAAAATCGCGGCGCTTTTGTCTTTGCATGAAACAAAAACGGATTTCCCGCAAAGACGTAAAAAACGCAAAAGACTTTGGAGTTGCTGTCCCTGCTCAGCAAGCAGAAGCAGTGGCATTTTTCAGCCAAATGTCTGTTTACTCGCCCCTGTGGCTGCCTATTTTACCCTGCTCGGCGTTCCACAGCGTTCCACCATGGGGTGGAACGCTGGAACTGTTGCAATTAAACAAGTTAAGTGCCATAAAAGTGCAGCGTTCCACGAAATTTACAAAAAAAAGTCACATTGTGCCACAGAAACCAGGTAATTGCTGTAATGATTGATGTTATGGCATTCTGCTTTTTATCGCACAGCGATTTTCCGTGGAACGCGCAGGATCAAACCAGCCTTCTTATTCGTGAATTCGTGGCTATTCATCTGATAGTTTCAGCCACCAATGCAATTATGAAAGAAATGGATGATCTCTATTTTTGATTCGCTAAGAAAGTCTTCCAATCTGATTTTCAAAGAACCAATATTGTTGCATCTCTGCAACGCGCACCTAAATCTACCACACGGTCGATCAAATTGGAATACCAATTTTCCGGATATTACGTGATTTTCTCGATTTGACGCAACTTTCCCACTGAGAAGGAGATTAACCCGAATCGCATAAATATCGATTTCTTTTTTGAGGTTCGTGAAATTCAACGGCAAACAGATTCTTCGCCTTGATCTGCGGCTGGAATTGCGTTGACAATCGATCAAAAGGGCATATAATGAGAGAAAAAGCGGTACAAAAGCACAGTCCAAAGGAGGTTTTTGATGTCGCGGCTTCAATATTTTCTTCGATCTGCTTTCTCCCCTTCAAAGATAATCGTCTTGATCTTTACAACTGCATTCGCGGTGGTGGATTTTGCTTCGTTGCCCGCGGGCACGAAATCCGCCAGCGCTGCTCCTGCCGTTGCGATGACGCACGGAGGGCCTACTGGCACTGCGACATTTACAGGGACATGGACTCCGACGCCAATGCAAACAAACACATTTACACCGACGCCAACATCCATCTCAACGCCGCCATCGCCTTCCGGTACGCCGACAGGCACGCCACTGCCACAATGTGGTCCGATCGTGACATTGTGGAACCAGATGGGCAATCCGGGAGGCGGAACGGCATCACAGGATTTTGAAACCGCGTTGGACGTATATGATGCTGTTGCCAGGGACGACTTTCACGTTGGTTCCGGTTCACAGTGGACAATACGACGAGTTGTCGTTCGCGGACAATACTTTGGCGGCTCGGGCCCGGCTGACTCATTCAATCTGGGAATCGGCAGTGGTTCATTGTCCAGCGGGCTGCCTTATACGCAGAACGGTGACGAGTTTGCCATCCAGCTGCCAAACCCGATCAGAAGCTTGTTTCAAGTCTTCTCTCTGAGCGTCCAGGCGAGAATGGATTTTGCGACGGGCGGCCAATGGGCATGGACGGACACCACACAGGGCTTTTTGTCTCCAGCCAGTTGGAGCAATCCGGGTGGCGGCTATATGGTTCCGCAGTGCGTTAATTTTGCGACAAGAGGAGAAACCTGCAACATCGATCCGAATTTTCCGGAACAGGCGTTTCGCATCGAAGGAAATGAGGGTTTTTGCGCGCCAGTTTCGATTAACGGAACGGTCACATATGGCAATGCGATCCCGCCCGCCGCTCGTCCCGTTTCGAACGTGCTTGTAAACGGTGCGGGTTCGCTTGCGGTTTCGGCAACGACCCGTTTTCCGGACGGTGGTTATTCGCTTAGTGACTTTGGCTCAGGACCTTATACCGTAACACCCAGCAAAACCGATGGCGTAAACAGCATAACCTCATTCGATGCCGCAAGAATTGCACAGCATGTGGCCGGGATCACTGTTTTGAACGGTAATCAACTGATCGTAGCGGACTCAAGCGGAAATGGCATGATCTCTTCGTTTGATGCCGGACAGATCGCGCGTTATGTCGCGGGAATAATTGGATTCGGATCTACCGCGAACTGGATATTTAGTCCGGTGAACCGTTCTTATGCCTCAGTCACTTCCAATGTTTCGGGTGAAGACTATTCCGCCCTGCTTATGGGCGAAGTTTCAGGAAACTGGACGAACACAGGACCGCGGCCAACGGGAAATAGCCTAGAAGCAGAATCGGAGAGCAAAGCGCCGGAAAAAGCTGTCGCTGTCGAAATGCCAACGGTCTTTGTTCCTACCGATAAAGAGATCGTCGTGCCGGTGAATGTTCAGGGCGTTGTGAGTAAAGATGTTATTTCTTATGAATTCGATCTTAGGTATGACCCGTCGGTGATCCAGCCAGATGGCGACGGTGTCGATCTAAAGG
>JBGARA010000068.1:0-20846 GCA_044230475.1 Pyrinomonadaceae bacterium | reverse complement strand
ACCGATACAACAACGCTTGATGCTCGCATGCCTTCATACAGCGGAGCACACACGTCGAACTTTGGAAAGCTTGGCCGTGGAGCAACGACTGCGTGTGTTCCCTGCGATCCGTCTATCGCTTTGCCCATGATCATTACTGCACTATCGCAAACGGCTGCAAAATTTCTGAAGGGCCGAAAACGCCCGAACTTCAGTTTTTCGGGCAAAGATATGCATATAGATGTTCCTTAGGTAAGTATGAAATTCGGAATGCGGAGTGTGGATCACCAGTCATCCTCATTCCGCATTCTAAATTCCGCCTTCTGTCCTTGTTATGTCGGAATCAGAACAACTACCAATGAATTTCGGTGGGATCGATGAGGAGCAGTACTCTTCGTTCGAATCCGCACGTGTTCTTATCCTGCCGGTTTCATACGAAGGAACGGTTTCGTATGGCACAGGCACCGGGGCCGGAGCGATGGCCATCGTCGATGCCTCACGCAACATGGAACTCTACGAGGAAGAGACCGATTCAGAAGTTTATAAGATCGGCATACATACACTTCCGGAATTCATGCCCCGCACGACTCCGGAAAGAATGATGTCCGAACTCTACGATCACACAAAGGAACTTCTTGCTTCGGATAAATTCCTTTGCATGCTCGGCGGCGAACATTCGGTGTCTGCACCTATCATCAAAGCACATCACGAAAAATACGATAACCTAAGCGTCCTGCAGATCGATGCTCACGCAGACCTTCGCGATTCCTACGATGGTACGACGCATTCTCATGCGTCGATAATGGCCCGAGTTGTAAAGGACCTCGGCATACCGGCTGTTCAAGTCGGCATTCGCTCGATCTCGGGAGACGAAGCACGTTCACTAAAGGAAGGTCTGCCGACGCGGATCTTCTGGGCGCGGGATATTGTGGGCAAGACAGACTGGATAGACGACGCAATCGATTCGCTCACCGATAATGTCTACCTCACGATTGATATCGACGGTCTAGACCCCAGTATCATGCCCACAACAGGGACGCCGGAACCAGGTGGATTGGGATGGTATGAAACTTTGACCCTCATTCGTAAACTCGCTGAAAAGAAACGAGTTGTTGGCATGGACCTGGTGGAGTATTCATACTTTGAGAACTATGATGCCCCTGCGTTTCTTTGCTCAAAACTTGTCTACAAATCCCTTGCCTATTTCTTCAACAAAGAGACGCCAAAAGTCTCTCTATAACAAGACAACGCCGGGCCCGACTCGGATTTTTTTTTCGAACAATCTCTCGCGGAAAATCGTAGAACACGCTTGGTTGAAACAGAAAAAATAGAGAGTAAAATTGAAAAAGGACATTCTTTATTCGGAGTAAAAATTCAATGAATATCAAGACATTAGTTATGGCCGGATCGCTCGCATCCGTAGCTCTTTTTTCTTCCTGTAAAACAAATTTCCTTGCCGGCGATCAAGATGCTCGTGTCGAAAATAAACAACCGGCTCCGGCGCCCCCCGTTGTGGTCGAAGGGATGAGAACCTCTTACGCTGATGTGGTGGAGAAAACATCACCTGCTGTCGTAAAGATCAAAATGGAGAGGAAAGAAACTGCTCCGCAGGGTCTCGGCCAATTCCCTTTCGGCGACGACTTCTTTCGACAGTTCGGCATACCCAACGGTCAAATACCGCAGCAAAAGCCGCAGATCGAACGCGGGGCAGGGTCAGGTGTAATTGTAAATTCTGACGGAACTATCCTGACGAACAATCACGTCGTTGAAGGAGCTGACAAAATAACTGTCATTATGGGCGACAACAAGAGTTTCGAAGCAAAGATCGTCGGAACCGACCAGCCGAGTGACCTGGCCGTGATCAAAATTGACGCTAAGGACCTTCCGTTTCTAACACTCGGCAACTCTGATAACGTGCGTGTTGGCGATATCGTTCTTGCTATCGGCAATCCGCTCGATATCGGAGAGAGTGTTACTTCCGGGATCATATCTGCCAAAGGGCGTAGGACCGGTTTGAGCGACGGAAGCTTTGAGGATTTTCTTCAGACCGACGCGGCGATCAACCGCGGCAACTCAGGCGGAGCACTCGTCAACCTTAACGGCGAGCTTATCGGCATAAACTCACAGATCCTCTCCGGCGGACCGGGCGGCGGCAGCATCGGCATCGGGTTTTCGATTCCTTCAAACATGGCTAAGTCCGTCATGGAGCAGCTAGTAAAAGATGGGAAGGTCCATCGCGGCATGCTCGGCATTGGAATACAAAGCCTGACGGAGGACATGCGGGAAACATTCAAAGCTGCTAGTACTTCCGGCGTGCTCGTCAACAGCGTAAAACCCGGTAGCGCGGCCGACAAAGCCGGTATCAAACGTGACGATATTATCATCGCGGTAAACGGCGACAAGATCGACGAACCGAATGTTCTCAGAAATAAGATCGCGGGCACCCTGCCCGGAACGGATGTTCAGGTGACGGTGCTGCGTGATGGAAAAGAGGTAGAGCTGACAGTTAAACTCGATGAATTTGATACGAGTGGCTCAAAGAACTCCGGCGGCAATCAGGACGAGAACGGAAAGGACCTTCAAAATCAGGGCGGCAAACTTGGATTGAGTCTTCAGCCCGTTACGCCACAGATCGCTAAGCAGCTTGGACTAGACTCCGACTCAGAAGGAGTTGTTGTGACGGATGTAGATCCTGACGGCCCGGCTGCTGAAGCGGGCATAGACCGCAAGGACGTCATTCTGGAGATAAATCGTAAACCGGTTAATTCTGTTGCCGATGTAAAGTCGGCACTGGGTTCTGCAGAAGGCAAATCTGTTCTGTTGCTTATTGCTAGAAAAGGCCAGACGATCTATTTGACTGTTAAACCCAAATAGCTCGACGGCAATTTGACGACATCAATATGGTGATCAAAAAAATCCCGGCTCACGAGTTTGAGCCGGGATTTTTCCATATGGTCGGGACGACTAGATTTGAACTAGCGACCTCTCGCACCCCAAGCGAACGCGCTACCAGACTGCGCTACGTCCCGAAATATCGAATCTTAGATTATCACACTATTCCCAAGCTCGCATGTAGAAAGCAACCGAGCGGGTTCCTATTCAGCTTGTGAATATTATCCTAAATATGAGAGGTTGCCAGAATATCGCGGATCTCAAGCAGGTTAGCAGCGATGGTCTTCATCGCATCGCGCTGTTTGTCTGAATATGAGCCATCTGAACCGCCATCCTTCTCACTTGAGAACCCAGTGTCGAACAACGTAGGGGCATCAACACCGTCCTGTTGCACAGCACGTTTAGGTTGAGCTTCCGCTTTCGATTTCGATCCGTCGCGTTGTTCTGACTGGAGTTTTTTTCTGGCGCCGGCGATGGTGAACATCTCTTTGTAGAGTAGTTCCTTGATCCTCAAAGCCATTTCAACATCCCGCCTGCGATAGCTCCGCTGACCGGATTTGTTCTTCTGGGGCGAGAGCATCGAGAATTCAGTCTCCCAGTACCGAAGCACATGAGCTTCAACTCCGACGAGGTCGCAAACTTCGCCGATCTTGAAGTATATTTTCTCAGGTATTACTACAGGTTCTTGTGCCATCACCGCTAAAATTGTGTTAAAGTGCTCTATAAATCAGTAGCCGTTATTGTATGTATTTATTACACTTGTGTCAACTTTTGCTATCCAGTGAACGAATTTGAATTTCTCAGCACTATCAAAGCTAAATATTCGCTCGATAAGGTCGGCGACGACTGTGCCGTGCTTCCCAAAGACGCCGAAACCGACCTGCTCGTCACAGCCGATATGCTTGTCGAAGACATCGACTTTCGCCTCGATTGGACGACACCCGAATTTCTCGGCCACAAGGCCCTCGCTGTTTCCCTTTCCGACATCGCGGCCATGGGAGGTTCACCAAAATGGGCAATGTTGTCGATCGGTATTCCCGAAAACCTTTGGGATACGAAATTTGTTGATGGCCTTTACTCCGGCTGGTTCGCCTTAGCTAATGACTACCGCGTCGAACTTGTGGGCGGCGATATCTCACGTGTTACTGACAAACTGGTGATCGATTCGGTAGTCGGCGGCGAAGTCCCAAAAGGACATGCAATAAAACGTTCTGGTGCAAAACCAGGCGACGCGATCTACGTTACGGGTTCACTTGGTGGAGCAACGGGCGGTCTAACGCTTCTTGAAAACTCAACAGCCCCTGAGATTTCCACAAGCAAATTGGCCCTCAGACAACTTAAGCCAACACCCCAGATAGTCACCTCTAACCTATTGCAGAAATTGAGAATAGCGGCTTCGATGATCGATATCAGCGACGGCCTTTCGTCCGACCTTTTCCACATCTGCGAACAAAGCGGCGCAGGAGCAATTGTGGTTGCAGAACAAATACCGATCGACAACAACCTCAGACAACATTTCGACGCCCATCGATCTATGGAGATGGCACTGCATGGAGGCGAGGATTTTGAGCTGCTTTTTACCGTTGCTCAAAAAAATATTCCTTCTCTCAAAAATCTTGATGCGACATGCATCGGCGCGATTACCGCAAACACAGGTGTCATCGAACTTATCCGCGACGGCAGGAAAGAAAGACTGGAACCGAAAGGCTACCGGCATTTTTAGGACAATTCCCTGCCTGACAGCTTGGTCAAACCGACAAGATGCAGTCTGACAAAAATGTTAAGCAACTACATATTGTGCTTGCGTTTAACCGCATTTGAAGTTACATTAAGCTAGAGAAATATAGGAGGAGTCGAAATTGCTTACAAGTCGGGTTTTGTTACTGAATTTTTCGTATGAGCCGCTCGGTACGATCGGTGTTGCACGAGCCGTGTGTCTGTGGTTTCGCGGCGCGATCTTTGTTGAAGAGAACGACGGCGACAACGTGCTGCATTCTCCTTCGACGACGTTTCCTGTTCCGTCGGTTGTGCGGCTGCGTCATTACGTTCATCTGCGGCGCAATAACCGCGAGACGACGATGAAGCGTGCGCGTATTTACATTCGCGACCGCTATCGCTGCCAGTATTGCGGCGAGCATCGTCATGCGAAGGACCTGACGCTTGATCACATTTTTCCGCGTGCTCAGGGCGGCGAACACACGCCGCAGAATCTGGTCACTGCCTGCGTAAAATGCAACCAGCGCAAGGGCAACCGCACGCCCGAGCAGGCGCGAATGCCGCTGCTGACGTCGCAAAAGCTGCTGCGTCTCGGCCTCGACCATGTGTTGCTGTGTCACTACGCCGAAAATCGTCCGGAATGGCGCAAGTATTTATTTATGGACGACACACAAACTCAAGAGGAGGCAATAGAAATAGCCGCCTAGGGATCTTCAAATTTGGATATGCACGATTGCGATTCGGATATGAATTCCGGATCGCATTTTTAATTTTGTTATGAGATATAAGACTGAAAAAGAAATAGACGAGGTCGTCCGATCGTTCGAGGACGCCACGATCAGCCGCGACGCGTGGAAACACGCCGAGCATCTGACCGTCGCTCTGCATTATCTGTGCCTTCACGACATCGACACGGCGACCGAAAAGATGCGCTCAGGTATTTTCAAATTGCTGACCGAGGGCTTTGCCGTCGACCTGAGCAAGGAAATGCCGTATCACGAAACGCTGACGATATTCTGGATGCGAACAGTCGCAGATTTTAACGCCACGAAAAACGGAGCTTCCCTGCTCGACAAAGCAAACGAGCTTGTCGCTGCATACGACAAAGACTATCCTTTGAAATTCTATAGCCGAGAGTTTTTGTTTTCGGATGAGGCACGTGCCAAATTTGTCGATGGAGATTTATAATATAGGCCACGAATGCAGGAAAACTGCATGCTCTAATTCGTGCATTCGTGGCTGAAAAACCAATGCTTAGATTTTTTAACACATTATCGCGACAGGTCGAGGAATTTAATCCGATTCAGGACAAAAAGGTCCGTATGTATATGTGCGGGCCGACGGTTTGGAATTTTGCACATATCGGCAATTTTCGCACGTTCATCTTTGGCGATATTCTGCGGCGTTATCTCAAATTCAAGGGCTACGACGTGACGCACGTCTTTAACCTGACCGACGTTGACGACCGCATTATCAATGAGGCGAACGCGCGAAATATCACGATCGACGAGTTTACTGCGCCGTGGATCCAGTACTTTTGGGAAGACTTCGACGCGCTTGGAATGGAGCGGCCCGATGTGACGCCGCGTGCGACGCATCACATCGCCGAGATGATCGACATCATCGCAAAGCTTCTGGAAAACGATCACGCTTACGAATCAGACGGGTCGATCTATTACCGTATCGCCGCATTTCCCGATTACGGCAAGCTGTCGAAGATCAGTTTTTCCGGCAACATCGCCGGCGGCTCAGATCGCATCGACACCGACAAATACGACAAAGAAGACGCCCGTGATTTTGCCTTGTGGAAGCTAGTCGGGCCCGAAGACCAACCCGGCTGGGATGCACCGTTCGGACGCGGCCGGCCCGGCTGGCACATTGAGTGCTCCGCAATGGCGATGAAGTATCTCGGCGAGACTTTTGATCTGCACGCGGGCGGAATGGATCTGCAATTTCCGCATCACGAAAACGAGATAGCACAGTCAGAGGGCTCGACCGGAAAGCTCTTTGCAAAATACTGGATACACAGCGAATTCCTAAAGATCGACGACGTAACGATGTCGAAGTCGAAAGGCAATTTCTTCACCTTTCGCGACCTGTCCGAGCAGGGCTACTCGCCGCTTGCTATGCGTTATCTGCTGCTGTCAGTTCCCTACCGCAAGCAGCTAAATTTCACTTTTGAAGGACTAAAAGGAGCCGAATCGACAATTGAAAGATTAAGAAATTTCCGTTCACTCGTCCGTGATGCAAAAGTTGATGAAGGATCGAATACTGAAGTTGGAGCATCTGTCGCAAAAGCTCTAGCAGACTTTGAAACTGCGATGGACGACGATTTCAACACGGCCTCAGCTCTCGCTGCGATCCACGATATGGTTCGCGAGATCAACACGGTCCTTGCAAACGACGGTTTGACATCCGACGATCAGACCGCTGTTCTCGACGCCATTGCGAACTTCGATTCCGTACTCGGAATTTTTGGAAAAGAAGACAGCGGGATCCTCGACGACGAGATCGAAATCCTGATCGCCGAGCGTCAGGAAGCGAGAAAGTCTCGCAACTTTGCACGATCCGATGAGATACGCGATCTGCTTATCGAAAAAGGCATCATTCTCGAAGACACAAAAGACGGTGTGCGATGGAAGAGAAAAATTTAGTTGTCAAAGAACAAGTTAAGAAAACTTACAAAAGCTCTCCATTGATACTCGTATAGCACAGCTGAACTTCTTTGAATGTATCGGTATCGCGGCAATACGAGAGACAGCTCTCGAAAGGCTTTGAATAAACGTGAAGGCTCACTGCGCGCTCGCCGTATTCCGCAAGGTTGAGTATCTGATGGATCGGTTCCTCTAGTTCGACCTTTGCCGCCAGACAATCGGACAGCTCGAACGAATCGGTCTCGACCAGTCTGCAATGTCCGCGAGATTCGTCAAGAGTTTCCACTGCAAAATTCTGCCCGCGAAGCCTTCCAACCGGCACGGTCATCCAGCATTTCTGATCAGAATGGTTGTGAATACGTGATTGGTGGCCGCTCTCCCAACACAGGACAAGCATTTCGTAACGCTCATCTTTGTAGACCAGATTGCGTGTGTAAAAATCGGGCTTCCAATGAAAGTAGCGAGTTATCGAATCAACGTCGATGGGATTGTCACCGAGAAATTGATAGACGTTGTCACAGGTAAACTCTTCGTCACGAATTGCGTTCAGGCCGTCGATCAATTTTTCCACTTTCAACATAAATTCACCTCAGAATAAGCCTTTGTAGTAAGTCTGCACGTAATTCAAGGTAGAGCACTTTCCGTCAGCCAACGCATCTCCCGTGTCCTTGCAGCACGGATTTGCCCGCGTGCAGTAAAGACCGTTCTTTAACAGTTTTGCGAGCGTATCCTGCCCCAATCCCGACGGATGAAAACAATCGCAGCACGATATTTGCGATGAGCTAAAACGATAGAACCACGGCACGTCGCTGTAGGCAAAAGTAGTTCCCGGCGCCTTTACGCCGCCGCCGACTATCTGCCCTCCGATCATCACAACAGGCGAACGTCCACCATTTCGTATCTCGGCGTACTCCTGCGACACTCGCTTAATTATGTCGTGATAGATCTTCATCTGCGTGTACGCATCCGCTATGCGCGCAGTCGAGCAATCGCGCGTCAACGAACCGCAGATGTTCACGACGCCCCATAGAAACTGACACGTGCCAAAAAGCTGACAGTTCGACTTACTGCCAAAATTACAAAGCTGCGAAACGCGTATCGGCGAGATCACACCGACTCGAGTGTCGCCGATCGACATAAGAACATCGAGGCCTTTTCTCAATTCACGCTCAAATGCATCAGGCTTTGTTTTACAGTAATTGTTCGGGTCGAGGTCACTGCTTGAGCAAGAAGTACTCGTTTTTGTAATAGAGCCGGAGCAGTTGTCATTGTGACCCATGAATACAACTGCCATCCTGTTCGCCGGCTGTCCTGAAAGATATGACCGGACATTACCGGCCTGGGCGACAAAATCGCCAACCATCGTCGCACCTGATGCCGCATGATTTGGTGAAGGAGCAAAAAGGCTCATTCCGGCGTCGCATTCCATCTGCTCAAAAATGCTGAAAACATTTTCGCTGCCGGACGTGCAGAACGACATACCATGCGTATCGCTCGTCATCCAGTTGTAGTTTTCCTGATCACCATTCGAACACGGCGAGGCACTGCTCGCATTAAATCCTTTTGAGATACTGTCACCCGAAACGTCGACAGCCTGTATGCCAAGCTGTGCAGAAACAGAAATAGCGAGCAGGAGCAGCAAAACAAATTGCGCAAGCCCGCATGTTAGCAAGGGCGGAACACGCATGTTGGCTGTATCGCCCTTACTAACCTGAGGGCTTGTGCATCTGTATCTCATGAACAAATCAGAAAACGAAAACTCACTTATTCTCTTGCGCTTTCTTTAGAAAGTCAACGAACTCATCAGCGCTGCGGGTCAGGCCGGGGAAAGCCGCGACAAGTTTGTCGTTGCTGTCAAAAACTGCGTAGTATGGCAGAGCGACTGTACCCAATCGGTCCTGTTCCATTTGCTGCTGGCGTTCGTAGATCTCGCCTTCGCCGTCGGTGTATAGGCTGACCAGTACAAATTTCTCCATCTCGGCTTTTACCTCGGGACGCACGAACATATTCGCCTCCATCCACCGGCAGTTCGTGCAGGTGTAACCGGTAAAATCAACAAAGACGTGCTTGTTTTCAAGCTTTGCTCGCTGCAGCGCTCCCTTGTAATCATTGGTCATCCATTGCAGCTCTTCATTTCGATTGCCGAGGATGTTAAATCGGGACTCCTTGTTCTTTGGCGGCAGGAAGGATTCAAGCTCACCGAGCTTTCTGCCTAAAACGCCGGTCGTCAAATAAATGCACAAACCAAAGAACAACGCTGCAAAGCCGATCCGTAACGGAGTGAGCTTTTTCAATGGCGAATCGTATTTGAACTTAAAGAATCCCAAAATATACGAGCAGATACCGAGTCCAATAATGACCCAGATCATGAGCACCAATTCGCGCGTAAATATCTTGCCGTAATTGAGGACGCCACTCGAATTCATTCCGGCTCCCCAGACGAGATCGACGTTCGAGAGGAATTTCATTGCCGCCGCTACTTCGAGAAAGCCCATCACGACCTTGACCGAATTGAGCCAGCCCCCCGAACGCGGCAGTGATGAAAGCAATCTTGGAACCGTTGCGAGCACAAAGAACGGTAATGCGAATACCGTCGAAAAGACCAGCATGCCAAGCAGCGGCATCTTCCAATCGCCTTGTGCGGTCGAAACGAGTATCGTGCCGATAAAAGGCGACGTACACGTGAATGACGTCAGCGTAAACGTCAAACCCATCAAAAGAGCCCCGATATATGCACTTCCCTTGCCCTCTTCTGACCGCGTGAAAGAGTCGAGTTTTGTCAGAACAGAAGCCGGTATCGATATCTCATAAAAACCAAAAAGGTTAAAAGCAAAAAACAGGAATAACGCTCCGATAAAAAGATTGACCCACGGATTTGCAGCAAAAAGGTTTATTCCCGCCGCCCCGAAAACAACGGCCAGCAGCATTCCGAGCAGCGAAAATGTTGCGATTATCCCAACGGAGTAAACCGTTGCGAGCTTTATCGTTCGAGAGCGGTCACCGTCAGCGTGTTTCATGAAATATGAAACCGTGATCGGGATCATCGGGAAAACACACGGCGTCAACAGCGAGATCGCTCCGAAGGTGATCGCCAGCCAGATGAATGACCACAGATCGGTTTGCTGCGGAGCAGTCGTGACCAGTGGCGAAGTCTGCCCGGATGCGGCTGGTTCATCATCAAGACTGATAGTTGGAGCTTTTTTTACGTCTTCTGAACCCGCAAGCGAAACCCGGACGGTCTTAGCAGGCATGCAAAACGTGTCATTACAAAGCTGGAACCGCACGTCGAGTGACAACTCGTCCAACGAAGTGCCGGCGGTCGTTTTTAGCGGAATCGTGAATGTGACCGCATTAGCAAAAAACTTTGTCACCAGAGCTTTGCCGTCAGTTCCTGTAAATAGCGGATCCTCTTTGACGATCGGCTTTGGCGACTCGACCTTGCCGTCGATATCGAAAGACCTTCCTTCGGTCACTTTTATTGTCGTCGCAACCGGCCCGCCGGGCGGCTGTTCAAGAGCGTAAAGGTGCCAGCCGCTTTCGATCTCGGCCTTTAGCAATACCTTTATTTTCTCGCCATCTCTTAATTGCGCCTCTTTTGAGTCTGACGAAAGACTCCATTTCGCCGGATTCTGCGCATACGACGACGACAAAAAAAGGATCAAGACCGAAACAACAAAAACCGCTTTTCGCATAAAAAACAACTTAAATAAATATATCATCTGTCGCCGCCTGCCACATTTCCCGCTGTCCCTACAAATACCCGCCAAACGGCAATGAAATGACATTTGTAATTAAGTTAATTGCATTTCATTACAGCTTTATTCCGCAAGAACGGCTGTAAGCATTGTGAACAAACGGGTTGCAGCATTTCCTGACCTATTTCGGCGATCATAGTTGTCCCAGTGTCCCACTGATTTTTTTTTGAAACTGATCGATCTTGCCTTTCATATTTGCTCTATGAACTCGGCGTGAAAATCAGCGGCCTTACGTTAACCTGATTTCCACGCCGAGGCCGCGGAGATCTACGCGGAGGGCACGGAGGCGATACCGTCCCACTGTCCCACTCGTTTTTTCTCGCGACATAAAATCACCAAGTGGGCTCATGTGCTATTGACTAGCAGCGTTCCAAGCGTTCCACCGCGTTCCATATGGGGGTGGAACGCTGTAAGTTGTTCTATCTATTGAAGTTAATACAGCTTTTGGGGCCGCGTTCCACGATTTTTACAAATAAATTATTAACTGTTGCAAATAGTACGCTTACGGCATTGGGCCGTCGAAACGTCGCGATCCATGGTGAAACAATCCCTTCTTGTTCTTTGCTGCCCCGATGAACTTGCTTTGTTTAGGCAACCAAATTATCAAATATCTGTCCCGTTCATGACACAACGGTGCACAGGCAGAGTAGCGCATTCTATCAAAGATCGGAAGACCAATTTTCCCGATATGACATGGTTTTCCCGATTTGACGCAACTTTCCAGCCTTTAAACAATTATGAACACATTGACGCCGAAACCCGTCCTTTTTGCACATTTATTAGGTCTCGCATATACTTAGGATATCTGTTTAGCCACGGAGGAATTGAATTTGCCAAAAGCAGCAACGCGTCAAAAGTCGCCCGCCAAGAATGAAAAACCATCATCGAACGGTACCGGCAAGACGCTTGAAACCATCAGAAAAGAGCATGAATTTACGGATTTTGTCGAGGTTGAGAAGGCCAAGGCAGAATTTGAAAAGCGCCGTGTTTCACAACTCGAATCGATAAAAAAGACCGATAGGAAATTACTTCGTGAAATGCTTTTTCAGATGGTATTGGGAAGGCGTTTTGAGGAAAAATGCGCCGAGGTCTATCGCATGGGCAAGATCGGCGGTTTTTGTCACCTTTATATAGGCCAGGAAGCGATCGGCGTAGGTACCATAATGGCGACTGAGCCAAAAGACATGGTCATAACCGCCTACCGCGATCATGTGCAAGCGATGGTTAAGGGCATGTCGCCCGAAAGCGTGATGGCTGAGCTTTATGGCAAAGCTGGTGGATGTGTCGGCGGCAAAGGCGGTTCGATGCACATGTTTTCTAAAGAGTTAGAGTTCTACGGCGGCCACGGAATCGTCGGCGGCCAGATCGGCGTCGGAACCGGCATGGCATACGCTGCGAAATACAAAAATACAGGCCAGGTTGTGCTTTGTTTCTTTGGTGAAGCTGCAGTGAACCAAGGCATTTTTCACGAATCGCTAAACATGGCTCAGTTGTGGAAACTTCCCTGCATCTACATCTGCGAGAACAACCAATATGGCATGGGAACCTCGCAGGAAAGGGCGATGAGTACGCGGAATATCGCCAAGAAGGCCGACGCATTTGAAATGGCGAACGAATTCGTTGACGGAATGGATGTGATGGCGGTGCGCGAGGCGACGCTTCGAGCGATCAAGCGTGCAAGAGAAGACAGTCTGCCGACGCTGCTTGAAATTCGAGCCTATAGATTCATGGGGCACTCGATGTCCGATCCAGGCAACTACCGCACCCGCGACGAGATCGCAAAATATCAGGAACGTGATCCAATTGTGCTTTTCAAAGATAGTCTGAAAGCCGCAGGTGTACTTGGTGATAAAGACTTCGATGAGATCGAGCAAGAGTCACTTGCGACGGTTGACCGAGCAGTGAAGTTTGCAGATGAAAGTCCTTATCCGGATGAGAGTGAGTTACTGAGCGATGTATTTGCGTAATCAGTATGCCGTGCGTAAGTCGATTTTTTTGGGATTGCGATTTATTTTTATTTCAGTGAGCATTCGCCGCCGCATTTTCACGCGATCTATGGAGGCGATGAAGCTATTTATGAAATTCGGACGTTGAAATTATATGCAGGAAGTCTACCGAGACGTGCACACAATCTGGTTTTAGAATGGGCTGACCAACACAGGGCAGAACTAATGGAATGTTGGAATATTTCCCAAACCGGTGGGACTCCGGGGCAAATCGAGCCACTGACGTAGTATGGAATTAGTTAGGGTTAAAGATGTAAAACCTTTGGACGGTTACGTTGTTCATGTATGGTTTACAAACGGCACGGAGAGGGATATTGATCTGGAAAAATATCTGTGGGGACCTGTGTTTGAGGAAATTCGTTCAAATCCAGAAGTCTTTCGCTCGGTGAAGATTACGGAGGGGAGGACAATCGGTTGGGGAGACTACGCAGATATTGACCCCGACACGCTTTACCACGATCTTAAGCCCGCTTGGGCTGAAGAACCCGAAGTCGAATTGGCAGCATAGTTATGGCTTTACTTACGATCCGCGATGCTTTGAATCAGGCATTGCGAGAAGAAATATTGAGAGACGAGAACGTCTTTTTGATGGGCGAAGAGGTTGCCGAGTACGATGGCGCTTATAAAGTGACGCGCGGACTTTGGAGCGAGTTTGGCGACAAGCGTGTTGTCGATACACCGATCACCGAGCTTGGATTTGCGGCGGTTGGCGTCGGTGCAGCGATGGCGGGTTTGCGGCCGGTGATCGAATTCATGACGTGGAACTTTTCGATACTCGCCTCCGATCAGATAATCAATCACGCGGCGAAGATGCTCTACATGTCCGGCGGGCAATTTAAGGTGCCGATCGTTTTCCGAGGGCCTAACGGCTCGGCGTATCAGGTTTCGTCACAGCACTCACAAGCACTCGAGGCTTTCTACGCAAATTTTCCTGGGTTGAAAGTCGTGATGCCTTCGAGTGCTGCTGATGCAAAAGGACTATTAAAATCTGCTATCCGTGATGACAATCCGATCGTCTTTCTCGAACAGGAACGAATGTATGGCCTCAAAGGCGAAGTTCCTGAGGACGAAGATTTCACTATTCCGCTTGGCGT
The DNA here is from genome assembly GCA_044230475.1 of Pyrinomonadaceae bacterium. Taxonomy (GTDB): domain Bacteria; phylum Acidobacteriota; class Blastocatellia; order Pyrinomonadales; family Pyrinomonadaceae; genus OLB17. The sequence goes on along the minus strand of JBGARA010000068.1, from coordinate 6,750 downwards.
CGCCGATGTAAAACGCGAAGGTAAAGACTGCACGATCGTTGCACGCTCAATGACAGTACCACTGGCCTTGCAGGCTGCTGAACAGATACAGAATGAGTTCGATGTTTCCGTTGAGGTCATTGACCCGCGAACGATCAAGCCGCTCGACATAGATACTATTGTCAACTCGATCAAGAAGACAAATCGGCTTGTGATCGCCGAGGAATCGCATGAGTTTGCCTCGGTCGGCGCGGAGATAACCTACCAAGTAATGGATCACGCTTTCGACTATCTTGATGCTCCGATCAAGCGCATTTCGACAGCCGAAGCTCCGATGCCTTATGCAAAAAACCTGGAGGCTTTGGCGTTGCCCGATGTCGGAAAGATCGTCGCAGCGGTTAAAGAAGTTTGTTATTTGTAAAAAAAGATGTCTGTGAGGATTCGACTAATACTGTTGATCGCACTTGGGCTGACTGCCATCTCGGTTGTTGCCCAAGACATAACGGTAGAGAAACCGAAGGCTGTTCTCGTTGACTCCTTTGGCAGGTCAACCGGTGAGGAAAGAAGCGCAAGGTTTGATAGTTTCTTTATTCAGATCCTTAACAATAAAAGTTCTGTTGGATATGTTTTTGTTTTCTGTGGAAAGGTTTGCCGGTATGGTGAAATCGAGGCTCACTTCCGAGGAATCGAATTGAAGATGGCGACTTCTACACTCCCTAGAAATCGCATAGTGGTCTTGCATGGTGGTTATCGTGATGATCAGGAAGTAGAGTTGTGGCTGGTTCCATCTAACGCAAAAGTGCCGGCGCCCGTATCGACTCGGAATATAAAGGATGTAAAGTTTACAAAGGCGCCGAAACAGTTGTTAGTGCCTTATGATTGTTGTGACGATATTGGATCACAATGGAAAGGATTGAAAGCGGAACCAAATGGACAAAAAGGTAGCAATCCGTGACTACAAGATTTCTTATCGTCCAATGGGTGTGTTCCAGATAAGGAACAAAGCGAACGACAAGCTTTTTGTCGATTCGAGTTTGAATGTGCCCGGCAAGATCAACCGGCACAAGTTTCAGTTGAACGCAGGGTCGCACCCTAGCAAGACGCTGCAAGCTGATTGGAATGAGTTTGGTGAGGATGCTTTTGATTTTGAGTTGCTCGAGCCTTTGGAACCACGTTGCGATCCAAATTACGATCACGCCGGCGACCTTGAGTGTTTAGAAGATCTGTGGTTTGAAAAGCTGGAACCCTATGGAGAGAAAGGTTACAACGAACGCAAAAAGACTCGCGAAGAACGTCTGCGAATGATAGCGGCTAACCGCAAACTTTAATATGGCTGAAAAATTCTTAATGCCAAAATTGTCGCCCACGATGGAAGAAGGGCAGATCTCGCGTTGGGTCATAAACGAAGGCGATGCCTATGCCGCAGGTGACACGCTCGCAGAGGTCGATACGGACAAGGCGACGATGGAGATGACCGCGCTTACTGCCGGCACGCTTCTCAAGATATTAAAAGGAGCAGGCGAAACCGCCGCTCTGGGCGAAACTATCGCGATCACGGGCAATAAAGGCGAAGATATTTCATCATTGCTGAGCGAAGCTCAATCGGCGCCGAAAGCTGTCGCAGCCAACGGCAACGGAGCTAAAGAAGAAAAACCTCAGGCCGCTCCTCAAGCAGTTGCGGCAACCGCGGAAACACAAGCTGCAGCAAGTGCTCCCAGTACGCCTGCCGCGTCAGGTAACGGCCGTCTCATAGTCTCGCCGATCGCAGCTCGCATGGCTGCTGAAAACAATCTCGATCTCCGATCTATCTCCGGCTCCGGCCCAAATGGCCGTATTATTAAACGTGACATTGAAACAGCATTGGCGGGTGGAACAACTGCGGCAACTCCATCTGTGATGCCGTCGTTCACGCCGTCAACTCAAGTGGGAGCAGCTGGATTTCATGACGAGACGACCTCACAGATGCGTCGCGTTATTGCGAGCCGTCTGGCTGAATCGATCGGTCCGATACCGACTTTCTACCTGACCGTCGAGATCGAGATGGATAACACGCTTTCTCTTCGCAAGCAGGTCAATGCAACCGTCAGCGAAGATCAAAAGATCAGTGTCAACGACATCATTGTCAAAGCGGCGGCGATGGCTCTCGTCAAGCACCCGTTCGCAAACTCTTCGTACCAAGACAAGACCATTCGTTTCTACAATCAGGCGGACATCGGTGTCGCCGTCGCGATCGAAGATGGGTTGATCACGCCTGTCATTCGCGGCGCTAATATGAAGGGCTTTCTTGAGATCGCGGCGGAAATAAAAACTCTCGCTGCAAAAGCGAGAAACAAAAAACTACAGCCGGAAGAATACACAGGTGCAACATTCTCGATCTCAAATCTCGGAATGTTCGGCATCAAGGAATTCACAGCTATCATCAACCCGCCTGAAGCCGGTATTCTTGCCATCGGCGGCGCAGAGCCGACACCGGTCGTTCGTGAAGGCGAGATCGTCGTCCGCAACATTATGCATGTCACTATGTCCTGCGATCACCGCGTTATCGACGGTGCCACCGGCGCAAAATTCCTGCAAACCTTCAAACAAATGCTCGAACAGCCGGGGATGATGCTCATCTAACGTGAGCGAAGATAAACATCGATCATCTCCGTACATCGCGCTTATAGCCGCGCAGGTGTTTTTCGGCTCGCTGCCGGTGATCGCAAAAGTCGCCCTAAAAACTGTGCCTCCTGTAGCTCTTGTAGGTTTTAGGGTTGTTATTACCGCCGCAGCTCTTGCGGTTTTTCAGATCTATCGCAAACGATTTTGGCTGGTCAACAAGGGTGACTACCGGCGGTTTGCGGTTCTCAGCCTATTTGGAGTTACATTCAACCAACTTCTTTTTATTACAGGGCTTTCGCTTACAAAAGCGTCTAATACCTCTCTGCTTGCGGTAACAATTCCCGTGTTTGCATTGACCGTCGGAGCGATCATCGGGGCCGAGCGACTAACTTTTCTAAAGGTCGTCGGCATCGCACTCGCAGCCTTTGGCGTCCTGCTTATTATTGACCCGCGAAATGCATCGTTCTCGTCAGCAACGACGCTAGGTGATCTGTTGATCGTACTCAACTCACTTTCGTACGGCATTTATGTCGCGGTATCAAAACCGGTGATCACGCGAAACGGGGTGTTCCGGTCGATAATGTGGGTGTTCATTTTTGCAAGTATCCTGAATATACCGATGGGCGCGTGGTCTTTGGCGTCCATTGACATCTCAACTATCAGCCCGATGATCTGGCTGATCGTGGTTTACATCGCGATCGGAGCGACCGCCGCACCTTATCTTTTAAATGCCTACGCGTTGGCACGCGTTCCGGCATCGACCGTGGCAGTTTTTGTATATTTGCAGCCTGTGATAGGCTTTTTGCTCGCAGTCGTATTTTTAGGCGAACAGATCGGGACATTATTCATAATGGCCGCGATGCTGATATTTCTGGGCGTTTTTCTTGTTTCAAAGAAATTCGGCGTTCGTGAAACTTAATGCGTCCTTTCGCGTAAAAACTGCATCTAAACCGCAATTGTGGCAACGAAGATCACACAGATCGACCTCCCCGACAGGCATAGCACTATTCTGCGCGTCGAGGGCGATATGATGTTTGACGATGCTGTTCTGCTTGAAAAGGTCGCGAATTGTCTGTCTGATGAGAACGACACTAAGATCGTTATCGACCTTGCGGATCTCGATTTTCTTGACAGCGACGCTGCGTCGATACTCAAACGGCTGGAAGATAAAGTTGGCTGCGAGATCGAAGGCGTCGAGATCTTCCTTCAATCTGCGGTTAACATGGCCGAGCGGGCCTAGCCCCACACCTGACTTTTTCTCAAAAACAATTTAAATTGTAAGGAATGAAAGTACGCGAAATTGCGGAATTCCTGCGCGGTGAGTTAGAGGGCGACGGTGATGTCGATATCAAAGGCGTTGCATCACTCGACAAAGCTTCGGCAGGTGAAATTGCGTTTATCGAAAAGGTTGACGGTGAAATTGTGTCCGGCGCATCATGCCTGATAGTTCCGAATGACTTTCAAGCTGCTGTCGGCACTCCTTATATTATGACTGCAAATCCCAAACTCGCTTTTGCGCAGATCGCCGCGATTTTGCATCCGCCAAAAGCGAGGCAGCCAGAGACACACGCGTCGGCACTTATAGCCACGAGTGCACGAATTGGAAAAGACGTTTTTATTGGAGCTTTCACATGTGTTGGTGAACGTTCAGAGATAGGCGATAAAACACAACTTCGTGCCGGTGCAAAAGTCGGCGATGACGTAAGGGTAGGCAAGAATTGCGTCCTTCATCCTAACGTATTCGTCGAAAACGGCTGCACGATCGGCGACAACGTAATTCTCCATGCAGGGGTTGTGATCGGAGCTGACGGTTTCGGGTATGTCCGCGATGCTGACTCTTATTTGAAATTTCCGCAGATCGGAACCGTCGTGATCGAAGACAACGTCGAGATCGGCGCAAACTCTTGTGTCGATCGCGGGGCGCTTGGCGAAACTCGTATCGGCGAAGGAACAAAGATCGACAACCTTGTGCAGATCGCTCACAACGTACAGATCGGCAAACGCGTCGTGATCGCCGCCCAGACCGGTATTTCCGGCAGCACCGTTATCGAAGACGATTGTGTGATCGGCGGTCAGGTTGGGATGGGAGATCACGCACGAGTTCAAAGCGGCGCCGTGATCGGTTCGCAAGCGGGCATTCTGCCGGGCAAGATCGTTCGTCCCGGAGTCTGGTGGGGCACGCCCGTTCAGCCACTAGATGAATATAAACGGCAGAATGCTCATGTAAAAGGACTTGAGCGTCTAAAAGCTGAGGTTAAGGAAATTAAGAAGGGTCTTGGGCGATCAGATGTAGAATAGCCGATGCCGCTCGTTTCGATGCTCCGCCGCGGCCGAGTTTGTCGGCGGCGATTTTTAGTTCCGCCCGCATTGCTGCATTTGCTTCAGGTTCAAGCAGCCGCAATAGTTCAGCGGATAAAGACTCGGCTGTAAATTCGTCCTGGATCAATTCCCTGGCCACGCGCTTCCCTGCTATTAGATTTATTAACCCGTAATGCGGAACATCGATGATTGGTTCCAGAAGCTTGTAATTCAGCGACGAAGTCTTATAAACGATCGCCATCGGTGTTCCGATAATTCCCGCTTCGAGCGTGGCGGTACCGCTGGTTATAGCGGCCGCATCCGAGGCGTTTAATGCGTCATACGTTTCCGATTCGACAATTCGTAATGTCTCGGGAAGATGTACGTTCTGCGAAGCAGCTTCATTTATCGCCTTTTTAGCATCAGTCAGATTTTGTTCGGACGCTGTTGCGATCATAAATTGAACTTCGCCATTTTGTCTTGAAACTTCCGACGCAGCGCTAAGCATGATCGGCAAGATCCGGGCGATCTCCTTATGACGGCTTCCGGGCAGCAAAGCGATGGTCGGTTTTGAGGGGTCAAGATCGTGCTGTCGGCAAAATTCATCTTTTCCGACGTCAGAATGAACTTCTCTCGCAAGTGGACTGCCGACATACTCGACATTTCCGACGCCATGTTTCGAATACCAATCCTTCTCAAACGGTAAGATCGTCAGCATCAGATCGACGCTTTTCTTAACAATACGAACGCGGTGCTTTCGCCATGCCCAGAGCTGCGGCGAGATGTAATAAACAATGCGAACGCCCTTTCGCTTTAACGAACGCGCGAGTTTGAGATTAAAGTCCGGGAAATCCACGAGAACGACAACGTCAGGCTGCCGCTCCGTTGCTGCTTGTTTGAGATCCTTAAAAGCTCTCAAAAACATAGGCAAAGCACCCGCGATCTCCGCTAGGCCCACGATCGAAAGGCCATCGGACTCCACAATTGCTTCAACGCCTTCATCGCGCATCTTTGGCCCCGCAGCCCCAAAAAAATGAAGATCGGGGTCGATATCACGCATTGCAGCAACGAGTTTTGCCGCGTGCGTATCACCGGACGCTTCGCCGGCGACGATCATGATCTTGCGAGTTGGCTTAGTCATAAATTCCGCAAACATCTAATGGTAATTGAAACCACGCAGTTGCAGAAGCCGTCTGCAACGGATGACAGTGCATTTACATCAAATAGTTTTGTTTTGCAGCTAGATCGTGTATTTCCTTTGCTTATGCTTGCAGTGCGCCTCTCGAACGCATAAAATTTAGTCTTTTGAGCGTTGTATTCAGGGTTTTTTGCTCTTTATCTTTTGTCTTTTTTTATTTTGGAGGAGTTTGTGACATTTCGTCTCGGTTTTCTTCTACTGTTCGTTTTTTTGATCTCAACGGTATCGACTTCTGCTCAGGTAGATTCAGTCATCGGACAGATAACTAATTCCGGTGCCGATTCTTATTCAGGCGGCATGAGCGGAAACGGCAGATTTGTCGTTTTTGAATCGCAGGGCGATATCGCCACCGAAAATCCGCGAAACGCCGACGGCAATCCCGAGATATTTCTTTTCGATTACGCACAGCGACGTATTTATCAGATAACGGATACCAAAAGCGTACTTTTCGATACGACAAAGCCGGCAACTTTTGACAACGTCAGAGTGGCGATAGCGAATACACGTCCTGTGATCAGCAACGACGGCAAATGGATCGCGTTTAGCTCAAATGCAACAACGTCTGTCGCCGGACAATCACCAAACGGCACGAATCCCGGGCAATTTGACGGAAATAATTACACTTCGCCCACGCCAACTCCAACTGCTTCCCCGACATCGACGGCAACAGCCAC
>JBGARA010000067.1:0-21039 GCA_044230475.1 Pyrinomonadaceae bacterium | reverse complement strand
GCACTAAGCCTGCGTCGCGTCGCACTAAGCCTGCGTCGCGTCGCACTAAGCCTGCGTCACGTCGCACTAAGCCTGCGTCGCCTTGCATTAAAGGTGCGTCACCTCGCACTAAGCCTGCGTCGCATCGCATTAAGCCTGTAACGCATCGCATTAACGATGTTTTATGCAATGATTTAGTACGTTTCCGTCAATTTCCCCTCATCGAGGCGAACATTATAAAAAGGAACTACAAATTTGTCATTAGTTCAGTAAGGGTTAGAAAACCACGGTTTGATTTTCGGAGAAAATAAACCATTTGCCGTCTTTCTTCCGAAGAAACACGTCTCTCCCCTCTCCACAAAGCAATCCACATTGATGCACAACATTTACCGAGGCCTGCGTCCGATCCTCGTCAAAAGAAATCTCATACAATCTAACTATTCCGTTAGACTTTGGATATTTGCTAGCGAAGTTCCGCCAACCATCCTGTTCCTTCGGGAATATCTTCCTTGTCTCATCATCGCTTAAAATTACATATTTTTCAGGTTGATTAAAAGGAAAAGGATTCTGAATCGTCTGACCGGGCCGGTTCGGATCGGGACGGTCAACACCACAGGGAAATCCATCTGCATGGTCTGCAATTACAAACACTTCTGAGGCATATTTTTCAGTCAAAATGGCCGCGTATATCTCACAAATGTCATCAATATGTTTATTCGATGTGTCGGCAACAAGTGTGGGATCGGGGACATTACCAAGCTTTTCGTAGGTACAAGCAGGAATTAAAAGCAAGCTGTATAAGATTAGTAATGGTAATGCGATGCGCATGGTTATGACACCCATATAGTTGTGCTCACCAACGATGATCGTAGCGGCTGAAATTCTCACGCCAGTCTTCCGCTTTGTCGTGGGGCAGGATCGGGATCGTGCCTTCCATCAGGATCCGGGCGTCCATTTCGCGGCGAAGGCGGTAAGTGCGGCCCGTGGGCGAGCAGACGGTCAGGACTACGCGGCCTTCGCTCACTTTGGAAACGGCAGCGAATCGCCAGTCAACCTTTGAACGCACCAGAAGCCGCGAGCCGACTGCGAGTTGATCTAGGGTTGTTAAATTCACGTCTTTAAGAAATTTAACGCAAAGTTGCAGAGATGCAAAGACGCAAAGGAAAAACAAATGAAAATCTCTTACTTGGCGGCTTTGCTCCTTAGCATCTTTGCGTTAAAAAAAATCTTTAATCTTCAAAGATCGAATCGCCGGACTTCGCGCCTTTGCCGACGGCGTAGAGGCGGAGGCCGAGCGAGATCATTACTACGGAGATCGCGATCCAGAGAATTACCCACAACAATGCCGGAATGCCGGTCAAAAAAATCTTTAATCTTCAAAGATCGAATCGCCGGACTTCGCGCCTTTGCCGACGGCGTAGAGGCGGAGGCCGAGCGAGATCATTACTACGGAGATCGCGATCCAGAGAATTACCCACAACAATGCCGGAATGCCGGTCGCGGCTGCCATGTTCGCGGCGTCGGTCGCATGATCGGTCATCGCCGAAATGAAAAACAGATCCTTTAGGCTGAAAAAGGCATTGAGCAAACATTGCACGGCGAGAAACGCGAGCGCAAAGTTCACCCATTTGTCACTAGCAAATTTGGCTATCGCAAAAAGGCCAGCAGTCAGCACGGCACCCGAGAACACCGTGAACACAACACTGCCGAATGTGACGTTAGCGAGCAGATTCCAGAACGGAGCAAGAAAGCCAAAAACGATCGTCATCACTCCGACGAGGCCGGAAGAAATATACAACGCCTTTCGCGACGAAAATCCGAAACGCATCCAAACGAGCAGCAGAGTTCCAAACAAAGTCGTGCCGAGATAACCGGCGCTTGAGATGAGCATCGATGAGAACCAGGGAGCCTGCGACCAAACCATTCCGCTCGCGTCAGGCGAGACGGTTAGGCTCATCACGTGATTTCCGGTGATAAACGCCATCAACGCGTGACTGCTTTCGTGAATGAAGGTCGCAAAAAGCTGAAGCGGATATACAACGTATCCAACGATCGGCATATACCACGAGATCATCCACAGGACGACACTGACAACGGTCGCTGTGATAAGCAATGAAACCTGCGGTTTTGTATCGGCGGCTAGCTTGTATCTCATGATTGACAACTCCCTAAATGCTACAAGCGAATACGACTATTCTAGCTTAAAGTTCGACTTTCCGCCCGTTTTTGACTCGAGACGAATGTCAGAAATGACGATATCTTTTTGAACGGCTTTACACATGTCGTAAATGGTTAAAGCCGCGCTGGAAACCGCTGTTAATGCCTCCATCTCAACACCGGTTTGGGCATTGGTAATGGCTTCGGCTTCGAGGTAGATGCCGAAGTCGCGAAATTCGGCTGTCACGTTCACTTTTGACAGGTTTATCTGGTGGCAAAGCGGTATCAACTCAGAGGTTTTCTTTGCAGCCATGATACCCGCGATTCTGGCGATCTCAAGCGGGTTGCCTTTCGGATTTGTTTGGTTTTGCAGGGTTTTTAGAGTTTCGGAGTTTAAGATGACTTTGCCGGACGCAACGGCACGGCGCGTGGTTATTTCTTTGCCCGAGACATCGACCATCTTGATTTTTCCTGTCTCGTCAAAATGCGAAAGATCATTCATAAGAAAACTATTTCGGCGACTTCGCCTTTTGCCAAATTCTTACTCCGCGGGACAACGATCATCGAGTCCGCTCGTGCAAAGCCGATAAAATCCGACGACCCTTGCCATTTTAAAGGATGAGCTGTCAGTTGACCCAAATTATTTGTTTCTGACCGGGCAGGTAGATATGTCTCGCGCTCGCGAGCAGCTTTTACTTCGGTCGCAAGAATTGCAAAACCTTTTCGCAGGTCATTTTGCGATGCAGTCTGCATTTGCAAGATCGCTTTGCGGACGAATAAGTGAAACGTGACAGCTGCAGAAACGGGATTTCCCGGCAGACCGAAAACAAGCGTTTTGCCGAGCCGCGCAAAAACCGCAGGCTTGCCGGGCTTAAGTCTTACTTTGTCAAAAAAGACCTCGGCTCCTAGTTCGATCAAAACTGTTTTTGTCAGGTCGTATTTTCCAACGGAAACGCCGCCGGTGATAACGAGAATATCAGCATTTTTTGCCGCATTTGAAATTTGAGATCTAAGATCTGAAATCTCGTCTTTTGAAATTGGAAAGACGGTTGTTTCTGCACCGATCTTTCGAGCTAAACAATCGAGCATCACCGAATTTGAATTGCGTATCTGATCGCGGCCTGGCTTTTTGGCGATCTCGACGATCTCACTGCCGGTGCCGAGTATCGCAACGCGCGGTCGTTTTGAGACCTTCATTCTTGCGTAACCAAATGAAGCGAGGGCGGCGATCATGTTTTCAGTGACGATCTCGCCGGCCTTGAAAATCGTCATTCCTTTCTTGATCTCGCTGCCCTGTCGAACGATGAATCGGCCTTTTTCGGTTGGTTCTTGTATCACGACCTGGCCGTTAGCGGTTTCGTTCGCCAGTTCGACCTTTTGAACGGCATCAGCGCCCTTTGGAACGGGAGCCCCGGTCATAATGCGGACGGCCTGGCCACGCTTCAATGTTTTGTGCCAGCCGCGTCCAGCGGCGGACTCTCCGATTATTTGAAGCGTTACAGGTGCATTCCGTGTATCTACTGCGACTACCGCGTAACCATCCATCTGCGAACGGTCAAACGGCGGCAGATCGCTGTCAGCAACAACATTCGCACGCAAAACACGACCAACCGCAGCGGAGAGGGCGATATTCTCCGTTCCGAGTAACCCGGTTTCACGGCCTATGATCTTAATGGCTTTCGTAATATCGATCATTATTCAAAACAGAAGGCGACTTTCGCGTTAAGGCTGCGAAATGTTAAAATCCTTGTTTGCCGTTACGAGAAGAATCTTATCATAACTAAATTTTAGAGAGGAAAAATACACCCGTGATCGATTTTGAACTGACCGAAGAACATATAGCTCTGCAGAATACCGTCCGCGAATTTTGTGCCGGCGAGGTTGCACCGTATATCAAAGAGTGGGATGAAAAAGCCCATTTTGAACCGTCGATCTTTAAGAAGATGGCCGAGCTTGGTTTGTTGGGCGTTTGTATTCCCGAACAGTACGGTGGAGCGGGATTTGATTATGTCTCGCTTGGCCTTGTATGTGAGGAACTTGAGGCGTGCGATACGTTCCTTCGTGTCGCAATGTCGGTTCATGTTGGGTTGAATTCTCTCAGCGTTTACAGTTGGGGAACCGAAGAGCAGAAGCAGAAATATCTGGTTCCACAGGCGAAAGGCGAAAAGCTTGCAACATTTGGGTTGACCGAGCCGAATGCGGGTTCGGACGTTGTAGGTATGCGTTCTTATGCTAAACGCGATGGCGATGATTGGATATTGAATGGCGAAAAGATGTGGATATCGCTCGGCGATGTTGCCGATCATTTTCTGTTCTTTTGTTGGACCGATCAGGAAAAGCAAAAGGTGCGCGATCATTCGGGTATCAGCTGTTTTATTGTCGAACGTTCTATGCCCGGATTTTCGAGTGGAACGCTGCACGGCAAGCTGGGCATACGAGCCGGCAACACGGGTTATTTCTCGTTGCAGGATGTGCGTGTGCCGCACGCGAATATGCTCGGTCAGGAAGGCGAAGGCTTTAAGATCGCGATGTTCTCGCTTGAGAATGGCCGTTACACGGTTGCTTCGGGAGCGACGGGCGTTATCCGGGCTGCTCGTGATGCTTCGGTTGCGTATGCAAATACCCGCGAAGTGCAAGGCCAGCCGATCGCAAACTTTCAGCTTGTAAAACAGAAGATCGCGAACATGGAAGCCGATTACGAAATGGCACATTTGCTGTGGTTGAAGTGCGGCTATTTCAAGAATATGGGACTGCCGTCGGCAAAGGCTGCGAGCCTTGCGAAATGGCAGGCAACAGTTCGGAGCGAGACTGCAGCGTCAATGGCGATCGAGGTCCACGGTGCTAACGGCTATACGAACGACTATCCCGTTGAGCGTTACCTGCGAAACTGTAAGGCCGCCGTTATCTATGAAGGAACGCGTGACATCCACACGCTGATGCAGGCCGACTGGGCTCTTGGATTGAAAAAGGAAAAGGCGGCTCGCGTTACGCTGCCGCCATATAAGCAATCTGACAAAGCGTCGGCCTAGCGTTACTTGCTAGTATTCGCGTTGCCCGATGATTTCATGCCATCGATATCCGGGCTCTTGTTGGTCATCTTCCACTCTCCGTTTTCCTTGACGAAAACGACCTTTATGCCGTTCGGGCACCAATCGGCTTTGATCTCGGCAACAGCTTTGTCGCCTGTGATCACCTCGTTTCGGGCATCGCAGATCTTATCAACTTTGTCGTTTTCGAGGTACTTCAACAGACTCGAGACCTTGTCGGCCTTCATCTGACTCTCAAAAAACTTAAGTGTTTCCTGCGAATAGATCTTTCGTATATCAGCCTCGTTCTTGCTTTTGATCGCGGCACAATAGGCTTTGAATACAGGCGACAGCGTCGGCGCGTTGTTTTTGGTTTCTTCCGGCGCGGCTTTTGTCGTATCAAGCGGGTTTGAAGAGTTCGCGTTCGTTTTTGGGGCATTAGCCGCAGCCGTGTTTGAATTTGCGGCCGGCGTGGTTCCGCCGCCGCACGCCGACAGGGAAACAGCAAACACGATAAACGCAATAAAGATAATTGTCTTTGATCTCATATAGGTGACCATACTCCAACAAGAATAGAATTCAAGAGTATAATAAATAACAGAATATGAGCAAACCAGCCCAAACCGAACTGCACCGGTTGTTTTTGATCGAACGTCTGCCAGAGCCTTTAACGCGAGCAAGCAGTCACCTGCAGTTTTTCGACAATTACATCGAAAACACACGTATTCGGCTGCGCTCGATCCGCGATCCGTACACCAACACCTGGACGCACATTTTGCAGCAGCGTTTTCCGCCGGTCGATGGCGAATACGCCGTGAACAAGATCTCCGAGATGTATCTCAACGAAGCCGAATATGCCGTCTTTCAGCAGTTCGAGGGCAGGGAAATCCGCAAAAATCGCTACTTTCACGAGTTTGACCGCCTGTCTTTTACGTTCGACGTTCATCTCGGGCCGCTTTGGGGGCTGAACACAGCTCGGGTCGATTTCAAAACCCGCAAGCGTATGGAAAGCTTTGTCCCGCCGCCGTTTGCGGTTTTTGAGGTGACAAACAACGCATTTTTCGCCGGTGAAAATCTCGTCGACAAAAAGTTTGCCGACATCCAGGCCGAAGTCGCCCGCATCGGCTCCTACACACCGCCCGAGCCCGAAATGCCCGACGAATAAGCCGCCTGTCCCACTGTCCCACTTACTTTTTTTCAAAAAGTGTCCCAAGTGTCCCAAACCATAGTGGGACAGGTTAAACCATTGAACAACTTGGACTTAAGCCTTGCTGTCCCACTGTCCCACTCACTTTTTTTTCAAAAAGTGTCCCAAAGTGTCCCAAACCACAGTGGGACAGGTTAAACCATTGAACAGATGAGGCTTAAGCCTTGCTGTCCCACTGTCCCACTCACTTTTTTTTCAAGAAGTGTCCCAAAGTGTCCCAAACCGAGTGGGACAAGGTAAACCATTGAACAAACTGGACTTAAGCCTTGCTGTCCCACTGTCCCACTTACCTTTTTTTCAATAGTGTCCCAAACCACAGTGGGACAGGTTAAACCATTGAACGGAATAGGCTTAGGTTTTTGGTGTCCCAGTGTCCCACTGTCCCACCGTTTTTTCAAATAACCCGATCCGCTCAAATAGATACAGATCACGACGCTGATATACGAAGCATGGCATGGAATGTTCGGCATATTATCTGTGAAATATGAATATTTGTGTATCTATGACCTACTGAGCTGAGCCGAGGGTTTTAATAATTGATAAAATGGCGGCCGGTCTAGGGCTGACGTTTGTGCCGAAGAAAGAAAAGTTTCCGGCTCAGCCACAAAGCACAGCGGTCGGGCTTGCCCGACCGGACGATGCACAACCCAACCCCGCCTGCTCGGAGGCTCAGCCGCCGAGCGGGGTAGGTGGGGAGGGTGAGTCCGACGGTCAGGCAAGCCTGACCGCAATGCAATGCGGCAAGCCGGAGAATAAGAACAACACATTTGCTCCGATAGATATTCTCGATTACATCTATGCTGTCCTGCACAGCCCGAGTTACCGCGAGAAGTACAAGGAGTTTCTAAAGATAGATTTTCCGCGTGTGCCTTATCCAAAGGACGCTGCGACGTTTTGGCGGCTTGTTGCATTAGGAGGCGAACTGCGGCAGATACATCTGCTCGAATCGCCGGCGGTGAACAAATTCATCACAGGCTTTAATGTTGGCGGAGATAATGTTGTTGAGAAGCCCGTATTTAAAACCGTGGCTTTGCCACTCGATGTGCGGAAAAGCTTCGCTTTTCCGACAGATGACTCTAATGAAATTGGCGGCTCCGCCGCCGGATCGGAGGCGGAGCCTCAGAAAGTTTTAGGAGAGTCTGCCGGCGAAGCAGAGCTTCGCCGCACATCGAGCGGCACAGCCGCAGTTGGCAGCGTCTTTATTAATGCGAGTCAGTGTTTCTCGGGCGTTCCTGAAACAGTTTGGAATTTTTACATCGGTGGCTACCAGCCCGCACAGAAATGGCTAAAGGATCGAAAGGGCCGCAAACTCTCATTTGAGGACATACAGCATTACCAAAAAATCATCGTCGCCCTGATCGAAACCGACCGTCTGATGAAAGAGATCGATAAGGTCGACGTTCTTGTTTCGCCCTAACCTCTTCGGCATCCTGAGGTCGAGCGTGGTCGCACTCAGGATGCCGAAGAGGTTAGGGGGAATATTTTGGTGGTTGACGGTCAGGCAAGCCCGACCGCAATGCGATATGGCGGAGCCAATAGATAGGCGGCTTGTCGTCGGGCTTAAATTAACCCGGCAACGTTGAGAATTGAATAACCGGTCGCTATCGCTGCCGGTTCTTGCGTTGCTTAACGTGTTCGCGGGGTCATTGAGACGGCGCGTTCCAGCGAGTCGTATATTTGCAGATAGATCTTTGTTTCTGCGGGGATCAGAGCTGTCCAGTTTGCGTCACCGCGTGCAATGTAGCCGGGAAGTTTTGCCGGGTTCGAGTTATAGCCGGCGGCCATTAGCTGTTCCTGTGTTGCGATGCCTGTCTGGACCGCGTTCTGCACGGTCGGGTTTGCTATCAGATCATTCCACGTCATCTGCATGTAGAGCAGCATAGCCTGCGTCGCGTTAACGTGGTTGCGCATTCCTTCGACAAAGTCGGGCATCAATGATGCGTTTGGAAAACGGCTGCGGATCATACGATACGTCGGGGGAATCATCTGCACCATGCCGCCTGCTCCCGCAGAACTCACCGAATAGCGATAAGTCTGGCCTTCGTTCAATGCATACAGGGTGAAAATATCGTTGTAGATATTCGGATGAAACTCTGTGCGGAAACGCATGTGATCGACGTGCTCGACGGTTGCAAGACGTTCGGCGATATCGGCAACCTTTGGCTGGATCATATAGCCTTTGTTCCGCAGCTGGTCGCGGGCGATCTCGATAACGTTGCGAACATAAAAACGTCCTGCGCTTACGGTCTCCGGCGTTACGAGGCCCGGATGCGTGGACATGTAATATGCCGTTTCGATAAATTGCCCGCCGCGTTCGACAGGATATTGGATCATCAGCGGCAGCTGAGCCTGGCCGTTTTCGTCAGTAATGACGACAGGAGTATTTACGCCGTTGGCACGGATCGTCCGAGTTGTAACCTGACGGCCGTTCGACGATATCGCGGTTGCCGTTCCGTTCGTCGTCAGAAACGTGTCCTTGCCGATGACGATGTAGTCGATCTTTTTGTCACGCCAACTATAGAAAGCGATGCGAACCTGGCTCGGGATCGCGGAAAGCGTAGCGGGATCAGTGATCGCTGTCTGTATGGGCCTGGATTGCATCTCACGCTTTGCCTCGGCGATCTTGCTTTTGATCTGCGAAAAAGTTAAGCCTTTGTAATTGAGATTGCTGGCATCCGACGATGCAGTTGGCGGATTTTGTCCGACAACATTAGGGGTTTTTGCAGGTAAGGGCAAAGTCTTGGTTGGCTGAGCAGGAGGCACCGTGTTCGTTACAACCACTCTTGAGGAGCGATCTGACTGGGCAAAAACGGAAAAAACTGACGCCGCAAAGACAACGAGGCCTGCAAAAAGCTTATTTTTCATAGATGATCTTTGTTCCGGGAAGAGCGCTGTGGAATGAAAGGCTACAGGGGTCTTTCAGGCCGACTATCTTAAGATTCGCTCAAAATGCCGCCGGTTGTCAACCGTTTTTGATAAATGGCGGTGTCTTTCGGTTATAATCAGATTTTCCACTCTAATATGAAACAACTTTTTGGAACAGACGGGATACGCGGCCTGGCCGGTGAATTTCCGCTTGATGAAAAAACGGTGCGTATCATAGGCGCCTCGCTGGCCCGGCAGTTTCGCGAAAAACTCGGGCGTGACCCGCGTTTTGTTACCGGCCGTGACACACGCGAATCCGGCAGTTGGATCGAGGCGGCTTTTCATGCCGGTGCTTCTGCCGAAAATGCCAGATGCGAATCGGCAGGCGTCATTACGACGCCCGGCGTAGCTTATCTGACGAGTGCATTTGATCTCGACGCGGGCGTTGTCATCAGCGCTTCGCACAATCCTTATCAGGACAACGGGATCAAGATCTTTCTGCCTTCGGGAAAAAAGATCGACGAGCGGGTCGAGCGTCTGATCGAAAAAGCCATTTATGAAGGGAGCGATGCCACGTCGATCGAAGCCGAAGTTTCTGCAAGCAAGGCGCAGGAGTTTTGCGATGCCTATATCCAACATTTGACGAACAGTGCCGATGGCCTTTCTCCCAACGGTATCAAGATCGTAATTGATTGCGCTAACGGAGCTTCCTCGGCACTCGCACCCAAGTTGTTCGCGAGCCTCGGAGCAGAAGTGGTCGCGATCCATAACATGCCTGATGGACGCAACATCAACGAAAATTGCGGCTCGACGCATATTGATGATCTCCCAGCAAAGGTGCTCGCCGAGAAGGCAGAGATGGGCGTTGCGTTTGACGGCGATGCGGACCGTGCGCTTTTTGTCGATGAAAAGGGAAGCATCGTCGATGGCGATGCGACGCTATGGATAATGGCGCAGTATCTGAAAGACCACGGCAAGCTGGCGAACTCAACCGTTGTCGCAACGGTAATGAGCAACATAGGGCTTGAACTGGCGCTAAGATCGAGAGGGATAGGTCTCTTACGTGCAAACGTCGGTGATAAATACGTCCTTGAAAAACTGATCGAGACCGGTTCCGAGGTTGGCGGTGAACAGTCCGGCCACATCATCTTTCCGGAGATCAGCCTGGTCGGCGACGGAATGATGACCGCACTGCTTGTGTTGATAGCGATCAAGGAAAAGGGAGTTACGCTTTCAGAAGCTACAGCCGGATTTATTCGTTACCCGCAGATATTGCTCAATGTAAAGGTCCGCGAGAAAATTCCTTTCGAGGATGTGCCCGCGATCGCAGCCGCCGCCAAAGAGATCGAAAGCGAACTTCACGGTGAAGGGCGCCTGTTGCTTCGTTATTCGGGTACCGAAAATCTTGCTCGCGTTATGATCGAGGGCAAGGACCAATCCACGATCAAAGACCAAGCACAGCGATTGATAGATGTGATCAAGAGCGAACTTGGTTGACGACGCAGCGCTAAATGAAGCACCGCACGCTCAAAATAGATCTTCTGCAACAACCCGCGACTTATAAGATCGTGGTAGGCGACCGTTTGCTGTCAGGATGCGGCAGCTGGGCACGCAGATGTTTGGGCAAAGGCGCTGCGAAGGTCGTTATCGTTTCAAATCCGACCGTTTTCCATCTTTACGGAAAGCAAACAGAACAGAGTTTACGAGCTGTTGGATTTGACGTCTCTCATTTCTTAATGAAGGACGGAGAGCGATACAAAACGCTGGGCACGGCAGAGTCGGCACTCAAGTTCTTTTCCGAAAAACAGCTTTCGCGAACTGATGCGGTCGTTGCCCTCGGCGGAGGTGTTGTCGGTGATCTGGCCGCTTTTGCCGCAGCGATCTATCTGCGCGGAATTTCCTTTTTACAGATCCCGACTACGTTGCTTTCGATGATCGATTCGTCGGTGGGCGGCAAAACCGGTGTCAATTCGGCGGCCGGGAAGAACCAGATCGGCGTATTTCATCAGCCGAAAGGTGTTCTTATCGACATCTCTACATTAAATACTCTGCCATTTCGGGAAATGACCGCCGGTTTTTTCGAAATGATCAAACACGCCGCGATTAGCCGTAAGGAACTGTTCAAAAGAACCGGCCTGTTCCTTGCAAACTTTCAACTTCCGCTAAACGGCGAACTTACGAACTCGAATTTCAAAGCCGAAATTGCCCCGTTGGTCGCTGCAAATATTGCATTCAAAGCAGATATCGTCAACGGCGACCCAACCGAATCTTTGTCACGAACCGACTCCAGATCGCGAAAGATCCTCAATTTTGGCCACACTTTGGCTCATGCACTCGAAAAAGTGACGAATTACCGGCTTTTGAAGCATGGCGAGGCGGTCGGTTACGGTATGTTGTTTGCTGCCGAGCTTTCAAAACATCTTGCATTGTGTGGTGAAAAAGATGTAAAATTGTTGAACGATGTTGTGCATCGTGCCGGTTCACTGCCGCGCCTTGCGAACGTCGATGAACGAGAGGTTTTTGAGGCTTTCAGTTTTGACAAGAAACGCTTGGCAAACTTGCTTCAGATGGTCCTGCTCAAGGGTATCGGCAAACCGATCATAGTCAGCGAAAAAGAGATCCCGCCAACCATCACGCGAAAAGTCCTCAAAGATTGCCTTCAAAAATGGTCTTAACCCAAAGACCGATATTTCCCTGGAGAAACAGAGATGAATGATCTTGCGAAAACACGCGCTGGCGAACGAGGCAGTGCAGGTGTCAAATTTGTTATCACCATTGTCGTGTTATTGCTTATAGCGCACGCGGGCTTTAATTATGTGCCGGTTCGATACGACGCAGAAAGCCTGAAATCCGAAATGGAGACAGCGGTTTTACAAGGACTGGCAATGCCGGGCAAGGTGAATCCGGTCGATAATGTGAAGACTCGTATTCAGAAATCGATCCTGCAAAATAATATCCCTGCGGATGCCGTGCTCGATGTCAAGCAGACCGCAAATGTGATAACCGCGCATGTCGCCTACACGAAGCCGGTCAACATTTTGCCATTTGGCATTTATCGATATAACTATCGCTTTGACGAGACCGTAACCCCGACCGGATTTTTGCTTAAGCAGTAATTAGGTAGTTAAAGATCAAGTAACGCCAGCCAAAGCAGCTTGTATTTTGAGCGGCTGGATCTGGACCAAACCCTCAGGTGCGTCGGCTAGCCATGTCGATGGGCAGACCCCGCAAATAGTACATTTTTCAACGGCCGGACATGGAAGGCTCGAAAGTGATTCGAGAGCTTTTTCGTGTTCGGTTTTTAAGAACTCGAAGGACAATCCCGAATCTACTATCGACCACGGAAGAAACTCATCGTAGGTTCTGTCGCGCGAGGTATGAAATGCGGCGTCGATGCCGGTTTCGCGAAGAGCACGATTGAGATCGCCATTGAAACGAGCCGCTGCGTCGATCGCTTTTGAAACAGTCCGATCGCCTGACGAATATAATGCCTGTTCGTGGGCGATTCTCGCGGACATGTAGCGGACCTCAACGTTAGGAATTTTGCTCAGGCCTTTGCAGACATATTTTATGCGGCGTTTGAGTTCTTTCTCTTCGCAGATAGCATCCCATTGCAGCGGCGTGTTCGGTTTTGGCACAAAGCCGTTGAGCGACGGAATGATCTTGCCTGCGCGCCCGAATTTTTTTCCGGCTTCGAGCATTCGATTCTTTATGCGTTCGACGAGCACGAACATTTCGTCGAGGTCTTCGTCGGTTTCGGTAGGCAGGCCGACCATCATGTAAAGTTTGACGGTCAACATTCCGCGATCAAAGACCGCGCCGCAAATATCGACGATCTCGTCGTTGGTCAGGTTTTTGTTTATTACGCGGCGCAGGCGGTCGGAACCGGTTTCAGGGGCGACGGCGATCTGCTGGTCGCGCGATTCCACAAGAGCGTCGAGCAATTCGTCGGAGATCTGATCAAGCCTAAGAGACGAAACTGAAATGCGGTAATCCATCGCGCGAAGTTCTCTTAAGATGGTCGAGATCTCAGGATGATCACATACTGCTGTGGATACAAGGCCGATCTTGTTAGTTTTTCCTCGCCACTCACGAGCCTTTTCGAGAATGTCTTTTGCCGGGACAACCCGCGGCGGATAGTAATTGTAACCGGCCCAGCAGAAACGACATCCCTGCGAGCAGCCGCGAGAAATTTCCACCAACAATCGATCGCCCATCTCGGCTTCGGGCGACCAAACTGCAGTCGAGGGGCAAAACGTTTCCTGACTGAGAAGAAAATCAGCTAACTCAGTTTCGCCGCGATTAAGTGCACGGCGCAGTGTTCCTTCTTTTGGGTTTACCGAAGCGAGCGCTCGGCCAACGCGTTTTGGGACGCCTTTTTCGTTTGGCACATAATCAAATACAGTTCCGTCGTCGTTGTAGATAACGTCGTAGAGCGACGGGACATAAAAACCGCGTCCGATCTTTGCGAGGCTCAATAGGATGTCGGTTTTCGAATCATTTTCTTCGATCGCGTCGATCAATTGCCAAGCTAGGATCTCGCCTTCGCCCACGGCTATGACATCGGTGAAATCGGCGATAGGTTCGGGGTTAAGAAACGATGCAGCGCCGCCCATGATCACGAGCGGATGCTTTTCATTTCTATCCGCAGCCCAGACCGGAATGTCGGATAGCTGAAGCATCCGCGCCATGTTCAAATAATCGGTCTCGAACGAGATCGAGAACGCTACGACATCGAATCCTTTCACATGCGACTGTGTTTCAAGCGACATGAGAGGAACGCCCGTTTTTTCGTATTCGGCAAGTTCCCCGCGGTCAGGCAGGAAAACTCTCTCACACACAACATCGGGGATCGAGTTGAACAGCTCATACATCGTATGAAAGCCGAGATTCGCCATGCCGATAGCGTGCGTGTTCGGATAGCAGAGAGCAATGCGTAGGCCGGCAGAGCGCGAGACAACATAGCCTTCTTCTGCGGCCAGTTTCTTCTTATAGCTTTCGATGATGCGCTTACTCATGTGTTCAGCAAAGTTTCAGTGTAACAAAATTTGTGCATTCGTGGCTGACTTCCTGTAATAACCACGAATGCACGAATGAATGATCTAGCGATCATCTATTTGGTTTTTGCCGGTTCTGTTTTCGGCGTTGTGTAAAACGGCTTGTGCTGAACCACGTATGCCTTGTCGTCGTAAACGCCGTCACCGTCGATATCGACCTTGACCTCGAGCTTGTATTTTTTTCCAGCCACATGACCGTCGGTGAGGTCGTACGCTAGCGAGTACTGGCTTCGCAGCAGTGCATTGATCGAGTTAAGATAGGCCGGGATCTCGCTCGAAAATGTCATCGGGTAATGCATGCCGCCTGTTTCTTTTGCAATGGTATTCAAGATATTCTGCGCCTGTGCAAAATCGAGCCGATCCGGTGTGCCCACCATCACACGTGACGGGTCAAGATAATCGCAATATTTCTTACAGTACATATTGCCGGTGCTGATTATGTAGATCGGAATACCCGATTCCTGAATGATCCGTCTGATCTCGTCAAAATTCGTCTTACTGAAGGTATTTATACCGGATGCAACCAGAAGAATTGCTTTTCGTTTTGACCTGACAGCGGTCATACCTGCGTATTCGGCAGTTTCTGATTTTGAGTTTTCGAGGACGACCGAATCAGCTTTTCCTCCGATGAGCGCAAACTTGAGAGCGTCATAAAGGTTGTTCTCGGTAAATGCAGGCGAATTGCGGAGCAGCGTATCCACGGTGTCGCGAAGCCGTCCCGGATCGTTGGTGAAATCCGTTATTGGTATAGGCCTCAAATCGAACGCTATCACCGAAGCATAATCCTTAGGCGGTTTGATGAACCTCGTCAAAAACTCCGATACCGGCCGTATGACCTCGTAATAGCCCGGTTCAAAGCGCCCTCCGCTTGCACGGCCAAATCTCTCGGTCCAACGGCTGTATTCGACGACAAGCGTAACAGTGATAGGCGATTCCGGCGTAGAAAACCCTGAGATATTTTGCTTGACGCCGTTCTCAAATATCGCAAAGTTTTCCTTTTTAAGGCCGGTTATGATCTGTCCCGTTTTTTTGTTAAAAACTACGGCATCGACATCGACGATATTGGTTTCGATCTTTTCAACGGTCGGGTCAATGACAGCATTCTTTTCCTCTTCGGCACGCTTCTTTTCTTCTTCTGCCTTTTTTAATTCTTCGGGCGACGGACGAGTGTTTTTCTTGCCTTCACCCGCCGGCCTTTCCGTTTTTTGAGGTTTTGATTGAGCTGCTGTCGTCCACGCAAATATCGTGAAACAGAATGCGACTGCAAAAATCGTGTAAATCCCGCGTCTAAACATAAACCCCGACATATTATTTTTTTTCCTTTCTGATCTGCTAGGTTAGATACAAATTTTCCGCCTTTAGTTGGTCAAAAGCAAGAAACGGCTGATAACACCCTTGAATAACACCAATTTCGGGCGTATGATTACGGCAAACGTGACGCGATAGTTGTCAGTCCGACCGAAGCTAAAAACATTAATAAAAGAGGATAGCGAAATGATGAGGTTGATCGCGGCAATGCTGCTTTTTAGTTTTTCTATATTTGCCTTTTTTGGCGGCACTGCGAGTGAAGCCGAACCAGGTGAGACGAGCCGAACGTCGCCGGTCGGAACGGTGAGCGGCATTGACCATGTGATCTTGATCTGGTTCGAAAATAAGGAAAATACGTCGATCACCGCCGCGTCGGCCCCGTTTTTCGCGAGCTTTGCGGGAGCAGGGCTTAATTTCACCGAGTTTTACGGAATGACCCATCCCTCGCAGCCGAATTACCTGAATCTATTTGCCGGATCGGCACTTGGCGTTACGACAAACAACTACTGTACTTTTGCGGTTGGGAATAATAGCTTGCCGCAGCAATTGTCGGCGGCGGGGAAATCATGGCGGGTTTATGCGCAGAATTTCCCCGGAAGCTGTTCGGATTTGACGACTGTTACAGGCGGTGTCGATCTGATCAGCCCGGGCGGAAATTACGACCGAAAGCATAACCCTGCGATACCGTTTGAAGCCACGAGACTAACACCCGCTGAGTGTGCAAACATACAGCCGCTGGCGAATTTTGACCCAATGGTCAATTTTGCCTTTGTCGTACCGAACAATATAAACAGTATGCACGACGGCACCATCGCGCAGGGCAATACGTTTTTGCAGACATTAATGCCGTTGATAACAAACAGTCCTGATTGGGCACATACGCTTGTCATCGTCAGCTTTGACGAAGGTACCTCGAATTTGAATGGCGGCGGGCACATCTGGACCGCTGCGCGTGCGCCATGGATCACATCGGGCAGCAGTACTTCGACATTTTACAACCACCACAGCATGCTGCGAACCATCGAGGATATATTTGGTTTGTCGTATCTCGGCGGAGCCGCAACAGCAACAACGATCACCCAGCTATTTCCGCCCGCCGCAACACCGACCTTTACGCCCACAAATACGCCGACTTTTACTCCGACCAACACGCCGACAAATACAGCTACAAATACTCCGACGAGCACTGTAACAAACACAGCCACCAGTACCGCAACGGCTACTGACACGGCGACAAGCACGCCCACGCCTATCGATACCCCATCGGTCAGCGGCATTATTACGTACGGAAACGCGATAGGTAATCCCGTTCCGCCGCGTCCTATTCAGAATGTTTCGGTGAGCGCTTCCGGATCGCCTTCAGTTGGCCCGGTAATCACAGATCTTTCAGGAACCTATGCTCTGACCGGATTTGGTCCGGGTACCTATACCTTTTCGACAGTTAAAGCGAGCGGAGCTAATACCGCATTGAGTTCAAACGACGCTGCGAGGATCGCGCAGGCGGTTGCAGGTATTTCGCCATTTGTAAGTACTAACCAGACCTATACGGCCGACGTAAGCGGCAATGGCGCCGTGTCATCGAATGACGCGGCGCGGATCGCTCGATTTGTTGCGGGATTGGCAGATACCGGAAACACAGGGAATTGGCAGTTCTTCTGTCCTCCCGGACCGTCGTCAACGCCGCCTTTTACGGGGACTCCAACGCCATCGCCATCGCCGACCGGATCTCCGGTGGCGAACTGCATGCCTTCTACCGTTCCGGGGCCGATCACCAACGCAAATGTTGTGGGACTTTTGATGGGAGACGTTACCGGAAATTGGAATCCTGCCATCCATCCCAGGCAAGTAGGCGAATCGCAGACTGAAAACGACAACGGGTCAGCAGGAGAAATTTCCGTCGATCTTCCGAATCTGATAACTCAGGTAGATAAGGAGATCTCTGTTCCTATTCTGGTCCAGGGAATTGCTGATAGGGATGTGATCTCTTATGAATTCGACCTAAGATATGATGCGACCGTGATACAGCCGGTCGGTGATGCAGTTGACCTTTCAGGAACCGCGAGTCGCGGCCTTTCAGTTGTGACAAATCCGTACGAGCCGGGACTGCTGAGAGTCGTCCTTTACGGAGCGATGCCAATACAGGAAAATGGCCTGCTCCTGAATTTGAAATTCAAGGCCGTTGGCCCGATCGGATCGACCTCACCGCTTACATGGGAAAAGATCATGTTCAATGAAGGCGAATCGTTTGTTTCAGCAACCAACGGCAAGGTTTTTCTTACTGAGCAATGATCTCGATCTTCGCGTTGAACGAGCCTGAGTTATCGTTCAAGTTTCCCTCGTTAATGCCGAGGAAAAGTGTGCCGTCTCGGGTCGCCGTGAACTCACGCTCGGCGCCGATGTAGATGAAATCGTTGTTGTCATCGCCGATGACGGCGATCAAGGCGCCGGTCGGAACGCTTTTCATTAATTTTTGATCGTCAGCGAGGTCGGCATCACCTGACGGTTCGCATGTTTCGCCTTTGCCGAGCGAGACCGTACCTTCGCCTGTGATGTGAATGCGTTGACCTTTCTTTACCACCCAACCTGAGTTCGTCCAGCCGTTCGATGTATTGTCGGCGAGGACTTTTGTGTTCCACGCGATAGGCGGGGCGGACGATCCTGAAACGGGACGCGGTTGTGATGACGTTTGTTGTTGCGGTTTAGACTGTGGCGGTGGTTGTGATTGAACCGGATTTGTCCTGACGGTATTATCCGTTACGATCACCTGCGGAGATGTTGGTGGTTTTTGCTCGGGCTTTGCGTAAGTTGCCGGCACGGCCGTTGGTTTTGTTGTTTGAGCGGAGGCCGAATCAAAAGCTATTGATTCGATCTCATCAGCCTCAAAGGTAAGTTGTCGAAGTCGCGAGCCCTCGCCGATCTCAATAACGAATTTTCCATTCTTAAAACTTGCGATGTGTCCTTTTATGATACTGCCGTCCTTGAGGCGGATCGTGTCGGCAAAAACCGAGGCTGCGAGGATCGAAATAATAGAGAACGAGCAAAATGCTTTTAGAAATTTTGACCTAAACCACATAATTTTCTCCTATCAAGTTGGCGGGAAGAGTTAACGGGGAATTGATGATGAAAAAGAGCTCTGCGTTGTTTAATTATCGTAAAGGTGGAGAAATCTCCCCCTTTGTATTCTGCCATACAAACAAGTCGGGAACGGGCAGGTATAAATAGGATATCATTTTTTCTTTTCATACTGACGCCACTGCGTATTTTCGGTGTCCTTTCAGCGGTTAGAAAGGACACCTTTTTTATTTACGTCAGGTGAAATTGCTGATTTTACAGATATTTACAGCAAAACATCTGATGGTGTAATATTCGTTGTATCCGATTTTCGGGCAGGAATATGGCACGACCTTTGGTTTTATCGCTGGACGGGACAGAATTTCCGGTCACGCTTGTAAAGATCGACCGTGAAAAACTCTATGGCCGTGTCGAGATCGAGGCTTATGACGAAAAAGGCCGCGAGGCGTCGCTGCGGGTTCTGGCTGCCGACGGGAAGACCTTGATCGACAAGGGCGGCACCGCCCTTGCGACCGTGACGGACAAAGGGGATTCGGTTGATCGTAATGACCTCATACCGATCACTGTAGATGGCGAAAAGATCGAACAAGTGCCGTCATCTTTCAATCAAACAAACATCCTGAAACCGGCGACTGTCGAGGATTACTTTACACAAGTCGTCAAGAGCGTCTATCTCGTAGGGCCGCATGAGGACGCGGATATTTCCGGGCTGCTTGATCACCTCTCGACCGAACGCATTTTCACTTTTCCATTTAGCTGGCGTGGCGGTATCGAGTATGACAATGCCTTTGTCATCGGTGCGGGTGGCGAGGCATTTATCGTTGTAGGGAAACAGGCGGATTTTCAATTTATTAAATTGAATCAGGCGGCAATGCTGGATGCGTCCGAGGAAGAAGACCTCTCGGCGGATGAATTGGATTTTGACTTAATGTAACACCACTAATGCCGATCAATATAAGCAACCAGAAAAATCGTGACGCTGTTGTCGCCGCCGAAGCTCTCAATCCGAAACGCGAGATACGATACACCGATGCAAAAGGCCGACCGGTTTCGACGCGCAAATTGTTAAAGACCGACGTGCTGCACGATCTGCCGGAGTTGTTAGCGAAAAAGAAAAAGATCGAAAAGGTCGCGGATGCGCTTATCAAGGATGATCCCGAGATCGACATTGAATCGTTCGGCATGACGCTGACCGACATGGCGAGGGTTTATGTAACAAAGAAAGGCATCATTCATCTTGTCGAAGAGATCGAAGTGATCTACAACCCTGATGGTACCGAACGCGATCGTCGGCCGCGCAAAAAAGAACAGCAAAACATGAACGGCGAATTTCCGATGCGTTGGACGGGGAAGTTCATTAAAAAAGAAGAAGCCGCTCACAAATTTGTATTTACAAACAAGAAACAGCTCGTGCATATCAACGGCCTGACGTTCGATTTTTTGTATGAGATGGCAAAAGACCTTGATGAAAAAAATGCTTTGCTTTTGATTCGCGGCGGCGAAAAGGGGAACGAGCCCTTGGTGATGAATCGCGGCGGCAAACCTTACAATGCCTTTCTCGAGGGCCGCGTAAAGGACGATTCTTATTGCCTGATCCTGCATTTATCGAATATGGAACTCAAGAAACCAAAGGGGCTTGCAGCGGATGAATCTTGATTTCGATAAAAAGAAATTCACCTGCAAATTCGGCTACTGCATCGGCAAAGTGACCGATCTCGCCGATCCTTCGCTGCACATCAGAGCGCAGGAATACAAACGAAAGGTCAGCGGACTGATGCGCGCGTTGCCCTCGGATGATATTTACAAACTGCCAAAGGCGCGCGGCATGTTTGTAAGCCGCAAGTATGACGGTGAGATGGCTCTAGTTTTTTTTGATGGGAAAAAGATCATTTCGGTCAATCCCGGCGGAACGGTTCGAGTCGGGCTTCCATGCTACGACGAAGCCGAGGAACTCTTAAAAAAAGCAAAAGTAAAGTCATGCATTTTCGGAGCCGAACTTTATGTAAAAGAAGATGCAACGAAGGCCCATCCGGTTCAGCAGGTAGTGCGCATTTTACGTGCACCGTCGTCAAAGGAACAGCTTGAAAAGGTCGGCCTTGCGGTTTACGACTTGGTCGACGCCGATGGTGCTTTGGTGACCGAGGCGGCGAAAGTTTTTTCTTTGCTGACGAAATGGTTTGGCAAAGGCGACCGAGTTCATCCCGCCGAGCATCACAAAACCGACAGTGTTGATACGGTGATGGAGTATTTCACCGAATGGGTCATAGGCCAGGGCGCAGAAGGTGTCGTTGTGCGTCACGATCAGGCTGGTTGGTTCAAGATCAAGTCGCGGCACACGCTCGATGTCGCGATCATCGGCTTTTCCGAG
>JBGARA010000066.1:0-21902 GCA_044230475.1 Pyrinomonadaceae bacterium | reverse complement strand
ATATCCGAAAAGGACCTCCGAGGCCTGCAAAAACGCGCGCTCGAAGAGGGCCTTCCCTATCAAACACTGATCTCCAGTGTCTTGCACAAGTATCTATCCGGAAGCCTGTCTGAAAAATAATTTCTAAATTGCTACAGGCCAAGTTTCTGTATAACTGACCACGTCCGCTCTCATTGTTACCGCGTCAGCGGCGTACTGCCACGTTTCTTTAGGCCCCGTGAGTGATTGAGAGTTCCTTTATTTCACCATAGTAGATTTACATTGTATTCGGGAAAATGTTCGTCGGTCGTGATAATGGTCATGTTTTCGATCATGGCTTGTGAAATTATCAGACGATCGAAAGGGTCTTTGTGATGAGGCGGGAGATTTTCGACATTGAGGGCATGATCCAAATTTACATCAAGAAACTGAAAGCCATTTGAACTCTGCTCGGCGATAATATTTCTGACAGAATCGTCAAGATCCGTTTTACCGAGAGCAGTTTTGATCTGCATTTCCCAAACTGTGACGACGCTGATATAAAAACTGTTATTCGGGTCCGAAAGCGCGGCAACCGCCGCTTTGGAAAGCAATTTGGTATTGCTAAAACTCCAGATGAACGCATGCGTGTCCAGGAGAATTTTCATTTATCTTTTCCAAGCCAGAAGGATTCAGAGAGTTCGGCGTCGAAATCTTCACTCGTCCAAACCTTGCCTTCACGGAGTCCGAGTTTTGGCAACCGTGGTGCTTGTTTTTCATCGGCGTCGCGTTCAATAACGTCGAGCAGATATCCGTCAAGCTTCTGCCCCCTAGCCGTTGCGCGGCGGCGAAGTTTCTCTTCTATTTCTGGTTTTAATTCCAGCACGACTGTCATACCGTGATTTTACCAAAATTGATGTTTTGACGTAAGTCATTTCGTTAAAACCCCGCCAACGAGACCAATTTTATCCTCCAACTGACGAACGTCGGCTTACTAACGTGCGGGCTTCTGTAATATTCGCTAGAATTTAGCTGATATATGCCTTTAGCTTCTATAGAAGATGCGGTGCGGGATGTGGCGGCCGGGAAGATGATCATCGTGGTCGATGATGAGGACCGTGAGAACGAGGGGGACCTTGTTTGTGCGGCGGAGATGGTGACGCCGGAGATCATTAATTTTATGGCGGTGCACGGGCGGGGGCTGATCTGTTTGCCGCTGACCGAGGAGCGCTGTAACGAGCTGCAGTTATTTCCACAGACGACGGAAAATACTTCGAGTATGGGCACGGCCTTTACGACGTCGATCGAGGCTCGGGAAGGTGTAACGACGGGCATTTCGGCGGCTGACCGGGCGAAGACGATACTCACTGCGGTTGATCCGAGATCGAAAGCGTCGGACCTGGCACGGCCGGGGCATGTTTTTCCTCTGAGGGCAAAGAATGGCGGCGTGCTTGTTCGCGTCGGTCAAACGGAAGCGAGTGTTGATATTGCCCGGATCGCGGGTTTGCAGCCCGCTGCGGTCATCTGCGAGATCATGAATGACGACGGCACGATGGCTCGGATGCCGGAGCTCGAAAAGTTTGCAGAAAAACATGATCTGAAAATAGTCTCTGTCGCAGACCTTGTTCGTTACCGCATTCACAAAGAGCTGCTTGTGCGTCGCGTGGTCGAGGCCGATCTGCCGACGCAGTTTGGCACGTTTCGCGCTATTGCTTACGAAAACATTACCAACGGCGAGACGCATGTGGCGCTGGCGATGGGCGACGTTTCGAGTGCAACCGAACCTGTGTTGGTTCGCGTCCAAACCGAGAACGTCACGTTTGCGATGTTCGGAGCTACGCTTGGCGAAGCGGCAAGCGCGGTGCAAACCTCTCTCCAAAAGATCTCAGACGCCGGGTATGGTGTCATACTTTATTTGCGTCAGCGAGAAAATAACCTTGATCTTGTGAATCAGCTTAAGACATATGCTCTGATGCAGGAAACGGGTGCCGACTTTCAGACCGCAAAGCGCGAGACCGGTTACGGAAAGGTCCATGACTACGGCATTGGAGCTCAGATTCTAAAGGACCTCGGCATTAAGAAGATCCGGCTGCTTTCAAATCATCCGCCGAAGGTGAGCGCGTTAGACGCATTCGACCTTGAGATAGTCGAGACGATCAGTTTGTAGTGAGTTTTTGTTAGGCAGTGAGCCTGACATCGGCGGCGTTTTTAATTTCGCGTGTTACACACGCTCATTATTTTTACTGTTTTTTCTACAGGTTACGCTTCGCTGCACCTGTAGCTAAACATATTTAGTCTGCTCCGCAGACATAGAATTGTAAAAATGCCGGACGAGGAGATCGAGAAAACCGAACCAGAAGATCCAAAGCGCCGACGGCTTTTTACGCGGCGCAATGGTGTGATCGTGCTCATCGGAGGCGCGGTTTTTGTTCTCGTGATCACGCTGGTTTCTTGGATCGCCTATCGTTCGGGTGTTCTGAACAATTACGTTAGAAATCAATTCGTTACAAAGATGGCGGACATCGGCATCGTGTTTGACGCCGATGTTTTTCGCGTTACGGTCAACCCGTTAGAGCTCGAATTAAAGAATGCCACGTTCACCGATAAAGTCAGCGGCGAAAAACTCTTCTTCATTCGCAGCGCGCATTTGTTGATGACGGTGCGGGACCTGTATGCATGGCAACTGAACCGTGACATCAGCATTGATAAAACCGAGATCAATGGCGCAGAAGTTTGGGTAAAGTTCGATGAGAACGGACGTTCAAATTTTTCAAATCTTGATCTGGTTGAGAAAGAGGGTGGACGTGTAAATTTCAAATACGATTCCATCGATTTTTCGCTTGCCGACAGTGTCATACACTTTGGCGACTTGTCGCGAAAGATATCCGGCAACGCAAAAAATGTTGCTTTTCTTTTATCGCCGGAAAATACCTCTGCAACTGATCCGAAACGTTATAGATTTGACCTGACTTCGACAAAATCTAATTTTATTTATGACGAAAGCTCGATCGAGGATATTGATATCCGCGCTCAAGGTGTTGCCGACAATCGCGGGGCTGAGATAACTAGCTTTGAACTGCGGACACCTATCGGGGAATCAACTCTTTCGGGAACACTCACGGATTGGACGTCGCCAAAATACGATCTCGATATTCAATCTTCGGTTGATCTTACGCAGGCGTCGAGCATATTGCCGCTGGGCACTTCGCTTGCCGGCGTCGGTAATTTCAAGGGTAAGGTTACCGGCGAAGGTGAGACTTACAAGATCGTGGGCGAGGCCGACTCACAAAGCTTGCGTGCAAACGGCGTTTATCTGAAAGCTGTCAATGTCGAGGCGACGGTTGCGGGAACGAACAGCAACTACGAAGCGAACGGAAAGGCGATCGCCGAGATGCTGACGTTTGAGGATTTTCGCGTCGATTTTCTAAAGCTGTCGGGCAATGTTCGCGGTACCGGAACGGATTTTCGGTGGCTTGGTGAGCTTCAGGCGGCGGCGGCCAGTTCCCGCCACACTACGCTCGGCGGCTTATTTTTAGCCGACGCGTATGCAGAACACCGAGACAGAGAACTTCGCGCGGGTGCGGCTGAGGGCAAGGCGCAGAAATTCTCAGTGAAAGACAACGAGTTTGCCGGACTTGAGGCACGCAACGTAAAGCTCTTGCTCAACAACGACTCCGTGAGTATTTCCGCTCCGGTCGCGCGTACGCGTGGGTTAAAGTCAAAGGACTACGGCATTCAGGGAGTTACCGGGCAAAATGTAACCGTTAAACACCGCGGGGAAAAAACGGATGTTGAGATAGCCCGAGTTAAAGCCGAGAGCGCAGAAGTTGGGAAGGCAAAAGTGAAATATGTCTCGCTCGGAAAATTTAACCTTACTGACGTTCCGCTCAAAACCAAGATCACAGGCCAAGACCTTCGCGCAGCCGAACTTAACATCGCAGGTTCACGCGTCTCGGGCGTTGAGGTGCCGGCGGTCGATCTGGAAGATATTTCCGGCGGCGCTCTGACCGTGTATGCTGACACGGCGCGTGTTGCAAGGATCGACGCGGGATCGGCGATCCTGGGCAGCATTAATATCGGCGGCGTTAGAATGACGATCAGGCAAGGACGTGTCGAGGCAACGTCAAATGATATTGATGCCGGAAATGTAACTCTCGCAAAAACCAAAAACTTGCCTCAGGGCGGCGAGCTTGAAGCCGTCAAGATAGCAAAGCCGGTTTACATTCTTGAACCGTCGGGACGCTATCGCGTAACAGCGGATATGAGTCTCGGCGGCGGCGCTGTTGGGAGCGTTGCACTCGGAAATGCCAGATCAAAAGTTGAAGTGACAAATGATCGTGTCGCACTGAGCGCCCTGACAGCAAGTGTGATGAACGGCCAGGTTAACGGCAAGGCGGTCATCGCTTTTAACAACCGGACACTTTCAACTTTGACCGGTGATTTTTCCGATCTCGATATTTCAAAACTTGTTGCTCTGCAAGCCGGACGCATTATCCCCCTCGAAGGACAGACGACCGGCAGCATCGATCTGACATTCAACGGAACGAATTTTCGTTCGGCAAACGGCAGCGTCAATGCAGACATTACCGCTAACGCCGGAACAGCGGACAGCGGTCTGATACCGATAAGCGGTCAGGTAAAGCTCAATGCGACGAACGGTCTTTTTAACGTTGACGCTGCAAATCTAAGATCCGCGAACAGCACGCTGACGGCAAGCGGCAGATTTGATCTTAATGAACAAAACTCAGACCTTTCCGTTGCGCTAAGTTCGACAGATGCGTCGGAGGTAGATCGACTTATCAGAGTGTTGGGAGGATCACAGGAGCTTCAGCATCAGCTCGACTCGCTTCAGGTCGGAGTTGCTGGAAATATAAGATTTGACGGCTCCATAACGGGGAATTTATCTGATCCGATGGTTGATGGAAGAGCATCTCTCGATTCGATCAGTTTACGCGGGCGCGAGCTTGGTTCGGTCTCAACGGAAATATTCAGATCTCCGACGGAGATCGAACTGCGGAATGGAAAATTGCAGGAAAGAAGTGGCGGCACTGCATCGTTTGCAGTCACTATACCAAATGGCAAAGTTGACAGTGTCGCGGTAAAAGCCGAGCTTTCAAATGTGAACGCGGGCAATCTGCTTGCGGCTTTGCCGATCGATCTGCCGGAAAGGATACGCGATCTTGATGGTAAAACATCGGGTACGGTTGATATCAGCGGCTTGCCTGATGCGGCACGCGGCGAGATAAATTTAGCGGCGGCAAATGGCGTGGTCGCGGGACAGGCTTTTGACAATCTAAAAGTGACGGCAACTTTCAACGGTACGCTGATCGATCTGCAGACCGCGGAGATGCGAATAGGTACCGGAACCTTTAAGGCAAGCGGAAACTACGACAGGGCAACCGATAATTTTTCGGCAGATCTAAGTGGAAAAAGTATACCGCTTCCGTTGGCACTCGCCCTTTTGCCAAAAAATGCAACCCTGCCGACAATTACCGGCGACCTCGATCTCACGGCTAAAGCAAACGGTATTTACAACCGGCCATCGACATACAACGTAAATTTCAACGGAACGGCACCGAATGTGATCGTCAACGAAACCTCGATCGGCAACGTTGCCTTTGATGGTAAAACAGTCAACCAAATGTTGAGCGCTGACCTAACTGCGAACCTCGACGGAGGTCCGCAAGTGATAACCGCATCAGTTAATCTGGCAGATGAAAATTTACCATTCATGGCTGCGACTGATTTTAACCAAAGTCCGGTTGCTCCCTTTCTTGCATTTGTGCGGCAGTTAAAGGATTTTCCAATTACGGGAACAGGAACGGGGCGTGTTGAATTCGGCGGTAATCTGTCCACGCTTAATGACAAAGGCGAACGCATTTATACGTCAGCCAATTTGTCGGGTACGGCGCGGTTTTCACAGCTCGCGTTGCAAATTCAGGACAACGCTCTATCAGCCGCCGAACCCATCGTTATAAGTTTCAATCCACGCGAGATCAATTTTGAGCACGCTCGATTTGCCGGCGGCGGATCGAACATGTCGATCGCCGGCATTAAAGCGCTGACCGACAATGGTGTAAACAATCTTTCGATAGATGGCCGCGTGAACCTAACACTGCTCAACCTGATAACAAAGGATACTTTTTTTGCGGGCTTTGCCGATACGTCTGTCAGGCTGTCAGGACCGAATTCGACCGCTAGGCTTTCAGGGACTGCAAATGTAATAAACGGCTCGGTTGCGACATTTTTAGGCTCCGACAGGTTTACGATCGACCGTCTAAAAGCGCGCGTGATATTTACTTCGAATCAGGTTGAGGTTGAGGAGGCAACAGGTTATCTTGGCGGCGGAAAGTTCACCGGAAGCGGCGGCGGCATTCTTGACGGACTTGCCGTCAATGCGTTTCGGTTTTCGCTCGACGGAAATAATGTGACAGTTCCGCTACCGAAGGATTTTGTGACAACAGGTGACGCGCAACTTGAGATCATCGGCCGTCGTGAAAATCCAGCAGCAAATTTGCAGTTAACGATAGGCGGACGTGTTATTGCGCGGCGTAGTATTTATTCAAAGGATATCGATCTTGCAAATCTGGTCAGTGGACGTCGTGACCCTGTTTTGTCGACCGGCAGCACGATGACCGTTCCTAGATTTGACCTATTGATCGAAGGCCGCGATGCGTTGATCGTGAAAAATAACATTGCGGATCTGACGGCTTCTGTTTCGCTGGTTTTGACGGGCGATGCGGATAATCCGCGGCTCTCGGGACGCATTACAGCAAATAGCGGAACTATTCTGTTCCGAAAAGACCGCTATGAGGTTCAGCGTGCGGTGCTTGAGTTTCCGCCGGACACCGCCATCGAGCCAGTTGTAAATATCCAAGCGGAATCAGAGATCGCGGGCTATCAGGTCTTTGTAAATCTGACGGGGCCGCTTAAAGATTCTGAACAGCTTACGGCAACTGTTCGCTCCAGTCCAGCGTTACCGCAAGCCGATGTCGTATCATTGATCACAACAGGTAACTTGACCAATACCGCAGGCGGCATTTCGACATTGGCACAAACAGGGATCAACACGGCCGCTGAAATATTGACGGATACGATCATTAACAATCCTGCGCGAAAGGCAACAGATAAACTATTTGGCCTGAACGTGTTCGAGATCGATCCGATCGTGTCGGGGCAGAACATCACAAACCCGTCGGCACGTCTCACGGTCGGAAGACAGATCAACAAGAATCTCAAGGTCACCTATTCGACCAATCTATCGCAAGATCAAAACCAAGTCTTGGCTCTTGAATATCGCGTCTCGAATAAACTTTCTTTGGTAGCGCAGTATGAGCAGCGGGCTTTGAGCAATGTAACGCGAACCCGCGATAATTTTAGTTTTGAAATTAGATTTCGTCGGAGATTTTAAGGCTAGCGAAGCTATTTTGATTGCTTGAATGCAAAAGATGAGCGATAGAAACAAACCAGTAAGTGTGTTTCGCTTTACTGCGTCCGTCTTTTTTAAGACGGGATTTTTTGTCTCGCTATTTCTTATTTGTGCAGTTACATCGTCAGCGCAAAACAACTACGAAAAGCATCCGATAGCGAGTGTAGACGTAAGATTCGGCGAAGCTGATACCAACACCCAGCTTTTAGAAGAATATCGGCTCATCGCCCGAGAAGCGGTAGGCCAAACATATTCATCGCCAAAGATCAGAGAGGCGATCGAGGCCCTATACAAAACCAAACGGGTCGAGACAATTACTGTAACCGCATCGTTGGACGCCGCAGGAAATGTTGGGCTTATTTTCAACATCAAACGCAAAGAACAGGCTCAAAAGGTTTCGATAATCGTCGGTGGAACCATTGGTTCACCGGTAACGGAGCAGGAGTTGCTGTTTAAGCTAAATCTGATCTCTCCGGGCACAGCAATAACGGAACAGACCCTTCGCAATAATGCCGACGAGATTCTTGCATATCTTCGCGAGCGTGGTTTTTACAGATCGGAGGTCACGTACGAACGACGCCCGCTCGAAAATCAGGCAGATGTCGGTGTGATCTTTAAGGTCACTCCAAATGCTCAGGCAACCGTTAGCGATTTCGCGATCAATATCGAAGGTTATAAAAAACCGATCCCTGAAAAAGAGCTGAAACTGCGTCGGGGTGAAGAAT
This sequence comes from Pyrinomonadaceae bacterium, assembly GCA_044230475.1. GTDB lineage: Bacteria > Acidobacteriota > Blastocatellia > Pyrinomonadales > Pyrinomonadaceae > OLB17. The sequence continues at coordinate 13,790 of JBGARA010000066.1, read as the reverse complement.
ATTCGCGCGAGCGTCTGTTGAATGATGTTGGAAAGGTTCGGAAGTTACTTAAGAAAGATAATTTTCTTGCTCCGCAGCTTGAAGAGCCGAGGGTCGTTTACGATAGCGATACAAACAAGATCTCGATAACTCTGACAGGAAATATCGGCCCCGCAGTCGATGTGGTGGTTGATTCTGAAGCCAGCAAGGTCGGCGAGGGTACACAAGAGAAACTGTTACCGATAAAACGTGAAGGAGCGCTCGACTATGCTTCGATAATCGAGGGTAAGCGACGCCTTGAGAATCACTATCAAGAGCAGGGCTACTTTTTTGCCGAAGTCACACCTGTTTGCTCCTCGACGCCTCTCCTTGTGGATGACGAAAATAATAAGATCACTAACGACACCGATTCACTATGTCGATTTCTCGGAGGTGCAGATCTCCTGGGACATAACGTGCAGATAAAATATCGTGTTAACCTCGATCGAAAGCTCACACTAACCAAAATAAGGCTCAGGGGCACTGATAAACTGACGATCAACGATGTCAGGACCATACTAACTTCGCAGGAAGCAAATATTTACGGCGTAATTCCGATACTCGGATATGGCCGCGGTTACACAAGCGAAGCGATACTCGAGAAAGATGTCGCGACGGTCAAATCCCTGATGTCGGAACTTGGATTTCGTGACGCCCAGGTACGGGTCAATCAGGGCGTTTCATTGAATGGCGACGATCTGATCATCACTTTTGTCGTAGAGGAAGGCCCGCCGACCGTTGTCAGCGATGTAAGCATAAACGGAAATGCAGCGATCAAAACGGATGAACTGCTTGCTCAATTGCCTGCGATCATTGGAAAAAATTACTCACGCGCCAGAGAGCGTAATGCCGTTCAAAAGCTACGCGAGTATTACTCGGATCTTGGTTACTATGACGCACGTGTCGTCTCAAAAATGATCGAATTGTCATCCGATGCGGACAGGAAGAACGTGAGAATTGAGTTCACCGTCGAAAACGAAGGCAAAAAGGTTGTCATTAGGCGCATTTTGATAAACGGTAACGAAAATACCAATAATGATTCAATAATGAAAGCCCTCACTTTGCATACGGGCGATCTGCTGCGTGCGACCGATATCTATACAAGTGAGCAAAATTTATATGGAACAGATGCATTCTCACACGTTGAGATCAGGCCGCAACCCGCTGGCGACGCGCCGGATGGCAGTCGATTGACCGACATTATTGTCAATGTCGAGGAACAGGCTCCTCGGTTGATGACCTACGGTGGCGGTGCCTCGACTGACCTTGGGCTAGACGGATTTTTTGACATCCGCCACGTTAATCTGTTTGGAAATTTATGGCAAGGCGGGGCTCGCGTTCGCGTTAGTCAACGCCAGCAACTAGTGCAATTTGACTTTGTGAATCCGCGTTTTCTGCGTGATAAAGGAAAGCGTTTTGCGCCCCTGACCGTCAGCGCGCTTTATCAGCGTGATTCCACTGTGACAAGGTTCTTTCGTTCGGCTTTCGATAGAGGTACTTTCGGAGTCGTTCAGCGGATCGATGAGAATGGAAATCCGATCGACGATTTTGGAAATTCAACAGGCGATCCGACAATAAACCGCCTTGCGATCTCGGCGGAAACGAGCCGAACAATCAGCCGCAAAAACAGAAGCCTTGTATTTTTAAGATATCGATTCGAGGATGTCAGGCTCTTTAATTTCGAAAGCCTTCTGATCAAGGAACTATTGCGGCCCGATCGACGGGTCCGCATATCAGGACTCGGCATGACGTTTGTTCGCGACACTCGAAGAAATTGCTCTGTTAAATATTCGCTCCTGGATCTTATTGCCAAAGGCGAACGATCTGATCCCTGTAGATATAATGCCGGCGATCCCACTATGGGCGAATACATCACGGCAGATTACAATGTTTCGTTTCCAACGCTGGGAGCAAATATTGGCTTTCAAAAATTTCAGACAAGCGCCAACTATTACTACACTTTTAACTCTCTGCGAAATACAACGATCGCTGCCCGAGGCATCATCGGGTTAGGCCATGTTTTCTCGGGAGGAGATCGATTCAACAGCGCACAATTTCCCTCACTCAATGGCCTGTTGCCGATCAGCGAGCGATATTACGGCGGCGGCTCAAACACGCTGCGCGGTTTCGATTTTGAAGAAGCAGGGCCGCGGGTCGTAATCGTGCCGCAAGGAACATTCATTAATAGCAGCGGAAATCGCGTCTATCTTGACCCTTTCACAGTCCCATTTGGCGGCAATGCTCTTGCAGTGTTTAATCTGGAGGCTCGCATTCCGCTGTCTAAATCTATCAGGGCCGTACCGTTCTATGATGGTGGTAATGTCTTTCGAAAAACCGGGGACATTTTCAAGCGACCTGATTTAGCCCCGAGTAACATTGCCGGCCAAAATCAACGTGCCGTTTGGACTCATTCGGTCGGTCTTGGGTTTCGACTAAAAACACCTATCGGCGGCGAATTCGGGGTCGATTATGGCTTTCTGCTAAACCCGCCGGAATTTCTCATACCACAATCCGCTGGCGGCAATGCTATTTACCGACTTCAGCAGAGCCACATACATTTTAGATTCTCGCAAGCCTTTTAAAGGTGTTTTATGGCTGAAGGGCAGGCTGTTCCGCAGCACGATAAGCGGGCGGAATCTGATCGCGTTTCTGTTCCTTTCTCTGCTGTTTATTGAGATACATCATTGCGTCCGCTTTGGCAATAGTGTTTTCAAGATCATTTACGTCTGCGAAATTCTCAAATGCGTGCGAAACACCGATCGTTAGCGGCTTATCCGCTCCCATTACGTTGACATTCGTCAATAATCCTTCGATCCGTTCCATTCGCCGGTAGGCTACCTGTGCGTCAAGGCCGATCATAATAACGAAAAATTCGTCGCCACCCCAGCGAAAGATCAGATCTTCGCCGCGTATCACTTCGCGGATAGCCCGAACTGCCATTCTGATCGCGGCATCGCCAACAGTATGTCCATAATTGTCGTTGATGTCTTTGAGACCGTCGATATCAAAAAATCCAACGCAACCCACAACTTTTTGCTTAGAGTCGCCATGTTTCTTTAAGTAGCCGTGAAATGCGTGACGGTTAAGTGCAGCCGTCAGTGGGTCCATGTGGGCAAGTTCTTCCAGCCTTTCGTGAGCAACTTTCAATTTTTCATTAGCAACTCTGGCATCAGCAAGCACTTGTTCCAAAAGAACGATCACCATTCCGAACCCGAGCAAGATCTGAAGCGTGAGATCGATAACGGAATTATAGGACAGGTAATCGGTATCGATCACCATATACTGTCGGGCAGTAAATACAACGAAGTATTGAAAGAAATCGACAACTAGCAACGCAAGGCCCACGAGCATTACACGCCAGCCGAAAGTACCTATCTTCGCCCGCCACAACGCTAAAAAGGCGACCATGAAGAAGCCGGATAAGATCAACGAGTGCGCGTTGAAGATCAGATTAAAATCGTCGCTGATAAATGGCAATGCGAACGCAACGAAAATAAATGGAAGAACAAAGAGTTCGTTCCGTATTTTCAGATCTTCGTTTCCTGCCAGGCTTCGACAACCGGCGACCAGTAGAAAACCAAATAGATACTCGTTGAGAAAATAAAGGCTGAAAAGCTGATTGGAATATGTCTCATAGCTAAAGGCAAGCCTGAGGCAAAAGAGAGCGAATGAAAGAAACAGCCATGCGTTCGTCCAATGCTTGAGAGCGATCACGTCTATCGAGCGCCGCAAAAAAAGCGTCAGAAGCGTTATCAATGAAACGCCGGCTAGTTGGATAATAAGGCCTATCTTCGAGTCCATAAGGTCGGAGCTTTGATTGTCGGTCGGTCAGCAATCTAGGGAAGGGCGGAAGATGAGCATGTAGCTGAGGGAAGCCACTCTTTAATATTAATACATTCGTAATAATAACGTCTATAAGTTTTTTAGTAGGCCGTTTAACTCAAAATTGTCCGGAAGGGCCGATCTTGCTCCGATCTGACGGCATTTTAATGCCGCAACGGCATTTGCAATGCGGGCGCTTGTTTCTAAAGTTTCACCCGCCAAAAGACCGTACAAAAGGCCCGCGCGAAAAGCATCGCCGGCTCCCGTTGTATCCTTACAACCGTTTGGGACTTCGAAACCTGGAGTTTCAATAAACCTATCCTCACAGAGAAAGATCGAGCCTTTGCGACCACAAGTCATGCCCACCACTGGACATCCGTATCTGGTAGCGATCTCACGCATCGCCGCTCGGTCGTCGGTTACCCCTGTCAATCGTGCCGGAAATGAAGATGAGGCTGTGAGAATATCAACGAGGGGCAAAAGATCGTCAATACCCTCAAAGATATTGTCGATATCAATTGATACGATCACCCCGTTTTCCTTTGCGGTTTTTGCCATTTCGATGGCAGCGTGGGTATCGAGTGGCGTGAGATGTAAGATCTTACCGCTCGCAACAGCGGTTAACGGCGCGTCCGAAGGCCGATAAGCTAGCTTTTTATCGCGACGCCAAATTATCGTGCGTTCACCGCTTTGTTCGTCGATCACAATAAAAGCGATCTGTGTCGTCGCATCTGAAACAATCTCAGCGTATGAAGTATCGACCCCTTCGTCGATCAAAGATTGTAATCCAAATTTTCCTTCCTTGTCATTGCCGAAACGTCCGGCATACGCCGTTCTAAAGCCGAGTCGTTGAAGTCCAACGAGCGTGGATGCGACTTCGCCGCCAGCTTGCATTGAATAACTGCTCAACTCCACCTTTGAATCAAAGACTGGATATTCCGGCACACAAATAAGATGATCGACTGCATTCGTGCCAAACCCGACTACGTCGAATTCTGTATCGGTCAACAATTTAAACGTGAACTCCATAACGCCTCAAAAAAATGAGAAAGGTCTTGCCAAATTATTGCGAATCAAGTTAGATTGATTATCATACACATTTTCACTGTTGATTGAGTGAGATACAAATTAATCTTTATATCCTACGGAGAAATTATCCATGCCAACATCTGTTTGCCCCGAATGTAGTGAAGAAGTATTCGTCGACGCCGAGATCGAGCAAGGCGAAAATGTTATTTGCGACGAATGCAATTCAAAGCTCGTTGTCGTTGGACTCGATCCGATCGAGTTGGACCTCTATGACGAAGAAGATAACGATGCAATGTCAGACGGTGATGATTTTGATAGTTACGAGTTCGATGACGACAGATACTAAACCCCTCTTAACCATAGTTCCAACATCGGTCAATATGAACGAATAGCATTCATTTTGACCACTCAATAAGACCGGCCTTCGCAGCTCTGCAAACCTTCTCTCCTATTAATTTCAAGTATTTTCAGGTTGTTTTTGGCGTGCTCTAATATGGCACGCCAATTGATTATCGACTTGTCGAGGAGTCCCGTGTTTTAGCGGATCCGAGATTGAAAAGTTCTACTTCCCGAGGATGTCGTCATAAAGAGTGCTACGAACTAGCAGTTGCCACCAGCGCAAGTTTTGGCCAAAAAAATGAAAGAGTTAACCAAAAACAAATATCGCCCATTAACCTTGCTACTTAATGGACTTCTGTTTGTTTTTGCACTCGTGTCGTGGGGATTTGCCACAGCTGCAATGATCGATCTCCCCATCTCCGCTCTGATCGCACTGGCAACCGCTACACTGGTTTCTGCGTTTGTAAGCAGATTTAAGTTTAGTGTACCTGGATCTAATTTTGTTCTTCCGGTGGCGATCCTCTTTGCATTCTGGGGAACGCTTTGGTTTGGGCAGTCAGGCGGTGTTGTGTTGGGTGTGTTATCTACCATCCTAGCCGTCTGGCCATTGCGGCAAGAAAAACCTAACCTCTTCTTTGAAGCATCCTCAATGGTCGTGTCGGTCATTGTTTCGGTTTCTTCTTTCTTCTTGCTATTTGGAACGTTGGACAGCGCGGGGTATGGTTCTACCGGAATAACGCTTCCCACGATCGGCTATGTACTTTCAGGGAGTGTGATGGTAACGGCGATCTATATCCTGATGAATGCCTCCTTTTCAGGTATCTTCATCGCGCTAGAAGGCAAAGAAAAAAATAGAACATCCATACCATTCCTGATCAAAGAGCAGTGGGCAGGTGGAGCAGTGATCGCGTTCTCAACGGCTGTACTCTGCCTTCTCTTCGCACATTTTGGCATCGAGTTTGGCCTAGTAGTTGCTCCTGTGGCGATCCTTGCGAACGTGGCCTACAGCGTTCATTTGAAACGGCTCGATCAAAAAACCAGGCAGATCTCTGAAGCCAGTCGCGTTCATCTGGCTACTGTGGAAGCCCTGGCAACCGCGATCGACGCACGCGATCAGGTTGGACTTGGCCACGTGCAGCGAACGCAGATATATGCCATCAGACTAGGCGAAATGCTTGGCCTCGGCGAATCGGACATCAATGCTCTCCGCACAGGAGCATTGCTCCATGATATCGGCAAACTCGCCGTGCCTGATCACATATTAAACAAGCCTGAGAAATTGACGGCGGGCGAACTGGAAAAAACTAAGATCCACTCGGTCGTAGGTGCATCGATCCTCGAAAAGATCGGATTCGACTACCCAGTGGTGCCTACCGTGAAATACAACCACGAATTCTGGGACGGAACCGGATATCCTGAAGGCCTCAAGGGCGAGGAAATTCCTATGACCGCACGCATTCTGGCGGTTGCGGACGCGTATGACACGCTACGCGGTGCTCGTCCATACAGGCCTGCGATCCCACGCGACCTTGCTAAGCAGATCATCCAGGACGAAGCCGGTACACATTTCGATCCAGCTATTGTCCGTTGTTTTATCAAAAATCTAGGAACGCTTGAGGCTGAGATCGAAGCCAACGGCCTTGCCTACACCGCAGAAGCCGAAGGCGGCAGCCACAATTACGTCGAGCAGATCAAGCTCGCAAACCGCGAAGTTTTCACGCTTTATGAGCTGGCTCGTGAGTTCAGCGCGTCGGTCAATTTTCAGGAAACCCTCAGCCTTTTCACGCAGAAGGTCGGCGAGTTCGTTCCGTATACAACATGTGCGGTATTTCTGCTTGACGAACATAAGAAATACGCGACCGCGGTTCACGTCGATGGCGAAAACTCTGCAAACATGACCGGCTGCCGTATCAAGATCGGCCAAGGTGCAACAGGCTTGGCACTGAGAACCAAGGATACCGTTCGTGATGCTGACCCGGACAAGGATCTGTCCGTATTTCATCTCGATCCCTCGCTGCAATACTCAACGATGGCCTCAGTGCCGCTGATCGTTGACGAAGGTCTGATCGGAGCGGTCTCGATCTACTCGAACGATACGCCGAGCTACGGCGAGGAGCATTTGCGCCTCCTGGAAACTATCGCGCGGATCGCTGCCGAAGCAATCGATAAATCGCAGGAACACGACGAAGCAAAAACGAACGCTCTTACAGATCCGATGACCGGCTTGCCAAATGCTCGAAGCCTCAAGACCCAGTTTGAGAAAGAAGTTGCCCGTGCCAGCCGCGGCGGAACATCTTTCCAGATACTGATGCTCGACCTCGACGGGTTTAAGGCCGTGAACGATTCGTTCGGGCACAAGGTCGGCGATGACCTGCTGAGAGAGGTCGGCAAAGTCATCCGTGAACAACTCCGCGATTACGATTTCCTGTCTCGCTACGGCGGCGACGAATTCGTGGCGATCATTCCCGACACCAGCCTCGAAGATGTCGCGGATCTCTGCATCCGTATCGAAAAAGGCGTCTGTGATTTCAAACTGCCTGTCGAAAATGACAAATACGCGTCTGTCGGCGTCAGTATCGGTTCGGCCGGTTACCCCGCAAGCGGTGAAACGTTCGATCAGATGATCGTCGCGGCCGACAAGGCCATGTACCGGCGAAAGACCCGACGCCGTCTCGACCCAAGCCGATTTATGATCAGCGGCATCAACGTCGGAGTAGATGATCCGATCACGGCCGACGGTGATGACAGAAACGGCCTCATCGTCGAGCTGGACGAATCGCACGTCGTCAGATCAGCCTCAATAAACTAGCCTCTAACCCTGTCCCAAACTGTCCCCAAGTGTCCCATGTGTCCCAAAACCGAGTGGGACAGGCTAAACCATTGAGCAAATTGGACTTAGACCTTGCTGTCCCACTGTCCCACCATTTTTTTTTCAAAAAGTGTCCCAGGTGTCCCAAACCATAGTGGGACAGGCTAAACCATTGAACAAATTGAACTTAAGTCTTGCTGTCCCACTGTCCCACCAACTTTTTTTCCAAAAGTGTCCCAAGTGTCCCAAACCTTAGTAGGACAGGTTAAACCATTGAGCTGAATAGGCATAGGTTTTTGGTGTCCAAGTGTCCCAGCGTTTTTTTTGCCAGTCCGCGGAGCCTTGCCTTACATGATTTCAAAGAGCAATGTTTCTAGGCCGAAATGGCTAAGGCCAGTGGTGTTACGAAAGGTGATCTAACATTGTTCGGGCGTAATCAGCACAGTGCTTCATTAGTTCGCTTCATCTGGCTTTGAGAACGTTGTTTTCATTGACAAACGGACAAAAGAGCATATAATTCTCGAAAAGCGTAAGACCTTTCCAGGGAGATTATGTTTATGGCCAAATCCCATTGTTGGTTCTCATTTCACTTTTTTTGTGTCTGTGTCCTTTTGATAATAGGAGTCTTCCTTACGGTTGACGTTTCAGCGCTCCGGCCAACAGAACTGTCATCGATGGACTATACGGATGTTTTCTGCGGGAAGCGGCTACCGGTATTTCACCCCGAGCCAGTGGCGTCTCCGTACGAAAGTATGATGACGATGGACGTAAGCATACTTGGTTTCTCATTTATGCCAACGGACCTGACGATAATTGTGGGTGATACGGTCAGATGGTTTAATAATGACATCACGTCACATAACACAACTAGTGACACTGGGGTATGGGCATCCAACAACTTCACGAATGGCCAGAACTTCAGTTTTACATTCAACAGTATCGGTACCTTCCCATATCACTGCACCCGCCATCCTTCTATGATGGGGAACATCAACGTCGTGGTTCCATCGCCAACACCGACATATACCGCTACGAGTACTCCAACACTTACGTCAACCAATACAGCAACAGCAACCAATACGGCGACAAGTACACCAACTCCTTCAGGCCCACCGACACTCGGTAACTACCCCGATACACTGGTTAACCTGAGTGGTAATGCTCTAGTTATTCCCGAGGTTCCACCGACAAATGATCTAAGTATAAGCGTTGAAACCTCGACGAATTTTGTTGGTGAGCTGACTGCTGATCCAATAACAGGTGTCGTCCGCGTGACCAACGCTCATCATGCAAATATTGCTCCAGGGAGTTACACGGTCACCGTCAAAGCCTTCGGCCCTTTCGGAATGGCGACAAAAACATTTTTGCTGACCATTAATAATGGCACCCTTTGTAACGGGAATCCTGGTTTTACCCCGCCAACAAGCCCGGAAATTCCCGTTGGTGCAGGTCCTAGCTCGGTCTCCGTCGGAGACTTTAATGGCGATGGGAAACAAGATTTAGTGGTGGCCAATGCTAATTCACCCGGCGTCTCAATCCTTTTGGGAAACGGCAGCGGTGGATTTACACCGATCTTGCCCGGAATTTCGACCGGCGGTCGTCCGATCTCGGTGGCCATTGGTGATTTCAATGGTGATGGAAAACAAGACTTTGCCACCGCTAATTTTAATACAAATAACGTTTCGATCCGCTTGGGAGATGGTAGTGGTGGATTCACTTCTCCCGCGGCACCTGAGATTACGGTCGGTTCTCGTCCCGTTGCAATCGCCATCGGAGAATTCAACGGCGATGGAATACAGGATTTGGCGGTTGTAAACGTAAATTCAAATAATGTATCGATTCGATTGGGAGACGGTAATGGCGGATTCACCTCTCCGGCCGTGCCTCAACTTGCAGTTGGTACTGCTCCTCAGTTCTTAGCGATTGGTGATTTCAACGGTGATGGCATCCAGGATTTTGCAGCGGTTAACTACACTACGAACAATGTCTCGATCCGATTAGGAAACGGAAGTGGCGGTTTCACTTCGCCGTTGGTGCCTGAAATAGTGGTGGGTTCGGGTCCGACCTCAGTGGTGATAGGAGATTTCAACGGCGATGGTAAGCAAGATCTTGCTACCGCAAACAATGCAGTTGGTGCAAACAATGTCTCAATCCGGTTGGGTGATGGTAGCGGCGGATTCGTTTCACCGGCCGTGCCTGAAGTTTCGGTCGGTTCATTTCCTGCCTCGGTCTCAATCGGCGATTTCAACGGCGACGGGGTGCAGGACCTAGCCGTAGCTAACAACAGTGGAACCGTGTCGATCCGTGTGGGAGATGGCAGCGGCGGGTTCACTCCGGCGAACGTACCGGAAGTTTCTGTTGGGACTTCCCCTCGTTCAGTTGCGATAGGAGATTTTAATGGCGACAGCACACAAGATTTTGTTGCCACTAATAACCAGTCCAATAACGTATCGATCCGTCTCGGATCTTGTGTTGCACTGACGCCAACAAATACACCCACGGACACACCAACGGGTTCTCCGTCCGCCACACAAACGAATACGTCAACGGCAACTCCAACTCTAACAGCCACGAGCACACTTACATCAACCTCGACAAATACGCCGACATCGAGTCCGTCAGCCTGCGGTACGCCTGGAACTCTCGACCCGTCATTTAACGGAAACGGAAAGGTAACGACTGCTATAGGCAGTGCCGACGATGGAGCGAAGATGGTTATTATTCAACCAGATAGTAAGGTCGTTGCGGCGGGATATAGCGCTAACGGTTCGAGAAACGACTTTGCGGTTGTTCGATATAACCCGGACGGAACACTGGATACATCATTTAACGGCACTGGCAAGGTAACCACTCAAATAGGCGTCAATGCCGAGGCAGAATCGGTTGCAATACAATCTGACAGTAAGTTGATTGCTGCAGGCTACAGCCATAACGGCTCGTTTGCCGAGTTTGCGGTCATTCGATATAACGCCGATGGAACGCTCGATACCTCATTTAACAGTACAGGGATCGTTACCACGGATGTTGGTAGCGGTAATGATTTTGGTAATTCGGTTGCAATTCAATCTGACGGCAAGATAGTAATGGGCGGATCAAGCCGCACCAGCTCCCGCGCTGACTTCGCGGTCGTCCGCTATAACACGGACGGAACGCTTGATTCCTCGTTTAATGGCACTGGAAAAGTAATCACGTCGATAGGCACCATTGCTGACTATCCCAGTTCGATTGCAATTCAGTCCGACGGCAAGATAGTCGAAGCGGGTTACAGCTCCACGGAGGCTGGAGCTCGCTTTGCTCTTGTTAGATATAACACGAATGGAACGCTCGACACCTCTTTCAACGGTAACGGTATGGTTGTTACACCGATCGGTTCAGCTTTTGCATCATCGGTAGCAATCCAATCTGACGGAAAAATAGTTGCGGCAGGCACGAACGTCAATCAATCTTTTAGTAGCTTTGCGGCCGCTCGATATAACACGAACGGTTCTCTCGACACATCTTTTAACGGTAATGGCACGGTGATAACATCGGTCGGCTTCGCCGCCGACGATGCGGCATCTTCGGTGGCGATTCAGGCAGATGGCAAAATAGTGACTGCTGGGCGATCGGCTACGAATCCACAAACGCTTTTTGCGGTCGTTCGATACAATGCGAACGGCACGCTCGACTCCTCATTTAACGGCACCGGGAAGGTAACCACATCAATAAACGGCGGTGTCGACTCGGGAAACTCGGTTGCAATTCAGTCAGACGGAAGATTGGTCGTCGCGGGTTATAGTACGATTTTCAACAATGAATTTGCCCTTGTCAGATACTTTGGCGAGCCCTGTCTGACATCAACGCCAACAAATACTCCGACGAATACACCGACGGTAACCGCGACCGATACACCAACGCCGACACCTGCGAACACACCTTCGATCAGTGGTGCGGTACTGTATCGCGGCGATGTGTTTCCGACGAAATACATCTCTAACGTACTTGTAACGGGAACGGGTTCGCCAATCGTTACGACAACAACGGCGCCGCCTGGTGGAACGGCTGGACAGTACACATTGACCGGATTCGGAGTTGGTAATTATGCGGTCTCGCTCGCGAAGACGACGGGTCAGAACAGCGTTACGTCGAACGACGCGGCACAGATAGCGCAACATGTGGCTGGAACCGTCGCAATTGCCACCGATCCAAAGAAAATTGCAGCTGACACGAGCGGAAACGGATCGATCTCGTCAAACGATGCTGCGTTGATCGCTCGATTTGTTGCCGGCTTGGGAGCGCCGATTGGAAACACCAATCAATGGAGGTTCTTTGTTCCGAATCCGACGTTCCCGATCGGGTCCTCACCGACGACTCGAAGCTACACGGACCCGATCGGTAATCCGACCGGAGAGGATTACGCCGGTATCCTTATCGGTGAAGTCTCTGGCAACTGGACACCGAGTGCGGCGAGACCGGATGAGAAAAGACGGGATACTGGAGACCTGAGACAAGAGACGAGCGGAGGCGGCGGAGCCGCGCGGGGGATTGCTGTTGAATTGCCTGAGGTGACTGCTGAGGTTGGGAAAGAGATCGTTATTCCCGTGAAGGTTGAGGGCATTCCTCACAAAGGTGTGATCTCTTATGAGTTTGACCTCAGATATGATCCTACCGTAATACAGCCTGTTGGTGATGCGGTTGATGTGAAGGGAACTGCCAGTCGCGGGCTTTCGGTTGTTACGAATGCTAACGAGCCGGGACTGTTGCGAGTTGTGGTTTATGGAGCATTTCCGATAGGTGAAGACGGCGTTCTGTTGAATCTCAGATTTACGGCGGTTGGTGCGGCTGGTTCGGTTTCACCCATGACATTTGAACGCATAATGTTCAATGAGGGTGAGCCGAGAGTGAGCGTCGTTGACGGGCGAGTTGAACTGTTCTAGTTGAGCTTGTGTTCCGACCGAGCAAGCCCTTACTGACGTGCGGGCTACGGACACGAGGGCTTGTGCAAAAGCCCAGTCGCTACCGCTCCCGGTTCTGACCGTTGAGAGTTTCCCCCTTACTGACGCGCAGGCTACTGACACGCGGGCTTGTGCAATTAAAGTTTGTCGTTGAAAAATCCGACTACGAGTGCCCATGCGTCTTTGGCGGCGGTCGGGTCGTAGACCTCGGGGCGCGTGTCATTAAAAAAGGCGTGGTCGGCGTCGTATTTTACCGAGTGAACCGGAAGCTCAAATCGTTCGGCGGCGTCCTCTAAACCGGCGATCTTTTCAGGCGTGATCCAGCCGTCGCGGGTGCCCGAAATAAAAATGGTCGGGATGCTGAGTTTCTGCAGTACATCATCCGGCGGAATGTCGCCGTAAAAAGGTGCGGCGGCGCTCAGTCCTTCGAGTTCGCACGCTGCAAGCAACGCAAAGCTGCCGCCCATGCAGTAACCGGTTATCCCAAAATGCGAAATATCATAGGCTAACGAAGCCGCATTGATGGCGTTTTTTATTGTGTCGAGGCCATCCTCATTTGTCAGGTCGTGCATCATCTGCGATGCCTCGGCGCTGTCGGCTGCTATCCGGCCGCGATAGAGGTCGGGAGCGATGGCAGTAAATCCTTCGGCAGCGTATCGGTTGGCGATGTCCTTGATGTGGTCGTTGAGTCCCCACCATTCCTGAATGACGATCACGGCCTTGCCGTTCGGGTTGTCAGGCATAGCAACGTAGGCGCTCGTCGGGCCGTTGGAGGTGTCAAAAGACAGAGTTTCGTTTTTCATAGATGGCGTGTATCTCAATGGGCGGCGGACATTGTA
>JBGARA010000065.1:0-22864 GCA_044230475.1 Pyrinomonadaceae bacterium | reverse complement strand
TTTCTAGGTTGTTTTTTGGACACCCGTGATCATTTTTTCGAGGTTCTTTTCCGCGAAGTAGGTGCGGGTAATGTCGGAGGCTTTTGTGAGGATGGCGGTTTCGTTGGCGGCGTCGGTCTTTGATCTGGTCCCGGCTTCGTTGAGGACGTAGAATCGCAGGCCCTCGTCTTTGAGCTTGCCGAGTTCGGAGATCATCCAACTGAGTGCGAGAAAATAGTCGCGGTTGAACGTGAGCACGTAACGGTTGCTGCCGGCGGCGGGGAGTTTGTTGAACGGGGAGTTGACGATGTCGGGCGTCAGGTATTTTTTGACGTTTTTGTCTCGCGAGGACGTCGTAGTAAGTTGAACACATCCCTGAAGTGCCTGCGGGTAAATGCTGAGCCAGCGGAGTTTACGGCGAAGCTCGTGGACCTGAGATTCGAGATCGGTAAAGCCTGATTCGTAAGTCTTTGCAAAGGCGTTGATCTTGGCGATAGTTCTTTGATAATACGATTCGATGGCCTTCATTTCGGCCTTGTCGTCGAGCCAGTCGGCTTCGCGGAGCTTCTTTTTGATCTTGTTGAGCCGGTCGGCCTTTTTGCCGATCCAGTTATTTTGTTTCAGCAGTTTATTGAGCGATGCAGCTTTTTCAAGGGCCTTTGCCTCAGCAAATTTGGCGTTCTTGGCGGGCACAGTCTTGTCTGCCGCAAACTGCTTGGCAAATGCGTCGTAATAATCGATCTGCCCCAGGCCGTCTTCGAGCATCTTGAAGTGCTCTTCGATCTTGCTGAACTTCTTTTTGTTGTGCAGCCCGCCGTAGAGATTAGCGAGCCCCTCAAGCATAAAAAGCGGCGTGCGGGCACCATTCTGATAAAGATAAAGCGCCGGATCAGGCTGTTTGCTAGCGTCGGTCAGGAGCCTTTCGATCTGGTCGATGTAAAGGGCGAATCTTGCGGGTCCGTTGATCATATGTCTGTGAATACTACATCAACTAGAGCCTGTTATTCAATATGGAGTGTTCGGCCATTTTCGGACGTGCCGACTTTTGGCTTTTTAGTTATCATTTGTGGAGTATGTTGATCAAGCTGTTTTTTTTCACTTTGATGGCCGTTCTTGGGTCAGCGCACTCTTACGCGCAGGCTTCGCCTTCTTCGGCTTCTAACGATGCAAGGATCCCATGGACGCTTACGGTTGTATTACTTGACGGTACCGATCAGATCAATCAAGCTGAAATTCCTGTCAAGGAAGCGGTCGAATTTATCGAGGCTAATTCGCGATTGTCTTTTACGGTCAAGTATGTCGTGTCAAATGCCAAGCACGGTTACACTCCATATCGGGTCGGCCCGGACAAAAACAAGGACAAAATCCCGGACGAAACTGCTTATGCGATGATGGGGTGGAATTTGCCGGCATCTGCGATCAAGGCTTTGCCTGTCAGCACTTCGTATCTTTTTCTTTACAAGCTCAAGGGCAGACGACCAGTACAGGCAGGCTCGGCATTACCTATCACTTTTGGATTTATGAAGGGCGGTAAGCGCCGGCCGTATGCGACGGTACCAGTAGATCAATGGTGGTACGTCAATACTCCGCAGCAGGGTTTTAAGAGCTGGGCAGCTCAGATCTTGACGCACGAGATCAACAACACGATCCAGGCAAAGATCGAGGCTAGACCTTACAAATGCGGGCAGCTTCTAGCAACGCAGGGCACACCCGGCAATGTTCACGAAGCAGAGAGGCTTACGAAACTCACTGGCAAATGCTACGCTAAGCTCGGTACAAACGAATGAAGTTTACAGTCAACGAATTTCTCGCAAAGCTGCCGCTTGCGGCCAACGAAAAGTGGAAAGACGGCGTATGGCATAGGGATGCCTTTAATAGGGGCAACGTAAAGGTCGAGTTTTTTGCGCTTCGCGGTGCGGATCATCAGACTCCACATGATGAAGATGAGTTGTACTTCATCGCTCGGGGAAACGGCACTTTGATCATCGACGGCGAAGCAAATCAATTTGTCGCAGGCGATGCTCTTTTCGTCCCAGCGAAAGTGCCCCATAATTTTGAAAATGTTTCGGACGATTTTGCGACTTGGGTGGTATTCTTCTGAAAATAGTTGCCGAGATCAAGGAGAAAATGTCTGATGCGGTTCGTGTCGAAAAACATGACAGTACGATCGTGGTCAGATTTGCGAGACCTGCAATTCGAAATCCCTTGTCGGTTTCGGTTTTGATACAACTGCACGAGATCGTTGAGAGTTGCCGATCAGATATCGAAACAGAGCTATTGATCTTTACAGGAACCGACGATGTTTTCGCCTCCGGAGCTGATCTTCGTGAGATCTCGGGTGTAACATCCGAAACGGCGGTCACATTCGCGGAACGGGGTCAAGAGCTGATGGCCAAAATAGCTGAATTGCCGCAACGGACGATCGCTGCGATCAATGGCTTCTGTTTTGGTGGAGCACTTGATCTTGCGTTGGCATGTGACAAGCGAATTGCGTCGCCAAACGCTAAGTTTGCTCATCCGGGTGCCGGTTTAGGCATCATAACGGGCTGGGGCGGCACGCAAAGGCTGCCGCGACTGATCGGTCGCTCTGCGGCTCTTGAAATGTTCTTTACGGCGTCCCCCGTAGATGCGGACAGGGCGTTGCAGTTGGGGTTGATCGATGCGATCGATGACGATCCGCTGCAAGCAGCTTTATCAAAATGCCGCGATTGATTGTAAGATAAATTGACTATGAAAGTTCAACTTGTAAAACTTGCCCACGCTCGCTCCGGTGACAAAGGGGACACTGCAAATGTCGGTCTGATCGCATTGAAGGACGAGATCTATCCGATTCTCGTCCGCGAAGTTACCGCTGAAAATGTTAAGAAACACTTTGGCCCTATGGTGAAAGGCAGCGTCGAGCGTTTCGAATTGCCAAACCTGAAGGCACTGAATTTCCTTCTTCACGAAAGCCTGGGCGGCGGCGGTACGCTGAGTTTGATGACCGATGCTCAAGGAAAGACTTTTTCAACTGCACTGCTCAGAATGCAAGTTGACCTGACCGATGAGGAAGCGGCGACGGCTGGACTAAATTAACAATGAGTGACGTTGTTCTAACATCTGTTGACGGTGCAGTTTGTACTTTAACACTCAATCGCCCTGACAAACGAAATGCGCTGAATGACGAACTGATCTCGGCGCTCAAGGATGCACTGAAAAAGGCCGGCGCTGATGATTCATTGCGTTGTATCGTCATTCGCGGGGCGGGCAAGGATTTTTGTTCGGGTGCCGATTTGTCGTCGATACAAAAGATCGCGACTGCGTCGTATGAAGAGAATGTCCAAGACGCGCGAAGTTTGGCTGAGTTGTTTCTCCTGATAAGGCAAGTTAGAGTGCCGGTGATCGCTGCAGTGCATGGACGGGCGCTTGCGGGCGGATGCGGGCTTGCAACCGCTTGCGATCTTGTTCTTGCCACGAAGACTGCACGATTCGGCTATCCCGAAGTTAAGATCGGATTTGTTCCTGCAATGGTCGCAGCAATATTGCGTCGAAATCTTGGTGAGAAAAAGAGCTTTGAATTATTGACTCAAGGGGTTGAATACTCAGCCGAAGAAGCTGTTGCACTAGGCCTTGTCAATCGTATATTTGATGAAGAAGGTTTTGAAAATGCCGTTCTTGAATATGCATCCGTTTATACAAAAGTCAGCGGCTCTGCCGTTGCGATGACAAAACGTCTGCTCTACGATATTGACGCCCATAAAATCGCTGATGCCATCGAACAGGGGGTAGTCGTAAACGCAAAAGCCAGAATGACGGAAGACTGTCAGAAGGGAATTGACAAGTTTTTGACGAGATAGCAGGCGTGACCTAATAAAAGATACTATCCGTTAGCGCGAAGTCGTGCTGTTGGAGCGTCAGCACCGACGGGCAACAATGGTCCTCATCAAAACCCACGTCATCCCAGATGTTGTAATTGGTGTTATCTCTAGAATGAACACGTCCGCCGGTGTACGGAACGCCGTGTGGTTCAAATGCCATGATCCACAAAAATGCCTGGAAAGCGACCGGTAGCCGTGTCGAACGAGCTGGCAGGTTAACAACTCCGTTAATATCCGTTCGGATCGGTTCGTCCTTTCTGTAGTCGCCAATGAATTTATAACTCTTCAGACTTCGAACAACTTCAACGTTTGCAGCCGGTAAGTCATCGATCTTCCTGACTACAAGTCGCATTTCAGGCGCGACCTCCGTACTTCTCGGGTATCCGAGTAGAGCAATAACTCCGCTAACAGCGACAATAACAGCGAAACGCCGTGTAATCATCGCTACGCCTCCACGATCTCAACCTTTGGTTCGATGATGCTTTTTGGTATCAGGGCCGGGAAGTATGCCATGATCTCTTCGACTTTTGGGCGGCCGCCGGCGAAGCCTGTCACTCCGGGCGGGCCGGTTAAAATCAATGGTGCGATCTCCTTTGTAAATCTCTCGATGTCGGCCTTGTTTTGGCCGCGAACGCCGATGCGGAGTTGTGCTTCGGGAATGTCAGATGACGGTTCACCGGTCAGGTGTCCGTGCGTTGCGTTTACTCCGACAAATTCTGTTAAAGTTACGTCGAACTTCAGGCCAAGATTATCGAATCTCTCGCGAAGGATCTTGTCGGCGGCCTTTGCTTTCTCGTAGGCATCGGGCCACGAATACACTAATGTGCCGACAGATTTCCAGCCTGCAGAATATGCGATAGAAACTTTATAGAACTCAGTCTTTGGATGGCCTTTGATGCCGAAGACCTTTACGCGGTTTTCGCCTGCGTCGGCCAGTTGGATGGTTGCAAAATCGGCGACAACGTCGGGCGTGATATATTCGTGTGGGTCGCCCATTTCGTAGAGAAGCTGCTCTTTTATGGACTGGATGTTTACGCGTCCGCCGGTGCCGTCATGTTTGGTGACGATGAACTCCCCGTTTGGCGATGCCTCGATTATCGGAAAACCGATGTTCGCCATGTCGGGAATGTTTTGCCAATCGTACTGGCAGTTGCCGCCGCTCGATTGTGCGCCGCATTCGATGATGTGGCCGGCGATCGTTCCGGCAGAAACTTTATCCCAATCGTCAAACGACCAACCAAACTCGTGCATCAGCGGAGCAAGCGTCAAACCTGTGTCGGTCAGGCGTCCGCCGACGACGACATTTGCACCTTTGCCGAGGGCCTCGACAAGCGGAGCGGCGCCGAGATAGACGTTTGCAGATTGAACTTTGTCGCGTATCGCTGAGAGTGGTTCGCCGGTGTCCATCGAGTTGATCTCGATGCCATCGGCGATGAATTTATCGAGCTTATCGAGAATGTCGTCGCCTGTGACGACTCCGATCTTTACCTTGCCCTGCAGGCCTAGCTCACGAGCAGCGTTTGCAATTCCTTCGGCACAGCCTGTGACATTTACACCGCCGGCGTTAGAGAGAACTTTGATGTTTTTCTCGACGCAATCCGGTAGAATTTCCTGCATTAGCGAGACAAAGTCGCGGGCGTAGCCAGCTTCGGGATTACGGGCGCGTTGCTTTTGCAGGATCGACATCGTGACCTCGGCAAGATAGTCGAGCATCAAATAATCTATCGGCCCTTTGCGAACCTGATCGACAGGGGCTGACAACATATCGCCCCAAAACCCTTGTCCACCCGCAACGCGGATCACATCTTTCATATTTGTCTATTATAAAACAAGGCTAGCAGCAGAAAGCTAACTTACAATTAGCTCTCAGCTGCTAGCGGTTAGCTGCTAGCAAAAATGCACAAACGTAAGCGAGAACTACCGACTTCGTTTTGGTTTGCCCATAACGACACGTTTGCCGCCGCGCCATACTTTCTTTGTCACCCATTTGCCACCGCGATAAACACGGATCGTTACCCAGCGCCCTCCGCGATATGCAGCTTTCGCTCCGCGTTTACCGGCCTTATAACTTACCTTTCCAACCTTCTTGGCGGCAGGTACGATTTGAACGGTTGTAACCGGACTAATAGTGTTCGCATTGGTTGTTGACGCTTCTAACAAAACAACTCCCATTCCAAGAATCGCTATTAGCAATGCTGTTTGAATTTTTTTCATATGTAATGTTCTCCCCTTGTTAAAATATAAAGCACAAACAAAACTAGCAAAATGAGTATTGGTTCTAATGTTCGCGAGCATACTATTGCTCCCTCACATTTGCCCGAATGAAAGTGACAATGTCCTCGGTTGAAGTTCCGGGTAAAAAGATCTCAGAGATCCCTTTCTCTTTAAGCTTTGGTATGTCCTCTTGGGGAACTATTCCGCCAACCAGGACGAGTGTATCGTCCATTCCGTTCTCTTTCAGGAGATCGACAATTCGCGGACAAAGCGTATTATGAGCTCCGCTAAGGATCGAAATGCCGACGGCATCGACGTCTTCCTGCAATGCTGCCGAAGCGATCATCTCGGGCGTTTGACGCAGGCCGGTGTAGATGACTTCCATTCCGGCATCACGTAATGCACGAGCAATCACCTTAGCCCCACGATCATGTCCGTCAAGGCCGGGCTTTGCCACCAAAACTCTTATCTTTCTTTCACTCATTGGCTACAAGTATATTAGCGAACAAATTGTCCAAGCAAACCGTCAGGCTTGATATATGGTTTTAGCTGCTTCCATGTATAAAAGAACTCGCCACTAGGCTCATACATTATTGCGACGTGCTGAAAATGGTATCTGTAGTGAAATGTTACACCCCTGGTTCCAATTTCATAGCCGTCGAGATCCGACATCTCAAAGTGACGATCACCGTACAGTATGTCCCAATCATTTTCTCCGGGCTCCTTCTTGTCAAAGAAAGCAGTAGTATCTTCTTTTTCTTTATCCTGAGCCTTTCGGAGTATCGTAACTAGGCCGGCAAGATTTGTAAAAACATCTTTAGGAGTTGCTATTTCGCCAGTCTCAGTGTCCACCACAACAATTTTGTTCACACTTGACGGATATGCCGCATCGCCTTCCATCCAAAGTTCAACGCATAGTGCGCCTTTTTGGTTGTACTTGACTTTATAGTCCGCTACTCGAAGCCACTGATACTGATCTAATTCTTCTTTTAGTTTCAGTCCTAGAACTGACTCATATGACAATATATTATCGATCTTTTTTGAAAGCACCGAAGTCGCGGCCTTAACCTTTGGATAATTAATGATGAAGGTTCTCTTGTAATCACTGATCGGCTCCTTACGCGTGTAAGTAACCTTTTTGCGTGTAATAACAACCGACTGAGCGACAAGGCCGCTGCAAAATATGCCGGTGAGAATAAAAGCAAGAGCGAGTCTGATCTTCATAGATTTGTTTGCGATTTCAGGTCCATATTTGGGGAAGCAAATATGCATTTTATCTTGTCGATGAATTTCGTCTGGCGTTTCATTGCGTCATACATCTCAACCCAGCCGTGGGTGTTTATCCATAGCGGATTATAGCTGTTGATCGGCTTTATTATTCCGTAACGCGGCTCTTCGGTTTCGCGGATGAATGAACCGAAGATTCTATCCCAGATTATCAGCACACCGGCATAATTTTTGTCGAGATACGGATTATTTACGCCGTGATGGACGCGATGATGTGACGGTGTATTAAGAACATATTCGAGCGGGCCGAGTGTTTTGATGAACTTTGTATGAATCCAGAACTGATAGATCAGGTTGAAGCCGTGCATTAAGGCGAACATCCAAGGTGCGAAGCCAAGCAGCATGATCGGAGCGTAGAAGATCCAATGCAGAATGCCCGAAAACCAGCTTTGGCGGACGGCGACGCTGAGATTGTAGTGTTCGCTCGAATGGTGGACGACGTGAAAGTTCCAGAACAGCCGTGATTCGTGGCTGACGCGATGGAAGATGTAATAAACGAGGTCATCGACAAAGAACAGAGCGACCCACGTCCACCATGCGTCGGCAGGGAATTTATACGGGGCGATGTCATAGCAGAAGACAAAGACATAACCGGTAACCAGGCCAAACAACGCTCCCCAAACTATGCTCATAAAGCCGAGGAAGATATTTCCCCATGTGTCTTTTTTGTCGCGGTATTCGTCAGAGCCTTTTCGACGCGCCCAATAGGCCTCGATGGCGATCATCAAAGCGAAAAACGGAATGGCGATTACGGTTGGCCTCAGCACAGTTTCAAATTAGGACAGAAGCGGGAATGATTCAAGCGTTGTCCCGCTGTCCCATCATTTTTTTTACGAAAACTTGAGGGAGATGACGGCATTCCCCGCGATCGAAAATCGTTCCGAGCGTTCCACAGCGTTCCACCGAGGCGTGGAACGCTGTAAGTTATTCTGTTTATTGAGGTTAATACCACTTTTGTGCCACCGTTCCACGAAATTTACAAAAAAAACACATTGTGCCGCAGGAAATGTTTAAATATATGTAAACACATTGGTTACAGTTATTGGCATTTCGGGTTTCATGATTTCTTCGTGGAACGCTGATCCAAAATTTAGCCGATCAATCATGTCTGGCCTCTCACTTTCCAGGCTGACATCTCAACCATGCAACCGCACAAAATACAATGATGCACAGATAAAATATCACAATTCGTTAAGTCATACAATAAGTGGTTGTGGCTGAAACATATAGCACCTTTGAGATTGTGGATAACGAGATTTCGGTGTGATAGCATCAAAACGGCTAATTACAAACGAATTTAATGGTTAAGAAGATTCTAAAAATACTTGCAATTGTGATCGTTGCTGCGTTTGTGGTGATTCAGTTTTTCAGGATCGACAAAAGTGCTCCGGCGATTGTTCAGGCGGAAACAATTGAGGCCGCTGTTGCGATGCCGCCTGATATTTCGCTTATTTTGGGGCGTTCGTGCAACGATTGCCACTCAAATACTACGATCTATCCTTGGTATTCAAATATTCAGCCCACGGCTTGGTTTTTGAAAAACCACATCGACGACGGGCGCCGGCATCTTAATTTCAGTGTTTTCAACACTTACACCCCGAAAAAGAAGGCCCACAAGCTCGAAGAGATCTGCGAACAGGTCGGCTCGAAAGAGATGCCGCTGCCTTCGTATCTGTGGATACATTGGGACGCCGCTTTGAAAGACACCGAGGCAAAAGCCCTGTGCGACTGGGCAAATCAGGAAAAGGCGAAGATCGTTGTTGAGTGAAAGTGAAGTAAGCAGAAATTTAACGCAAAGACGCAAAGGTGCCAAGACGCAAAGTCAGCGGCTAAAATTGGTTTTATGACACCATTGTTACTGGCTTTTTTCTTCCTTTGCGTCTTTGCTTCTTTGCGACTTTGTGTTGAAAAACAATTTTAGATACTCAAAATCTGCCGATTATTGTAAGATATTCGAATGCCCTTGCTTTCGATAGTAAATTATCCCGAGCCGGTATTGTTGTCGGTCGGGAAGCCGGTCGGTGACGATGAGTTCAACGATGAACTCGAGCGCCTGGCCGCGGATATGTTCGAAACGATGCAAGAGGCTGGCGGAGTCGGGCTCGCGGCACCGCAGGTTGGGATTTCAAAGCGCCTGTTCGTTATGGACACGCCTGTCGAAGACGGCGAAAACGAGCGTCATGTACTCATAAATCCCGAAATTATTCGCGTCGAGGGCGAACAGGTCGGCGATGAAGGCTGTCTTTCGTTTCCGGGACTGTTTCAGACGGTGAAACGCGAAATGCGTGTCATTGCCCGGGCAAGAAACCTCAAAGGCGAAGAATTTGAGCTTGATGTAGCTAATTTAGCGGCCAGATGCATTCTGCATGAGACGGACCATTGCGACGGCATCGTTTTTTTGGATCGAATGACGCCGCTCAAGCGTGAACTGGCTAAACGGAAGATAAAGACACTGAAAAAGACCGGTAAGTGGAATTAGGCGTGGATATTCAAGATACTAGATTGACGGCGGAGTTGGGTTCAAGCGGTGAACTCAATAAATACCTCAGCGAAGGCTGGGTGCTGCTGCTGAGTTACGTCAAACGTGCGAGCGACACGCAGCAGCCGAGATTTGTCGTCGGCTGGCAGAACGACGGCCCGCCGGTCTTTCCCGAATTGCTCGACGAGTGGGAACAGCGCGAGATGCGCCGACAGAAACTTCGGTAGAATGAGCAAGCCCGCACGTAGTAAGGGCTATACTCACAACGTTGAATGTTACGCCCTTGCTAACGAGCGGGCTTGTGCAAAGAATTTCGACACCGTTTTGCCCAAAACTGTGATCGGAGTTAGTAAAACCAAGAGTGCCTTAAGGAGTTAATTACTATGTTAATAACAAGCAATTTCCTCACAAGGGCGATGTTCGCTCTCGTAGTTCTTGTTGCGGCGAATGTTGTGGCGTTTTCTCAAACGACGATCTTTAATATTCCGACGGCAGACACGCTGCCAAAAGGGGCTTGGAATCTTGAAGGTGATCTTGTTACAAAGCCGGTTCGCTACAGTGATGGTGGGTTTCAGTCATATGGTTATCGCGTCGCCTATGGCCTAAATCACAAAACGGAGATCGGCTCGAATTTTTATTACTCATGGAACGGCGTTACCTCGACCGGCCAAGCCGAATTCAGCGTTAAACGAAAGATCTACCAAAGCGAAAAACATGGCTTTAGCGTTTCCGCGGGAACTGTGTTGTTCGTTCCACTGAAGAACGTTACGGGAGATCGGGCTTCCGTAATGGTTTACGGAAATGCCCGAAAGACGGTAAATTCGCTGAACGGAATGACAGCTACCGGCGGTGTTTATTCGGTGTTCCGAGGCAGTAGACAATTTGGCACGCGAACCGGGGCGATGGTTGGCCTTGTGCAGCCGATACATAAACGCGTCAGCTTTGTCGCCGACTGGTTTTCGGGCAATAATCGACTAGGGTACGCTTCGGCAGGTGTTAATTTTAATATCACAAGCCGACAGTATTTACTGACAGGTTATAGTTTTGGCAACTCGGGTCGAGGTAACAATGCCTTGGCCGCTTATTACGGAATTACATTTTAATTATATGCAAACACAACGAACATTAGACGAGTTTAGAAACGAACCATTTACAGATTTCTCGAAACCGGAAAATGCCGATGCGATGCGTGCGGCTATCGAGAAAGTACGCAGTGAACTTGGACGCGAATATCCGATCATCATTGACGAAGAAAAGATCTCGCTCGACGCAAAGTTTAACAGCATCAATCCGTCAAAGACCTCCGAAGTTGTCGGTGTTTTTTCAGAAGGCGATACGAATGTCGATCTTGTCGAGAAGGCGATCACAGCGGCAACGAAAGCATTTGGTTCATGGCGAAATGTGCCCGCAGCGACTCGTGCAGATTATCTATTTAGGATCGCCGACATTATGCGCGAGCGTAAGCATGAACTTTCGGCGTGGATGGTTTTTGAAGTGTCGAAGACTTGGGCAGAAGCTGACGGAGACACAGCCGAGGCGATCGACTTTTGCGAATTCTATGGGCGCGAGATGCTGCGTTGGGCAGAGGAGCAGCCGGTTACGCCATATCCGGGCGAGAAGAACCGGTTCGAGTACATTCCGCTTGGTGTCGGTGCAGTGATTCCGCCGTGGAATTTCCCGCTTGCGATCATGGCCGGTATGACGATGGCTGCAGTTGTTGCAGGAAATACAGTCGTCCTAAAACCTTCATCTGATTCGCCGACAATCGCTGCAAAATTTATGGAGATCGTCGAAGAAGCAGGACTTCCGAAGGGCGTTGTTAATTTCATTAGCGGATCGGCCGCTACCGGCGAAGCGATGGTCACGCATCCTAAGACGCGTTTCATTTCGTTTACCGGTTCGAAAGGAGTTGGACTACACATAAACGAAGAAGCAGCCAAAACACGTCCGGGGCAAATATGGATCAAGCGCGTCGTCGCTGAAATGGGTGGCAAAGATGCGATAGTCGTCGCTGACGATGCTGCGGATCTTGATGCTGCAGCGAGCGGTGTTGTGGCAGCTGCTTTTGGATTTCAGGGGCAGAAATGCTCGGCATGTTCACGATTGATCGTTGACGAAAAGGTCCACGACGAGCTAATGGAAAAGGTGGTTGCTCTGACAAAGAAGTTGAAAGTTGGGCAGCCGACGGAAGGCGATACGAATGTTGCCGCGGTTATTAACAAGCGTTCATTCGAGACGACACTTGGC
The DNA here is from genome assembly GCA_044230475.1 of Pyrinomonadaceae bacterium. Classification (GTDB taxonomy): domain Bacteria; phylum Acidobacteriota; class Blastocatellia; order Pyrinomonadales; family Pyrinomonadaceae; genus OLB17. The sequence goes on along the minus strand of JBGARA010000065.1, from coordinate 10,801 downwards.
TACATCAAAAAAGGCGTTGACGAAGGCGGCAAAGTTTTGACCGGCGGTAGCGGCGATGACTCAAGCGGCTTTTATATAGAGCCGACGATCATTGATGACGTCAAGCCCGGGGCAACCATCGAGCAGGAGGAGATCTTTGCTCCTGTTCTAGCGGTTATTAAAGCACGCGATTTTGATCACGCGCTTGAGATCGCAAACGACACTGAGTTTGGTTTGACCGGGGCATTGTATTCGGCTTCGCAGGAGAGATTGGATAGAGCCAGCCGCGAGTTCCACGTTGGCAACCTTTACCTGAATCGAAAATGCACAGGAGCACTCGTCGGTGTTCATCCGTTCGGCGGATTCAACATGAGCGGCACCGACTCAAAGGCGGGTGGGCGAGAGTACTTGTTGCAATTCATGCAAGGGAAATCGATTGCACAGAAAATATGAATATTAAGCCCGTGTTTCGACACGGGCTTTTTAATCAAGATGAAAAGCAAGATAATTATTTTGATCGTAACTATACTCGTTTGCGCTGTCTTCGCGATCTCTCAAAACCCCCACTCAAATAAGACCTCGCCGTGTCTTGACTACGAGCCCAGTCGAGTCGAACTCGTAGGCACAATCAAACGACAAACTTTTCCCGGGCGGCCGAATTATGAGAGCATCGCCAAGGGCGATGAGCCTGAGCCTTATTGGATTCTGCATGTAGCTAAGCCGTTTTGTGTAAACGCTTCTGAAGACTGGCTCGAAAAGGAAATTCGGGTCAGTCGCGTCCAGCTAGTGTTTATAGGGCCCGGGAATGAATATCGGCGTTACAGACAACTCGTCGGTCGAAAAGTGGTAGTTGCTGGCTCCTTATTTCATCAAATCACGGGTCACCATCATACTAAAATACTGTTGACGGTGAATTCGATAAAGGCTCGGAAATAGGTAGATCGGGATTCGATTCATGAGAATTGTCTTTATGGGTACGCCGCAGGCGGCTGTGCCGACGTTGGAAAGGATACTGGTTGACGGGCATGAGGTGGTAGCGGTCTACACGCAGCCTGATCGGCCTTCCGGACGTGGAAATAAGATCGTGTTTTCTCCCGTTAAAGAATTTGCGCTCGAAAGAGGTATTGAGATTTTACAGCCGCAGAAGATACGAACTGCGGAAGCCCTAGAAACATTTCGTTCTCACAAGGCTGATGTCGCGGTTGTCGTAGCCTACGGACGCATCTTGCCGGAAACATTCTTAAACGCTTTTCCTAATGGCGCAATCAATTTGCATTTTTCGCTCTTGCCGAAATATCGCGGCGCAGCTCCTGTTAATTGGGCAATTGTGAATGGTGAAACAGAAACCGGTGTGACAACCATGCGAATGGATGCAGGGCTTGATACCGGTGACATTTTGCTGCAACGAGCGACAGTGATACGTGAAGAAGAAACTGCTGTCGAGTTGATGGAAAGGCTGGCGATCACCGGCGCAGAGTTGCTATCAGAAACGCTTGCCAATTTATCGGCAATAAAACCTGTCAAGCAGGACAACGGGCAGGCAACATTTGCGCCGATACTAAAAAAGGAAGATGGGTTGATTGACTGGAGATTAGACGCTAATGAGATCGTAAATCGCATTCGCGGATTCCAGCCTTTCCCGTCAACATTCACTTATCATCAACAATCGAAACTGACGTTTTGGCGAGCTAAATCAGAAAGTGTGGAAGATGAGAGCAGATATGAGCCGGGTGAAATTGTGGAAACAGATGGAAGACTTTTGATCGGGTGCGGTAATGGTTCTGTGTTGTTAGTTGATGAATTACAGCTTGAGGGCAAGCGGCGGATGCCTACGCGTGATTTTCTTAATGGTGTAAAATTGCGGAAGGGGGAGGTATTAGGTAATCGGCTTGGGTGAAGGTCAAATACAAATAATTGCTTTCTATGAATTCAAGGACCTAAGTGCGGTTGCCGATCTTCTTGACATAAAGGAGGGCCTTAGATCGTTACTGCGAGAATTGGGTGTTCGCGGAACGATCATCCTTGCTAACGAAGGCTACAATGGCATGATCTGCGGCGAAGTAGGTCAAGTGTCAGACTTTATCGCTCGTGCAGAGAAAATTCTCGACACAAACCTTATTGTTAAATCGTCATATTTCAGCGAGGCTCCGTTTCGTAAGATCGATGTCAAGATCAAACCCGAGATCGTTACTTTGAAGAAACCGGTGGATATCTCGCTGGGCCGCGGCACTCATGTAAAACCGAGAGAGTGGAATAAGCTCATTTCCGATCCGAACACGATCGTTCTCGATACCCGCAATGACTATGAGTTCCAGACGGGCACTTTCAAGGGAGCGATCAATCCAAACACTAAAAAATTTAGTGAACTCCCTGAATTTGTCGCAGAAAATCTCGATCCGAATAAACCGGTTGCTATGTTTTGTACGGGCGGCATTCGTTGCGAAAAGTTTGCGCCATATCTCAAACAGATCGGTTTTAAGGAAGTCTTTCAACTTGAGGGCGGCATTTTGAAATATCTCGAAGAAACTCCTGTCGAGGAAATGCTTTGGGACGGAGAGTGTTTTGTTTTTGACGAACGCGTGACCCTTGATAAGCATTTGCAAAAAGGCACGGGCCCCGATTATTCACAGCGGCATGCCAACGCCAAAAAGCCCCCCTACAAGGTCGAAGAATGAAGGTCTCACCGGCGCGCCTCGCAGCATTCAATGTCCTGCTGCGAATAGAAACTGAAAGGTCATTCTCCTCTGTCTTACTACCAGCGTACGAAGCGGATCTGCCAACTGTCGATCGCGGCCTGTGTCACGAATTGGTGCTTGGAACGCTGCGTCGCCAGATGTATCTCGACCGTGTCATCGACCTTCTTTCAAATGGCAAAAGACTGGATGCTGCCGTTCGAGTTTCGCTTCGACTCGGGATCTATCAGATCTACTTTCTCGATAAGATCCCCCAATATTCAGCGGTCGATGAGAGCGTTCGCTTGGTCCAAGCAGCAAAGAAGACATCAGCAAAAGGTTTTGTAAATGCGATCCTGCGGCGAGTGACGAAAGAGAGGCCTGAGTTGATATTCGAAGATGAGGTCGAACGACTGAGTGTAGAATCCTCACATCCGAGGTGGCTGATCGGGAAATGGGTCGAAGAGTTTGGATTGGAGGAAACAGACAAGATCGCCTCTGCAAATAATGAAGTTGGCCGGCATGCATTCCGATTTCTTGGAGATAAAAAGTCGGACGCAATCAATGCTCGGCCTTCTGAGTTTGTTGACGGCTGCTATCTAATGGATTCAATCGACAATGAGTTGCTCGTTGCCGAGGAGCGGCACGAGGTCTATTTCCAGGACGAAGGCTCACAGATGATCGGTGCTTCGATCAAAGTTCCTGAAGGCGGTATGTTTCTTGATGTTTGTGCTGCCCCGGGTGGAAAAACTGGCTTAATACTCAAGCAAAATGCAACAACTATCAATGTCGCCGTCGCGGGGGATCTTCATCGGCAGCGATGTTTGATGTTGCGTGATAATTGTCGGCAACAGGGCCTCGGGAACATTAACGTAGTTCAATATGATGCCGCTAAAGAGCTGCCATTTCGTGACGGCAGTTTTAGCGTGGTACTTGTTGACGCTCCTTGTTCGGGGACTGGCACCATCCGTCATAATCCTGAGTTGCGTTATTTCATCAGACCCGAAGATATTGCTGATCTGTCTGGAAAACAACTCAAGATATTGACCAATGCATCAAAATTGGTTGTTAGCGGTGGCACGCTGGTTTATTCGACCTGTTCGCTTGAAAAAGAGGAAAATGAAGCGGTTTGCGAGAAATTCGTCCGTGAAAACAGCGAATTCGAATTGAAAAAGCCGAGTGTCCCGGGACGTTTTGTCACCAACGATGGATTTGCTCGCACATTTCCCCATCGGGATGGGATGGATGGCTTTTTCATCGCCGAGTTTCGCAGGACAATAGGTACATCAATACCTTTGTGAAGAGGGAACTTACAAACGCTGAGTCGCGAGCCCTTTCCAACGTGCGGGTGTGGGCATAAAATGATAAACTTTCGATTGATTTTCGGAGAAGCAGAAAGTGGGTATTATTAATTCCGGAGTTTCAGCTATTGGGCGGTTGGCGGCAGTTGGTTTGCTTGCGGGTGCCTTTTTGTTTGGGTTGGCGGCAGTAGTGTATCTTTCGCTTCAGGGGACAGTAGTGCCCGTACCGGAAATAACGGGGAAGAGTTTTTCGGAAAGTGAAAAAGAACTCGCATCACTTGGATTAAAGATAAAGAAACGGGCGAATCGGGACAGTACCGAGGCTATCAACACTGTTATAGAACAGATACCAAAACCCGGCGAGACCGTAAAGACCGGCCAGATGATCTATGTGGTTACGAGCAATGGACCGGGCGAAAATGGTGAAAAACTAAACACGCTAAAAAAGATCGAAGAAGAGGACGATTCGGAAAAGATCGAGGAAATGATCGACGACAAACCGAAGAAGTCAAAATCGAATTCAAACACTCGAAAAAAGGCTGATACGACGCGCGATTCGGGAGCAAACTCAAATTCGACCTCAAGTTCCGAACCTTCGAATTCGAACAAGGAATCAGGTTCGAACAATAATTCCAGCGAGAAGCCCACTAAGAGCACGCAGGCAACTGAGAAAAAGGAGAAGCCTGCTTTGGGTGGCAAATCGACGGGCGAGACGAAGCCAAAACCAGCACCACGTTAATGGTCGCGGTACAACGTCAAAAGTGTTTTTTGCAACTAAAATAATTAGTAAAAGTGCATGTTTGAAATAGCTCCGTCGATACTTTCGGCAGATTTTACAAAACTTGCGGAGGCGATCGAATCTGTCAAAAAAGGCGGAGCGAAAATGCTCCATGTCGATGTGATGGACGGTCATTTTGTGCCAAACATCACTATCGGTTTGCCGGTGGTCAAGTCGATAAGAAAAGCGACAGATATGATCATCGACACGCATTTGATGATCAAGGAGCCAGGCCGTTACGCGGTCGAGTTTGTCAATGCCGGAGCGGACATGGTTTCGGTTCACGTCGAGGCGGACGTTCATTTGCACAGGACATTGACCGCGATAAGAGACGTTGGAGCAAAAGCAGGTATTGCGATAAATCCAGCGACACCGATCGAAAGCCTCTCCGAAGCCTTGCCCTATGCCGACTTTGTTCTGCTCATGTCCGTAAATCCCGGTTTTGGCGGGCAGAAATTTATTCCCACGATGATTGATAAATTGCGCCGACTTAAGCAAATGATCACTGCTCGCGGACTTTCGACGCAGATCGAGATCGACGGTGGGATCGATTCGTCAAACATCGCGGAGATCGCGGCCGCCGGCGCAAATATGTTGGTAGCCGGGTCCGCTGTGTTTTCCAATGATGACCCGGCTGTTGCCGTCAAGGATTTGATCGAAAAAGGCTCAGTTTGGGTATAAAGCAAATTTACTTATGTTTCTTCTTAAAAAACGTATAGTTTTTCTCTCGCTGCTATTGGCGGGTTTGTCCGCATTTGGTTTTGGTCAGGCGAAGCCGGGCGATGGAACTGCTGCCCAGCGACTCGACGTAATGGGCCAGAAGCTTACTATCATGCGACGCTCTCTGACCAGCGCGGCCTCTGTCCTGAAAGAGGAAAACAAGGCGGACAAATCGAAGAAGGATGACAAAGACAAACTCGATACGCCCCTGGGAAGGCTCCTTGGGTTGGAAAGAGACGCTGCGCGGCTGCAATCTGAGGTAAACAGTTTAAAGGGAAAAGTTGATCGTGCAGAGAAATTCGAAAATAGTGACGTCGATTCTCTTGAGCAGTCAGTCGCTGAACTGCAGGCTCGTGTTGATGCTGCTCAGTTGGAAACAGCGACCGCAAGGGCAACGCCGACCTCAGTTGTCGGCAAGCCGCGCGAGAAAAAGAAGAAGGGTAAATTTCTCGGCATCTTCAACAGGAGCGGCGATACGGATGAATTTGAAGATCTGATCGGCAGCGTATCGCCAGGGCGTGACAGAGAGCTTTTCATCGTTGCAACTCGCGAGGTGCGTAAAAAGAACTACGATGTCGGACGTCTTCTTTTTCAGACGATCATTACGACTTATCCCGATTCGCCTTATTTGCCGATGTCAAAACTCGCGGTTGGCGATTCATTTTTTATCGAAGGCACGACAAGCGCTCTGATTCAGGCGATCGCTGCGTATCAGGACTGGTTGACGTTCTTTCCGACGCATCCGCTAGCTGACCGCGTCGTGTTGAAGATCGCGGAATCTGAGATGAGGCAGATCGGCCTGCCTGATCGCGATGCGACACGTGCGAAAAGGGCGGAGGTTCGTTTGAAGGCGTTGCTTCAGCAGTATCCCAATTCGTTTCTTAAGCCAGAGGCTGAACAGCGTTTGCGACAGGTTCAGGATAACTTGGGACTTCATAACCTGCTGATCGCAAATTACTATTACGGACTGTCGGTCGATCAGAAGAAGGGTGGACTGAAAGGCGCCCAATCGAGGTACCGCGAGATCATTGATAAATATCCCAATTTCTGCTTTCTCGACGAGGCGTTATTCAAGTTAGCCGTCACTTATCAGATCGAGGAGGAAACGGATCAGGCAGCAAAATATTTCCAGCGGATCGTTAGCGATTATCCGAACAGTGAATACCTCGAAAAAGCCAAGGAACAGCTGCAGTTGATCGGGTCGACAACACCGGAACCAAATCCTGATCGAGCGAATGTAGCTCCCTGTGCACAGCCTTCATTCTTTCAGAATTTTAAGAATGAACTATTCGGCATTTATCCAATGACGATTGACAAGGACGGCGTTCTTGTCTCAAAGGACTTTGATAAATCGAAGTTCGAATTGATCGATCAGATCATTGATAATCAGGGCGACATTCTCAGTAATCAAATTCCGCAGGCACTTACAACCGTTATTTCGGACCGGCAACCTACGCCTGCTGCAAAAACCACTCCAGAATCGCCTGAGCAAAAATAAAAGGCTGTCGTTCCAAAGACAGCCTTACCTTCAACCACTTCAATTAAATTTACTGTCCCGGAGTTGGTGACGTAGCAGGCTCAGGTTCTTCACCGCGTTTTTTCAGCTTGGGTGGGCCGCTGTCAGGATTTGAACTTGATTCGCCAGCGTCCGAAGCATCAGGGGCGTCAGGCTGACGTTTCTTAAGGGTCGGCTTGCTGTCATCGGCCTGGTCGAAATCTGTAGTAATGCCCGCCTTAGCGTTCGTGATCTTAAAGAGATGGCTTTTCACACGCTGAAATTCAGAAGTGCTGATAATGTACTCCTCTTTCTCGGGGAAGCGAGCGACAAGTTGCAGACTCGTGTCGCGGCGGTCAACGGCTTGCGGGTGAGTTGAAAATAGCTTGGCAATACTGCCCGGCTTTTTCTTATTCTGCGAGGCAAGCTTTTCAAACATGGTTGACATCGCCGTCGGATCATAACCCGAAGCATACAAATACTGCACGCCTAGATTATCGGCTTCTTCCTCGGCCCCGCGTGAAAATTTCAAAGCTGCTAGGCCGCCAAGAATGCCGCCGCCGTTTTGCAAAACCGTACTGACTATCGGGCCGCCAAAAATAATACCGGCGAGTGCCGCGTAATTGAAAAAAGCGCCTTTGCCCTGATTTTCCATCGCATGCCGCGCACAAACGTGAGCGATCTCGTGCGCCATTACGCCTGCAAGCTCGGCTTCGTTGTCGGCAGCAAGGATCAGGCCTTTATTCACAAAAAAGAAGCCGCCCGGCAGAGCGAAAGCATTCACCTCATCGCTGTCGATCACCTTGATCGTGAACGGGACCTTCGCATCGGAGTGAAGCACGATATTCTGTCCGACGCGGTTCACATATTCCGTGATCATAGGATCATCGACCATCTTTGCCTGCTGCTCGACTTCCATCGCGATCTGGCGGCCGATCTGCATTTCTTTTTCCTTTGAACCGCCCAGCCAGCCAAAGAACTTATCGGAACCCTTGTTGATATTGCGCTTGCCGATCTGATTTGGATCGTCTTTTGAACCAAGCGGCGACTGGGAAGCCGGTGTCGGAGTTGCTTCGGGACCTTTTGAGTCTTTCTTATCTTTGCCGGTCTTGGCGTTGTCCTTTTGTTTTTCCTGAGAAAAAGACGAAACAGGAAAAACTGCTATGGCACCCAACCAAACGGACCCAACCAGCAGACCGGCGCCAAATTTCCTAACTATTCCGTAATGCATATGGCCTCCCAACCGCCGAGTCGAAACTACTAAAATTGTAGCCTCGACGTGAAACACAAATCAACGACACTATGATGCCATGTCGTACAAAATAGTTGTGATTTACTGACAAAAAATATTGGGATCGGTCCCCCACGGTTCACATCTCGCTGTCCCACTGTCCCACTTACTTTTTTTCAAATAGTGTCCCAAGTGTCCCAAAATCACAGTGGGACAGGGTAAACCATTGACCACATTGGACTTAAGCATTACTGTCCCACTGTCCCACCAACTTTTTTTTGAAAAAGTGTCCCAAAGTGTCCCAAACCGAGTGGGACAGGGTAAACCATTGAACTGAATAGGCTTAAACTTTACTGTCCCACTGTCCCACTTACTTTTTTTCAGAAAGTGTCCCAAGTGTCCCAAACCATAGTGGGACAGGGTAAACCGTTGAACAACTTGGACTTAAGTCTTGCTGTCCCACTGTCCCAGCGGTTTTTTTTCGCCAGTCGGCGGAGCCGTGGCTTACGTGATTTCAAAGAACAATGTCTCTAGGCCGAAATGGCTAAAGTCACTGGTGTTACGAAAACTGCACTTATTTCGTTCGGACTTTTGCATCGTGCGCATTAACCTGGAAGACCGCGATCTGGATCGAATATTACCTTGCTAGATATCTTCAGGGATTCGCATAGCGGATCCTCTTCACCCACTACCGATAATTATTGACTTGAAGGAAAAAACGCATATAATTCTCTTGAAAAACAGAAAAAATTAATGGTCAGCAGGAGGTTTATCGTCAATGTCAAGACTCCAAAGTTCGCCTGGTATCATTAGGACCGTCTTAATAGCTATAGTGAGCGTATCCTGTGTGTTTGTCGCAGGAAAAACATCGGCAAGGGTAGGTAGCTCACCTTTTCTATCTTTGGCAGCCTACCTTGGTGCTGAGGTGCGGGTGGCCGAGCACGATGTAGGTAGGGCTGAGCTATCAGTTCGACAGCCTTTCGGGCCAACGCCTTCGTTGGTAATCAATGAGATCGATTACGATAACGTTGGGAACGATACCGCCGAATTTATCGAGATCAAGAATGTGAGCGGTGCCTCAATAAATCTCGACCCGGTCGTTGTTGAATTGATCAATGGTGCAAGTTGTTGTGTACCTTATCAGTCGTTCGATCTTCCTAACGTCAATCTTGCTGCTGACGATTATTTTACGATATGTGGGGACGGGGCTACCGTATTAAATTGTGACCTTCAGGTTACTCCAGGCACAAATATCATACAAAATGGAGCCCCCGACGCCGTAGGTTTACGCATTTCCGGCAACCTCGTTGACGCTGTTTCCTATGAAGGCGACACCGCTGCTCCCTATACGGAAGGCTCAGGAGCGGGGTTAGCAGATGATAACGTAACGCCATTTATAGGCATTTCTCGTTTTCCCGACGGAGTGGACACTAATGTGAACAACGTTGACCTCTCGGTCCGCTGTATCACGCCGGGCTCGGCAAACACATCAGTCGCCGCTGGCTGTGCTGCAGTTAGCCCGACACCGACGCCGACTGATACCCCGACTGCCACGGCAACAAGCACCTTTACACCAACGCCTACACCGATCACGATCTCCGGCAGTTACAACGTCGGAAGCGGGCAGACCTATGCGTCGCTGACGATGCCCGGCGGCATATTCGAAGCGATCAACACATACCCTGTTGTCGGCGATGTAACGATCAATATCACGTCCGACCTGGTAGGTGAAGACGGCGTAGTTGCACTGAACGAGTTTGGGTCGGGCTTTACAGTATTGATCAAGCCGTCCGGCGCTGCACGAACCATCACTGGCGCGAGCGCGGTAGGGATTATCCGGCTCAATGCCGCGGACAACGTGACGATCGACGGCTCGACAAATGGAAGCGTTGTTACCGGTGTCGTTGGCGGCAATCCGGCGATTCGTGAACTTACTATTGAGAATACAAATGCCTCGACATCATCGAGCGTGATCATCCTTGATTCTGGTACTAACGGCGCTCAGAACAACACGATCAAAAATATTAATGTTCATGGCAGCAGTCCGGATCAAACGGGATATCTGATTGCAATGGGTGGTTCCGCAGGCGGAACCCAAGGGGCAAACAACAATTCCAACACTATCGAGAATTGCAGCCTTCGACGAGCAATCATTGGCATCTGGTTTAGCGGATCTGGAGGTCAAAATCAGTCTAACATAGTACGTGAAAATGACATTACAGGAACTGCAACAGAACGAATACGCCGTGCGGGCATTACCGTGGGCAACCAGGACTTTATTACCATTTATGAAAACAGCATAGGCGGGATCGAGTCCGGCGCGACGGAAGATGTTGTCGGGATCGGCGTTGGATTGTTGTCCTTCTCAAACAACGTAGCTAGCGCAAACAATGTCTCCAACGCTGAGGTTTATCGTAATAGGATCCATGGTGTGCAGCAGACCAATGAGCGCAGCGCGGCCGGCATCGCTTTGGCCGCAAGCGGGCTTGTCTTCACCAACATGGTCAGCGGTGTGATATCCAACGCTTCGGGTGGAGAAATTGTTGCGGGCATATACGCGGCCGGGAATTCTCTTGGACAGTATGCGTATAATTCGGTTTCGATGACCGGCGACCGCGGCTCGGC
>JBGARA010000064.1:0-22538 GCA_044230475.1 Pyrinomonadaceae bacterium | reverse complement strand
TTCGTGGATCGCGCGGACAATGGGTGTCCTGTCGATCATTATCGGAGCACTGACGGTTGTGACGCCGGTCTTTCACAAGTTGAGTTCGTCGGATTCTGGCATCGACGCCATTGATACAGAGATCGCACGTTTAAAGGAAAGAATCGAGGAACTAGAGGCAAGAAAGAACTCGATCAGTTAGGCAGCATAATCAATAGGATCATTCATTCCCGCCCGCTCAAAACCACGCAGCCTCAAAGCACACGAATCGCACTTTCCACACGCAAGGCCTTCGCTCCGGTAACACGACCAAGTCAGATGAAGTGGAGCATTAAGCTCAATTCCTTTCTTGACGATCTCAGCTTTGGTCAGGTTAATGATGGGTGTGCGGATCTCGATATGGGTATCGGGTTTTGTTCCGGTGTATATCGTCTTTTGGAATGCCTCGTAAAACTCAGGGCGGCAATCGGGATATCCGCTCGAATCTTCCGCAACCGCTCCGATATAGATCGCATTTGCACCGATGATCTCGGCCCAGCTTACTGCGATCGAGAGCATATTCGCATTGCGGAATGGGACGTAGCTTGTGGGTATTTCTTTTGATCCGAGATTGGCTTCCGTTACTTCGAGACTTTCATCGGTCAGGGATGAGCCGCCGATCTTTGCCAGATGCTCGATCGAAATATCCAGACGCTTTTCGACTCCGTAATGATCGGCAATATCGTTGAACGCCCTTCGTTCACGGTTTTCCGTCCTTTGGCCGTAGCTGATGTGCAAAAATGCTGTCTCGTCCGATTCACGCAAGGCGATCGCTGCCGTAACGCAGCTGTCCATTCCACCAGAAACTAAAACTATCGACCTCTTTCCTTTCAAAACAACGAACTCCTGACTTAAAACGGGCGTATAATTCTTAGAGATGTTTTGCCCAAATTGTGCGGCTCCAAATGCCGACGATCATAGCTATTGCCGACGCTGCGGCCTCAAACTCGATGCTATCGCAAAAACTTTAGCGGAGCAGTTTCCATCCGTCGAGTATGCTACACTGGCACGACGAATCCGCGCATTTGAGATCGTTGGAGTCTTTTCGGTCTCCATTGCCGCTATGGTTGGTTTCTCGATACTAATCGTCAAAGCATTTCAATACAAGGTCATTCTCTTCGGTCCCGATGTTCTCTTTTACGGAGCTATGGCCGCATTTCTTCTGTTCGGATTATTCTCTGTCTTTTGTTTTAACTATAAAGAATTCGTCAACTTCGACAAGCTCAATCCACGTCTGCCGTCGCCTGAAACCGCGGATGATGTCGGAAAGGTGACTACAAATAAACTGATCGAAGACCGAGTGTTCGAACCCGCGAGTGTTACCGAGCATTCAACCGAACTGCTCGAAATCCCGCGACATAAATAAGTCAAACGCCGCGAACATCCGTTCCCCAAATATATTTGTGCAACTGCAAATTTAGCCGCACATTCAAACCACTCGTCGAAATTACTGTTGCGATCTCGTCCAGATCTTCGATGCCGTGAACTGGTGAGATGAGAACCTCTTTTGCTCGATCAACGAGGTCGTATCTTTCCATTATCTCTTTCGCAAATTCCCAATCGTTAATATCTGCAATGACAAACTTCACTTCGTCTTTGTCCGATCTAAGCCTCATTAGATTTGGCCAGTGATTTCGCTCGGCTTCGCCGGATGCAGGGCATTTAACGTCCAAAATTACTGTAGCGCGAGGGTCGACCGCCTCTGTAGAGACATATCCGCCGGTTTCGATCAGCACTTCGTAACCGCGATCGCATAGCTCGGTAATGAACGGAAACACACTTTTTTGCGCGAGCGGCTCTCCGCCCGTGACCTCGACCAAATTGCAGCCAAATTCCTCAAGGCGCTTGAAAATAACTTCAAAACTGTTATGTTCGCCGCCCGTAAACGTATATTCGCTGTCACACCAGACGCAACGCATCGGACAGCCAGTCAAACGCACAAAAGAGCAAGGCCGTCCGGCATGTGACGACTCGCCCTGTATAGAAAGAAAAATCTCAGTAATTCGCAGATCCATCTCAAGAGAAAATCACAGATTAACACAGCAAAGCCGATCCTGCTTTGCCACGCCGAGTGGCAATAATTTGGGATAAAAATCAACATTTTTGGTGGTGCTAATCATTCATGCCACTATATGGCATATTTATTGTAGTTTTTACGACTAAAATAATACGACATTGCGCCAATAAGAATTAGCGGCAGCCCTGATGTGTGTAAGCTTATGACAATATACAATCATCTGATACCCTTCATAGATTGAAGAGCTTGCAGGGACTACATTTGTCCGTATGCAAATCGAATTTTCTAGGTAGGTTAATACGCAAAAAGACGCGGAGAGTAACCGCGATAATTGTGAAAATGTCACTTGATTGGGCTTTTTTTAATTGTTGATTATTTGAAGTTTGTAGTCCATAAGCCCGATCAGATCGTTTCGAGCGCATAACGGCCGAGGTAAGCCGAAATTATATCGTATGTTTTATTTCACACCCGCATCCACAAAGTCATTTCTCCGCAGTAGTATCGTTACAGTTTTCATAGGCTTATCTCTTGTTCTGTCAGCGAGTGCCTCGACTGGTTCCGGCTACGCTATTTTTGACTCTGTCGTATCCTTTTTGGGTTACGCATCGCCGGAGCAGAGTAGCGCTCAAACGGAATTAACCCTGGAACCCGCCGCAGTGCTGACAGCATGTACTTTCCAGTCAGCCGGAACCGGTAACTGGGGCACAGCAGGAACATGGACTGTCACATCCGGCACGGGCTGTGGAACATATCCGGGACAAACCTTTGCGGGTGACACAGTTAGGATTCTTTCCAATCACAACGTCACGCTAAACGTTTCACCGCCTAACGCCCTTGCTTCATTACAGATCGGACCAGCAAGTGGTAATACCTCGACATTGACTTTCGGAACGGGCAATCAAACTCTTACGGTTGCAGGTTCAGTTACGCTGGGAGACGCAGGAAGCACAAACCGCATCGGGGCTTTGGTGATGACGAATGCAGGAACTTTGGTCACGCAGAGCCTGGCCGTCGCTCGTACTGACACCGTAAATGTTTTCACGTCCGGGGCAGGAACAATTCAGCTAACTGCGACAAACACCCTTCCTTCTGTTACCTTTACCACGTTCAACAACCTGACGATCACCGGCGGAACGACGACCATGGCGACCGGCTTGGTGTTTAACAACGATCTCACGGTTAATCCAGGAGCTACATTTGCAACGGCAAATAACAGCATCACCTTTAACGGCGATTTTGTGAATAGCGGTACGTTTACCGGCGGAAGCTCGGCTATCACTATCGGTGGAACCGCAGCACAGAGCATCTCGGGCTATACAACAACGGGCCTTACGACGATGACGAAAACGGGCGGCATCGCTACCCTTCAAGGTAATGTGAGTGGTGCCGGATTGACGATCAATGGTACTGGAGGAACGCTCAATTTAGGAAGTGCATTGACGCATACATTCTCCGGTGTCGTAACGCTGACCGCCGGAACGCTGAACGGCGGATCGAGCACCCTGAATGAAAATGCAACAAGTGTAACCGCATGGAACGGTACAGGCACAAACTTTGTTGCCGGCACAGGAACCGTAAACTTTGGTGGGGCGGCTCAAACGATCGCCACGGCTACGACCTTCAACAACCTGACGACAAGTGGTACCGGCACAAAGACATTTAGCGGCAGCGTGACTGTCAACGGAACGATGGACATTGGGGCAGCGGCACCGCTCTCAATCGGCACCACTACGCTTACATTAAATGGCACGACAACATGCGGCGGCACAATAACAAGCAGCGCAACCGGTACAGTCATTTACGGAGCCTCTGCAAACCAATCGGTTTGTTCGGGCACGTATGGAAACCTGACGCTCCAGGGCAGCGGCACAAAATCGCTCGGAACACTCGCATCAACCGCAGGTAACCTTACATTGGGCGGGACTGCTTCGGCAACGACAGGGGCTAATTTTGCGGTTTCGGGCAATTTGACAGTCGGAAGCGGATCGAGCCTCACCGTTGCTCCAAACTTTACGTTTGGTGTTACGGGAACGACGGGAGTTACCGGAACATTGACGCTCGACGGCACGGGGACTAAGACATTTACCGGCAACGTCACACTCAACGCTGGCGGCGTGTGGAATGAAACCGGTGTAGCAGCGATCAACTACGCGGGCAGCTTGACGAATAACGCTTCGACATTTACAGCGAACACAGGCGTTCATACGTTTTCTGGAACAACTAAAACTATCAGCGGCTCAACAGTTACTGCTATTCCAAATCTGACCATTAGTGGAACAACCACCAACAGTGGCACGCTTACAGTTTCGACCGCTCTTGCGGGTGCGAGCACTTTGACAAACGGCGCGACCGGTATTTTGAACATTGGCGGCACTTCGACGATCACGGGCCTTACCGCGACGGCGTCAGGCAACCTGGTGAACTACAACGGTGCGGCACAGACAGTTCACAGCAACAATTACGACGATCTGATCTTTAGCGGCAGCGGTGTAAAGACGATGCAGGCCGGAACGACAGCAGTCACTGGCGATCTGATACTTAGTGGAACTGCTTCCGCCACAACCGCAGCGAACCTGGCGATAACAGGCAATCTCAATGTCGGAGCAGGAACGACCTTTGCGACCGGAACAAACTTCACGCTTGGCGTCGGCTTAGCAACATCGGTCAGCGGCACTTTGACACTCGCAGGCACCGGAGCCAAAACATTTACAGGAAACGTAACCGTAAATGGCGGCGGTGCATACAACGAAACCGGCATTGCAACCATTGGCTACGCGGGTAATTTGCAAAATGACGGCTCGTACACTGCGAACACGGGCGCACATAATTTTAGCGGTGCGACAAAGACCATTTCCGGCACAAATTTGATCTCTATCCCGACTGCCACCTTCACTGGCTCATATGCTAATAGTGACGCATTAACAATTGGCACATCGCTTACCATAACGGGCGCCGCCGTTAATCTTACTAACAACGGAACGCTTACCGCGAGCACAGCAGTATCAGGAACCGGCATCCTTACCAACACCGTAGGTAACACTCTTAATATTGGCGGCGCCTGTTCGGTCACAACACTATCGAACGCCGGCACAATCGGTGTAACCGGATCAGGCAATATCACGACAGCGCTTGCAAACTTTACAAACACGGGTACGGTCAATCTTGGTGGTGCGGGTGCCATCACTGGTATCACGAACAATGCTGCAGGTATAGTCAATCTGAATAGTTCGGGGACAATCACTGCGTTCAATAACGCTACGGCAACCAGTACACTGAATATCAGCGCATCGCCTGTCCCAACCATAACGACGTTAACCGCGACCGCCGTAGGCAACACTGTTAATTACACAGGCACAGGGCAAACACTCAAGGTTGCAGCCTATCATCACCTTATTTTGAGTGGCGGAGCCGAAACATTCGGCGCCATCACGACTGTTGCTGGTAACCTTACCCTTAGCGGCACAGCTACTGCGACAACCGGAGCAAATTTGGCGATTGGCGGCAACTTGGATATCGGCACAGGCACGACTTTCACAGTTGGGCCAAACTTCACGCTAGGTGTAACCGGTACGACTTCTGTTACTGGAACACTTGCTCTTGGCGGTACCGGAGCAAAATCATTTACTGGCAACGTTACCGTTAATAACGGCGGCACATGGAATGAGACAGGAGTTGCTGCGATCGGGTACGCAGGCAACCTACAGAATGACGGCACATTTACGTCTAACACAGGTGTTCATACTTTTAGCGGAACAACCAAGACGATCAGCGGTGTTAATGCCGTTGCAATTCCAAGTTTGACCATCAACGGAACAACGGCGAACAATGGCACCCTGACAGTGTCAACCGCTTTGGCGGGATCTAGCACTCTAACCAACAATTCGGGTAAAACACTTAACATCGGCGGAACTGCGGCTAACACGCTTTCACTTTCCAACGCCGGCACGCTCGGTGTCACCGGATCCGGCGCGATCTCGATAACAACGGCAAACTTTACAAATACGGGAACGATAAATCTTAGCGGCTCCGGAACGATAGCGGGTATTACGAATAACGCTGCAGGTACGGTTAATCTTACAAGCTCAGGCACGATCGCTTCGTTTAACAACGCAACTGCGACGAGTACGCTCAATATCGCGTCAGCGACTGTCCCGATCACGACACTTACAACCACGACTGTCGGCAACACGGTTAGTTACACGGGAGCTGCTCAAACCGTCAAGGTGCAGGCGTATAGCAATCTCAATTTTTCGGGGACTGGCGTAAAGACGATCGGGTCTACTATCGCGAACTTTGTTGGACGTAATCTGGACATTGGGAACAGTGTCTCGAAAGCAAACATCGGCGCCGGGTTGTCGATACCCGTCAACTCGCTATCTTTAGCAGGTGTTGCACAAGCATCAGGAACCTGGGGCTCGAACGCCAGCGCGGCGACTAACAAAACCGACACATATTTCAGCAGCACAACCGGCATTTTGAATGTTGCTGCCTCAGAGGCAACTGTTGCTGGAACCGCCACAGCAGCAGCGGCAAGCAGCACCTCGATCCTGGTGACAATGCCTTACACCGGCGATTTTAATGGGGACAATACCTATACGGTAGACTACTGCCTGACATCTGCAAATTGTCCCGTGAACGGCGGCTGGAGCAATCACGTAACGGCTGCGGCTCATATAGCGTCGCCATACACGACGACCATCACCAGCCTTTCGAATTCCACCAGCTATGATATTCGCGTTACTTATAACGACGCGGATGGCGTCTCAGGAACAAACCCGCAGACGATAACCGGAGTGATAACTTCCGCGAGGTTATATTTGCAGAATGCCGCTTCGAGCGTTTCCACCGCTAACAGAGGAGTGTGGACTACGACAACAGGGGCTCCTACACTTGTTCTATCACGGACGAAATCGGGAGCGGTAACAAGCCGAACTGTAACACCCGGAGCGACGGCCAACACCGACGTTCTGATCTACAAACTCATAAGCGAACCGTTGGCATCGCAAACAATTGCTGCCGGATCAACGCTGAATTGGACATTGGGCTCGCAGGAATCGGTCACCGGTGCGGATATTTTTTATAAAATTCACGCCTATGTCGTCAGCAATGACGGCAGCATACTTCGGACGCCAAACTTGCTCAGTAATGATATTGATACCAGTGAATGGTCCACCACCGCTCAGGGTGACGCACCGGCAGCGGCAAAGATTCTTACAGCAGTAACTGTTCAGGATGGGGATCGCATAATTATTGAAGTAGGTGGTCGATCAAATGCTGCGGCTGCAGATACCGGCACGTTATGGTATGGAGGCACAGGTAACGACCTGACGGTTGGCGGTGATGAAACAACCTTGACTGGCTGGTTTGAGTTTAGTCAGGGCATCGTGTTTCAGCCTCCGGGGCCGACACCGACGCCAACCGCAACGTCGACCGCGACGAATACAGCTACTGTTACTGCAACCGCAACCCCGACATGTGGAAACACGTTCAGCTACACCGGTCCGGCAGTTGCGATAGCTGATAACGTCCCTGCCGGAACAAATTTCATCATTCCTGTAAGCGGAATTGGAAATATTACTGATGTCAATTTCCGCTTTGACGGCACGCAGGTTGCGGATCCTACATCAACTGCTCCGGGCATCAACCATTCATGGGTTGGTGACTTGATCGTGAGGGTGACCTCGCCCGGCGGAACGACCGTAACGATCCTCGATCGGCCCGGCTCACCGGCATCCACAAACGGCTGCAATAGTAATAATCTTGCGCAACTCGTATTGGATGACGACGGCGGATTCCCAGGGGTGGAAAGTCAGTGTGCGACGGATGCCACAGCGTTCCCGACCGGAACCTTTTCACCGAATAACGCTATGAGCGTTTTTGACGGCCAGAATCCTATCGGAAACTGGACGATCAACATCAGCGACAATGCCGCAGCCGACACCGGCTCTGCACGTGCATTTTCGCTGGTCATAGACAGCGCGTGTTCGACGCCCACCAGTACATCTACGAATACACCGACGAACACTGCAACAGTAACACCGACGGCAACAAATACAGCGACGGATACGCCTACGCCAACGAATACAGCAACGGATACCCCGACATTCACGCCTACGGATACACCGACGCCGACTGACACTCCGACGCCGACAGCAACGGAGACATTCACTCCGACCGCAACTAACACAGCGACGGATACACCGACACCGACCGCAACGGAAACATTCACTCCGACGGCAACGCATACAGCGACAGATACTCCAACACCGACGAATACTGCAACAAACACAGCCACGAATACGTCTACGCCGACGCCGACCGCTTCACCTGGATGTTCACCGCAAGCATTGACGACAACCTTTGCGGGCGGCAACGAGCAATCGGGCAACATGTTCGATATCACCGCGACCAACACGGTGATCATTACTTCATTTGACGAACATCTTCTGAATAATGGAGCAGTTGAGATCTACTTTAAGCCCGGGACACATGTCGGCTTTGAACAAAATCCGAGTGCATGGACGTACATCGGTATTACCTCATATCTTGTAGCAAATGGTGCGGGACTGCCAACAGCGATCCCTCTGCCGGTGAATGTCGTCATTCCGGCTGGTCAAACATATGCCTTCTATATAACGTTTAATGATCCGATGGATCAGGCGAGGATCGCCTATACAAATGGAACAGCGTTAGGAAACGTCTTTGCCAGCGATGCAAATATCCAGATCAAGGAAGGAACCGGCAAGGCATATCCTTTCCTGAACAGCTTCTCGCCGAGAAAGTTCAACGGAAATGTTTACTACACGGCCGGAGCAGGCTGCCCGATCTCGACGCCGACGAGCACTCCTACTTCAACGGAAACAAGCACTGCGACACCAACAGCGTCTGTTACAGCAACCGGAACCTTTACAGCAACGGCAACGGTCACGCCGACGGAAACTGCGACATTTACCCCGACGGCTACCGTTACCGCTACTCCGACCGAAAGCCCGACGTCAACGGCTACCTTTACTCCTTCATCTACGTCGACCTCAACGTCCACTGCAACTTCAACACCAACCCCTTCATGCCTAACCAGCACGTTGACGACGACCTACGCAGGAGGACGATCCAACAACGGCATCATGTTCGACATCACAGCGATAAACACTGTGACGATAAATTCGTTTGACTCAAATCTGGGTAATGACAATCCGATGGCTATCTACTACAAGGCCGGAACGCATGTTGGGTTTGAGAATAATTCCGGTGCTTGGTCAGTGGCCGGAACTTCACTAGGTGTTGACGTGAATGGCGTCGGGAATCCAACCGCAGTGCCGATCGCGGTAAATGTGACCATTCCGGCAGGACAGACTTATGCATTCTACGTAACCTACACCCATCCGCAGGGATCCATGGATTATTCTGTCGGAACAGCGGTAGGCAATGTCTATTCCAGCGACGCCAATATCCAGATCAAAGAAGGAACCGGCAAGGCATGGGAATTCGCTGATAATTTCTTTAATCGAGTATTTAACGGGACTGTTCATTATACTGACGGCTCGAGCTGTCCGACCCTAACTCCGACGGCAACTGCGTCACCCTCGGCGACTGAGACATTTACTCCAACGGCGACGGATACCCCGACGCCTACAGCAACGGAGACATTTACTCCAACTGCAACTAACACAGCAACGGATACGCCAACGCCGACAGCTACGGAGACATTCACTCCGACTGCGACCAACACAGCTACGGATACCCCGACACCGACAGCAACGGAAACATTCACTCCGACTGCGACAAACACGGCAACGGATACACCAACGCCTACTGCAACGGAGACTTACACGCCGACAGCGACTAACACGGCAACGGACACTCCGACACCGACCGCTACGGAGACGTTTACGCCAACAGCGACCAACACAGCGACGGATACTCCAACGCCTACTGCAACGGAAACATTTACTCCGACTGCGACGAACACGGCGACGGATACACCCACACCGACTGCAACGGAGACGTTTACTCCGACGGCAACCAACACTGCGACGGATACTCCAACGCCGACTGCAACGGAGACATTCACTCCGACGGCAACCAACACTGCGACGGACACTCCAACGCCGACTGCAACGGAGACATTCACTCCGACTGCGACCAATACAGCGACGGATACTCCGACACCGACCGCAACGGAGACATTTACTCCGACTGCGACAAACACTGCGACGGATACACCGACACCGACCGCTACGGAGACATTTACTCCGACGGCAACCAACACAGCGACGGATACCCCGACGCCGACCGCAACGGAGACATTTACTCCGACTGCGACCAATACAGCAACGGATACCCCGACGCCTACTGCTACGGAGACATTCACTCCAACGGCAACAAACACAGCAACGGATACACCGACACCAACTGCAACGGAGACATTTACTCCGACCGCGACGAACACCGCAACGGATACTCCAACGCCGACAGCCACTGCGACAAGCACCTCGACCGATACACCGACCCCGACGCCGACAACACCGGCATCGATATCGGGAACAGTCACTTACGGCAATGCTATCGGCAGTCCTTCGGTTCGTGCAGTTCCAGACGTATTGTTGAGCGGCAGTGGATCAATATTCGTTTCCGACACGACGGGATCGCTCGGCACCTATTCGCTGACGGGCTTTGGCTCAGGCTCTTACACAGTCACTCCGTCCAAGACCGGCGGTGTAAATAGCTCGATCAGTTCGTTTGACGCTGCATTGATCGCTCAGTATGCGGTCGCGGCTATTCCGTTCAGTCCGGCTCAGTTAATAACGGGTGATGTCACGGGTGACAGCACTATCTCGTCATTTGACGCTGGATTGGTTGCTCGCTATGCCGTCGCGGCTGGGCCCCCAATGGGCTCGTCGGGAACCTGGAGATTCAACCCGGCCAGCAGAACGTACACATCTGTCGATTCTCAACTCACGGGCGATGATTATTCTGCGTTGCTAATGGGCGAAGTTTCGGGTAATTGGACCGATTCCTTCGGAGGACGTTCGATAACCAATAGCGGGCCTGAGAGAAACACTGCCGTCGCAGCTCCGCATCTTGTAACGCCGGCCGACAGCGAGGTTTTGATACCTGTCAGCGTTCAAGGAGCGGCAAGCAAGGGCATAATCTCGTATGAGTTTGATCTGATATACGATCCGACTGTGATACAGCCTCAGGCAGAACCTGTCCAGCTTGCCGGATCGGTCAGCCGCGGACTCTCTGCCGTGTCCAATGCGACGCAGCCTGGGCTTCTTCGTGTAGCTGTTTATGGTGCGACTCCTCTCAATAGCAATGGCTTGCTCATGAACCTGAAATTTACCGCTGTTGGAGCACCAGGCACAGTTTCGCCTCTGACGTGGGAACGCTTCATGTTCAACGAAGGCGATCCGGGAACGGTTTCGTCCGACGGACAAGTCGAACTCTCGGCGGCGGCTCCTAATCAGGCCGAGATCAATGGACGCATTCTCGACTCGATCGGACAAGGCGTTCCAAATGCTCGAGTAACCTTGACCAATACTTCCGGTCAGTCCCGTTCTGTTGTATCAAATGGATTTGGGATCTATCGATTCGGAAATCTGCAGGTTGGCCAGACCTATACGATCAGCGTAGGTTCACGTGCGTTCACGTTCACACCGCTGACTATCAGCGTGACGGGCCAGTCTGTAAATACCGACATGATCGCGGCGCCATAATGCTTGGGATCAGGTTTAACTGAAAAAAAAGGCGGGGAAAATATCCCGCCTTTTCTTTTTGAGCCTATTCGAGTTTGGGTTAAACTTTTGTCATATGCGAGGACAACTAAAACGATTTATCGAGGCGATGGATGAAAATTCGATCGCGATCATTCCGGCGGCACACGAAGCTACGCGCAGCTATGACACCGAATACAAATTCCGCCAGGATTCGGATTTTATGTACCTGACGGGTTTTCCGGAACCAGACGCAGTCGCGGTAATTGACAAGCGAGCGAAAAGGCCTTACACGCTGTTCGTCCGTCCGCGCGATCTCGAAATGGAAACCTGGTTTGGTCGACGCGAGGGTGTTGCAGGGGCCGTGAAAAATTACAAAGCGGACCGAGCGTTTCCGATCGAAAAATTTGATAGTGAACTCGGCAAACTTCTCGATGGCCATGACAAACTCTATTACCGCTTTGGCGTTGACGAAAAACTTGACCAACAAGTTCTCAAATATCTTTCAAACCAACGCCAGCGTCGTTTGAAGACGCCATACCCGCCGCACACCATTGTCGATCCGACAATACTGATCCATGAAATGCGGCTGCACAAATCGCCGAAGGAGGTCGAGTTGATGCAAAAAGCTGCGACTATTTCCGCCGAAGCTCATATTCTCGCAATGAAGAAGGCCCGGCCCGGCATGAACGAATTTCAGATCGAATCGTTGATCGAGGCCTACATGCGCGATAACGGCGCAAGCGGCGTCGCGTACAATTCCATTATCGGCAGCGGAGAAAACGCGACGATACTCCATTATGTCGAGAACAATCGGCCGCTAAAAGACGGCGACCTGATCCTGATCGACGCTGGTGCCGAGTACCAAGGTTACGCCGCCGATATCACTCGAACTTTTCCCGTCAATGGAAAATTTACCAAAGCTCAGCGTGAGATACACGACGTGGTGCTGGATGTTCAGCTTCAATGCATCGAAGCGACAAAGACGGGAAATACGGTCGTGAAACGTCAGGAACTCTCGATCGAGCTTTTGACCGAGGGCATGAAAAAGCTAGGCCTACTCAAAGGCAAGACAAAAGATCTGATCAAAAAGAAGTCCTACATGAAATATTACATGCATGGTGTTGGTCATTACCTTGGCATGGATGTTCACGACGCCGGACGGTATTTTACCGATCAGACCGCCAAGAACTCACGTCCTTTCGCACCCGGTATGGTCCTCACCGTCGAGCCCGGCTTGTACATTCCGCCCGATGACAGATCGGCTCCGGCCAAGTATCGCGGTATCGGTGTCCGCATCGAGGACGATGTGCTCGTTACAAAGGAAGGCAATCTTAATCTCACTGCCAAGGTGCCGAAAGATCCCGATGAGATCGAGGCAATCATGCAGAAACCTGCACGAAGCAGGGCCACTCGGTAGAAAAAGATGCATTTCGAAGAAATTGTAAAAGCCTTACCCGCTCTGTTTTGTGCCTTGCTGGTCAGTATTCTGTTTATCCAGTCCGGACTGGACAAGGTGTTTGACTGGAAAGGCAACCTGGAATGGTTGACCGGTCATTTCTCAAAGACATTTCTCAGCGGGATGGTGCCGATGATGCTGGCGACCATCACCTTTATGGAATTGGCAACCGGCTTTTTGTCTCTTGCGGGGATCGTCTATTTCTTTGTTGCGGGATCGACCATTTTGATATTTTATACTGCGGCATTAGGAGCGGCTTCGGTAACGGCACTATTCTTTGGCCAGCGCATCGCAAAAGACTATGCCGGTGCGGCTGTTCTCGTTCCCTATTTCATCTTGCTGATTCTCATGATGTATCTGACCAAGCTCACAGGTTAGGAGCTTCAGTTCGTCTCTCAGTCAGAAAGTTACACCATATTCGGAAAACCACGTCATATCGGGAAAATTGGTATTCCAATTTGATGGGCGATGTGTTAGATTTGTGTGCACGTTGTTATAGATGCAACGATATTTGTTCTTTGAAAATCAAATTGAGAGGATCTGTTGGTTTACTAAATAAAGAAAGATTGATTCTTTTCTTAGTGCATTAGTGGCTGAAATTATGAGGTCCGTAGCCACGAATAAGAGAAGGCCGATTTCATCTTGAGCGTTCCACGGAAAATCGCTAGGTGACAAAAAGCCGAATGCCATAACATCAATCATTACAGCAATTACATGTTTGCTGTGGCACAATGTGATTTTTTTGTAAAAATCGTGGAACGGTGCTGTTTTAGGGCACTTAACCCACGTGATTGCAACAGTTAGCGCGTTCCACCCGCGAGTGGAACGCTGTGGAACGCTTCGGAATGCTAAGCAACGTACAGTAAGCAGCGGCAGGAGCAGAAAGCAGACACCTGGCGGCTACTGCCAACTGAGCAAAGTTCCCGGTTCTTACGGTGACAAAAAAGGCTGCCCTCTAAGACAGCCTCTAAAAGCAAAAAAATAAGAGGTCTATTCTCCTTTCGTCGGTTTTGCATCGTCGGCAGCCGGAGTTGCTGCGGCTGAAGAAATTTTGGGTTTTCTCTGCGTGGGTGCAGCATCGGTCGCTTTTGGCGCTGTTGCTGCCGCAGGAGCCGCTGTTGATGTTGATGTGATCTCGCTGCTGTGATGAGCGACGATCACCCATTTGCCGCCGCGATTTACCCAAACGTGGGTACTGCGATATTGCAGATTATTCTCACCCTTAACTGTACCGCGATGCGTCATGACGGCAAGCTCGGGACCGAACATTCTCACCGTATATTCGTCGGCAACATCGGTATCTTTTGTTGCTTTAATGTCAGCGAGATACTGCTTCTTATTCTGTGTTTTTCCGTCAGGCGTAGTTCCCATGTAATCATCGGCAATGTACATGCTGACGGCCTTCATGTCACCGCGTATTTCGGCTGCGGTCCATGCCTTATCCATGTCGATCAATGTCATCTCGACCTTTGGGTTTTTTTGCTGAGCAAAAGAAATTGCACTTACAGCCAGCAGAATGAGTGCGGCGAAAAATATCCGTTTCATAGTTTTTGATCTCCTTAAATTGTGTAGAACATCTTAACTATGTAACGGATTTTGGGATACGTCAAGCCTGTGCGGTTCACGTCTAATTAGCGATGTAGCCGGGTGACGTTAAATGTAGCGACATATTTCCGCTGGCTGATCGTTTTGCCGCTTTTTGGCAGTGGAGTCAGTTCGGTCAAGTAAATGGCCCAGCCATTGTGCTGATCGCCTTTCTGCCCGATGGTTGTATTCATCACGGCTTTTTTCGAAAAACCGTGCTTATCGGTGATGAGGACTTCTATCTTCGCATTGCCCGCCCAGACGCAATTAACGTCGGTTGGACATCGCGAGTCCTCGAGCACCGACAAGAACTTAATGATCACATCGCCCTTTACAGCAGATCTTTGCTGGCCGCGCTTTATTACGAGGGTTTCGGTTTTTTGGGCCATGCCTACAGTTGCTATGCCTAAGATCGCGACAAGTGTCAGGAAAAATATTTTCATAATAACCTCTGTGCGGCTCGTAAAGCTTGTCTGAGCCCCGTTATTAGAACGAGAACGCACCAACCGAGTTGCAAGGAAAATAACGTATTAACGAAACCGAAATTTCATTTTGCCGTATAATGCAGTAAAAATTACTTCAGGAGATATTATGCATAAAATCTATAAACAAAAGATAGCAGTCCTGCTGCTATTAGCCAGTTTTGTTATTTCTGCCGTTCCGGCTCGTGCCCAGTCAATAGGCATAGATACCGCCGGGATGGATCGATCCGTCGATCCGGGCGATGACTTTTTCATGTTCGCCAATGGAGGCTGGTATAACTCAACCGAGATACCCGCCGACAGAAGTTCACTCGGCATTTTTCAAGGCATCGCGAACGAGGTCAACAAACGAAATGCCGCATTAATAACCGAAGCGGGCAAACTCAACACTCCTGAAGGAAAAATGGTCGCGGACTACTATGCAGCCTTCATGGATGAACAGACTATCGAGTCGCGCGGCCTTGATCCAATTAAGCCGGAATTAACGGCGATCGCAGCCATTAAGAACAAAGGTCAGTTGTCCGGGTTTTTGGGCTCTCAGCTCCGGGCAGATGTCGACCCGCTGAATGCGACCAACTTTTACACGGATCGCTTGTTCGGCCTTTGGGTTTCGGCAGATTTCGATAATCCTAAGATCAACGTGCCATATCTTCTTCAGGGTGGGCTCGGTTTGCCTGACCGCACCAACTATCTAGACACCGATGATGACACCAAAGACGTTCAGGAAAAATATCGCACGCACATCGCAAAAGTCCTGACGCTGGCAAACATTAGTGATGCGGACGCTAAAGCCGCACGAATCTACGATCTCGAAAGCAAGATCGCTAAAACACACGCCAGCCGTGAAGATTCTGCAAACGTAGCGAAAGCCAATAATCCATGGAAAACAAAAGATTTTGCAAAAGCAGCTCCCGGCTTAGACTGGAAAGCATATTTCAAATCGGCAGGCTTGTCCTCACAACCGAAAGTGAACGTATGGCATCCTGATGCGATCAAAGGAATATCCGGTCTCGTTGGTAGTCAGGATCTGGAGATTTGGAAAGACTATCTTACATTCCACACGATCGAACGCTCGTCAGGCCTTCTGCCAAAGGCGTTTGCTGACGAAAGTTTTAACTTCAATGGCAAGCAGTTGAATGGGCTGCGTCAGCAGAGGCCGCGAAACATGCGGGCGATAGGCGTCACAAGCAATGCTCTTTCTGACATCGTCGGCAAGATGTACACGGATAAATATTTTCCGGCAAAGGCAAAAACCGATATTCAGACGCTCGTCAAAAACATCATAGCTGCGTTTCGACTTCGTATAGATAAGATCGACTGGATGTCGGCCGAGACAAAGGCGAAAGCCAAAGCAAAAGTTGACACACTTTATGTCGGCGTCGGCTATCCGGACAAATGGCGTAGTTACGCAGGTTTGACGATCAAGGCTGACGACGCGCTTGGCAACTCACAGCGTGTGAGCATGTTCAATTACAAAAACCAGTTAGCGAAACTTGGTAAACGAGTCGATGTCGGCGAATGGTGGATGCCCGCGCAGCTCGTAAATGCCGTGAACTATCCCTTGCAAAACGCACTCAGCTTCCCGGCAGCTATTCTTAATCCGCCGTTCTTCGACATGAATGCCGATCCGGTAGCTAATTACGGCAGCATAGGCTCAGTGATCGGCCATGAGATCAGCCACAGTTTTGACGCGACCGGTTCGCTGTTTGATGCACAGGGTAAATATCAAAACTGGTGGACTCCGCAGGATAAGGAGCATTTCGAAAACGCGGCAAAGATGCTCGCTGCTCAATTCGATACTTATGAGCCGCTTCCCGGATTGCATGTAAACGGTAAGCTCACGCTTGACGAAAACATCGCCGATCTCGCAGGACTTGCTGCCGCCTATGATGGCTATCGTGCAGCCTACGGCGGTAAGGAAGCTCCGACTGTCGGCGGACTAACAGGCGATCAGCGCTTCTTTATCGCCTACGGCCAGGCACACAGGGGCAAAATGCGACCGGAAACGTTGAAATTCATAATAAACAACGACGGCCACGCCCCTGACCAAACCAGAGCCAGCACGGTTCGGAATATTGATGCCTGGTACTCGGCATTCAACATTCAACCGGGTCGAAAGCTTTATCTCGCACCCGCGGAACGTGTGAAGGTTTGGTAGAACGGTAGGAATAGTCGCTAAAAAGGCGCAAATTACGCAAAATCAGATTCAATCTTTTTGCGCCTTTTTGCGGCTATCATTAGGCCGTGGCTGTTGCTCCGGCCTTTATTTTTTCTTCGATGGCACGAGCGAATTCGTTGGTTTTAGCGTTGCCGCCGAGGTCTTTTGTGATCGATCTGCCTTCCTCAAATACGGCGAACAAAGCGGATTCAAGCTTGTGCGCCGCGTCTTTCTCGCCGATGTAATGCAGCATCTGAATCGCCGAAAGCATCAAAGCGGTCGGGTTTGCAATACCCTGTCCCGCAATGTCCGGTGCCGAGCCGTGAACCGCTTCGAACACTGCGCCCAATTCACCGATATTTGCTCCCGGAGCAAGCCCAAGCCCGCCAATTAGTCCGGCACAGAGGTCCGAAACGATGTCACCGTACAGATTTTCGAGCACCATCACATCAAATTGTTCCGGCCGCATAACGAGCTGCATGCAGCAATTGTCGATGATCTTGTCATCCGCCTCGATCTCGGGAAAGTCTTTAGCGACATTGTAAAAGCAATCAAGAAAAAGCCCGTCAGAGAGTTTCATGATATTGGCCTTGTGGACGGCGGTCACTTTCTTGCGGCCGTTGTCGCGGGCGTATTCAAAGGCGTATCGTGCGATGCGGGTCGAGGCTTTTTCCGTGATGATCTTAAGCGATTCGACAACCCCCGGAACAACGATGTGTTCGAGGCCGGCGTAAAGGTCCTCAGTATTTTCGCGGACGATCACCAGGTCCAATTCGGGATAGCGGCATTTAACGTTCGGCAGGGCCTTGACCGGGCGAACATTGGCGTAAAGGTCAAGAGCTTTGCGCAGCCCAACGTTTACCGACGTAAAGCCTTTGCCCACGGGTGTCATGATCGGTCCTTTGAGCGATACTTTGCATCGTCTCATGGCTTCGATAGATTCATCAGGCAGTGTGCTTCCGTAAGTTTCGAGGGCTTGGGCCCCGAGGATGTGCGTTTCCCATTCAATGTCGACGCCCGTTGCCTCGATCACGCGTACGGTTGCGGCTACGATCTCGGGTCCAATTCCGTCGCCTGGAATGAGTGTAATGGTGTGTTTCATAATTTATATCCTATAATCAAATTTACAACGGCCTGTGAAAAAAGGACAAATTTGGTTTTTGAGATGCATTCTGAGGTACTAATAATCGGCGGCGGCGTGATCGGTTTGAGCATTGCACGCGAACTTCACAAACAAGGCGTCAAACGTATCACGTTGCTCGAAAAGGGGGTGTGTGGCAAAGAAGCCTCTTGGGCGGCAGCTGGAATGCTAGTTCCGCAGACTGAAGCCGGCCAGCAAGATGCCTTTTTCGAGTTTTGCTGTGCCTCGCGTGACCTGTATCCGTCATTTGCAAGTGAATTATCAGACGAAACGGGCATTGATATCGAGCTTGACCGAACAGGAACGCTCTACCTGGCATTTGACGACAACGATATCTCAGAGATCCACCAGAGATTTGAATGGCAAAGGAATGCAGGCTTGACGGTTGAACGCTTGTCTCAAAACGAATTGAGAAAGTATGAACCTGCGATCTCAAAAACTGCGTGCGAAGCCTTGTTTTTTCCAAACGACTGGCAGGTCGAAAATAGGCAATTGGTTTCCGCACTACGAAGTTACGCAGGTAGAAATGACATTGAGATACTCGAGAACACGCGTATAGAGCGGCTCATTGTTGAGGAAAACCGTGTCATCGGTGCTGAAACACCAAACGGTCTAATATCTGCTGCCATCACTGTTCTAGCAACCGGTGCATGGACATCCCTCATCACAATTGGCGATGCCGATATGCCGTTCAAAGTTGAACCGGTTCGAGGCCAGATTTTGGCATTCCAACCGCCCACGCAGATTTTGAGACATGTCGTTTGCAGTTCATCAGGATATTTGGTGCCAAGACGAGACGGACGCATTCTTGCCGGTTCAACAACTGAAAATGTTGGTTTTGACAAAACAGGAACCGGATCGGCAGCTGCGCTGATAAAGGAAATGGCTGGGAAGATCGTTCCAACTATCGACAACCTGGAGATCGCCGATCATTGGACTGGCTTAAGGCCTTTTGTCTCGGATGGTAAACCAGTGCTCGGCCCGATCAATGACCTCCACGATGTGTTTATCGCCACAGCCCATTACCGCAACGGCATCTTACTCGCACCTCTGACGGCAAAACTTGTCGCAGATAAATTTGTTAACGGCACAGATTCAGAGTATTTCACAACTTTTGGGGCCGATAGATTCAGGCGTTGCAACGTGGTCAGCACTTCATAAATTTCATGCGATCTGCTTTGTTGATCTTTATCCTCTTTTCTCCGGTTACTGCGTTCGCTCAATCAGGGCGAACAGCCGATCAAAACGGCACTTCTGCATCAGCAGTTGAAATGAGCGTGAGGCAAATGTTTGACGAGGCGAACGGGTATATCAAGGCAAAAGCTGCGGAGTACGATGCAAAGAAAGTGCGGTTTAACGAAACTCTCTTTAAACAGGCACAGCTCGAACAGCGGCAACTCGCGGCAAAATATGCAACGGCAGCCTCTCAACGCAAAGAGATCGCAGGCGACGACATTTATTATCTTGGAATGCTGCACTGGATCGCCGAGAACCTGGACGGAACTGCCGAAGCTTTACGCAAGTTTATTGCTATTCAGAATGCGGATCCGGAACGGCGGCAAACAGCCCGTTCAATAGTTGTTGTTGTTTTGGCAAAGCAAAAAAAGCTTGGCGACGCCGAATCTTTGCTGACAGATTATCTAAAGTCCGTGCCGTCTAAATTAGCCGAGCGTGCAAAAATGGAAGGCGAACTTGCCAAGGCATATCAATCGCAAAAAGATTTCGCTCGCATGGCGCCCCACGCCGATGAGGGTTTCAAAACAGCCAAATTACTTTTGAACGATCCCACATCGCGGTCCCGCTCTTTAGACGTCATATTCGATGCAGGGCTGCTGGTTTTCGAGGCTTATCGTGAGCTCGGAAATCAGAAAAACGCGGAAACAGCCCTTGAAGATCTGCGTGCTGCTGCCGCATCTACGTCTTCGACCGATCTTTATTACTATGCTGTCGATCAAAAGATAAAATACATGATCGAAACCGGACGAAAGCCGCAGGCGCAGGAATACTATCTGACGTCTATTATCAGAGCAGAAAGCGCTTTTGATGCTGCTGCATTGCGGACTGACGTAATAACACGTCTGAAAAAACGCGAGAAGCATTACAAATTGCTAGGCGAGCCCGCACCGGAATTGCTCATGATCGATCAATGGTTTCCGGGCGCGCAAAAAAGTTTTGCCGACCTCAAAGGTAAGGTTGTTCTCATAGATTTTTGGGCGACATGGTGTGGGCCGTGTTTCGCAGCTTTTCCATTGCTGAAAGAATGGCACCAGGACTACTCGAGCGACGGGCTCGTGATACTTGGCGTGACCAAATATTACGGAAGGGTTGACGGAATGCCGGCAGCTCCCGCCGAGGAGATCGAAGACCTCAAAACATTTCGCCAAACGGAGAAATTGCCGTATGATTTTGTCGTCGCCAAAGATTCCAGCGGTCAACTGCTTTACGGCGCGACCGCTCTGCCTACAACAGTACTTATTGACAGAAAAGGCATTATTCGTTACTTGGAATCGGGAACTAGTCCTGTTCGACTCGCGCAAATTCGCGAAATGATGCTAAAACTTTTGGCCGAGAAATGAACCGATGCCAAAAACTGCTCGCCAAGAAAAAAAGAAACCACAGGGGCTTTATGACCGCATAGCGGACGTACAAAATCTGGCGATGAAGGTCAACGGTTATCGTGAGTCCGTGGCAAAATTCCTGCGGTCGCTTGATCTGAAGATCAATGCAGATTCCGTCGTGTTGGATGCCGGCAGCGGCACCGGTATTGTGAGCCTTGCTTTTCATGATGCTGGCTTTCTTCCGCAAAGGTCAATAGCCGTCGACCTGTCATTCAAATCGCTAAAAGTCTCGCGCGAAGAGTTTAGCAGGCATCAAAAATACGCCGCCACAGTTGATGCTGTGCAGGGTAATGTCCTAAGACTGCCTTTTTCCGACAACACGTTCGATCTCGTCCTGATGTGCGGCGTACTGGAGTACACGCCATTGGATGATGGTCTTCGCGAGGCTGCGCGTGTCTTGAAGAAAGGTTTTCCACTTGTACTCCTTCCGGTAAAGCCGTCGGTCGTCGGTTCTGTGCTGGAACTACTTTATAATTTCACGACACACAAAAAGTCAGAAGTACGCTTTGCTGCTGAAAAATATTTCGACGTCGTCGGCAACTACGAATTTCCCATAACAGAACCTATCGCATGGTCAAAAACGATCTTTCTGCTCGAAAAAAAGTGAATCGCTCGCCGTTGATAATAGCTCATCGTGGAGTTAGTTCCCATGCACCCGAGAATACGCTTGCAGCTATGAGGATGGTACTGGACTCGGAGGCTGATGGCGTTGAGCTTGACGTCCGACTGGCAAGCGATGGTGTTCCAGTCGTCATTCATGATGCAACGCTTAACAGAACAGGTCGGTGTAAAGGACACGTATCAGCTTTTTCTTCTGAGAAGCTATGCCAGATCGACGTAGGATCGTGGTTTAATGCAAAATATCCAAAACTGACTAAATCCGATTTTGTAGGGGAAACTATTCCGAGCCTTTGGCAGGTTTTGCAGGTGCTTGATGATTTTAGGGGCCTTATCTACATCGAGCTAAAAACGGAAACAGACAACTTTCATCAACTGGTAAAAGCAGTTTGTGATACGGTAAGAACTTCACAGTTACTGCCTCAGATAATCATAAAGAGTTTCGATTTCGCCGCTGTTTCGGAGACAAAACATCATTTGCCCAGAGTGCAAACTGCGGCGTTATTCGGGCAAACTGTTGCAGATCTCCTGCGTCGCCGACAGAATCTTATCACAACAACACGCGAGCTTGGAGCTGACCAGATATCGCTGCATTATTCCCTTGTCACTAGACAATTGGCAGGGCTCGCAAGCGAAGCGGGGTTACCTATTACCATATGGACAACAGACAACCCGACCTGGTTAGCAAAATGCCAACAACTTGGAATCCGTGCATTA
This sequence comes from Pyrinomonadaceae bacterium, assembly GCA_044230475.1. Lineage (GTDB taxonomy): Bacteria > Acidobacteriota > Blastocatellia > Pyrinomonadales > Pyrinomonadaceae > OLB17. Next base: position 13 of record JBGARA010000064.1, on the reverse strand, counting down.
ATTACGAATGACC
>JBGARA010000063.1:0-23645 GCA_044230475.1 Pyrinomonadaceae bacterium | reverse complement strand
TCTTCATTATGAGTAGTTTACGACATTAAACCCTTTATTGTCAAGTGTAGGACAAAAGGACTCAGAAGCCTGTGGCCGCAAGGCCGTGGAAGTTCGATTCTTCTCGTCCGCACCATCTTCACTCATAATAAATGCCTGCCGAATTAACGTCAGCGATCAGGACACACCAATCTGCATTTGGCATTGACCTGACAGATGAGCAGATCGAGAGGCTCGCCAACTATTACGCAATAGTCCAAGAACACAATCCACTGCTGCACCTCGTCGCACCGTGCTCGCCTGAGGAGTTTGCAATTCGCCACATTCTCGAATCGCTCACGCTGCTCGATCATTTACCAAAAGGCGCAAAGTTCGCCGATGTCGGAACCGGTGCCGGTTTGCCGTCGATCCCGTGCCTGCTTGTGAGGGGCGATCTGCAGGCTGTTTTGATCGAGTCCAAAGAGAAGAAAACTAAGTTTCTCGAAGATGCGATAAAAAAACTCGGCCTTAATGAAAAAGCCGAGATAGTAAATCGTCAGTTCGAGGAAGCCGATGCGGCTAATTGCAGATTTGTCACCTGTCGCGCGCTCGATAAATTTACCGAAAAATTGCCACGGCTAATTAAGTGGTCAGGTACAAGACAATTGCTTTTATTCGGCGGACCAACTCTCGGCGAAAAATTGCGAAGCTGCCGCGTTCCGTTTTCCGCGGAACTAATGCCGATGTCAAAACAGCGATTTCTGTACGTGTCAGATCGATCATAGTCGTCCGGAGGTCGAATCGCAGGTTACTGCGCGACCTGAAGTAAATTGTAGAGAACGTATTTGAATCCTGGTACCGGTTCCATCACATACGAGCCGACCTTTAGCTTGATCTGATCGTCGTTAACGATCCTCTCCAAAGCCGAACGGCTGATCTCGTAAACTAATTTTTCGCGTCTGTCATCACCATCGAGCGTGCTTGACCGCTTCGCCTTGCCGATGACGACGTCTTTTCCGGCGCCGCCCGTAAGAACAAGGTTGTTATTTGTCAGAAAGCGCCATTTCTTTGCGTCGGAGACCATGCTGAAAACAAAGGTACCTGTTCGTTTGTTTTCCTCATCCTGTTTGTAGAAATAGGAGATGTCGACAAACGTATGTTGCTCCAGGTCTAGAGCTTTTTCCACTTCTCTGACTTCGAGAAATGACGTTCCAATGTAACCGGTGCGTGATGCCGGATCATAGCCATTAGCAAGCGCTCCGACATTTCCCAGCGACGGATTTGCATTCGGTCGCGGCTTGAATTTGCGGCTTGCTGACGCTGTAACCGTCGGAGACACGACAAATTGCTGCTGTTGATCGCGCCATGCCTTATCTCTGTCGGCGCGAAATTCCCAAGCGGGCTTAAGTCCGGGGACCGACCAGACACCAAGCTTTTCCTTTCTCGCCGCTTCTTCGAGCGACGCATACACATCGAATTCGCCCTTGTCCTGGCCGGACGTGTCCTTGGGCATATGCCACGCAGCGCCATCGCGCAGCATCTGCTGGCTGACGTCGAGGTTTCTGACCGTCACTTGTCCGACCGCGTGATCCTTAAAGATCGACTTTGGCCTGTATTCGATAGACTTTCCGACAAGTAGAGTACGCAGATGCTCTTTCACAGTGTCGTGCAGATCCTGTCCTGCCTCTGGAACTTCAATGAACTGCAATTCGACCTTGACCTTGCCGCTGGGGATGGCGACAAGAACCGTTTTGCCGTCGATCACGTCAATGACCTGCCCCGCGATAGGGAATTGGGCCGTCGCCGAGGCGGTAAACAGCATCATCGAAAACGATGTGAAAATGAACAGTGCAAAAGCCTTTAGCATATAGGTTTCTCCTTAACGGACATCAAGGTCGTATTCGCGCAGACGTCGATAAAGTGTTGATGGCGAAATACCGAGCAACTCGGCGGTCTTACCGCGATGCCAGCCGGTTCTTTCGAGGGCGTTGATTATTTGCTGACGCTCCGATTCGCGCAGGTTTGTCGGCGAAACGTTTTGAAATGAACTTACACCGGCCGAGTGCGGTGAATTGTAACTAACGGAAACCGTCGGCTTCTCGGTGCGAAAGGCGATCTCGGGCGGCAGTTCGCGCGGCGTTATCATGCTGTTTTCGCAAAGCAGGATCGCGCGTTCCAGACAGTTGCGAAGCTGACGAACGTTGCCAGTCCAGTCATAGGCGGAGAGAGCTTCGATCGTGGCAGGCGACATTTCGGGAGCGTTCGCTCCAGCAAGTTTGTAGAGCAAGTGTCGTGCAAGAGGCTCGATGTCTTCGCGTCGTTCGCGTAGCGGAGGGATATTTATTTCAAAGCTATTGATGCGATACATCAGGTCGGTTCGGAAGATGCCTTCGGCGACGGCCTGGTCTTTGTCGCGATTTGTCGCGGCCACGAGCCGTACGTCGATCTCGACCTTCTTAACGCCGCCAACGCGGAAGAATGACCTCGTCTCAAGAGCACGGAGCAGCTTCGATTGCAGAGGCATCGGCATTTCCATTACTTCGTCGAGAAATAACGTGCCGCCGTCGGCGATCTCGAACAGGCCGAGCTTGCGGGCCTTTGCACCCGAAAATGCACCCGCTTCGTGACCGAAAAGCTCGCTTTCGAGCAATGTGTCCTGCAGCGCAGCGCAGTTGAGGTCAATGAATGGCTTCTCGCTGCGCGAGCTTAGCTTATGAATTGCCTGAGCTATCAACTCTTTTCCAACACCTGACTCGCCGGTGATCAAAACCGAAGTGTCGGATGGAGCCACGCGATTTACAAGTCTCAGAGCTTCTTTCATCTGGCGAGATTCGGCGACAATGTCGGGCAGGCTCTTATGCGTCCGGGCGATCTGGGCACGCAGTCTCTGGTTGTCGATCTTTAACTGCTGTTTGTCCGCTGCGGCGGTAACAAGAGCCGAAAGCTCGCCGATCCTGTAGGGCTTTGTCAGATAATCATAGGCGCCGAGTTTCATTGCCTCTATCGCGCTTTCGACAGTTGCCTGGCCGGTGAGCATTATCATCTCGGGAGGATTTTGACTTTTCTCGCGGGTTCTTCTTAACAATGCCATACCGTCGAGTCGAGGCATGTTTATGTCACACAACACAACATCGAAGTCCTGAGCTTCGAGCAGTTCCCAGGCGGCCTCGCCATCCTCGGCGCACTCTACCTCATGACCCTGTCGTGTCATCTCTTTTTCGACTACGAGTCTTAAGTTTTTTTCGTCATCGACGACCAACAATCGTGGCATATAGTTTGAGATCACTCAGCTTTTGGGAGAGTTATTGAGAAGGTTGTGCCTTTGCCGACGTTTGAACGGACTGTCAGCCGCCCGCCGTGCTCGGAAATTATTCCGTAGCAAACTGCCAGTCCAAGGCCTGTGCCTTTGCCGACTTCTTTTGTAGTGAAAAATGGCTCGAATATCTTGGACATGTTTTCCTGCGGAATACCCGCGCCCGTGTCTTCGACATCGATACAAATGCGATTACCCTTTGAAAATGCACGAAATGTGAGAGTGCCCCCATCTGACATTGCGTCGATGCCATTTGTCGCAAGCGCGATCACCGCTTGCTGAAGCTGTCCCCCGTCAGCATTTACCTGCGGAAGATCGTCGGCGATCTCAACCTCGATCGAGATGTGTTCACCTCGTTTCTGATGAGAGATGAGATTGGCGGCTGAACGCACGATCTCGCCAATGTCGGTCAAGAGCATTTCGCCCGTTCGGACGCGGCTAAAATCAAGCAGGCCGGTCGTTATCGTCTTACATCGAAAAGCTTCGCTTTTGATCAGTCCCATGTATTCTGAGAGGTCGTCAACAGATTCAGACTCGGCGAAAGCTCCTTCATCGATGCGCTGTTCCAGGGCTTCGGCGCAGGCCGCAATGGTTGCGAGCGGGTTATTGATCTCGTGCACGATCCCTGCTGCCAAACGGCCAACAGCCGCGAGCTTTTCTGCACGGCTTGCGGCCCGAACAGCTTCGACACGAGCGGTCACGTCCTCGCCGACCGTGATCACATGAGTGACTTCATCGGTTTCGGCGTTTTTCATCGGCACTTTGCTGACTAGCCAATGTTTTGCCGAACCGTCATCGGCAGCGGTTTGCTGCTCGATACGTTCAATATTTCCGGTGCGAAATGCGCGTTCAAACTCCTGCCTCAACCGCCCTTGTGGGTACTTTTCCAAGACATCAAACACATCGCGTCCGATCGCAACATCGCGCGGAAGGCCGAGAACGCCGACCTCACGATGCCGATTCCACGTCACGATCCGATAATCACGGTCAACCACATAGAGCGAAACCGGCAGGGCGTCGAGAATTGCCTCGGTAAATTTGCGATGTTCTTCGCGGGCCTCGTTTACAGAGTTGTGCAAAGCGGCGCCGTAATGCGACGACAGATTGATGCTCATTGCGGCCATTTGGGTCGCGGCTTCGATAAGTTTTGCTTTGGGTTCGGTCAATTCGCTTTCTGATTCAAATGTCGCGATGATCGCGCCTCGGATCTCGCCATTGCTGTGAAGCGGCGAAACGTATTCGATTTCGTGGTCACCGGCGATGAGAAATTCTCCATTGGCATTTTCGGAAAATGCGACTTGCGGAGGCATGAAAGCCAGCCATTTGTCGAATTTTTCTCGATTAAGGAATCCCGCCGCCATCTCACCATCAGCATTGAATGCGCAGCTAATGAGTCCGATATTCTCGAGTTCGGCAACAAAAGCGCACGTCTTGGCATCTACTTCCGTGCGGATAGCCTCGGCGACCCGTGCTGCAACTTTTTTTGGGTGGACAGTTAAAAGCAGGCTCCGCCCAAGGTCTGAAATGAACTTTAGTGCGTTTAGATTGTCGTCCGCGTTTGCCGTTGCAGGAATGGGCGTCGCGTCCTTTTTCGGCAGCGAAGAGGTTTGCATTGTATTTGATCGCAGCCGTGAATCGGTGCAGAATTTTGGCTGAGAGACGGAGAGTATTCGAAACTAGGAGAATAGTATTCTCCTTAATAATTAAAAAGGATTTTAAACATCTTGTCAACAGATTTAACATATCCTGTTGACATTGACACAAGTTATTTTTCAGAGACAATAAACAGAAGGTCAAGATCTGCGAAATGAGTAAAAACTCCTGGAAAAGCTTTAAAATAGCCGCATTCTTTATACTTATCGTGCTGTGTCCATTAGGTTTACGGGCACAGGAGGTTGTTGATAAGACAGTTGCGGTCGTGAGGGACAGCGCTCGGTACGAACTGATCACCTACTCGGACCTGTTGTGGCAACTGGCGCTTCAACCCGGCGTGCCGCTCGATCCTCCCAGATCCGAAGATTTGAATCAGGCCTTGCAGCTATTGATAGACCAACGTTTGTTTGCCCTTGAGGCAAAACGCCTACCGCGAGTCGAGCCGACGGAGGTTGAAATAGATCAGAAGATAAAGGAGACGATCTCATACTTTTCATCGCCTGCGGTTTTTGAGGCTCGGCTCAAAACAGCAGGCTTTGATTCCGTAAAAGATCCTGCCTTTCAGCAGATCATTGCCCAGCGGCTTGCGATCGAAAAATACGTCGATTTTCGATTCGGTTCTTTTATCGTGGTAACTGCCGACGAGGAAAACACCTATTACCGCGATATTTTTGTGCCAAATTTTCGTCGCAGTTCTCCGGGTCGCCTTATGCCGACGCTTGACGAGGTGAGAAAGGACATCAACGGCATATTGACCCGGCAAAAAACCGCTGCCGGCATAGAAAGGTTTTTAGATGAGGCAAAGCGCCGCACGGAAATAGAGATATTGTTAGAGGTTTAGAGAATATTTGGGGGCTACAAACAGTGAATATCAAGAGCTTTGAAATGAGAAATAGAATATTGGCGTTTTTGCTCGTCATTACATTTAGCGGGCAATCTTTCGGACAGATCGCAGAGTTTTCGAATGTCGAAAAAGAGATAGCAAACGGCATAACGGTTGCGTCCATCAGGGATCTTACGACGGCACTCGCTGCCGACGACATGCAGGGACGTGGAACGATGCAGCCAGGCGGTGAAAAGGCCGCAAACTGGATCGCCGACCGTTTTCAGAAGCTTGGGCTAAAACCGCTGGGTGATAAAGGGTCTTACCTGCAAAAGATCGAATTTAAGGAAACACTCGCAACCGCCGAAACGATATTCAAGGCCGGAGACGAAAGTCTGACCTATGGAACCGACTTCACACTGCTGCCACAAAACAATGGTAATAAAGATATCAGCGGCGACATGGTTTTTATCGCATACGGAATGAAATCAGATATTCCGGCTCGCGATGATATGGCAGGTGCAGATATCAGCGGCAAGGTGGTGGTGATGCTCGAAGGCCCGCCCGCAAATATCCCCCAGAAAGTCTGGAAAGCACAACATGCATCCAGGCTTTTCACACGGTACGTGATCAGTAAGGGGCCTGCGGCAATTGTTTTTATAGGCCATGGCCGGGAAGAACATCCGCCTGAAGAATCCATCAACTATCTGAGCCGACGCCAGATAACAAGGCCCGATGAAGAAGGTTATCCAAAAGAGTTTCCCCCATTTGTTTACGTAGCGTCCAAGGCCGCCGAAAAACTCTTTGCAAGATCCGGTGTCACGTTGAAAGATGCTCTGGCACAAGCGGAAAGCAGCGATTTTAAGCCAATAAAGCTAAATCAAAAAGCAAAGATCGTTGCGAAATATAAGACCACAAAAGGTACATCCTCAAATGTGGTTGGGTATCTGGAAGGCTCTGATCCAAAACTGAAAGAAGAGGCAGTATTGTTTTCGGCGCATTATGACGCATATGGAATCGATAACGGCAAAACCTATCACGGAGCAGCAGATAATGCGCTCGGCACGGCAGAAATGTTGTCTGTCGCCGAGAGTTTTACTAAACTGACCAGCAAACCTAAAAGGTCGATGATCTTTCTCGCGGTAACGGGCGAGGAATACGGATTGTACGGTTCAAAACACTGGTCAAAAAATCCAACGTGGAACATAAAGAAAGTTGCCGCCGATCTTAACCTTGACGGGATCGGTTCCGAGGTTTACGGACCTGTCAAGACGATGGTAGGTTACGGAGCCGAACATTCAACGCTTGGGCAGATGATGGATGAAGTTGCAAAGGTGATGCAGATAAAGACCATACCCGACCCGTTTCCAGACGAAAAGATATTTTATCGGTCCGATCATTATTCGTTTGTCGAACGCGGCGTTCCGTCACTTATGCTGATGGGGGCACCTGCCGGAGAAAAAGAGACATGGATAAAACGAATAAAAGACTGGGAAAAAACCGGCGATTACCATCAGCCGGGTGATGTAATAAAGGCAGATTGGGCATGGGAAGGTGCTGAGACCGTCGCCGAGATCATGGGAATAATGGGCTGGCGCATCTCGGAGACCGAGACGATGCCGTCGTGGTTAACAAGCTCGCGATTTGCAAAACTTGAGCGTGGCAACACAAAAGAGCTTCCCGAAGAAGAATAAAGGAGGTGGCCTTAGGCAGCGGCATCTTGACCTATTGCCGCAGGGGATTTATCATCGTAAGTTCGCTGCCGGAGTGGCGAAATTGGTATACGCACCAGACTCAAAATCTGACGAGCTTCACGCTCATGTCGGTTCGACTCCGACCTCCGGTACCATTCTTGAAAAAACCTCTAGCCAGATGCGGCTATCCTGTGCGATACTAACCGCACTGGGGGCGATATTATGATAAATAATTCAACAGAGGTGTCGACGAACTAAAACAATTCGTCGATTCAAAAACACAAAGCGGCACGTCGTAAAAAGCGTGCCGTTTTTTTCTTTTCGGACTAGTTGAAATAATCGAAAATAAGCCAATGATGCCGGATGTAATCGACGACAGTGTGGATTGACGACGAGAACCATCGACTCATTTCAAAACAACGGCGACGACAGGCTAAATATCTGATCTGCAAGGGTTTATAAGTAAACTCGTGAAGAAACGTCGGTGGTGAAGCCCAAAAAAGCCATCCGTTACCCCCTAAAATGTCGTCGGACACCCCTCAAAAGTACGTCGGGAAACTGATTTTTTAGCGATCTTTTTTTACCTCGACGAACTTCACGAACCCAGCCACCCGCAAGACGAACTCGACCAACTTGTCCTGTGATAATTGTGTCACGATATGATGGCTTGACATTAAATGTGCAAGAATGTATTATCGATGATACAGACACGGGAGATAATAATTCTAGACACAGGAGATAAATAAACACATGCCACTAGACAGCGAATGGGAAAAGTTCAACGGCGGCCCGAACCTTCCAAAGCAGGATCATATCCACATCACAATGAACAAAGGCGGGATCATCTACATAAATGGTAACGCCTATAGAATGATGGGCCGGCCAGAAGCGGTCCAATTATTTTTTAATCGTCCAAAACAAAGAATCGCGCTCCGGCCCGCCCACGCGAGGCTCAAAGATGTGTTTCAGGTTAAGGAAAAACAGCACGGCTACCTGATACACGCAAGTCCTTTTTGCATCAATTTCGGCATAAGACTGGACGGAACCGAAAAGTTCGTAAATCCCGACGTCGACAACGAAGGCATCTTGCACCTAGACCTATCGACCACAGTAAACGTTAGCGGTAAGAGACGAAAACGGCGAAAATAGTCAGTTAAGGGCAAAGATCGGGCGAAATCCGGCAAGCAAAGTCGACATCATTGTCGGCGATCTTGACGACTCGCCCTTTTATTCACGTCGCCGACGTCACTACAATCGTGCAAAAAGTGTCAGAGGCGTTAGCAATAGCGACTGGTTTAGCCCTTTACGAAAGAGCAATTCGATGCTATAACATTAGCGTTCTATCCGATCTGATCAAAAAATGAGGCTTTGCTCCCCTAAGTGAAATACGACAAATACATCTCGTTGATTAAGAGCCTCGAAAAGACGGCCGTCAAGGATCGCAGGTCCTATAATTTCAAAGTACTTTTACTCACGATCCTGGGCTACGCTTACTTTATCGGATTGATCCTTCTTATGTTAGTTCCGATGGGGTTGGCCGCAGGTGTCTTTTTGTTAGCACCGGCGCAGATCGGCAGGATTCTCCTCCTCTCAGCAAAACTATGGTGGGCGCTCATTCCTGCTGCTGGAGTATATTTTGGTTTTATCGGCTCGGCCGTTAAGTCGATAACGACAAAAGTTCCAGATCCGGAAGGAACAGAGCTTTCAAGATCGGATGCTCCTGAGCTTTTTGATTTTATTGAAGAAGCCTGTTCATATCTTAAAGCAAAAACCCCGCAAAAGGTGCTGATCGTGGACGCGTTTAACGCCTCGGTAGCAACGATGCCAAAATATGGGATTTTTGGCCGAAAGGTCATGCTTATGATAGGACTGCCACTGATGAAGGCACTCTCCCCTGAGCAATTCAAAGCAGTGCTGGCACATGAGATCGGACATATTTCGGGGAAGCATGGAGCGTTTGCTAAGTGGGCCTACCAGATGCGCGAGGCTTGGGGCCGACTCATAGATTCGCAGGAGGCGACCAACCATAAATTTGCCGCCCTTTATAAGAACTTTGTTAACTGGTTTTTCCCTTACTTTACAGCTTATTCCTTTGTCCTGATGCGAGAGCACGAAAAGGACGCGGACAAAGAAGCTGCCCAGATCATCGGTGGGACCGAGCTTGGCGAAGCGCTGATAGTGATGGAAACAAGGGGCCGCAGTCTCGAAGAGGATTTTTGGCTTAAGATCCATGAGGAAAATATTACAAGCGAATCTCCCTCAGCGGATATTTTTTCGCGGATGCTTGGTCATCTCGCCGTCGTTGATAACGAACGTGCGATCTCAGCGCTTTCGAAAGCTGTAACTGTTCCCACCGATTTTGATGACACGCATCCTGCGCTTGCCGACCGGCTAAAGCTCATTGGTTACTGGGATGGGACAGCGTTGCCAAAACTGCCTATGCCGGTTGGAGCCGATGCAGCGGACGTCTTTTTAGGCGCGACCGCTAAGAAGTTTGAAACACAGTTCGACGCAGAATGGACATCAAAAGCGGGTCAACAGTGGAAGGAAAAATTTGAGTATTTTCAAAAAACTCAAAAGCGGATTAACGAACTCGAAGAGAGCCGGGCGAATGGACCGCTACCGCTTGAAGAACTTAGGGAGCTTACTCGGCTTCGAACCGAAAAGGAAGGGTATGATTCGGTCATTCCGTTGATCGAGGAAGCGGCCGAGAGATTTCCTGAGGAAGGTGTCGTGTGGTTTAATCTTGGCCTTGCCCGTTTGTCTCAGGAGGACGAATCCGGGCTGAGCCATCTTCAAAAGGCGGCTTCACTCGATGTAAGTTTTAAGTTTGAGGCCGATCAGTATGCTTTCAATTTCCTTCGCGGCAAGGGACGGCTGGATGAAGCGAGACAGTACGCAAATTCAATCGACGAACAGAGTGAGGTCTTTGAAAAAGCCCAAAAGGAAAGGGGAGCTCCGCTTCCCGGCGACACATTTGAGGCCCACAGACTTTCGAAGGAACTTGTCGACAGCATCCCGCAGAAAATTGCCGGACTCGATGAGGTGATCGCCATATACGGCGTTAACAAGGTCGTCAAGTATTTTCCCGAACAGCCATATCGCGTAATGTTCATCCATTTGCGAAAAAAAGGCAGGATCAAAAATCGACATGACGCCGATGCGAGCGCGATATTAAATATCATTGTCGAGCGTTTTGATACCGGCGAGATCCATTATTTCGCGATTCTAGCTGGAGAATGGGCCGGAACAAAATACTACCTTGACCGTATCCCCGGAGCCTTGATCTACTCAAAACCCACTCAGTAAATAAGCTACATTATTTTTTTGGATGCGAATCTCAGAATTTGATTACGAACTGCCCGCGGAGCTGATCGCGCAGGAGCCATTGCGTGAACGCAAGGCTTCGCGGATGTTGTTTGTAGATCGGGCGGCCGGTTCGTTCGAGGACAGACACTTTGTCGATCTGCCGGGCTTGTTGCGGAAAGGGGATGTGCTTGTGTTGAACAACACAAAGGTTTTTCCGGCGCGGCTGTTTGGACGATCGGAGACGGGTGCGAATGTTGAGATATTTCTGGTTAGGAAAACGGAAGGCGATGTTTGGGAATCTCTGGCGCGTCCGGCAAAGCGTTTGCGGGTCGGCAAGAAGATCATTTTTAACGAACGATTATCCGCAGAGGTTGTCGATAAATTGCCGGATGGAAAAATTCTTGTTCGTTTTGAAGCCGGCGGCGATCTCTATCAAATACTTGACGAGATCGGAAAGACGCCTTTGCCGCCCTACATCAGGCGCGAGTCTTCGGCTATCGACACCGACCGCGAGCGTTACCAAACGGTTTTTGCAAAAAATCGCGGAGCCATTGCCGCTCCGACGGCGGGCTTGCATTTTACGCCCGACATTCTGGCCGCGATCAGAAACATCGGCGTTACGACGGCAGAGATCACTTTGCATGTCGGGTACGGGACTTTTGAGCCGGTTCGCGTTGACGATCTTAGTCAGCATACGGTTTCAGCGGAAAGCTATGAGATCGTCGCGGAAACCGCCGAGCTGCTGGCCACAGCAAAAAGAGACGGTCGACGCATTATCGCGGTCGGTACGACGACGACGCGTGCGCTTGAAACAACTCTGACCAAGTTTGAAAAGTTTGAGGCGGGTTCGTATTCGGCCGATCTTACGATCACGCCCGGCTACAGATTCAAAGCGATAGACGGACTGCTGACAAATTTTCACCTGCCAAAAAGCTCGCTGCTTGTTTTGACTTCCACCTTTGGTGGGCACGAACTTATAATGGATGCATACAGACATGCCGTCGCTGCGAAATATCGTTTTTATAGCTACGGCGACTGCATGTTCATAGCGTAATGGCCGTTTTGGAAACAATTCGAAATTTCTTTATCCCGGTTCTGCCCGCTGAGCCTGAGATTATTGTTCCGGCACCGTCTTGTGAATACTCGATACGCCCATTGACGCTCGATCATTTACAGGAAGCTTTGAGATTGAATATCCGCTGCTTTCGAAATGGCGATAATTATACGAAGCACACTTTTGATTATTTGCTGAACGAGCCGCGCACGCTGAGCTATCGCATGGTGACGCCTGCGGATGAAATGGTTGCGTTCGCTTTTGTGATGGTCAACGAGAATAACGCGGCGCATCTTACGACGATCGGGGTCGCACCGGAACATCGCCGCCGAAAGATCGCTGAGAAGTTGCTCGCTCATATTGATCAAACGCTGCGGCGGCGCGAGGTGGGGACTGTGATGCTTGAGGTGCGTGTTAGCAACACAAAGGCACAGGAACTTTATCGGCGATGTGGTTATATCGTTGTCCAGCGTATAGGCAAATATTACAACAACGGCGAAGACTGTTTACTGATGATGAAATCGCTGTGTTAACCCTACCCCGAATTTATCCGATCACAGATGCTCGCCTCTCAGGCTTGTCACATGCGGAACAAGTCAAACGACTGATCGCAGGTGGAGCTTCGCTGATACAGCTTCGCGAAAAATATGCCAGCCCACGCGATTTTTATGAAGCTGCCGCCCAAGCGATCAAAATTGCAAGGCCTCTTGGAGTCAAGATCATCATAAACGACCGTGTCGATATTGCGTTAGCGCTCAGTGCCGACGGCGTTCACCTTGGGCAAGACGATATGCCGCCCGACGAGGCTCGCAAGATACTTGGCAAAGATGCGATCATTGGTTACTCGACGCACTCTGTCGAGCAGGTTCGCGAAGCCTTAAATCTGAACATCGATTACATAGCGTTCGGCCCGATCTTTCCGACTCAAACCAAAGATGATCCTGACGAAGTCGTGGGATTGGAAAAGCTGCGCGAGGTGCGTGGCCTGATGGATGAGTTTCCGCTAGTTGCGATCGGCGGCATAAATCGGGCAAATTTGCCCATTGTTATCGGGTCCGGCGCCGATTCTGTGGCAATGATCGGAGCCATTGTAGCTGAGCCTGCGTATATGGAATCGCGGTTAAGAGAGTTGTTTCAAGAGGCCGTAATTGTTTAAACATACACAGCGATGTTAAAAATTGCTTGCAATCCGTGGTTGGAACGGTAATAATACTTAAGTAGCGGCATTCCCAGCTTTTCCGCCGCGTTGTCCAGGTTTATTCCCCACACATCCTGCCCATTTGATACTGATTTCCCCGGAGCGATTCCAACATGAGCTTGCTTGACATAGCGCCCATCATTGAGCAGATGCTGCTCATTTCCGAAAATGTAAGTGACCTGAACTTTTCCTGCGGGCAAAAACCGCAGGTCGAGATCAATGGCGTGCTTTATCCGGCTTCGCCTATTGGACTTGGTAAACTTTCGGCTTTTCAGACCGAAATGATCGCGATGTCTTTGATCCGCGACAATCAGGATGCAGCTCTGCATTTGGCGAGAACGCAAACGGCCGATCTCAGCTATGCTTTGCCGGGCAAATGCCGTTTCCGCGTGAATATTTTCCAGCAGAGAAATTCGTTCTCGATCGTAATGCGTGTAATTCCTCACGAGATACCGAGTTTTGAAACTCTCAAGCTTCCTCATCAGCTTGCCGATATTGCGGACATTCGTAATGGCGTCGTATTACTGACCGGGCCGACCGGATCGGGAAAAAGTTCAACGCTTGCTGCGATCATCGACCGCATAAACGAGACCAAGGCATATCACATTGTAACGATCGAGGACCCGATCGAATTTTTGCACAACCACAAGAAGAGCACGATCAATCAACGCGAGGTCGGCGCCGATACAAAAGATTTTGCATCCGCATTGCGTGCCGCACTTCGTCAGGCGCCGAAAGTTATTCTCGTCGGCGAAATGCGCGATCTCGAAACAGCAGAAATTGCGTTAGAGGCTGCAGAAACAGGCCACCTTGTTTTATCCACTTTGCACACGATCGACGCTTCGAAAACCATTGATCGTATCATCGGCCTTTATCCAAAGAATGAAGAACGCATAATCCGTACGCGTCTCGCGCAGACGTTCAGATATATCGTCTCGCAGCGACTGATCCCGACGGCTGACGGTAAGGGCCGTATTGCCGCGTGCGAAATTTTGAAATCAAATCCGCGAACGCGCGAGTATATCGAGAAGGGCGAGACTGAGGGTAAGACGCTTCTTGACGCGATCCGTGACGGTGAGCTCGACGGCATGCAGGATTTCGATTCTGTGATCCGCGACATGATCGAAAAGAAACTCATCACTATGGATGACGGTCTCTCATTTGCCACGAATCAGAATAATTTGCTGCTGCAGTTGAAAGGACTTTCCTCGACTGAAGACTATGTGAATGCGCAAAACAAACCGATGCCAAAGCCGATGATCCCGCCGCCCCCGCCGGAAAACCCTGACTCGGTTCTGAACATGATGGAATAAAAATATGATCATTAGATGCGATAACTGTTCTGTTTCTCTACAGCTTGACGAATCGAAAATACCAAGTGGAAATTTCTCGGTTCGCTGTCCACGTTGCCAGAATTTACTACGGGTTCAGAAGGATGCTTCGGGAAAAGGTATGTCGACCGTTGACCAATTGGCTGCAAGCAAGGCCGCTGCGTCGACCGGCGAAGGTGCCCAGGAATTTGCGGCAAAGGAATCTGAGGTCCAGATAAACAGCGCTTTGCGGTCATTGCTGCAGGCATTACAAACAGGCACGAACAGCACATTGTCCACAGATGATGATTCGGATGAGAAGCCGCGCCGAATCCTGCTCTGCCTTGGCCAGCACGCGGACGAGACCGCCAAAGTGCTTGCTAAAGCTGGTTACAAAGTATACGTAGCGCAGACGCCGGCGCAGGCTAATGAGCGATTGCGCGACGGTAAAACCGAGTTACTGGTTTTCTCTCCGGATTTTGCTCCTGAAATGGGCGGAGCTGCGATCATTCAGCAAAAGGCTAATGCGATGTATTCGTCCGAAAGACGTCGTCTTTTCCTAATTTCGCTCGAAGACGCCGGCACGACCATGAACGCTCACGATGCGTTCCTAAGGAATTTGAATCTGATCGTGAATACTAACGATCTGCCGCAGATGCCGCTTATTCTTAACCGGGCGATCGGAGATTACAACGATCTTTATCGCAACTACAACAACGCAACCGGTCTGGCGCCGATCTAGATTCTAAATAAGGGCTAGTTCACAGACGAGCATTTCGATCTGGAGACGTGCTCCGGCGTGCCCGCTGCCGCCCTGCGAAGTTTTTATTGCAAGATCGGTTTTGGCAAGCAGGGTGATCGCTCGCGTGAGACTTTTCATGCTTGCACGCCTCGCCGCCGCCATAAATGGTTCCTGATCGTTGTATCTGAGTTTTAGCACACTGGCTACTTCGCGGCGGTCGACGCCGCGCTCCATCATATCTTTTGCCATCAGGAGCCGCCGGTAATTATAGGAGATCAGCCCGAGTAACATCAGCGGTTCTCCGCCATCGTCGAGTATCTTCTTAAGTGACGCAAATGCCTGTGGCTTACGACCGGCAACCAGATGATCCGTCAGGTCAAAGTTGCTAAGCTCGCGCGAATTGGGCACGAGTGCGTCTATTAGCTCCGAAGTCACAACTTTTCCCGGCATCGCTGCTGCCGCGAGTTTGTTTACTTCATTGTTCAATCGTCTGGCATCCTGCCCCACGAAAGCGATCAGTTGACGCAATGCAGGTTCGCCGATCTCGATGCCGGACTCTTTAAACTTATCGCGCGCCATTTTGGTCAGCTGAGCATCATCTAAAACAGCAAATTCGACCGCATTGGTTTTGTCGCGAAGAAACTTACCCATTTTTCGCACGCCGTTCAATTCGTCGGCGACGAAAATTACGACTGAATGCTGTGCCGGATTTGCAAAATAGGCTGACAGCAGTGGCTCATCTTCTTCAGTAATAGTGTCACGAATTCCGCTGGCAGAAATACGCACATCAGAGATACGGATCACACGGCGCGTCGCCATCATCGGCAGTTGTTCGGCAGCCGATAGAGCATGTTTAAGATTGCCCTCAGTGTTGAGACTAAAACTCGTTTCGTTAAAGTCGCGAAGATCACCTTCGGCAAAAGCAAAATCAGCGATGGTTTTGGCCGCAACGTCGCGAAGGTGCGTTTCTGCGCCGAAAAGTACATAAGCCGGCGATATCTCACGCCGTTTCAATTGATTTCGCAGATCTTCTCTCGAAAAAACCATAAGAGGATTGCCACAAAAGGCACAAAGAGCACAAAAATGATAAACCTAGTCAGTTTCTCTCAATACCAATTTCTTTATCTGGAATTTTTCAGCACCAAAATTAATGAGCAGTCCGTGCTCAAATTTTGACGAGCGTAAATAGCTGTTCAACATTAAAGCCAAGTTTTCGAAGTCTGTGAGCGAGTGCGTTCTCATATATCTTTTCAAGATGTCCGTGTCTATGAAATTTGTGAATATCAAAACTCGTCTGTCGTACTACATCGGCAAGTTTATTGATTTGCTCATCCGTCATCTCAAATAATTTTGTGCTTTCTGTGCCTTTTGTGGCTAATTTATTTCTTTTCTTCTTTGACCCCGATCCCGTTGATGAAGGCTGACACAGCGGATTCGGCAAAGGCTCGGGCCATGCGTTCTACCGCCGGGTCTTCTTCGTTAAAAAATGACCGCGGGTCAGAGGAAAACTCGAACGAGTCGCGGAATACAAAATTCTGATTATCGTAAAGAATGGTATCGTTCTTTAGATCGCGGATGGTGACAGCTGTGACGATCGTTACTTCATAGACGCGTGCTCGGCCTTCGCTGTCGAGCAGAACGCCGGAAAAACTAAAATCGCGTATTGTGCCTTCGAGAACGGCATCTGCTCCGGTGCGGTTCCCTTGAACTTTGAGTCCATTTCCGCGGCGAATGATCTCGCGAGTGACCGCATCAGTAAAACGTGACTCGACGCGATACCGCAATCCCTTTGGCTCGAATTGAAAGGCCGGAACAGCAACGGTCTTGATATTTTTAGGAAGGCCGGAGTTTGTGACAGCCTTATAGCAATCGGTGAAACCCGACAGCAGGAGGAAAGCAGATATGAGCAGCGACAGCCGTAAATATTTCATTCTAGATCCTTTCAAAAGCTCTTAAGACTTGCCGCTAATTTGATCGCAGCAATCGTTTCTTTTACGTCATGGACTCGGACGATCTTTGCTCCGTTTTGAACGGCGATCAAAGCGGCAGCGATACTTCCACCAAGCCTTTCCGTCGGCGGAACATCACCGAGAACCTTGCCGATAAAGGACTTTCGCGATGCGCCAACCAAAAGCGGAAACTCTGAAAATTCACTTACAAGTCTATCAAGTTTTGCTATCAACTCTAAGTTCTGCTCCAGCGTCTTGCCAAAACCGATGCCGATATCGAGAACGATCTGCTCATCCTTCACACCATAAGAATGAGCCGTTCCAATTGCGCGCCGAAAATCAGTGGCCACATCGGCAAAGACGTCATCAATTGGCGGTTGCGAATGGAGAGCTTCACGTCCACCGCGCGAATGCATCAAAACGAGGCCGGTGGACTGCCGAGCAGTTATTTCTGCGATCCGTGCATCAAATCTCAGCCCGGAAATGTCGTTGATGATCGACGCTCCTGCCTCAACGGCTTTTTCTGCTACTTCTGTTTTTGTGGTGTCGATCGAGATCGGTGTGTCAAAGCGTTTTGAGATAGCGGCGATCACAGGGATAACACGGCGGATTTCTTCATCCACTGCCACCGGACCGCTGCCCGGACGGGTTGATTCACCGCCGACATCTATTAAATCGGCGCCATCACCGATCATTTCTTCAGCCTTTCTGAGGGCGTCATAAACGGATAAATATTCACCACCGTCCGAAAAACTATCCGGTGTGACATTGAGAATGCCCATGACGAGCGGTCGGTCGAGTGATATATTGCGGTGAGCGATTCTCCAGTGCATAACTAATAGGCCCTATAGGTCTTATATGACCTACAGGGCCTATAAAGCAAACCAGCAACATAGCTAAGCCGTTGCGGGGTTATTTCCCGTGATTGGTGGCAGGATCGGTTTTTTGAAGGGGTTCTTTGATTCCTCCTCCGTTGCAACATCACTGTTACCTTTGATCGTGGGAGAGCTGTCGCCATCGAGCGGCAAACCTGCAACCACACGTCTTATCTGAACGCTGTCGAGCGTTTCAAATTCGAGCAATGCTTCCGCGAGACGGATAAGCGTATCGCGGTTTTCATCGAGAATTGTCTGTGCTCGATTGTACTGCTCGCTTATGATCTTTTGCACTTCTTTGTCGATCTTGATCGCAGTATCCTCAGAATAATCGCGATGCTGAGCTATCTCGCGGCCAAGGAAGATCTGTTCCTCTTTCTTACCAAAAGTCAGCGGGCCGAGATCAGACATTCCGTATTCGCAAACCATCGAACGAGCGATCTCGGTTGCTTTTTCAATGTCGTTGGCCGCGCCGGTCGTGATGCTGCCGATGAATAGGTCCTCGGCTATACGTCCGCCCATCGCCATCGCGATCTGCCCGAGCAGAAATTCCTTGTTCGCGCTAAGACGATCTTTCTCCGGCAGATACATAGTCACGCCGAGTGCCATACCGCGCGGTATGATAGTCACTTTATGAACCGGATCAGCGTTCGGAACTTTGAGGCCGACGAGTGTGTGGCCTGCTTCGTGATAGGCAGTGATCTTTTTCTCGTCGTCCGAGATGACCATGCTTCTGCGCTCGGCGCCCATCATCACCTTATCTTTGGCGACCTCAAAATCAGCCATGGTTACAACCTTCTGGTTGTAACGTGCTGCATTGAGTGCTGCTTCGTTCACGATATTGGCAAGATCGGCGCCGGTAAAGCCCGGTGTTCCACGAGCCACAACGCTGACATCGACGCCTTCGTCGAGAGGTATCTTGCGCGTATGAACCTTAAGAATGCCCTCACGGCCGCGAACATCCGGACGGCCAACGACCACGCGACGATCAAATCGTCCGGGACGAAGAAGTGCCGGATCAAGAACGTCAGGCCGGTTTGTCGAAGCAACGAGAATAACGCCATCGTTCGACTCGAAGCCATCCATTTCGACTAGCAATTGGTTCAGCGTTTGTTCACGCTCATCGTGCCCGCCGCCTAAGCCTGCACCGCGGTGACGCCCCACGGCATCGATCTCATCGATGAAGATGATGCACGGAGCATTTTTCTTGCCCTGTTCAAAAAGATCACGAACACGCGAAGCACCTACGCCGACAAACATCTCGACGAAATCCGAACCAGATATCGAGAAGAACGGAACGTTTGCTTCGCCCGCAACGGCCTTTGCAAGCAATGTTTTACCAGTCCCCGGAGGGCCGACCATCAGTACTCCCTTAGGGATTTTGCCGCCTAGTTTTTGAAACTTTTGCGGATCTTTTAGAAATTCGATTATCTCCTGCAATTCTTCTTTGGCCTCGTCGACACCAGCAACATCCTTAAAGGTTATGCGCTTTTGCTGGTTGTTTAGCAGTTTGGCTTTCGATTTACCAAAGCTCAGTGCTTTGTTGCCACCAGCCTGCATTTGTCGCAAAGTAAAGGCGAGGAAGCCGAATATCAGTAACAACGGTAAAGCCTGAACCAAGACTATCCAGCCAAGACCGCTCGAAACCTCTTCTTCGTTCGTTTCGATCTTTGAAGTTGGGTTATCTTTGTTGAAATTATTGACCGTGTTCGTGAGAAGTTCACGAGTTGGATCGCTGCCGACCTTTGTCAGAAACTTATTACCGTTGAGGTCGGTAAATTCGACAGCGGATTGCTTGAACAAAGCAGCCTTGAACTCCTTGTTTTCGATACGCGTTACCGCCATGTCGATGGATAACTCTTTTGCCTGCGGCGTTTTGGTGGTCTGCAAATACCAGACAAACACCAGGGCACTGGAAATTATCATCAACCACAATAGAACTTGTTTTGCCTTAGAACTCAATTAAATAGCCTCCAAATGAACTTTCTTTCGAGAAAGTTACCGTGTCGCAATTTGATGAAATAACGCCGTAAAGCGTTGTTTCTAATAGCATGCAGCGCGCATGCCCCTAAACTATGATTTTAGATGCCCGAACCTCAATTTACAACCTTATTTTCCTCATAAATAAGCTTGCCGCCCGATTTGACCACCCTGCCGCCGGGCAGCTCCGATGTTTTGCCGCTTTTCTCACTAAAAACCAAACGTTCGATGGCCTGAATATGTTTCAGTTGCAATGCCCGCGTGTTTCCGCGCAATTGCCGCAGCCACCCGCGTAAAGTGCTGTAAAGCTCTTGTTTTGAAAGGGTTTTGAGCAGACTAAGACTAAGTTCGTTCCGGATCACGGCGTTGTCTGAGGTTTCGTCGGGCGTGGCGACATTTTGCATCAGCGAGGCGGTATTTGCGAGCGTCTCGACGATCCGCGGATTCATATCCTCAAGCAGCGGAAGCAGGATCTTTCGGATCTGGACTCGCTTAAATGCCGTGTCCTCATTCATCGTGTCGTAGCGGTATTCGATGCCGAGTTCATGGCAAAACGCCTCGGTATCGATACGCTTGGCCCATGTCAGTAGCGGACGAATTAGGAGAAGCGGGTGAGATGAGAAGGGGAGAAGAGGACTTGAAACACTCTCATTTTCGTTTCTTTCTCTGTTTTCCTCTTCTAATTCCCTCATGACACGCATCCCGCCTAAGCCATCTGGTCCGCTGCCTCGGATCAGATTTAGAAGAAACGTCTCCGCCTGATCGTTCATCGTATGGCCGGTGAGGACCGCAAAGGCTTTAAGATTTCTAGCTGACTCGGCGAGAAATTTGTACCGGGCATTCCGGGCATTCTGCTCCAGATTGCCTTCAGAGCTGATCTTCTTACGATGTAGATCGAGTCCGACACCTAACTCGGTCGTGAGGTGTTTTACAAACTGTTCGTCAACGTCGCTCTCGACTCCACGCAATTGATGATTAAGATGTGCGGCGACGATCTTAATATTCAACTTCGCGCTCTTTCTTAGTTCATTCAGCGCAAGCAGCAGGCTAACCGAATCCGCTCCGCCCGAAACAGCGACGACAACAGTCGCATTCTCAACCGGCAGCTCAAGCCGCCGCCATTCGGTGATCAGATTTCGGACAAATGAATGCATTTCAGAAAATTATAGCCGCAAAAAGGCGCATAAGTCGCAAAGAGTCAGGTCTGGATCTAATATTTTGCGTATCTTGGGCCTTTTGTGGCTATCCTTCTGATTGGTAAGCGACACGTTTTTGGATCAGCATCGTCAGCCGGGCCGTGCAGACGAGCTTGCCTTTGTCGTTGGTAATGTTGATGCCCCAAACGCCCATTGTGCGGCCTGTATGTATCGGCTTTGCCTCGACCGTAATAGTTCCTTTGCTGACCGCGCGTAAATGATTAGCGTTGATCTCAATACCAACCGGGGTGACCTTTGTAAGATCGGCGCCGGCAACGACTCCGATCGACGCAGCCGTTTCGCAGAGATACATCGAAACTCCGCCGTTCATTATTCCGACATACTGATGCACCTTTGACGTGACCTCCATCGTCAGAACGACGCGCTCCGGCGTCGCAACCTCGATCTTTACACCGAGGAATTTCATCAGTTCGTTTTCACCAACGTTTTTAATAAGCTCGGTTTTATCCATGCTGCAAGATTCTACACCAATTCACGAGCAAACAACTCGTTGCGTGACGCGCAACACATTATGATATACTTTCACGATGATAAAGTCGTTTCGACACAAGGGGCTAAAAAAGTTCTTTGAATCAGGGAGTGTAGCGGGTATTCAACCTCATCACAAGAAACGGCTTAGGATGTTATTGACGGCTTTGGATACATCTTTTGGCATTGAAGATATGGAAATACCTGGTTTTCGTCTTCATGCTTTAAAGGGTCTCGAACGAGGTCGGTGGTCAGTCTGGGTTAACGGAAACTGGCGAATTACTTTTGAGTTTATTGACGGACATGCATATGTCCTTGACTATGAGGATTATCACTAATGGCGATGCACAACCCTCCACATCCGGGTGAATTTATCACTGAAGTTTATCTTGAGCCAAACCATATTTCAGGCCGTGAACTTGCCGCAGCTCTCGATGTTTCTCCATCGACGCTGAACCGCATTTTGAACGGAACGAGCAGCATCAGCCCGAAAATGGCATTGCGACTCGCAAAGGCTCTTGGCCGCTCACCCGAAAGCTGGCTAGCGATGCAGTCGAATTATGATTTGTGGCATGAAAAAAGATCGCTTAAGATCAGCAGCGTTAGAAAACTTAGGCTAACGGCCGCATAGAATTATGGACACGAACACAATAAAACTTCATCGAGTATTTAAGACAGCTCCGGAAAAGGTCTATCAGGCATTCATTGATCCCGAAGCAATGGTCAAATGGCTGCCGCCGAACGGCTTTACAGGCAAAGTCGATCACGTTGATGCTCGTGTCGGCGGTACATACAAAATGTCATTCACAAATTTTGGTAAGGGACTGGCTCATTCATTCGGCGGCGAATATCTCGAACTCGTTCCCGGCGAACTTATCAAGCACACAGACAAATTCGACGATCCAAATATGCCCGGCGAGATGGTCGTGACGATCACATTCAAAAAAGTAATGGTCGGCACCGAAATCAACATCGTCCAGGAAGGCGTCCCCGCTGTTATCCCACCTGAAGCCTGCTACCTCGGCTGGCAGGAGTCACTGAATCTATTGGCACTGCTGGTTGAGGCCGAAATACCAGCGTCGTAACATGACTCGCCAAGCTGCCATAACATATGATGGACTTCCAATTTCTAGTGGTGGAGCCCACTCTCTTCGTTTTAAGGGCTTTGTGAAAACCTTCGAGGCTCTCGATAACTTCGTAAATTCAGTATCGCTCGACCCGGTTCCCACCTCAGTCATCCTTGAACTATTTGACCTTGGAATTGGATATACCTACTTCTTGGCATTAACAGCAGAATTTGATAACAGATTCCGAAGAAAAGAAGGCCGCCAAATTGGTGAGTTCGCCGCAAATCAATGGTGTGTGGATCCAAATGATTTGAAACCGTTGATCTATGATCTCGAAGGCTTGCGTCCGATCCCAGACGCAGGATATGCAGGGCAATCGCTAGTAGTGCATGTGAATTGGAATCTTAGATTTGCAGATTTCCGCCATAAACAATTTCCATTCCAAAACCGAAACGAATATCTACAATTTGAAGTCTATTTTCAACGGTATCTCGGCGAATCCGCGCTTTATGCGCGAATTTCAGAAACTTCCACAGCAAATCTCTTTCTCTCCCTACCATTTGAAAATCCAGATGAGGAAGCGATGGAGTTGGTTAAGCGTATTCAAACACATTTTCCGGCGAGGCTTTCGTCAAAACACTGGAAGCGATGGACTTTGACAAAGAATGGAAAGAGTTATGTGGGTCGTAAAATTCCCGGTCTAATTTGAACTAACCCATGTACCCTCTGAACTTCTCTTTTGTCGCCATGTAAGTCGGAAACAGCTTTAAAAGATCCTTGCTGCCGATGTGTTTGTAGGCAGCCTCGGCAAAAACGTCGCGGAAATCGGTCGTGACGTCGAGGTCGCGGCCTTCGTAGAGTTTGTCTGATCTGAGGCCGCGCCAGTCGCCGTAAACTTTTCCGCCCTTTACAGAATTTCCGAGGATAAACATCGCGTTCGCGTGGCCGTGGTCGGTGCCGCGAGAGCCGTTTTCGCGTACCGTGCGTCCAAATTCAGACATTGTGATGAGAACGACATCGTCCATACGTTTACCA
>JBGARA010000062.1:0-23704 GCA_044230475.1 Pyrinomonadaceae bacterium | reverse complement strand
ATGATGACAACCGTCACTCCGCTGGGTCCGATGTTCTTCTGTGCGCCGGCATAGATCAAAGCGTATTTCTCGATCTCGAGCGGTTTTGAAAGAATATTGGACGACGCATCGCAAACGACCGGAATGCCGCTGCCCTCAAGCTCGTATTTGAACTCGACACCCTCAATAGTTTCGTTCGACGTGTAATGAACGTACTTTGCATTGGGGCTGAAATTCAATTCGGCCTGTTCCGGAACAGACTTGAAACCCTCGTCAGCAGTCGAAAAGATCGTTACGGCATTGCCGCAGCGTTTCGCCTCTTTCAGAGCCTTTTTGCCCCAGGCACCGGTGATCACATAGTCGGCGGTTTCACCAGAGGAGAGGAAGTTCATCGGTATCATCGAAAACTGCTGCGTTGCGCCACCTTGCAGAAAGAGTATGCGGTAATTGTCAGGCACATTTAGCAATTCACGCAGTCCGCTTTCAGCTCCCGCCAGAATAGGGGCAAATTGCTTTGAGCGATGGCTGATCTCCATTACGCTCATTCCGATGCCGTTCAGCGATAGGATCTCGCTCTGAGCCTTTTCCAAAACCGGAGCCGGCATGACCGCCGGTCCGGCACTAAAATTGTAAACTTTGTGTGTCATATCGAAGGGATAAGATAGCACAATAAATGGTCTTTATGAATTAGGACTTATTGGGGTAAGATACTTGTATCAGACAAACTCTTTCGGCGGCACGGCATCTTAAGACACGCGCGTTTGTCGCTTGAACGTACTCGGAGGAACTAAATGCTTAGAAAATCGTTTTTATTTTTCATTTTTGCTTGTCTCACAACGTTGGCCGTTAACTCAGCCGTTTATGCACAGATGGCACCCCTGAACGGTACCGTTGTTCTTGAGAAAGACGGCAAAACTGAGCCGGTCGCCGGTGCCGTAGTCGACGTGTTTCGCACGGATGTCAAAGGCTTTTATACGCAAAAGACCGACAAAAAAGGTGAGTTTAGATTTGCTGGGATACTGTATGGCGAGTACTTGATATCAGTAAGCGCTCCGAACTGCGCTCCGATCGTCTATCCCGATATCCGGGCAGGCCAGGAAGGCCTGAAGATAGTCATTTATCCCGGTGACGGCAAAAAGTTCACCGAAGCAGAAGCGAAGAAAGGAGCAACTTCTGTCACAAAGAATAATGGCTCGGATTCCGGCGTGAGTGAGGAGGAAAAGAAAGCTCAGGCTGAATTTGCGAAAAAGAATGCTGAGATAACAGAAAAAAACAAGAAGATCGAAGAAACGAACAAGGTGATCAACAAGGCCCTAACTGAGGGCGCTGAGGCATTTAACGCTAAGCCTCCTAACTACGATCTCGCGATCGCGAAGTTTGATGAAGGATACAGGGCTGACCCCGATTATGAAGGAAGTGCCCCGATCATGCTTAACAACAAAGGGAAAGCCCTAAGAGAAAGGGCTACTGCTGCGTACAACCAGGGGAGGCAGGGCGATAGTGCAGCCAAACAAGCAGCACGAGATAAGGCGAAACCGGATTATGAAGAAGCCATTACAACGTTTCAAAAGTCTCTTGAAATACTAGAAAAAGCATCCTCAGGAGATCCGAAGGTTCAGGAATCAATGACTCGAAGTAAGATCGAGGCTCTAAAGAGTTGTGTTGAAGTCCAGGGCATCATGACCAGAATAGGGATCGTGGATTCGCCTGCGTTGGAAAACACGTCCGCGATTCTGGACAAATACCTGGCAGCCGAAACCGACGAGAAGAACAAGCTTTCAGTTTTGCTGACCTGGTCTAATGACATGAGGAACTCCGGCCAGACAAAAACAGCACTTCACGGATATAGTATTATT
Source organism: Pyrinomonadaceae bacterium (assembly GCA_044230475.1). Classification (GTDB taxonomy): domain Bacteria; phylum Acidobacteriota; class Blastocatellia; order Pyrinomonadales; family Pyrinomonadaceae; genus OLB17. The sequence continues at coordinate 21,869 of JBGARA010000062.1, read as the reverse complement.
TTAGAAAAAACACCCGACAATATGGACGCGATAGCCGGAATGGGATTATCGCTTTTTGCTGAAGGGGTCTCTAATGGCGATAAAGCACAAATGCAGGAGGGCCTGAATCTAATGCAAAAATTTGCCGAAACAGCCCCGGAAACACATCCTCTAAAGGCGAGTGTCAAAGAGGCCGTAGATTTTCTTAAAAACGAGCAAAAAATGGCTCCGCAAAAAGCGCCGGCTACACCAAAGAAAAAGAATTGATCTAACGGTCAATGAAATGCAAAGGCCAGGCTTCGATCTCGAACCTGGCCTTTGTTTTTGAGTACTTATGATCAGAAAAATAAACCCCGAAGATCTGTCGAGCGTCTTAACTCTACTCCGTGAACTGGCGGCGTACGAGAAGCTGACCGAGTATTGCACTGTCACAGAAGAGCGTTTGCACAAGGCTATGTTCGGTGAGGATGCCACACTCGAGGGATTGATCGCCTTTGATGGCAGGACCCCGATCGGCTACGCACTTTATTATCCAAATTTTTCAAGCTTTCGAGGAGAACGAGGTTTTCATCTTGATGACATTTATGTCAACAACGCATTTCGTGGTAAAGGTATCGGCGAGGCAATGCTTAAGGAAATAGCGCGAGAGGCCGCATCACGCGGTTTTGAGCGTATCGATTTTCACGTTCTGGATTGGAACACGCCGTCGATAAACTTTTATAAAAAACTGGGAGCAGTGAGTAACGACGAGGAGACACATTTCAAGTTTTCGGGAGATGCCTTTAACCAACTTTCTGCCTGATGCGAAGGTGTTTTCTATTTCAATACTCGCAGCGTCAGATAGGGTATAAGCGTAAGCAGAATAATTGCCAGCTTGTAAAAGGTTATGCCGTAAAACATTCCTTTATCGTATGTTTCTTCGGATATGAGAAATAATCTGCGGCACATATCCAGCAAGAATCTGCGGCCCATAACACAAAGCAAAACCCAAAATATCAGCAAGCCATAATTGAACAACGCACACCAGCCAAAAAAATATCGAAGCTGTTCCGTTGTCATAATGTTTTCCTCCTATTAGAGCGAATTACCTATTCAAATTGCTTCTTAAATTCTTCGAAGGTTTGTTTTAGAGATTCCACTTCAGAGCGCAAAGCTGCGACTTCTTCCTCAAGTTTTTCGACTCGTTCGCCATCGGCCGATCCTCGTGAAGCACGACCAGATTGAACCGTCGCCATCGCCTCGATATCGACCTCACCCGAAAGCAAATGTGCAAAACGGGCCTCTTTACGTCCCGGTTGAACGGGAAGCCTGACGACAAGCGGGTCTTCACGACGCATCAGGCCATCGAGTGTTTCCTGCACCTCACCGAGACTTGAGAACGCATAAAGCCTCTCGCAATGGCCACGCAGTTCACCCAGCGTCTGCGGCCCACGAAGCAGCAATTCAGCGATGATCGCCGTCGCAGGTTCGTCGAGCTCGTAAACGGACGGCAGCATGTGTTTGTACTTCGGCACACGGCTCGTGCTTCCATAAAACACATACACCAGGTTGCGGTCACGCATGTTTTCGAGCGCATCGTCCACAGCCTTTTCGCTAAATGAAGTAGCCGGATCACGATTGTTCTTCTGATTGCAGGCGTTGACAAGCGCGTTCAGCGTCAGCGGATAGTATTCCGGTGTGGTCAGTTGCTTTTCGACAAGCGAACCGAGGATGCGGGCTTCGATCTCATTAAGTATTTCGGGCATAGATAGTTTAGCTGTATTTAATCTACAATTTGAGCAATGGATATTCTAGTCGCACGCACGGAAGCCGAGATCGATATGGCCTTTGAAAAACTCTCTGCGGCTGAGAGTTTAGGCTGCGATACGGAGACATCGGGCTTGAGTGCCCAGCATGGAAAACTCTTTTCCATCCAATTCTCAGACGGTAATTTTAATGTTCTTGTTCCCGTGAGCGAAGGCGTGAAACTCGGAAGGCTTGCCGAGATCTTGACCGATAAATCGATCCGTAAGATATTTCACAACGCGAAATTCGATCTCGAATTTTTGAGAGCAAATGAATACACGGTCGAGAATGTTTTCGATACTATGATCGCCGAAAAAGTTCTGACACGCGGAGCCAATCAATCGGCTTCACTCGCAGAAACTCTTTATCGTTACTTCGCCGTGGATCTGGATAAGTCCCAGCGTGCCAAATTCAACCGCAACTGGAACGGCGTATGGACAGAGGAGTTGGTTAATTATGCTCTTTCAGATGTTGTTCATCTTCCGCGACTGATGGCGGAACAAACTACATGGCTCGAAAAACTTGGGCTGCATGGCGAATTTCAAAAGCAATTAGATAAGATCACCAACGGTGATATGCGGGATGACCTTCCTTAACGGCGACAAAGGTTCCGCGGCACGTAGCACAGACCTTGTCATTAGCGATCAATTCGGCTTCTACAGTCGCTCTGTCTTCTTTTGATTCAACGACCTTTGCACGCAAATGTATTGGCTGATCGCTCGGTGTCGGCCTTAACAGTTTGACGTGAAAATCTGCTGTTACCGTGCAGTCGGGCTTGTCCTTTCCGTCGCGCTTCATCATAAAATACGTTGCAGCCCAGTTTGAGTGACAATCAAGCAACGCACCGATGATGCCGCCGTTCAACATGCCGGGAAAGGCCTGGTGGTGAGGCTCGGCGTGCCACGTTGCAACGACTTCATCACCCTCTGGAAAGCTGTTTATGTGTAAGCCTTTCTCGTTCGCAGGCCCGCAGCCAAAACAGATACTCGCCGGCGAATAGGTTTCTTGCAAAGATCGCTGATTATCCATAGTATTATCCCAAGACTAGCACACCACTCGATAAATTATGGAGCAGACACACGTTGCAGGCGGACGAACGCTGCTGGACATGAACCGTTATCAATGGACCGTCCTTTTTGCCGCTTGGCTCGGCTGGGGTTTTGACGTTTTTGATGGAATGCTCTTCAATTACGTCGCTCCAAATTGCGTGCCGACGCTGCTCGGTCTCGAACTTGGGTCACCTGCCGCAAAGGCCGCAACATTACAGTGGACAGGCATACTAACGTCAGTGTTGCTGATCGGTTGGGCGTTTGGCGGCGTGATTTTCGGCAAGGTTGCAGACCGAATAGGCCGCACAAAAACGCTGCTTTTGACGATGCTGCTCTACGCACTCGGCACGGCTATGTGCGCTTTTGCGCCGAACATTTGGTTTTTGCTCGTGTGTCGCGTGATCGCGAGTCTTGGAATTGGCGGTGAATGGGCAGCCGGGGCTGCGATGGTTGCCGAGGTTGTGCCGGAAAAACGTCGAGTCGAAGCCGGCGCGTTGCTTTACACAGCCGCGCCAATGGGCCTGTTTCTCGCTACTTTTGTCACGTTTCAGGTAACGGGTGTTTACTTTAACGACCCGGCGGTTTCGTGGCGCTATGTCTTTTTGTTTGGACTTGTTCCGGCGGCGGTTGCTTTTTTCGTCCGTTTGTTTGTTAAAGAACCGGAACGGTGGAAAAAATCATCAGCCGAGGCCCACGCTAAAATAAGCGAGCTTTTCTCACCACAGACGATCAGACTTACGATCAGCGGACTGACAATGGCGCTCACCGCTCTGGTCATGTGGTGGAGCTGCAATGCGTTCATTCCGGTGGTTGCAAAAGGCCTTGCTGCGCGAGAAGCGTCGTCGCTCGGGATTGATGCTTTTGCCGCTGAGGCAATGAGCCAGCAGTGGGTCAAAACGGCGACGAACAGCTTTAACCTCGGCGGATTGATCGGAACTTTTTTGACTATACCTGCGGCAAAATGGTTTGGCCGCAAAAAAATGTTCCTTATCTATTTCCTTCTTTCGGCCGCGGCGATCATGGCAGCATTTGGGCTCGATCTCGCGCCACACAATCGTCTGTATTTTTACTTTCCGATCGGCTTGACGGTGTTTGGAGTATTCGGCAGTTTTACCTACTACCTGCCGGAGCTGTTTCCAACACGGCTTCGAGCTACAGGCGCAGGATTTACTTATAACATCGGCAGATTGATCGCCGCTTTGGGGCCGTTTCTGGTTGGTAGCATCGCTGCAAGCGGAGCTAACGCGCTCGACAGCGCCATGCAGGTTCTGTTTTGGGTTGGAGTAGTCCCGATCGTCGGCATACTGTTGTTGCCGTTTGTGATCGAAACAAAAGGGCAAGAATTAGTTGATTAGGCTTACGCTTTGGGTTTTATCTTATCGTCGAGCCAGTTCGTTAGATCCTCGAGAGGTTGAATATGTATGGGTTTTCCTTTCCACGCTTTGACAACAAAAACTATGAACATAATTGCCGCGGCGATCTGAAATAACTCGCTTCCTGTGTCGCTTCCTGTAATGCCTTCGATAATGCCAAAAATGGCCGAGATCACAAGATACCCAATATGTGCCGCGAGTCCTTGAGCAGCATGAAAACGCACCTTGGTCTCGTGCCTTGGAACGATAAACAACTCGATAAGCCCGGCCACCAAACCAAGCGAGAACGGGAAATAAGCCGCTGCGATCAGAATGTTTTCCGGCAGGCCAACCTTATCGACTTTTCTAGATACGGACTGATTTAAGTTGGCAAATCCGGCGGGAGTGTAGTTAGCCGGAACATATTGGCCCGTGTAAGGCTGAGAGCCGTAACCTGCAGTATTATTCACAGGCGTAAACTTGCGCGTTTGTTCCTCACCGGCCTCGCCGAACTGCCTGGTTCCAACTCCGTGACGATCGAGCACACGAGTTTCCACCTCGGCTTCGGCAGCTGCCTTTACCTTTTCCGGAAAGTCCGGATCGAGCGGATTTGTATCGTACTTCGACGGCATCTCTTCAAATTCTACGAGACAATCGGGGAAATTGTTCGCCAAATAATACTATGTGATCTTAATTCCCAATTCTTTCAACTGCGACTCGTCGACATCGCCCGGCGAATCCATCATCAGATCCTGTGCCGAGGCAGTTTTCGGAAAAGCCATCACGTCACGAATATTTTCAGTGCCGCAAAGGATCATACAAGTTCGTTCGATACCCGCGGCAAAACCGCCGTGCGGCGGTGTTCCATATTCCAGCGCATCGAGGAAAAATCCGAACCGCTCGCGGGCTTTTTCCGGTGACAAACCAAGAGCCTTGAAGTTCAATGCCTGAATGTCTTTTTGATGAATACGGATCGAGCCGCCTGCGCACTCGTATCCATTAATCACGGCATCGTATGCCTTAGCGCGAACTTGCCCAAGTAGATGATGTTGGGACGGATCATTTACCGCCGTTTTGAACATCTCAAGATCCTCGTCCATAGGCGATGTGAAAGGATGATGCGCGGCGACATATGTGTCGGTTTCTTCGTCATGCTCGAACATCGGAAACTCAGTCACAATCAGGCACGCATACTTATTGCGGTCGATCAGATTTTCGCGTTTTGCAATCTCGAGACGCAAAGCTCCAAGGCTGGCGGCTACGACCGACTTGCGTCCGGCAACGATCAATACTGCATCACCTTTTTTAGCTTTAGCGGCAGAAGCAAGTTCAGCGACCTTCGCTTCACCAAGCACTTTAGCAAGTGATGATGTGGTTTCATCCCCAACCTTTATCCATGCCAAGGCTCCTGCTCCGTAGCGTTTTACAAACTCCTGCAATTCGTCAGTCTGCTTACGCGAATAATCAGCCTTGCCGCGTGCGACGATGCATTTGATCTGTCCGCCGGCTTTCAGCGTATCGGCAAACGGTGCAAAATCTGTGTCGCGCAGCGTGTCACTCAGATCAACCAGCTCCATTTCAAAACGGAGATCGGGCTTATCGCTGCCGTATCTCTGCATTGCTTCAGCATAGGTCATCCTCGGCCATTCGGCGGGGAGTTCGACGTCGATGAGACGCAGGACATGATTGAACATTCCCTGTATCTCGCGATACGCCATTTCCTGATGGGCAAACGACATTTCCATATCGAGCTGAGTAAATTCCGGCTGTCGGTCGGCCCTCAGGTCTTCATCGCGAAAGCACCGCGCGATCTGGTAATACTTGTCAAAGCCCGAGATCATCGTCAACTGCTTCAATATCTGCGGCGATTGCGGCAGCGCAAAAAACTTACCGGAATGAATACGCGAAGGGACGATAAAATCGCGCGCGCCTTCCGGTGTAGATTTGAGTAGGATCGGCGTTTCTATCTCAATAAAGCCGCGACCGTCAAAATACTCGCGTATTGCCGCAACGGCCTTTGCACGCATCCTGATATTGTGCTGAAGCTGCGGACGGCGAAGATCGAGATAACGATATTTCAAGCGCGTATCTTCAGCCGCAAGATTTTCCGATCCGGCAACTTCGAGTTGAAACGGCGGAACATTGGCGTCATTCAGGACAAGAATTTCGCTGACCTTGACCTCTATATCACCGGTCGCGAGCTTGGCATTTTTTGCATTATCGTCGCGCGCGACAACCTCGCCTTTAACCGCGATCACAAATTCACCCCGCAAACCTTTTGCCTTTGCATGGGCTTCTTTCGCAGTTTCCTCGCTGACGACGATCTGTGTAACACCCTCACGATCGCGCAGATCGATAAAGGTAAAAACCCCAAAATCACGCTTCTTGCCGACCCAGCCCATAAGTACAACTTGGTTACCGACATCCGCTGAGCGCAGTTCTCCGCAGGTGTGTGTTCTTTCTAAATTTCCTAAAACATCTAACATAAAAATAAAAACGCCTTTCGATTTAGACATAACGAAAGGCGGCACGCTAATTTGCTTAACGCACTCGCCAGTCAATTATTGTCGTTAAAACGAATAAAGGCGCTCATTAACCTTAAAAATAAAACCGAGCAAAATAATACAAGATTGGGGCGCCGAAAAGCAAACTATCGAGCCGGTCGAGAAAACCACCGTGCCCGGGCAGGATGCTCGCGGCGTCCTTCGTTTTTGAGCCGCGTTTCATAGCGCTTTCGACCAGATCACCAAGAACGCCTACGCCGGCCAGAACAACAGCAAGTGGTATCGACCACTGAAATGGCAATTCCTGAAAAAATGACAGCGATGCTATGGCCGCACCGGCTGCCGCGAACAAAAGGCCGCCTATCAAGCCCTCGACAGTCTTCCCGGGCGAGATCGTTGGAGCCAGTTTATGTTTGCCGAATGCACGTCCAGCAAAATATGCCCCAGTGTCGGACCCAAACAGAACAAGGAAAAAATAACCTAAAAGCTGAGTCGAGAGAAGAGGCCGATTTTCAAAACCGGTTCGGATCGCGACAAGAAAACCCCCAAGAAACGCCACATAAAATACACCTAACAAAGTCACACCTATGCCGGTCAACATTTTTGAGAAATCCTTCTGAAACCGAAACATCTGTGTGATCAGCGTCAAAATTATGCTCAACGCCAATATCGCAATTAAAAGGTCAGGAGCCTTAGTCGGTGCATCAACTACGAAACACGTAAACAAGGCTACTGAACCCAGATAACCTATCGACGCATCTGCCTTAAGTTCTAGTTTTTTTGTAAGCGAATAAAACTCAAACAATCCAGCCGCAATAGCAAACGCCGCTATACCCACAAAAAGCCACACTGTCTCCTGCACATAACACGGCAAAATGATCGACGTAATAATTATGGGCAGCGCAATAACAGCTGTTAGTATGCGAGTTTTCATAAGCTATTTTGGCTTTACATCGCCATATCGACGCTCACGTTTTTGGTAATCGAGTATGGCTTCAAAAACTTGCGGACGACGGAAATCGGGAAAAAGCGTCGATGTCACATAGATCTCACTATACGCGAGCTGCCACAAGAGAAAATTAGAGATCCGAAACTCTCCGCTGGTGCGCACCAACAGATCGACCTCCGGCAAGTTACAAGTGTAAAGATTGCGACTGATGTCGTCCTCGGTTAGGTGATCGATCACATCGTTACGCCGTTCGATGTCGGCAAATGCCATGCGTGCGGCTCGCACGATCTCAGCGCGAGATCCGTAATTAAGTGCTACGCTCATCACCATGCCTGTATTATTTGCCGTCTTTTGCCTTGCCGCGGCGATCTCTTTCTGCACATCGTCGGGCAAGCCATTAATATCACCTATCGCCTGAAAACGAATATTGTTTTCGTCGATCTCTCTCAATTCGCTGCGGATAAAACGCTTCAACATCTGCATCAGGCCCTTTATCTCGGTCCGTGGCCGTTTCCAGTTCTCGGTTGAGAAAGCATAAAGCGTAATTGCCTTTATATTAAGCCGTCGGCATGTGTCAGTGATCGCTCGGACAGAATCCGCGCCAGCCCGATGCCCGAAGATGCGTGGTTTTCCCCGTTGCCTTGCCCAGCGCCCGTTCCCGTCCATAATAAATGCAATGTGTTGAGGAAGGCGCTCAAGATCTATCGACGCAAGTAGTTTTGCTTCAGCAGAATTGGGTTTAACGATGCCGACAAAATTCTCGTGCATGTTTGTATTTGCGTAGACTGCGGCTAATTTCTTTCTTCAACTCGAACAATAGCATCACGATTTATAGGGCCGTAAATGTGCGGATATATCTCGTTGTTCGTCGACGGCTCTTTGATCATCCGCGACATCAGGCGTTCCGGATCGATCTCAAGTATTACCAAGCTGTCTCGATCGCCGTAATATCTTGCGATCACCCCATCAAGCTGTTCCTCAAAACTGCAGTGGATAAACCCTTCTGTATCGAGGCTCCTAGCTCTATAAAGCTCTGCATCAAAAGCCGCCCAATCTTCCGGAAGTACTATGTGATAAATGAACATTGTCAGTTAGTCATACTCGACCTTCAACAGCGTCAAACCCTGTGCAGGCGCCGTATTTCCAGCAAGATCACGGTTGCCTGTGACAATCGCCGTCTGAATTGTATCAGAATCTTTTTCACCGCGTCCCACTTCGAGCATTGTGCCCACAATAGAGCGAACCATATATCGCAAAAAACCACCGGCAGTGATCCTGAACTCCACCATCGATCCCTGCGCACGGTCATCCCACCGAGATTCAACTGTAAAATCAATAACGTTTCGCACGCGGCTGTCACCATCGGCTTTTGCCGACGAGAAGGCTGTCCAATCGTGCTCGCCTAGAAAAAGACGTGCGACTTCGTTCATTTGGGGGACGTCGAGCGGCCGCGATTCGTGATGAGCATACCGACGCCAAAACGGCGACATCACCGGCGCGTTCATTACGCGATAAATATATGTTTTTCGCTTTGCTGAAAACCGTGCATGAAAATCGTCCGGCGCCTTTTCTGATTTGAGGATACGGATATCGCGCCACATGTTTCCGTTGATCGCGTGCCTGAGTTTGTCTGGTGTAAATTTGCTTCCGCTCAATCGAACATTCGCGACTTGTCCTTCTGCATGGACGCCCGCATCCGTCCGCCCAGAACCGACAACAGCAACCTCGGTATCGGCGAGCATGCCGATCACGCGCTCAAGTTCACCTTGTATAGTGCGGTCGTTTTCCTGCACCTGCCAGCCGTGAAAATCGGTGCCGTCGTATTGTATTAGTAGCCTAAAATTCATTACGCAATATTGGTCAAAGCGATCGCAAATCTACGGGGTGACTCAGCGTCCATCCGAAAATAAAGCGCCGGTTCGATCAACTCGAGTTCCATCAGTACAAAATTATCCTTCTCGTCGCGAACGAGATCGACACGTGCGTATAATGGCGACGGTTGGATCGCAGCAAACGCCCTTTGTCCCGCCTCCAGCAACGATGCATTAGGTTCAACGGCTGAAATGATACCGCCGTGTTCCTCTTGAACGCGAAAATCGTGTGTCTTCGGAGCCTTCAAAATAGTGTGACTGTATTCACCGCCGAAATAAAAAAGCGAATATTCACCCTCCGCGACAATATTCGGCATGAATGGCTGAACCATAAAACTGCGTTCAGAGAAAACACCCGTTAGCGCCGGATCAAAACTCCTCAATCGATAGGTATGCTCGGCTGTTGCACTTACAGTTGGCTTGATGATGATCTCGGCTGTGTCCAGATCTTCAAGCCATTTGTAGAATGACGCTTCGTGATATTCCGCATCCCAGACGGTCGGGACAATAGGAACATTTCTATCCTCCAGATCGCACAGATATCGCTTATCAAGGTTCCATTTTACGACATCTAGAGGATTTTCAAGTTTTGCCGAGGAATATTCAATACATTGCAGAGCTTCCAAAAATGAGTTGGGGTCGCGTTGGTAATCCCAGGTCGTCCGGATCACGACAATATCAAAATCATTCCAATCCACAGACGGATCACGCCACGACACGGTGCTGACATCCCAGCCCAGCTCATTCAACGGTTTGATCGCGAGCTCGTCATCGCTTACATAACCGTCGAGACTGTCCATCGACAAAAAACAGCATCTGCGAAAGCTCATTTTGTTATGGCCGTCCTGCTTCCGGGTTTTACAGCTTCGATTCCTGCCGCACAGAGCGGGCAATCTTCGGGCTTGTAGCTTGGTACGTCAAGACTGACCAGCGAAACCCGTAGCACGCCAACATCAGCGGCCCCGTTCGACCGATCAACTATAGAACCAGCTGCGATGACCTTTGCACCATGCTTTTCTATTGCATCAATACACTCGCGGGTTGAGCCGCCGGTTGTTATCACGTCCTCAACTACCAGAATACGTTCGCCCTCCGTTACGGAAAAACCTCTTCTTAGCGTCATCGCTCCATTTTCTCTTTCGGTCCAGATGAAACGAACGCCGAGTGCCTGCGCGGTAACAAATCCTATGATAAGGCCGCCGATCGCTGGCGAAGCAACGGTTTCGACACCCTCTCCGGAAAAATTGCCGGCGATCATCTCACCAAATTTCGCTGCTTCCGATGGATGCTGCAACGCTAGCGCGCATTGCAGGTATTTCGGGCTGTGCAGGCCGCTCGACAAGATAAAATGTCCTTCAAGCAGGGCGTTTGTTTCGATAAATCTTTCCAGGATATCCATTTCCAGGCTAATTTCTTCGGCTAAGCCGCCGGACTTTGTTAAACTCTTACCAGATGACACCGTATCCTAACCTAATTTCTGAGTCATTGCTAATAAACGAAACGATCGCGTTGCTGCGCTCATTTGGCGGCAAGGCGTCGGCGGTTAGTGTTGTCGATTTTGTGATGAAGATCCGCAGGCCCGACCCTTATCTTGCCCGCCTGCTGGTTACCGATCTGATAGCACGCGATCCGCGTCTCAAGCTAACTGAAGATACGGTTGAACTTGCCGACGAATTTGAAAATCGCGAATTAACGCAAACAGAATTTGTCGTATTCGATCTTGAGACAACCGGAGCCAAGGCGCCGCCGTGCCGCATCACTGAGGTTGGTGCCTATCGCGTCCGGAACGGCGAGGTGATGGAAAGTTTTCAGACGCTTGTGAATCCTGAAACCCCGATTCCATTCTTTATCACCAACCTTACGGGCATAACGGACGAAATGGTCAGCGAGGCGCCGAAATTTGCCGACATAGCACATGACCTTTTGAGTTTTATCGGCGACTCGGTTCTCGTCGCTCACAACTCGGGTTTTGATATGCGGTTCTTAAATTTTGAGATCGGACAGGTCTTTGGCGGCTACAGGATGGCCAACCCGTGTCTTTGCACGGTGATGCTATCGCGAAAACTGCTGCCGGACATCGCCAATCATAAGCTCAAGACCGTCGCCGAACACTATTCCATCGATCTAACCAATCACCATCGCGCAAGCGCCGATGCCTACGCAACAGCGCACATTTTTGTAAACCTGCTCGCCAAATTGAGCGATCGCGGTGTTAATGATCTTGCGGCAGTGCGCAAATTAGGCTCGCGAAAACACAGATATGTCAGATAAACAGTCACCACAGGCCGCAAACAACCAACAGCTCGAAATATGTCCGACTCCGCGCAGCGAGATGGATCTTTTTCCGCTCGATACTTTTGCTTATGAGTTTCCGGGCAAAAAGGTCTGGGTCGAATTTGAGATACCTGAATTTACAGCTATTTGTCCGTTTTCCGATTTTCCCGATTTTGCGGTTATCCGTTTAAGATACATCCCCAACGAGCTTTGTATCGAACTAAAAAGCCTTAAGCTCTACATAAATTCTTTCCGTAACATAAAGGTCTTTCACGAGCATGTGATCAACATAATTCTCGACGATTTTGTCGCCGCGTGCGACCCGCTGCGGGTCGAGATCGAAGGTGATTTTCACGTTCGCGGCAATATCAAAACCGTTGTCAGGGCCAAGTATAAACTACCAAAATAACGCACAATGAACGCGCAGAGGTCGGAAAATCTGAATAACAATACGGTTTCTGAGCTGCGTGATGTTGTAAGCAAAGTTCCTGAGGTCACACTTGTGTTTTGGATCATCAAGATCCTGTGTACGACGCTTGGCGAAACCGGCGGAGATGCGTTTACGATGTCGTTTCTCGGTGAAACGACTGCCGAGGCGACCGGATATGGATACTTGATCGGAACGGCAGTTTTCGCGGTCATATTTATCGTTGCCGTAGCCATACAGATCAAGGCGTCAAAGTTCCATCCACTTCTTTACTGGTTCACGATCATCGCCACGACGACGGTCGGCACGACTCTGGCCGACTATACGACACGAAGCCTCGGCATCGGTTACACGGGCGGATCAACGATACTGCTTATCTGCGTGATCGGAGCACTCGCAATTTGGAAAAGCGTGACTGGCACGATCAACATCGCGAGCGTTAGTACACCGCGATCTGAAATTTTTTATTGGACAACGATCATGTTTTCGCAGACGCTTGGCACCGCTCTCGGTGATTGGTTTGCGGATACTGCCGATTTGGGCTATCTCGGCGCTGCCGCCGTATTTGGCGCCGGCTTACTAGTACTCGTAATGCTGCATTATTTCACTCGCGTTTCCCGCACTATCCTTTTTTGGATAGCTTTTATCTTGACGAGGCCGCTTGGTGCGGTCGTTGGAGATTTTCTTGACAAACCTTATGACAAAGGCGGCCTCGAACTCAGCCGCTATGTTGCCACCGCGATACTTCTGGTTCTCATAATCGGTGCCGTCATGATCTTTCCTCAAAAACCGGCTGGAGAAGCCCATTAAAAAAGCAGTTCTTTAGAGAATATTTACCGCTCTAGCAGCAAGCAGGGCCAGAACGGTCAGTGAAATTAGCGACTGTGTCATCATCAGCACCTTTGCCCATCGTGTCAGCACGGGCACGTCGGTTGGGGAAAATGCAGTGCTGGTGTTAAAAGCTAAAAACAAATAATCAAGAAAATTGGGTGCCCATTCGGTTGGCTTTCCTTTGATCGGCGCGTCTTCGGGTAACGTCATTTGCGGAAATAGAAAAGCTCCTTCGTCGTGGCCCTTTCGTTTGTCACGGCCATGTGGGCCGCCTGCGTCAAGCCGCCAATACCACAACGCAAATACCAATACGTTCGTTGCCCATAATGCGGCGGCCGAAAGCAGCAGCTCAGCCGGCTGCTCACGATGAGTCGGCAACCCCGATATCAACAGCACGACCGAAACGATCATCGCCACGGTGATCACGCCGCTCTCGACAAACCCCAGGATCTGGTTTACGCGGTGATATTTCATGTAGTGCGCCGCAAGTGTTGGGATAAGCAGTGCGACAACGATCGCAAGAAACGCCCATCGCGGCCCGACGATAAGATGCGACGGCAACGCAGTATAAATACCGGCAACCGCGAGAACCACGACACCCGCGAGCCATCTCGGCTCAGGATTCCAGCGTTCAGGATCATTCTTGTCTCTGACAGCCATTCAGGTAGATTATAGATTACTATTGCAGAAGCCCGCACGTTAGTAAGGGCGTAACATTCAACTTTGAATGTTACGCCCTTGCTCACGCGCTGCCGCATCAAAATCCTCAGCGAGCGCTCATGTTGCCGATCTAATATAATTAAAAAAGGCTGCGCCCCAATCAACGCAGCCCTTTCGGCGCCGGGGGGTTGGGATACTGTCAAGGCCCCAGCCCTTGGCACCGAAATGAACCAAAACTCAAAACAAAAACGTAACTATCAATCTGTCCCCGCACTTGGCTTCCGAAGGAAATCCACCGAAACCCTGAAAGCCTGAATTGCATATACGGCAAGAAAAGCGACCATTACAACAGCTTCGATACCGTGCATCCAGACCTCCGAACTCATGCCCGATCGTGAGTCTGAGACAAACTCGTTCAAGTCATAATAAATTTGTGACAAAAGCCAAAAAACGGACGGAAGCATCGCAATAAACACTATTTTTTGATACCAGCTCGGCCATGCTATCGCCCAGGGCGACAAAAATAGTCCAATTTGAGTAGCAGTGCCGATCAAAATGGATACCACTACAGTTTTGAGGGAAAATTCAACGGCGCCTTTTCCGGTAACCGCATAAGATATCTCAAGTCCGGTGAATAACACCCACAGGATCACAGCTGTTAGCCAAACAACCCAGTTGAAAGCTCTTTTCATCGAATCTCCTCACAAAAATGACTTGACAGCATGACTAACGAGGCATAGAATATCTCTCGCTCTAGGCTTTGTTATCGTAAGTGGTGCCGGCAACAACCCAATCAGCCCTCCAAAGCACCAAAGACCGAATTGGAGGTATATTATGAAGAAGTTCCTTTCCACACTTGCCCTAGGCGCTTGTTTAACTTTTGCGTCAGCCGGATTGGTCGGCGCTCGATCGACTCCTTGCGACCAGGCTGCGACCGATGATTGTGTCACCATTGTTTGCAACTGTGCATATTGCCAAATAGTGAACGGAATTAATACTGTTTTCAGTATCATCCGTCCACGCGAATAGGCTAGGTTAAACATCGGCTTTGGATAAAAGCTAAGCTCCAAGGTAATCTCTTGCCTCGGATACACCTTGAGGAATCGCTATACAGCGATTCCTCTATCTTTTTCTTCTAAAAAAACCTCAGCGTATAGCTCGCTCTCACACCACGGCCTATCTCAGGTGAAATGTCCTTGATGAACGAGATGTGGTTGAAATAAAGCTTGTCGTTAAGGTTATATCCGCTGACCGAAAAGACGTGAGCCGTATGCTGTCGCGAAATTATATACGAGCCGGTTATGTTTGCGGTGCCGTAACCGGCGGTCGGCGTTTCGTTAGTAAAAATGCGATCCTGACGATCGACGGCGACGAATTCCGGCCGAATGCTCAAACCGCCTCGATGAATGTCCAAGCCGAAGCGGGCGCGAAGCGGAGGGATCCGAGGCAGGGCTTCGCCGGTGCTGAATTCCGCGTTCACATAATCAAGTCCCGTTATGATATTCAGGTATTTATGTGCAGTTATGTCGAGGCTCAATTCCGTGCCGGTGAACCGGCTGTCGTTCTGGACATAGTTAGCAAAGGGGAACTCTTCATCCGGGTCAGTTATGCCTGTAGGGGAAAGAAAAACGAAATTCCTGATCTTATAGTAAAAGAAATTAGCTTCCGCTCTTACCCGATTATTTTGCTGGCGCAGCGACAGATCGATACCGTCTGATACTTCAGCGTCGAGAGTTGGATCTCCAATTTCGAAAAGCAGCGTTCCGTCATGTGGGCCATTATTGTAGAGTTCTTCCATCGCCGGTGCCCGGTAAGAGTGTCGATAGTCCGCTACAAACGCTCCTCCATTCCACAATGCAAACCTCGCGCCCATCGCGCCCGAAAAGCCTGTGAAGTCGCGGCTTGGCAATGTCATATCCGTTGGCCTGTAGCGATTATTCTCAATTCTGCCTCCGAACTGAAACGTCACTCGTTCATACTTTAGTTCCTCGAGCCCAAAAGCTGAAAACATATTCTGTTTTACCGGGCCGTTTATCAGTATCTCGTCGCCGATCGTTGAATAATCTCGATGAAACCCTTCAAAACCAAAACGCCCGCTGAGCTTTCCGGTCTGCTTCTGCTCAAACATCCCGCGGTATGAAAAAATATTGTTCTTAAAGGTTGTACCAACTTGGTCTTCAACCAGTTCCTGATGCTGGTAACGGCTCACATCAAAAGTGAATTTTGCACTTGTGATGAAAGAGTCAATGTCGGTGAAACCAAGGTCAAATTTGAGGTTATGGCGGTGCATCCGGAGCGAGCGGAGTTCAGCATCCGGATCACTAAGATCAAGAGGAATGCCATAGCGGTTCTTATAATAGGAATAATTTGTCGTAAAGAAGGCCCTGCTTCCAAAATATCCAAAACCTCCGGTCCCGCTCCCGCTTCGCGTAAAAGAGTTGACAACCGTCCCAAAATCGCCGCCAGCGTCATAATCGCTTGTTCGCTGTCCCGTTCCGTTTCCCCACAGCATCCATTTTCCGGTTCCGTATTCAAGGCCGCCGCTGAAGGCACCCTGGTTATTGTTCGTGCCACCGATTCCGGACAAATAACCTCTAAAGCCGGGATGAGAGCCTTCATCGTGGCCGCTGATGACATTGACCACTCCGCCCATTGCATTGCTGCCATAAAGCAGCGTTGCGGGCCCCTTAACAACCTCTATCCTCTCCGCAGCCAAGGTGTCGACGGGTTCCCCATGATCGCCGGATTGTGACGCCAACGAACCTGCGCGAACCCCGTCCGTGGAAACTAGTACCCTGTCACCGTCAAGGCCGCGAATTACCGGCCGTGAAGATCCTGGGCTAAACGAACGTTTAGTAACGCCCGGTTCATTGCCTACGACGTCGCCAAGGCCAACGGCCGAACGTTCGCGGATCATGTTTGAATCGACCGTGCTCACGGATGCGATTGATTCAAACGTACTCTCTTCCGACCCTGTTGCCGTTACAGTTACACTTTCCTTAATGCCTGCGACCTGTAGTCGAAAATCGACCGTCGAAGATGCTCCGGCAGCCACGACAACAGTTCTTGCAAGATCCGAAAACCCTTCTTGATGGGCAACTATCGTATAACGTCCGGCTGGTACATCAGTAAACGTATAGGTGCCGTCATCTCCGGTTACAGTCACTCGCTGCAATTCAGCGATCTTGACCGAAACATTGTGCAATACTGTTGTATCGGAACCGATGTAAACAGTGCCGCTGATCTTGCCGTTTGTTTGAGCAAATGAAGCGGACGCGAAAAATATAGCAAGAAGACATGATTTCAATAGGTTATTCATAATTGTTTTAATTCTGAAATAGAACGATTTAGTTGTGATTTGACTCGCAGGCACGTGTTCCTCACGTAAACCGTCGATTGGCAGAAGAGAACGGTCTGAAAGCTGAGGGTGTTTTGCGCCGCACCTTTCACATTCCCGGCAAAAGCGCTGGTTGAGAAGATGCGAAGCAGTCATCATGCCTGCACCAAATAAGACAAAGACTATCTTTCCGACGACATTCTCCGAAAAAAGAACATCGGCAAAAACTACCAAGACGAAACCGTTCACGAATAGCAGTAAGGTTCTGATCTTGCCATGTTGTTTGAAATAACCCGGCAAAAGGCTAACCGCCGCTACCGCGAACGAAAATCCGAGAAATACATATTCAAAAGCTTCATTCGCCAAGAATGAAAGACCGATAAGAGGCAAGAAAGAAATTAGAAATGGCATCGCCAAACAATGAATTGCGCATGCCCACGAAACCGCCGCACCAGTTTTGTCCCAAAAACCGCTGGCACGATGCAGGGGATCGCTTACGTTACACGCAGTTTGGGCGAGTTTGGGGAGCCTGGCCAGAAAGGATAAAGAGAGAACCGAAATAACATTTTTCATTTCAATAAATAATTGAGACTCAAAACCATAGGCGTTTTGGCTCGGCATGCTCGCTTGTGCAGCGGGCGCATTGTTATTGATTTTGCAGTGCGAGGCGCTCAAATCCGTTACAAAAAGAGCAAAGGCAGTCAAAACTGCCAACTCGGCGCAAAGAAACTACGTAGCTTCGGTGGTCTTCTATTTATGAATAGGGTCTGACTTCAGGACCACCGAGCTCAAGCTCGGTGGGTAGGTGGAGCGCGTCCCGATGGACGATCTTTAGGAGTGGAATGACATGCATCAACGCTATAAAAATTGGGAGGCGCCGAGGCAACAGCAATTACGGCAGACGCCCCAACGACGAAGAAAGGCGAATGGACAGTAGTGCTGGAAAACTGGCGATGAAGGACGCAGGTAAGGCATTCATTGACATCTGAGGTCTTGTAAAGCGTGGTTGTGGAAACCACCGCTTGTCCTGTTGACCTGGCAGATATCCCTGCATCTTGCCCGGTCAAAGCATTCAGGTGGCTATGAACGGCGCCGAACGTTGTCGAGTAAACAATTCCTGCCATCAGCACAAACGTGAGCGCTCGCACAACACATGTGCGTATGCGACTTAATGGCTGGGGATGAAATTTACTCATTTCAAGTGAAACTGACAACGTAATACTGACGCGCCTGATTATAAGTTTCAGAAAAGAGCGTTGTCAATATGCTCGTGATTGAGATGACGGGTAAGTTTGCATATCATACATACCGTGAAGCACGTGAAGACACTGTATTTGTTGCGTCATGCTAAATCGAGTTGGGATGATGTGAGCCTTTCGGATTTTGAAAGGCCTTTGAATGATCGCGGACTTCGGACGGCTCCATTCATGGGCAAATTCATGCGCGAAAAAGGCTTTGAGCCAGCAGTCATAGTAAGTTCACCCGCCGAAAGGGCAAAACAAACCGCTGAATTGGTGAAAAATGCCGCCGGCTTTTCATGCGAACTTCGATTCGACGAACGCATATACGAAGCCAGTCCGGGCACACTCTTTCAGGTCCTTTCCGAGATAGGCAATAATCACCGTTCAGCCATGCTCGTCGGCCACAATCCGGGAATGGAGAGTCTCATACGTTTACTCACCGGCGAAATCCAACCGATGCCAACAGCCGCTCTGGCAGTAATCGATCTAGATATTCAAGAATGGGACCAGATCGACGAAGATTCCGGGCAGTTGCAGAATGTTTTCCGGCCTAAAGAATTAACCTCTTTGTAACATTTAGTTAATACCCAATTAAACCCGGCTTTATAGAGTAGTCGCAGATCGTTCAATAATTATTTACAATTTTAGCTATCGATATGCAGCAAACTATTCTGATCATCGAGGATGATGCGGACATCGCCGAAGGATTGCACTACAACCTGAAACGCGAGGGTTTTAAGACCATCATTGCCGAATCCGGCGAAAAGGGATTGCGGCTTGCTCTCGACGAAAAGAATACGCCGTCGCTCATCCTGCTCGACCTGATGTTGCCGGGCATGAGCGGGATGGAGCTTTGTCGCCGTTTGCGCCGTGAGACATTAACAGAAAAAACGCCGGTGATAATGATTACGGCAAGGGCGGCCGAGGGTGACAAAGTTACGGGCCTCGAAACCGGTGCCGACGATTACATCGTAAAACCCTTCTCTATCAAAGAAGTAATTGCCCGCGTCCGAGCCGTTTTGCGTCGCTCGGAAACCGAGGTTGCACCCAGATATCAGGACACGATGCTGGCTGTCGATTTTGCCGACATGCGCGTGACGTGCACCGACAGAGCGGTAAAACTCACCCGAAAAGAATTTGCTCTGCTCGAACACCTCATTCAAAACTCCGGCCGCGTTGCTTCGCGCCAGCAGCTTCTCGACAATGTGTGGGGCTACAGCTATTTTGGCGATACACGAACGCTCGACGTCCACATCCGCCGTTTGCGGCAAAAGCTCGACGAATGCGGCACCTGCATTGAAACCGTCGTCGGCGTCGGGTATCGTTTTATCGGGTGCAAGTGAAACTATGAGATCAGCCGTTGCCGAATTGGTAGAAATTCCAACATCGACACGTATCCTGCAAAAAATTCTCGACACTACACGCGAAGGCGTTATAGTCGTCGACGCAAACATGCGCGTCGCCAATTGTAATGTGCCCGCGGCCGTTGCGTTTGGACGCGACGATATCGATATCGAAACCTTGCGTCTTAGCGAGGTGATACGCGACCTTGATCTTCACGAGGCATTTCGAAAAGCGATCGATGGCCATATCTCATCAGATGTTCGGCTCGAATTGACTCGCCCCGGCAATCGCAAATTTGACGTCTATGTTGCACCGATAGAGCTGGAAGGAACCAGTTTCGGCATTGGCTTTTTTTACGAGACGACACAGATCGACCGGCTCGAAATGGTCCGTCAGGAATTTCTCTCGAACATCTCGCACGAGCTGAGAACCCCGCTTACCTCGATACTTGCATTTGTAGAAACGCTCGAAAATGGCGGCATCGAAGACAAGGAAAACAGCGCACATTTCCTCAGCGTCATTCGTCGCAACGCCGAGCGTATGCACAGCCTGATCGCCGATATTCTCGAGCTTTCGCTGATCGAATCAGGACAGGTCGCGATCGACCGACGCGAGATCAAGCTTAGCTCGGCTGTCCAGGATGTGCTTACCGCGCTCTCGGCTAAGGCAAAGGAGCGCGACATAGAACTCATAAATAAAGTGCCTGATTCTGCGACGGTTTTCGCTGATTTTGTCCGGCTAGAACAGATGCTGACTAATTTGGTCGATAACGCTATCAAATTTAACCGGCAGGGCGGCAAGGTTACGGTTGGATCTGAAACAACAGGCGGGCGCAGCATAATTTCAGTCTCCGACACGGGCGAGGGGATCATGCCCGAGCATCTACAGCGAATTTTCGAGAGATTTTACCGTGCCGACCGGGCGCGTTCACGCGAGATCGGCGGCACAGGCCTCGGTCTCTCGATCGTTAAGCATCTCGCCCGGCTTCACGGCGGCGAAGTCGATGTAAACTCAGCACTCGGCACGGGCACAACCTTCAAGATAGAACTGCCTGTACCGGCCGATCAATAATTGCTTTTTTCCAACCGACAGTTGTGCTATAATTAGGGCATTCTTGAAAGTCCCGGCTTAGGCGACGAACGTAAGCTTAAAATGTAGAACGCATCGCGTCCTACCTCAACTTTTTTGGGGAGAAGCGGCCATGCAGCTAACGATCGGTCAGAAAGTAGCGTATCCCAACCAAGGTGTTTGCCTTGTTGAAGAGTTCAGGCAGCACACGGTCGGAATGCGCATCATAAGCGGCTTTACCCTTCGGGTGCTGAACGATAATTCGACCATCTTCGTACCTGAGGAAAATGCCGACAATGTTGGATTGCGCCCGCTCATCAGTTCGTCGCAATGCCGAAAACTGATCGATAAGCTGGCCGAGGCCTTCGAGCCGGTTTGTTGCGATTGGAAAACACGGTCGCGTGAATTTAGTGAAAAGCTGCGTTCCGGCGACATTTTTCAGACCGCAGAAGTGATGAAAACGCTCACCTTTTTGAGCCTGCGAAAAAAACTATCATTTCGCGAACAAACGCTGCTTGAAAAATCAAAATGCCTGATCGTGTCTGAGATCACAAATGTTCGTTCAAAAGGCAAGCCGCCGGCGGAAAGCGAAATCATCGACATTGTCGAACGGGCATGTTCAAATGGTCTTTTCACACAGCCGCGTACAATGTCCGCCGCCCATTGAGATACACTCCATCTATGAAAAACGAAACTCTGTCTTTTGACACCTCCAACGGCCCGACGAGCGCCTACGTTGCCATGCCTGACAACCCGAACGGCAAAGCCGTGATCGTCATTCAGGAATGGTGGGGACTCAACGACCACATCAAGGACATCGCCAACCGATACGCTGCCGAAGGTTTTACCGCCATCGCTCCCGACCTCTATCGCGGCCGGATAGCCGCCGACAGCGCCGAGGCATCGCAGATGATGCACGACCTAACGAACGAAGACGGCCTCGATACGATAAAAAGCGCCATCAATGCGGCTTCGTTAGCCTATGATATTTCGCATTATGGGATAACCGGTTACTGCATGGGCGGCAGCTTTGCGTTGCTTGCAGCGTGCGAACTCGAAGGACTGAGCGCCGCCGCACCTTTTTACGGCGACATTCCGCCGGATGATGTTCTGCAGAAACTCAGCATCCCGACGATATTTATTTCGGGCACACGCGACGGCTGGATCACGCCTGAAAAGATCGCCGGTTTAGAGGACG
>JBGARA010000061.1:0-23767 GCA_044230475.1 Pyrinomonadaceae bacterium | reverse complement strand
GAGATCTTTTCTTCGTCGGCGCGCGATTTTGGTTCGATGGCGAACGCGATCGCGGCCTCAGGATATTCGACCTTTGGATATACGATCTGTTTTGCTTTGTCGCACAGAGTATCGCCGGTTTGCGTGTCTTTTAACTTAACGACGGCGATGATGTCACCGGTTGCCGCTTCATTTACCTTGTCCAGGGTTTTTCCCGTGATGACATGAAGTGCGCCCAGTCGTTCGTCTGTATCTCGTGTTGAGTTCCGAACCGTCGCATCCGATGATACTTTTCCGCTGACAACCTTCATCACGTTGATGCGGCCCGCAAAAGGATCGGCGATGGTGCGGAACACGTAAGCCGAAAAGGGTTCGTCATTCGAATATTTGCGATTGATACGTTCGCCCGACATGTCGTTGTCAGCATAACCGTATTCCATCTCGTGCGTTGCCGGATTCGGCGCAAATTCGACGATATGATCCAAAAGGATCGAAAGCCCAACTCCGGTAAGCGCGGAAACGGCGTAAACCGGACATAGTTTGCTGCTGGCAATTGCTTTGGCAAGATTTGGGTAGATCTTTTCTTCAGGCAGGGTCCCGTTCTCAAAATATTCTTCCATCAGGGCGTCGTCTGATTCTGCGACGATCTCAATGAGGCGGTCACGCGTGCGTTGAAATATGTCTTTGCCTGTCTCGGGAAGCGGGATCTCTTTCGCCTTACCGTCGGAGTCAAATTCGTAAGCCTTCTGGTGCACCACATCGACGACTCCCTTAAAATTTGCCTCGCTTCCGATCGGCAGTGTGAATGGCACGATCGATCGAGCAAAACTCTGGGTCGCTGTTTCAAGCGCATGGCCAAAATCGGAATGCTCTTTGTCGAGTTTGTTAATTACCATAAAACGCGGCAGCAAAAATTCATTGGCGTATTGCCACGTTTTTTCGGTTTGCACCTCGATGCCGTGAACGCCGTCAACGACGACGAGAGCACAGTCGGCAACGCGCAAAGCCGGACGAGCATGCGAGACAAACGCTGCATAACCGGGCGTATCGATAAAATTGATCTTTGTGTCTTTGTATTCGGAGTGGGCGAAGTTATTGTTAAGCGAAACTTTGCGGGCTATCGAATCTTCTTCGTAATCGGTGACGGTCGTTCCTTCATCGACTTTTCCCCAGCGTGGTGACGTTCCGGCAACGTGGAGCAGGGAGCTGACGAGTTGGGTTTTACCCGCGTCGCCGTGTCCAATGACAGCCAGATTTCTGATGTTCTCAGTTGCGAATGCTTTCATGTTCGGCAAGATCTCCTTTTTGACAAGATTCCAAGATCGATATTTCAGATCTTGGACCTCAAATTTCAGAGTCTGTCGGGCGCTGG
Organism: Pyrinomonadaceae bacterium; assembly: GCA_044230475.1. Taxonomy (GTDB): domain Bacteria; phylum Acidobacteriota; class Blastocatellia; order Pyrinomonadales; family Pyrinomonadaceae; genus OLB17. The sequence goes on along the minus strand of JBGARA010000061.1, from coordinate 22,416 downwards.
AATCATGAGATCCGCCATCCTCGATATTCAGATGTTGGTAATAATTAAATCTATATTACGGAGCGTAAAAGGGCAAGACGATCTTTGCAGCATTGGGAATATGTTATTATCAGCCTTTGTTTTATGACCGATCTCGAGACCGCCATCAACGAGCTTGACCTGAGGCTTTTTGAGAAAATACCGAGCCAATCTACAGACCAGGACAAGCAGTCCCTGCTGGCGTGCCAGTTGGCTGTGCGCGAGCTGGCGGGCGAATATAATTACCTTGAGATCGGCTCGTATCTCGGCGGCAGTATCCAACCGCATTTGCTCGACCCTAAATGCCGGCGTATCTATTCGATAGATAAGCGGCCTCATTCTCAGCCGGATGAGCGGGGAATAGAATATGTTTACGAGAACAATTCGACCGCCCGGATGATGGAAAAGTTGTCCGGAGTTTCTGAGAGCCTCGATAAGATAACCACGATTGACGGCGATTCGAAGTCTATCGACCCATCTAGAATAGAAGATAAGATTCAATTCTGCTTTATCGATGGCGAGCATACCGATGAGGCGGTCGTTGCAGATTTTGAGTTTTGTTTGAAAGTGCTCGATACGAACGGAGCCATAGTGTTTCACGATGCGCAGATCACATACAACGGCATCGCCCATTGCATCTCCTATTTAGAGACGAACAATATCAAATTCAAGGCATATGTCTTGCCGCACATCGTATTTGTGATCGAGATCGGCGAATTCCCAATACATAAGAATGCAGTGATCCTTGATAGACTGACAAGCAATTATCATAGCTACCTGTTCTCATTACAGAATAACGATCACTACCGCCGATTTGCGACGCGATTTCCGTTCGGAATGCTGCGGCGAATGTTGATGAAAGTGCGGGGCGGGAATGTAAGTGAGTGAGGATCGTTCACCACAAAGGCACGAAGAGCTCGAACTTTGGGTTTTTCTCTGTACCTTTGCGGTGAACAATTTCTTTCATTTCGGCATCAAAGGCGTGGTATTTTGTATCCTGAGGAAAAATGATGTTTCGTAAAATCCGTCACCTTCAATTTTCGATATCAACGGTTCTAATTGCTGCCTTCTGGTTGTTGCCTATTTCGGCAAGCGCGCAGGACCTGGTCGCCGTTAGCAGTATCACAGGCGGATCGAGCGTTTTCGTTTTTCGAAGCTCGGCACGATCGGCCCGGCGAGTAGCGGCAGTCTCAAAGCCTGCCCGAACGCAGACGGCACGAATCCAGAGTGTTTCGCGTATCAAGAAACAGTACGAGACGATCGCAAAAACAACTCCCAAAGTTAACCGCGCAACGATTGTTACTCCGGATAAGCTGCCGCCTCAGAAAAACACTCTGTCAGCGGCACAGGCGGCCAAACTTTTTGCGGGCGTCGGCGAGTACTTTATCGAGAAAGGCGAACTGGATAACGCCATCGACAAGTTCCGCGACGCCTTGAGTCTCGATGCTAAGAATGTTGCAGCGAAAAACGGCCTTAGCGAAGCTCTCGCTTTGAAGGGAAATGAACGACTTGAAAAAGAAGCCCCGAAAGAAGCTAAGGCTTTGTTCTTGGAAGCGCTGCAATTCGATGCAAAGAACTCAGCGGCATATTTTGGATTGGGTGAAGTTTATGGTGAGCTTGAGCAGACAAGCGATGCCATTGCAAATTACGAAAAGGCGCTTGCTAACAACGCAGGTTTGACAGAAATCTATGTGCCGCTCGGCATTCTGTATTTTCAGACGGGAGAGATCGCCAAAGCTGATGAGATGTTGACGAAGGCTGTCGCAGCCTCCCCGGAACGTGCAGAGACTCAGTACTTCTTCGGATTAGTAAGGTCGTCGCAGGGTAAATATGAAGAGGCGGTCGAGGCATTTAAGAAGGCTCAGACCATCGATCCGAATTACGCCGAATCGTTTGGCCGTTTAGGCGATGCACTGGCTGCACTAAGACGTCCTGCCGAAGCGATTCCTGAATACAAACGTGCGGTTGAACTTAAAAATACCTATTTCGAAGCATGGTTCGGACTCGGTGGTGCGAACTATGACACCGGAAATTATGCCGATTCATTGACGGCGTTCACAAATGCCAAGAAATTGAAGAACGACAGTTGGGAAACTTACGCAGGGCTTGGCGACGCAAACCTGAAACTCGGCAACTTCAATGACGCCGCTGCCAACTTTAACCTCGCGGCGACTTTTGTCACGCGGAATCCCGATTTTAATAAGGACGTTGCAGCGGATCTTTACAGCAAAGCCGGGTTTGCTATAGGACAGCAGTGTCCGCTCAACCAGGCTAAGTTTGTTCCATGTCAATGGCCATTGGCGATCAAAGCGCTAGAGAAAGCTGTTGAACTCGGCGGCAAACCTATCGACTATACGAACCTCGGCTGGGCGTATTTCAACGCTTCACGTGTGGATCGCGACAATAAAATGGCGGCGGATCAGCAGGCAAAACTTCAGCTTGCAAAAACGAATTTGCAAAAGGCAATTGACGCGAATCCGCCGTTTATCGACAGCGCTCGGGCCAATCTGGGTTCGGTTCTGCTCGACATGCGTGATTTTACCGGAGCGGTAGAAGTTCTCAGCAAGATCACGGATGACAAACAATCCATATGGGCGTTTTCGAGGTACGCTCTCGGGACGGCATATTTTCTGGCGGGCGAGTATGACAAAGCTGTACCGGCGTTTCGGGCAGCGTTAGACAAAGATCCGCATTACATTGCAGCGTTGTCCAGCCTTGGCAGTGTCGAAGTGAAACGTAAGAATTTGAAAGAAGCAAACAAGATTCTCGACGAGTTGAAAACCAAAGACCCGGTCGCGGCGCAGAAACTGGCGCAGGAAATAAAATTGTCGGGTTATAAGTTGAAGAACTGAAATTCACGATTGTCATTAGAATTACAAAAAGATATTTCACTTGCTCCGCTCACGACTCTCAGAATTGGCGGCCGTGCACGTTATTTTGTCGCAGCGCATGACGAAGATCAGGTCGCTGAAGCAGTTGCTTTTGCCGAAAGGGAATCACTTGATCTTTTTATACTCGGCGGCGGAAGTAATGTTCTGATCTCTGATAGTGGTTTTGATGGGCTCGTGCTTCAGGTTGCATTGAGAGGACTCAGCGGAACGGCGTTGCTCACTGCTAATGCGGGTGAAAGCTGGGACGATTTTGTCGCGTGCTGCGTTGAGAACGACCTTGCGGGTGTCGAGTGTCTTAGCGGCATTCCGGGTTTGGTCGGTGGCACTCCGGTGCAGAATGTCGGCGCGTACGGGCAGGAAGTTTCGGAGACGATAGTTTCGGTGCGGTGTTTTGACCGAAAAACCAAGGACTTTGTTACGCTCGAAAATGCCGACTGCGGGTTTGCTTACCGTACGAGTATTTTTAATTCGACCGTGCGTGACCGATATATCGTTTTGAGCGTGACTTTTGCGTTACAGAAAAGCGGCGATCCGAAGATAGTGTACAAAGACCTGAAAGAACATTTTGGTGACGAGAGGCCATCGCTTGCCGAGGTTCGCGAGGCTGTATTAAGAATACGCCGTTCAAAGTCGATGGTAATTGACAGCGACGATCCAAACTGCAGAAGCGCCGGTTCGTTCTTTAAGAATCCGATTGTCGAGAAAAGCAAACTCGATGAGATACGAACTGATTACGAAAATGTACCGTCTTTCAATTTTGGCGACAAAGTGAAAATACCTGCTGCATGGCTGATCGAGAAAGCAGGTTTTTCGAAAGGCTTTGTTCGGGGCAATGCAGGGATCTCGTCAAACCATACGCTGGCACTCATCAATCGCGGCGAAGCCTCGGCAGAAGAAATCATCTCGTTAAAGAATGAAATCCAGAACGACGTTGAAGCGGAATTCGGCATTATGCTTCAGCCGGAGCCTGTTTTCGTCGGTTTCTAGTAGCGGGCTTTTGTCGTTGTTGTATAATGGCAAAAACGGAGAAAATATGATTTGCGTCAGACGTAATTTATCGCTTTTCCTGTCGATCTCGGTGTTTGTTTCGTTGCTGCCGCTTCCCGTGAGGGTTAGTGCTCAGGACCTCGTTGCAACCGAAGACGTCGCGGGCGGCTCGAGCGTTTTTGTGTTCCGCGAATCACGTAAAAAGCCGCAGTCGAGATCGGGCGGCGGACGAGCAATTTTGAGCGACGGAAACAGTGGCGGAGCGCGCGTGAGGCGAGCGATGTCTAACGCTCAGATCGCCGTGATAGCGGCTAAACGACGACAGGCTGCGATAGAGGCTCGTAAACGCGCAGCTGTTGCGGCGGCAAACCGCAAGATCAAATTGTCAAATACCCTGACCGTAAAGGCTGAAGAATTTCTTGATAACAATCAAACCGATTCTGCGATCTCAAATTACCGAGCCGCTTTGGTTCAAAATCCAAAGAACATGCGTGCCTCTGAGGGCCTCAGCAACGCCTTGACAGCGAAGGGAATCGAGACCGCGGGCGATACGAATAACGAAGCTGCTCTGGTGTACTTTAACGAAGCTGTGAAATTCGACAAGCAGAACGACGTCGCGTATGCCAAGATGGGAGCGATATACGAGGCTGCTAATCAAAAAGACAAAGCGACGGCAAACTACGAGAAAGCTCTCGCGATAAATCCCGAGTACACGACGATATATCCACAGCTCGGGCTTCTATATATGGACGCGGGCGAGATCGCGAAGGCCGAAACTTACCTGCAAAAATCGGACGCAGCCGGAACCGATACCGTCGAGACTCGATTCCTGCATGGACTAATAAACTTCAAGAACAACAAGAATCCCGAAGCCCTGGCGGCATTCGACCGGACGCTCGAACTCGACAGCCGTTTTGCGCAGGCTCAGTACTACCGGGGCCAAACGCTCGACCGCCTCGGTCAACCCGATCAGGCGATCGGAGCCTACAAACAAGCTCTCGAGATCACTCCGTCATATGCGCCTGCCTCGTTCGATCTGGGTGTCGCTTACTATAATCAGGGCGACTATAACAATGCCCTGGTTGCCTATCAGAACACGATCAAGATCGAACCCGACAATGCGCAGGCACATGCAAATCTTGCCAGCACCTATCGGCAGTTGGAACGTTTTCAAGAGGCAAATGCCGAATACAAACTTGCCTCGGTCAGCATCAAGAATGCCGACCTCTACAGCGAATGGGGCTACTGCCTCGGCAAGACCAACGAGTGGGACAAATCGGTTGCACGACTAAAGACCGCAGAAGAAATGAGTCCGCAGGCTATCGATAATTCCAACGTAGGCTGGGCATATTACAACGCCGGCAATTCCTTTGCGGCGGAGAAGAATGACGCGGCTGCGAAGGAAAATTACACACTAGCCAAGTCGTACTCTCAAAAGGCAACCGAACAAGACCCGAAACTAGCCGCCGCCTTTCTCAATCTGGGTTCGACGCATAACAAACTCGGCGAGTTTCAACTTGCCGTCAACGTTCTCAAAACCGCACTCGGCCTGAACAAAAACTGGCTGATCGCGACCAATCAACTCGGCCTCGGCTATCGCGGCATGAATGACCTCGTAAACGCCGTTGCCACATTCAAACAGGCAGTCGATCTGGACGGCAACAACACATTTGGCCTTTACAACCTCGGCGAAGCCTACAACGCCAGTGGCAACAAAAAGGAAGCCAAAAAGGTCAATGACCGGCTCAAAAAACTCGATCCGAAACTAGCTGCCGCGCTCGATAACGTTATCGCAGGCAAAGTGATCGACGCTACAAAACAAAAGATCGAGCAAAAGGTACCAAAAACACCGAAATTACCGTTTTAGCGACATGTCCTTCGATAAGCAGTAGGCAGAGGCAGTGGCAGTTGGTAGCCAGGTGGGTGCTTACTGCTACCTGCCCCCGGCTACTGTCCCAATGTCCCACTTACGTTCATTTTCAAAAAGTGTCCCAAGTGTCCCAAACCATAGTGGGACAGGTTAAACCATTGAACAAATTGGCCTTAAGCCTTGCTGTCCCACTCACTTTTTTTTCAAAAAGTGTCCCAGGTGTCCCAAACCAGAGTGGGACAGGTTAAACCATTGAACAAACGAGACTTAAGCCTTGCTGTCCCACTGTCCCACTTACTTTTTTTTCAAAAAGTGTCCCAAACCGACTGGGACAGGTTAAACCATTGAATTAAATGAGCTTAGGCCTTGCTGTCCCAGTGTCCCACTGTCCCACAGGTTTTTTTCTGCGTCGTCTGGGATAACGTTGATGCTTTAGGTGTTGATCCTGAAACAGGTTTACACATCCGTTTCCAACCGAGAATTTAGTTTTTCAAAGAGCAAGTGTTGCAGGAAACCGCACGGACTAAAGTCAGCTCGGAAGGCTAAGTACTCTCACCAACGTGCGGGCTTCGGCAACGAGTCCGCCATACCCTAGAGCGCTTTTACGAAAATTGGAATACCAAGTTCCGGATTCGACATGGTTTTCTCGATATGACATAAGTTTCCAACCTAAACTGGAAACCAGGACCTCATAGCTCTCGCTTCTGACGAAACGCTACTTGCCGAACTGTGACGGTGCACAAAAAAGCCATTTCAGAACCCCAAAAAGCCCTTCAGCACCTCAAAAGCCACCTTTCGACGGGCCGTTTTTTGGCTTTTTTAAGTGAGACTCCAATCAGTATGGTGTGTTCTCTTGATCACCGTTTTCCATTCAATATCGTCGGTCCATTCTTTCCAGTTGGCCTGGTACGTTTCTCTATCAGGGCCAAACTTTCCGGGTTTACTTTCACGCGGGCATCATCGCATCAATCAGACCTGATCTCATCAACCGGATCGGTTGTTGTAATTTATTAAGCTCCGTCTGCGTGCGGAGAAGATAATTGTCGTTAATGAGAAATGAAGACGTCCGGCTGTATGCCAAGATCGCGTAATGCCCGCTTGCTTCTTACGTCGTACATAATAATGCTATACCTACAGCAGCGTGAATACTTCTTGAACAAATTTAGGAAGGGGAGTATCTTTAAAAAAGCCTTTTAAATGAAGACAAATCGTAGTAATGGATTTAAAGCGGTACCTTACACGCCTTTTGTTGGAGCCTTTCATATCCAATCTTTTTTTGTCCGAGTCGCCATATTTGTTTTGATCGCCATCACGGCTTTGACAGTTTTTGCCATTGGGTTCGATAGGGGTACACCCTTCGCAACTACAATTACCAGTCAACCTGGAGCGAATGGGGTTGATAGTTCGACCGGCCGGTCGAGGATGGTAGCGGAGATTGAGAGAGGGCATCGACCGAAGGTAACGGCCGCCAACGGCGTTGCAATGCTCATCGACGAAAATCTGGGAGGCGCGAATTTCATACCGCTGAAAACGTCTTTACCTGTATTCAAGGCGTTTGATATATCGTTCGAGCGCACGACACTTCTCTACTCCCCGCTCAAGAACGGCCGCCCAAGCGGCGAGCTTCTGTTGGAAGATATCGGTCTGGGGACAAACAAACGGGTGACGAATCAAGTTGTATTGTCGGCGTCGATGTCGCCGGCTGATCCAAACAAGATCGCCTACACCCTTGCGAGCGAACACGGATTTGGCCTGGGTATCGCTAATATTAAGGCAGACACCGACACGGTGATCGTCGATCACAATGTATTTGCAGAGATCGTGGACTGGAACGAAGACGGCAATTCAGTCAGGTACTTTGCTACAAATCCGGTGGAATCGCTCAGACTCCGACCGACTTTTGACGGTCACAATTTTTCCGGTTACGAGAATGGGCAGAAAAATGACAGCACCATGTTTGCGGCAGCGAACGACGAACATGATCTGATCCTCACGCCAAAGGAGTTTGATCTAGAAACGAACTCCGCAAACTTTGCCAACTCTGATATTCCGGCAGGTTTTCCGAAAGTAGGCCGCAGTTCGCAAGTTCCGCTCGAGTTTCGCCCGGATGAACTAGACAAAAGTGGTTCGTCGACAGCACGAGCTTTCTCAATCCGGTCGACCGATGGAGTGCACGTGGTGTCCGGCGGGGACATTGCCGGGGCGGACACAATAACGGTCAAGAATACGTCGACCGGCCGAACGATGGACATCGGAACTGCCGCGATGTCAAAAGTTCTGAACAGCGGCGTGATAGTAAAAGAGTTTGAGCCTTCCAAGACTGTAACAAAATTCATCGACTGGAACGGCAACGTTACGCAGCTCGGCTTCGTCGTCGTAGACTATAATCTGCCCTTAGCTAACTCGACGATGATCCAGGGAGGCTCAGGATATTCGTCGCCTGGAAACTGCAGCCTTTCAGCGCATTTTGAAAACATGGCTTACGCCTATGATTTTAGGCGGACGACGGTAGGTGCACACGCACTGGCGGTTGCCGATGGCCTGGTAGTTTTTACGAGCGCAGGGATGACCTGTAATTTCACGCAGCCCGGATGTGCCGATTACAGTGCTACAGGCTGCCCAGGATTTTATTTGGGTAATCAGGTCATAATTCAGCACGCTGATGGTACCTATTCAGTATTCTCGCATCTCCAGACAAATTCCATTCAGGTTGCGGTCGGTTCGAGCGCCTGTCAGGGACAGTATGTGGGCCGTCAAGGCCATACAGGATCTGTTACAGGTACCTATAACGGCTGTGGCGACCACCTGCACTATCAGCGTCAGAACACGCCGGATATGGCGGGGCAGTCTATCCCTGCAACATTCTCGGATGTCGCTTCCCACCCGCTCTCATGCGGATCGGCCTACAATACAACGAGTACTGAGATAACGCATACCATTGGGACAAGCTCTAATAGTTTTGGAGTCGCGGGCGGAAGCTCGTCTGTAAGCGTTACATCGAACGGATGCACATGGGATGCAATTAGCCAAAACAGTTGGATCACGATAACGTCGCCCGCAGGCGGCAGCGGAAGCGGTTCCGGTAGCGTAAGTTATTCTGTTTCAAACAATTCAGCAGGTGGAGCACGAACGGGCACAATGCGGATCGGCGGCCGCATTTTTACGGTCACCCAAGCGGGCGGCGGTGTTACGAATGCGGCACCAGTCGTAGATGCGGGAGCGGACCAGACCGTAACCGTAGCAAGCGGTGCGGTGCTCTCCGGCTCAGTGACCGACGATAACCTTCCGACGCCAACCGTCACTTCGACATGGTCAAAAGTGAGCGGCCCGGGAAATGTTTCATTCACAAACGCAAACAACCCAAGTACTTCTGCATCGTTCTCGATCGCAGGCATCTACACTTTGCGCTTAACTGCGAGTGACAGTGCTCTTAGCGGCTCTGACGACATAAGGATCGTAGTAAATGTTACAGGAGGTGGTGGTTCGCTTTCAGCTAGTCAAACTACTCCGTCTACGTCCGTCAATCTGACAACCGAAGGAACTTCGGACTGGATGCACTGGGGATTTACCGATGACACCAGCATTGATCGCAAGAACGTCACGCCTAAGATCAGTAACTTCACAAGGCTGGGCTCGATAAACACGCTAAGGTGCAGTGCTAATGGCGATCCGACCGTTACGTTTAACTGGACCGACGGCACACCGAACGCCGGATCCCAAAGTTCGACATCCTGCGTTTACGTGTATGGCATTAATAATGGATTTGAATTCACTCTTCCGGCGGACACCGCACAGCGCACCTTCAGATTGTACGTCGGCGTCTGGCGGGTCACGGGCAGGCTAGAGGCAGAGTTAAGTGACGGCAGCTCTTCGCCGATAATCAATAACTCGCTTGCTACATATTATCCTGGCGGTGCCATTAATGGGTTATACACCATAACCTACTCCGCAGCTTCAGCCGGGCAAACCCTAAAGGTACGGTGGTTTGTCGAAAGCAACACTTATCCGGTTGGAAATGTGAATATTCAGTCGGCGACATTAACGGGTGGGTTAAACACCCCGACAGCGACAAATACTCCTACGAGGACACCGACATCTACACCAACGAGGACATCTACAGCTACACCGACTGTAACGGCAACGTTTACGGCAACGCCGACCGCGACTAATACCTTTACCCCGACGCCGTCTAACACCGCGACGTTTACGCCGACAGCAACAGCAACCCGAACTTTTACAGCTACTCCTACAGCGACGAATACGTTCACGCCGACGCCGACTGCGACCGCAACGGAAACATTCACGCCAACAGCTACAGCTACGGAAACATTCACTCCAACCGCTACAGCTACGGAAACATTCACTCCAACCGCTACAGCTACGGAAACATTCACTCCAACCGCTACAGCTACGGAAACATTCACTCCGACGGCTACAGCTACGGAAACATTCACTCCGACAGCGACCGCGACTGAAACATTTACTCCGACGGCTACAGCTACGGAAACATTCACTCCGACAGCGACCGCGACTGAAACATTTACTCCGACGGCGACAGCAACGGAAACATTCACTCCGACAGCTACAGCTACGGAAACATTCACGCCGACAGCTACCGCTACGGAAACATTCACGCCGACAGCTACCGCTACGGAAACATTCACGCCGACTGCTACTGCAACGGAAACGTTCACTCCAACTGCTACAGCAACCGAAACGTTCACTCCAACTGCTACAGCTACGGAAACATTCACTCCGACCGCCACAGCTACGGAAACATTCACTCCGACAGCTACAGCTACGGAAACATTCACGCCGACAGCTACCGCTACGGAAACATTCACGCCGACAGCTACCGCGACGGAAACATTCACGCCGACTGCTACTGCAACGGAAACGTTCACGCCAACGGCCACTGCAACCGAGACTTTCACGCCGACAGCGACCGCAACGGAGACGTTCACTCCAACGGCTACAGCGACGGAAACATTTACTCCGACAGCGACCGCAACGGAGACGTTCACTCCGACAGCGACCGCGACTGAAACATTTACTCCGACAGCAACAGCGACTGAAACCTTTACACCCACGCCGACCGCTACGGCGACGTTTACACCTTCGCCGACGGCTACATTTACGCCAACGGCGACGGCAACGGAAACATTTACTCCAACAGCAACATTAACGAATACTCCGACAAACACGGCAACTCCAACGTTTACTCCAACGGCTCCGCCGGTGATAACCGGAAGGGTTACATACGGTAATTCGATTGGTGCGCCGACCCCGCGCTTTGTTTCAAATGTAACGATAAACGGTGCCGGGCCACTTCCGGTTTCTGCTTTGACAAGTTTTCCCGACGGCACTTATTCGCTCAGCGGTTTTGGGGCGGGTTCTTACACGATCACGCCCTCGAAGACAGGCGGAGTAAACAGTTCAATTAGCTCATTCGACGCCGCATTAGTTGCGCAGTACGCTGCGTCGGTAATAACGTTGAGTACGGCCCAGCGGGCCGCGGCTGATGTCAGTGGCGATGGAGGAATCTCGTCTTTCGATGCGGCATTGGTTGCGCGTTACGCGGTCGCTGCTCCTGGGCCCGTCGGATTGTCCGGCACCTGGAAATTTGGCCCTACAAGCATGAAGTACGCCTCGGTCGATGCCGATGTAACAGGCGCGAATTTTGAAGCACTTCTTATGGGCGAGGTCTCGGGGAACTGGACAAATACGGGCGCCAGAACGGCGGGATCATTAGGCGGTAAGCGCTTGGAAGTAGGCAATGGCCCGGAGAGAGGGATTGCGCTTGAAATGCCGTATGTGACCGTAGGCATGAGGAAAGAGATCGCTGTGCCGGTCAATGTCCGGGGAATCGCCAACAAGGAAGTGATCTCCTATGAGTTTAACCTCAGGTATGATCCTTTGGTGATTCAGCCCATTGGTGACGGGGTAGATGTGAAAGCGACTGCGAGTCGCGGGCTTTCGGTTGTGACTAATGCGAATGAGCCGGGCTTATTGAGAGTCGTGGTTTACGGCGCGTTTCCGATAGACGAGGATGGTGTGTTGTTGAATCTGAGATTCACGGCGGTTGGTGTGGCTGGTTCGGTTTCGCCGATCTCGTTTGAGCGGTTGATGTTCAATGAGGGCGAACCTAGGGTGAGCGTCGTTGATGGTAAGGTTGAACTGTTCTGAACAGCTAAAGAAATTGTGGCCGCAGATTTACGCAGATAAACGCGGATCAGAAACTCCTCTCTTGTTTTGATCTGAGTTATCCGAGACGGGCGCGTAGACCGAGGGGTTCGCGATTGCTTTACATCATTTGGTTATAGTGTTATCTATTGTTTAGTTAGTCTGACAATCGATCGAACGTTGGGCAGCCGTGTTGGTTATTAACGCGGCCGGGAACGCATTTTAAAGGAACAGGAGATGCAACGATGAAAGACACCCCTTCGGAAAAGAAAGCTGAGGGCGAAACCACCGAGAGAACTGACAGGCGCGGATTTTTGACAAAGCTAGGTAAGGCGGCGGTCGTCGGTACCGCGGTCGGGGCGATCGGCATCGAGCAGCGGGCCTCGGGGCAGTCGAGGCCGACGGCGCCTGTAAGTGAAGTTCCAGATGTTGCCGGCCCGCCGCGTTATAATCGAGCAAACGCAGTTTGTAATTACCGCAAAGACATGGCCGATGCCGAGCGCGTCTATGTCGGAGTGCAGCCGGGCAATGGCGATGAGGCCCTTTTCACGGATTACAGCGGCAACTACAGCAAGGCTCTTGTACATACGAGCCTCGGCATCCCGAGTGCGGCTGCTTATCAGAGTCTGAAGCACGCATATGTGACCCGAAATCCGGCCGACTTTGAAAACGTTCTTGTCGGCACACCGGGCGGCGGGGGCAATTCAAAACTTAACGGCCCGCAGCTGGCTCTGGCTTACGATCTGGAAGGAATGGATTCGCACGCGACGATCATTCCGCCGGCGCCGAGCGTTGCCAGCGCTCAGACGGCGGCTGAAATGGTTGAGCATTATTGGGGATCGCTGCTCGCCGACGTGCCATTTAGCGAATACGCGACAAACTCACTGGTTGGACAAGCCGTCGCAGACATGAACAACATGTCGTACCTCAGCAGTCAGGCGAATAATCAATTTCCATTTCCCGTGACGCGGCAAAATCTGTTTCGCGGCCAGTTCGTCGCGGGCGACGGCAATGTACAGGGGCCGTACATGTCGCAGTTCATGATCCAGCCAACTTACTATGGATCACAATTTTTAAGTCAACAGCACAAAATTTACCTTCCGGTTGGTGGCGGCGGAACCAATTACATGACGTCGGTCAGCGAGTATCAGCTTGTGCAAAACGGCGGCGACTCCGGTCGTCCTATCGCTTACGATCCGACGCCGCGATATTTGCGTTGTGGACGCGACCTTGCTGCTTACACTCGTGTCGATGTTCTTTATCAGGGATACTTCACGGCGTTTTTGGTGTTGGCAGGTTTAGGTGCCGCGCCGAATCCCGGCAATCCTTACATCGGTTCGGTTTCGCAGAAAGCATTCGGAACGCTTGGCGGTCCCGATGCGGCGGGTACGATAGCCGAGATGGCAACGCGCGCTTTAAAGGCGGCGTGGTTTCACAAATGGATAAAAGATATGCGGTTGCGACCCGAAGAATATGGTGGCCTTGTTCAGGCAAGAAAGACCAACGCGAGCCCGATGCCGCAGGCCGCGGCCGCTTTGCATCCTGATGTGTTGAACTCGGCGGCTTTGACGGCGACGTGGAACAACAACCAAAGTTATCTGCTGCCGCAGGCTTTTCCCGAAGGCTCGCCGACACATCCCTGCTATCCGACCGGCCATGGTACGGTAGGCGGAGCTTGTACGACTTTGCTGAAGTTCTTTTTCAACGGAGCGCAAAAGATAAGGCCGTTGCTTACGAACGCAGGCCGTGATGTTTACGAGCCGAGCGCAGATGGACTTTCACTCAATGCTTATGCCGGAGTTGATGCGTACAACCTGGATATTAACGGCGAATTGAATAAGCTTGCCTACAACATCACATTCGGTCACGGCATACATGCCGGAATTCATTTCCGCAGTTCGAGCTACTGGTCGATCCTTTTAGGTGAGCAGGTTGCACTGAGTGTTCTTCGAGATCGAGCAAAGTCGTATAACGAACCATTTACCATCAGTATCAAGAAATTTGACGGCACGACGGCCACGATCACGAATCAATAGGCGGAAGAACAGATCGTTTATGAAAGTGCGGTTCGAGTGGGCCGCACTTTTTTTGTATAATTTTGTCCTTAAGAACAAACTGACAGATGCCCAAACGCACTGACATTCACAAGATCCTCATTATCGGTTCGGGTCCGATCATCATCGGACAGGCGTGTGAGTTCGATTATTCGGGAACGCAGGCTTGTCGTGCTTTGAAGCAAGAAGGCTTTGAGGTTGTGCTGGTAAATTCCAATCCGGCGACGATCATGACCGATCCCGAGATCGCCGATCGCACTTACATCGAACCTCTGACGATCGAAACCGTAGCGGCGATCATCGAGAAAGAGCGACCTGATGCGCTTTTGCCGACGGTCGGTGGGCAGACGGGATTAAATATTTCTGTCGAGCTATTCGAGCAGGGAATCTTAGACAAATACAAAGTCAAACTTATTGGGGCGAACATCGACGCGATCAAGGTCGGCGAAGATCGCGAGCTATTCAAAGCTGCGATGGACGAGATCGGCATTCAGAGTCCGAAGGGCGGATTTGCTCACTCCTGGGAGGAGGCCGCGAAGATCGTCGAAGAGATCGGCTACCCCGCGATCGTGCGGCCGAGCTATACGCTTGGCGGAACAGGTGGCGGCACCGCGTTCAACCCCGACGAATTTGAAGAGATCGCCAAAGGCGGCCTCGCGGCGTCGCCTGTTTCGCAGATACTTGTAGAAGAATCGATACTAGGCTGGAAAGAATACGAGCTCGAGGTCATGCGTGATCTCAATGACAACGTCGTCATTATTTGTTCAATAGAGAATTTTGATCCGATGGGCGTTCATACCGGCGATTCGATCACGGTAGCGCCTGCACAAACTTTGACCGATGTTGAATATCAGCGGCTTCGTGATATGTCTAAAGCCTGTATTCGCAAAGTCGGCGTCGAGACGGGCGGCTCAAATATCCAATTTGCTGTAAACCCTGCAAATGGTGATGTTAGGATCATTGAAATGAACCCGCGTGTGTCGCGATCTTCGGCATTAGCATCAAAAGCGACGGGATTTCCAATAGCAAAGATCGCCGCGAAATTGGCGGTTGGCTACACGCTCGACGAGATACCGAACGACATTACAAAGAAAACGCCAGCGTCGTTTGAACCGACGATAGATTATGTTGTTACAAAGATCCCGAAGTGGGCGTTTGAGAAGTTTCCAGGCTCTGAGGATGTACTTGGAACACAGATGAAATCCGTCGGCGAGGCGATGGCGATTGGCCGCACGTTCAAGGAATCTTTGTTCAAAGGTTTGCGTTCACTTGAAGCAGTAAAGCCGATGCGATTACACGATGTGTCAGATGCAAAGCTGCAGCGCAAACTTGCGCGGCCGAACTCACAGCGGTTCTTGTACATTACATACGCACTGCAGAACGGTTATTCGATAGAAGAAGTCCATCGATTGACAAAGATCGATCCCTGGTTTTTGGATCAAGTTGCTCAAGTGATGGAATTCCAAGCGAGCCTCGAGTCAAAACCATTGGATAAATATTCAGTTGACGAGATCAGAAAAGCAAAAGAGTTTGGTCTGTCCGACCGGCGGCTTTTTTACATGACCGGAACGCCTGAAACAGAAGTTCGCGAACATCGTAAAAAGTTCGGCGTTACGCCTGTCTATAAACGCGTCGACACCTGTGGAGCTGAGTTTGAGTCTTTCACGCCGTATCTATATTCAACATACGAAGAAGAATGCGAGGCCGAACCAACAGAGAAGCGCAAAATAATGATCCTTGGTTCCGGACCAAATCGAATTGGGCAGGGAATCGAGTTCGACTATTGCTGTTGTCATGCGAGCTTTGCTCTGCGGGATGCCGATATCGAAACGATCATGGTCAACTGTAATCCGGAAACGGTTTCGACGGATTACGATACTTCAGACAGATTATATTTTGAGCCGCTGACTTTTGAAGATGTGATGAACATCGTCGACGTCGAAAAACCCGACGGCGTGATCGTCCAATTTGGCGGGCAGACGCCGCTGAATCTTGCGGACAGGCTGCATGAAGCGGGCGTTCCCATTATCGGCTCCTCGCCCGATTCGATAGACCTTGCCGAAGACAGAAAACGCTTTGGTTCGTTGCTCGAAAAGCTAAAAATCCCGTGTCCTGATAATTCGAGTGTTACTTCCACAGAAGAAGCCAAAAGTGTTGCAAATAAAATAGGTTATCCGATCGTGGTAAGGCCGAGTTTTGTGCTGGGTGGCCGGGCGATGGCAATAGTTTATGATGACCAATCATTAGACGAATACATGCGAACAGCGGTCGATGCTTCGCCTGAAAAACCGATCCTCATCGACAAATTTCTCGAACGAGCAGCCGAGATCGATGTCGATGCACTGGCGGATGAAACTGCAGTAGTGATCGCCGGTATTCAGGAACACATTGAGGAAGCCGGTGTTCACTCCGGAGATTCGTCAAGCGTGCTGCCGGCGCAAAAAGTTGCGGTCGAACATCTGGAGACGATACAGCATTACACGCGGCTCCTTGCGAAGGCTCTCAATGTCAAAGGGTTGATGAACATACAATTTGCCGTAAAGGACAACCGAGTGTACGTGCTGGAGGTCAATCCGCGAGCGTCGCGCACAGTGCCGTTTGTTGCAAAAGCTACAGGTGTTCCGATAGCGAAGATCGCATCACTTGTAATGGCAGATGAGAAAAAACTGAAGGACTTTAACTTACCAGATGTTTTGCCGGTGCCGAAGATCTTTGTTAAATCGCCTGTCTTTCCGTTCAAAAAATTTGCGGGCTTTGATCCGGTGCTTGGGCCTGAGATGCACTCGACGGGAGAAGTGATGGGTATCGGCACAACATTCGGCGAAGCCTACGGAAAGGCTATGGAAGGTGCAGGGCTGAAGTTGCCTCTTGCCGGTCGCGCGTTCATTTCCGTTAATGATGCCGACAAAGGACAAGCAGTTGTGCTAGCTCGTCGTCTGACAAAATTAGGATTTGGCTTGATCGCAACCTACGGGACTGCAAAACGCTTACATGAGATCGGGCTGGAATGCGAAACGGTATTTAAAGTCAACGAAGGCCGCCCGAACATTGCAGACGTGATACGTCAGGGTGAGATTGCCCTTATTATCAACACGCCTCTCGGAAAAGCTTCGCGCTATGACGAAAAAGCAATTAGGAAGGCTGCACTTCAATTTAATATTCCTTGTGTAACCACTATTACAGGAGCAGAAGCTCTCGTTGAGGCTATAGCCACAAAGACAAGTTCTACTGCAATCAATGTCAGCAGCCTGCAGGAAATTCACAGCAATAAACGCGTTGCTTCCAACGAACGTAGCTAACATCTTGACCAATTCCGCGCTTTACAATAACTTAGTTGTAAAGTTTTCTTTAATTTAGCTTTTATAATTTAACAAATGAGTGAATCGCACGACCGCGAGATCATTGGTGGACATCTGCTTGTGATCGGCGGGGCAGAGGACAAATATAACGAGCGGCGGATCCTGAAAAAGTTTCTCGAACTTGCCGGTGGGCAGAAGGCTGAGATATTGATCGTGCCTGTGGCGTCGGACTTTCCGGAATTTGCAGCTGATGTTTATACGCAGGCATTTCGAAACCTAGGAGTGTCAAATCCGCGGGTATTGCGGGCGACGTCGCGGCAGGACGTTGTTCAGGCGGACGTTGGTAAGCTGGTTGATGGCGTAACCGGAGTTTTCATAACCGGGGGTGACCAGATGAGGCTTGTAAGTTTGCTTGGAGGGACGAAACTTGCTGAAAGACTGCGAAAGATGGTTCGCGAAAGCGATATGGTGCTAGCGGGAACCAGTGCTGGAGCCGCAGCAATGAGCACCTCGATGATCGTTCGGGGTGAACCTAGTTCGCATCCGCATAAGGGAGCCGTAAAGCTCTCGCCGGGTCTCGGATTCTTAAAGAACATCATTATCGATCAGCATTTTACCGAACGCGGGCGTATTAGCCGCCTTATTACCGCTGTTTCGTACAATCCCTACAATCTGGGAATCGGCATCGACGAGAACACGGCGATTGTTTTGGATGGCGAGGGCGTTCTCGAAGTTTTCGGACAAGGCTCTACGACTATCGTTGATGGTTCAGAGATCACTTTCAATGAGATAGCGGAAGTACATGATAACGAAGCATTTAGCGTCTGCGGCGTGCAGCTTCATGTATTGCGTGACGGGTTGGTGTATAACTACCTGGAGAGGCATCCGATCCAGCCGTCAGGTGAATTCTTATTGCCTGACCTTGGATAGAAAAAGTTAGCCGCAGATTAACGCAGATGACGCGGATAAATCTTAACTATTCTCTTTGAGTCAGCACTTGGCTGCGTATATCTGCGGCAATAAATCTTATGGAAATTCTCGAGATAAGAACACTTCGCGGGCCTAATTATTGGAGCGGTTACTGGAAAAAGCTCATCATCATGCGCCTCGACATCGGCGATTACGAAAAAAAGCCGACCGGGAAGATCAAGGGCTTTTACGAGCGCATGGTGGATGTGATGCCTTCGCTAGCCACCCACGGCTGCAGCTATCAGGAAGAAGGCGGTTTTTTGCGGCGCGTTAAGGAAAGCACTTGGGCCGGGCATGCGATCGAACATTTTGCATTAGAACTGCAGACGCTCGCCGGAATGGACACCGGTTACGGACGCACTCGCGAGACCGGTGAAAAGGGAATTTACAACGTCGTTTTCAGCTATCTCGAAGAGGAAGTCGGACGTTTTGCGGGTCGAGCCGCTGTGCGGCTGTGGCTAGACCTTGCCGAGGGGCGTGACCTAGCCGAAATCAAAGCAGACCTCGCCAGGGACATTCAGGAAATGCGTGAGATACGCGAGAATGTTCGTTTTGGGCCTTCGACAGGATCGCTCGTCGAAGAGGCGGAAAATCGTAACATTCCGTTTATTCGTCTTAACGATCAATCGCTCGTTCAGCTTGGCTACGGCATTCATCAGAAGCGTATACAGGCGACGACGACCGTAAACACGAACATGATCTCGGTCGATATAGCCGGCAACAAACACGCGACGAAAAAACTGCTTGGCGATATGGGCGTGCCCGTGCCAAAAGGATATCGGATCCGTGACGTAGAAGATCTCGAAGAAACAGTCGAGAGCGTTGGCTTTCCCGTCGTGATAAAACCGCTCGACGGCAATCACGGCAAGGGAGCCACCGTCGGGATCAAGACGATGGAAGATGCTTATGTCGCGTTTGAAAAAGCGAAAGAGTATTCGCGATACATCATCGTGGAAAAGCAGCTGATCGGTTCGGATTTCCGCGCTCTTGTTGTGAACAATAGGTTGATCGCAGTTGCCGAACGCGTCCCGGCCCACGTCGTCGGCGACGGTAAAAATTCGATCGAAAAATTGATCGAAATAACTAACGCCGATCCGCGTCGCGGTTACGGCCACGAAAATGTTCTGACGCAGATCGACATCGACAACCAGACCATGCGCTGTATTCGCAAGGCAGGCTATGAACTCGAAAGTGTTTTGCCAAAAGGCGAGGTCCTGCATCTGAAGACGACCGCCAATATCTCAACCGGTGGTACAGCGATCGACTGCACCGACGAGGTTCATCCCGAAAATGTATTCCTATTTGAACGCATCGCAAAAATTATCGGCCTTGATGTTGCGGGCATCGACGTTATTGCACCTAACGTTAGCGAAACCCTCGCTGAAAACGGCGGCGGAATCATTGAGGTCAACGCAGCTCCGGGTTTCCGCATGCACCTCGCACCGAGCGAAGGCATCGGCCGCAACGTCGCCGAGCATGTCATTGATATGCTTTTTCCGACGGGCACACCGGCTCGAATTCCGATCTTTGCGATAACCGGCACGAACGGCAAAACGACTACGACCCGACTGATCGCTCACATCTTAAAGAACGCGGGCCGCACTGTTGGTTTTACGACGACCGACGGTACTTATATCGGCAATCAGCAGATAGTTGCTGGTGATAATACGGGGCCTGTGTCGGCGCAGCTTGTGCTGAAGGACCCGACGGTTGATGTGGCAGTGCTCGAAACTGCTCGTGGCGGCATTATTCGCTCCGGACTGGGTTTTGATTATTGTGACATCGGTGTTGTGCTGAACATCGCCGCTGATCATCTTGGTTTGAAAGATGTAAACACGCTTGAAGACCTCGCCCGTGTAAAATCCGTCGTGCCGCGAGCGGTTGGCAAAAAAGGTTTCACTGTTCTGAATGCCGAGGACAAGCTTGTTTACGAAATGAAGGAACTGAGCGAGGGCACGGTAGTTTGCTTTTCGATGGACGAAAACAATCCGAACATAAAACGCCGGGCTGAACGCGGTCGCATTTCATGTGTTTATGAGAACGGCTATATCACGATCCTCAAAGGTAAGTGGAAAGTTCGCGTCGAGAAGGTGACAAACATTCCTATCACTTACGGTGGACGAGCGGAATTTATGATCCAGAATGTGCTGGCTGCGACGCTGGCATGTTTTGTCCACGGAGTTTCTCTCGAAGATCTGCGAGTTGGGCTGACGACATTTAACGCAGGAACCGCGCAGACGCCAGGACGTTTGAATTTTGTCGAGGTCGGCGATGTGACGGTGCTGATGGATTACGCGCACAATCCTGCTGGACTTCGAGGTCTGGTCGCGTTTATCTCAAAACTGCCAAACAAATATCGCACATGCGTAATGAACGGTACGGGCGACCGCCGCGACGAAGACATTCGCGAACTTGGACAGATTGCTGGCGAATCTTTTGATCGTATTGTTATTCGTCGAGGCAATTACCTGCGAGGCCGTGATGAGAAAGAAATGATCGCTCTGCTGCAAGAGGGCATCGCTCGAGCAGGCCGCGACATTGCCGTGCGAGTCATCCCCGAAAGCCGCGACGCCATTCACCATGCGATCAAATACGCTCGTAAGAAAGAACTTGTCGTAACCCTCGCCGACCGCGTGCCGGATGATATCAAGTTTGTGCAGGAGTATCGGGACTTAGTTTCTGGTTAACATAACTAAAAAGGAATAAGTTTACGCAATGAAAATCCTCAAGAAACTAGCATCGATATTTGGGGCGAAGTCAGAAGAACTCCCAGATGAAGATCGCGCCGCGCAATTGAATATCACTATCGCCCGACGCGAAGCGGACGCTATAATTGCAAAGGAAACGGCGTATGTAGAAGGACTACAAAATAAGAGCAACGAACTTGTTTCAACTATTATCTTTGAGGTAGTGCCGACCACAGAGGAAGCAGAGTATTTCAAGGAAGGAACTGTTCCTTGGATATCTATAGAGAACAGGAATGTAGAGAGGAATCGATTAATAGATGCAGATGCAATTGTTATTGACCAAGCCTCGATAATGACAATGTTTGATTATCCTTTGGATAACCCCACGGAAGTGATGCTCCATTCTAATGATTCCGGGTTTTCCCGTTGGCAGCTAATTGATTCAATTGGAAGAACATATGAAGAGATTTACGCTGAAGAAGAGGAGACAGCAGCTACAAAGACACTCTCACCTGACCAAAGAAAGATAATGAACCGCAATCAAACCGATGGTCGTTACGGTATTTGGGGACACGATCTAGCCGACTTGGCCATTAGTTCAGCTGAAATTAGAAAAAATTCCAACGGCGAATGTGTGCTTTGGTTACGAATGGAATCATGATTTGTATATCTCTACCACAGGACCTTCGTTATTGATAATATATCCGCGATACATTCCCTCCGAATTAAATCGCATTGTTATGTTACCTTGAGTATCGACTGCGATCAGGCCGCCCTCGCCTTTTATTTCGGTTAGGCGGGTGATCGTTTCTTGTACGGCATCTTTGAGACTCAAGCCTTTATATTTCATCCGCGCGGCGACACCGAAGGCGGTAACACCGAGCATAAAGTATTCGCCGTGGCCGGTGCATGAGACGGCACAGGTCTCGTCAGCGTAGGTTCCGGAACCGATCAGCGGTGTGTCGCCGACGCGGCCGTATTTTTTGTTTGTCATGCCGCCGGTCGAAGTTGCGGCGGCGAGGTTGCCATGTTTGTCACATGCAACTGCTCCGACCGTGCCGATCGGCTTGGCGGCGGCGTGATCTAGTTGGACACGTCCGGCCGCGAGGGCTTCCTGAAGTTGGAGCCACCGATGTTCGGTGAAGAAATATTCGTCCGGTTCCATGTGAACTCCGATCTGCTCGGCAAATTGATTTGCACCCTCGCCTGCGAGGAGGATGTGCTCGGTTCGTTCCATGACTAGGCGTGCCAGATTAACAGGGTTCCGCACATTTTTTACCGCGGCAACTGCTCCTGCTTTTAGCAGTTTGCCATCCATTATCGAAGCGTCCATTTCCTGTTCGCCTTCGTGAGTAAAGACCGATCCTCGTCCGGCGTTGAAGAGCGGAAAATCCTCGAGCGAGCAAACTGCGACTTCGACGGCATCGAGCGAACTGCCGCCTTTTTCTAAGATCTCCC
>JBGARA010000060.1:0-24105 GCA_044230475.1 Pyrinomonadaceae bacterium | reverse complement strand
CGTTAAAGCGAGAAAACCGGTTCATATGGGCAATTGGACTTCCCAAAGATGCAACAATGTGCTATCTTGAGGCGTACACAGTTGTAACTTGATTGATGTTGCTCTTTGAAAACAAAATGTGAAACAAGGTGTGGGACACCTTGTCTGGGCGATGTTTGCTTGCGTCGGTCAATGGCATTCGTCGTAAGTGTATTGTTTACAGTAAATAAGATTTCTGTAAAACAATGTCTTGCTTTTTTTTCAAAATTCGCCAGACAAGGCTAAAATACAACTGTAAGTGTAATGAGTGCAGCATTTGCGGTGTCTGGTAGTGGCGCCAGACAAAGCCAAACAAGCCGGACAGAAAATGGTGGGAAAAAACGCTGGGACAGTGGGACACTTAGTAGGGTTTCGTCCTACGATCAGGTTTTTTCGACCTTGTCGTCCGCCACCATCACCGTCGAACCGTCCGCAGACGACGAACCGGAGTCTGTATTGTTCCGCGCCGTCCTCCTAAAAAAGAACAAAGAAGTCGGCCAGCCTTCGGATATACTCCCGGTTACGATTTTTCCGCTGTGATGTTAAAGTAATTGTTCAATGCAAGTAAGAACATCCAAAGTAGGGGTGGCATTTGTCGTCGTACTTTTTCTTTTGATTTTGGCTCTAATACTAACTGTTCCTTTTAGCTTCGGGTTTTCTATAGAGTTTCTTTGGGTTTTATCGATGCCTTGGAATTATTTCTTTTCACGACTTTTCAATTTAGACTATGGTTTGATGAATTTTTTAGCGGCAGGGCCGGGATTTATTATCAATGGAATCATCTTGTACTCAATAGGATACGTGAGTGAAAAATTTATAAGGAATCGAAAATCAGCAAACTGACACAACTGACTATGAACTGGCTGGAGAGCGGCGATGTGATGCATGCGATCGGGGAGTTTCTCGCCGAGGATATTGGGCGCGGGGATATTACGACGGCGGCGACGGTGGCGGAGAACACGTTGGGCGTCGGGCGGTTTTTGGCGAAGGAAGACCTCGTGCTGTGCGGTATGGATGTCGCCGAGGCCGTGTTTATTCACCTCGATCCTGAGATCTCCGAGTTCGAGACGACTTTTAACGATGGCGACGAGATCGTTTCGGGCACGGTCTTCGGAACGCTCAAAGGTTATGCGGACGTGCTGCTCACCGGCGAACGCACGGCTTTGAATCTGATCCAGCGAATGTCCGGCATCGCGACTTTGACGCGTCAATACGTCAAGGCCGTCGAAGGCACCAAGGCCCAGATCGTCGATACGCGAAAGACGACGCCCGGCTTGCGGCTGTTGGAGAAGTACGCGGTCACGGTAGGCGGCGGCAAGAATCATCGTTTGGGGCTCGACGACGGCGTGCTCATCAAGGACAACCACATCGCCCTCGCCGGCGGCATCACCGAAGCCGTCAACGCCGCAAAACACCATTGCGGCCACCTCCACAAGATCGAGGTCGAGATCACAAACTGGGCGCAATTGCGCGAAGCGTTATTGGCGGGCGCCGAGATCGTCATGCTCGACAATCAAACTCCGGACGAAGCAGCCAAACTCGTCGGCATGGCCCGCGACATGAATCCAAATGTTCTTATCGAAGCCTCAGGCGGGATGGATCTTGATCGCGTTCGTTCGTTTGCCGAGGCGGGCGTCGATCTGATCTCCGTCGGACGCATAACGCACTCAGCTAGGGCGGTGGATATTAGTTTTAAGATTCAAAGCGTTTAAGACTTATCGAAGCCTCAGGCGGGATGGATCTTGATCGCGTTCGTTCGTTTGCCGAGGCGGGCGTCGATCTGATCTCCGTCGGACGCATAACGCACTCAGCTAGGGCGGTGGATATTAGTTTTAAGATTCAAAGCGTTTAAGAAAGATTCACCACAGAGACACAGAGGGCACAGAGAAAAAGAACTTATTAAGTCCTATCTCTGTGTTCTCTGTGCCTCTGTGGTGAATATTGGCAGGAAGTGTATCGCTGCGATCGAGATCAGAATAGCAACTGTGCAAGCGATGCCGCCTTCGATGCCGTAGGTTGTTCCGGTGAGCCAGGTAGGGCCGCTGTCGATCTCACGCAGCAGTGGATTTGGCGTGATGTTTGTCAGGCCGCTTACCTCGATGCCGAAAACTGAGCCCTGCATCCAGTTCCACATAAAGTGCATTCCCCAGACGAGCCACAGATCGCGCGTTCTCAGATAAGCAAGCCCAAACCAAACTCCCGCGAGAATTGTGTTGAACGTGGAGATCGCTGTCGCGTCAGGATTGCCGAGATGAACGACGCCAAAAAATGCCGAAGTCAACGCGACCGCGAGCCAAGCGAGATCAGACCGCACCAGTGTCTGGAAGATATAGCCGCGGAAAAAGGCTTCTTCCCACGCGGCGCCGATGCCGATAACGAACAGGGAAGTAAAGATCGCGGCAAAGCTGTTAGCGGGATTTATCTCGAACCTCTCGCCGCCGCTCAGAAACGCGATCAAAACTGCGATTACCAAAGTTACTGCGCCGATGAGCACACCCAGAGAAAAATGCTTTAGCCAACTGTTTGTAAACGAAGCTCCGATAGATCTGTAAGGAAGGTCCTCGAACAATTTTCCCGCCGCCCAGCCAAGGAAAAGCGCGAGAAACAACAGCCCAGCGCTATTTACCGCGAAATAGATCGCTTGGGCTGAACCGGCATCTATCTCAAGTTGAGAAAACGCGGTTTGCTCGACGATCAAAAATATCGTCGAGAAGAGAAAGAACGCCAGGAGAAACAGAACGACCCGCCAGCCGCTGCGAAGTTGGTTGTTTTGATCAAGAAGTAAATTAGTCATCATGACGAAACAGGCGACCGCTTCTGATTGATTCTATCGGATTGTTGTCAGCGTGTTAAAATTGCAGTCGTGGAAAGAGAGCTAGCCAAAGTAAAACGCAGCAAGACGCCTTGGGCCGTCGGGACGTTGATGGTCCTATCGCTGGCAATGCTTATTGTCCTTCAATCGTCCAATCTTTGGAAAGAATTCACCATAGAATCCTCGAGCGATCTTATTATTCTCTACGCGCTTTCGTCGTTGAATTTTATTGCGTTCGTTATCTTTGGGTTCATTTTTCTGCGAAGCATTATCAAGCTCGCGCGCGAGCGGCGGACGTTTGAACTTGGCGCGCAGATCAAGACTCGGCTGCTCATATATTTCTTCGCGGTCAGTTTGCTTCCGATCATTGCGATGGCGGCATTCTCGTATCTTTTCATGAACCGAGCGCTTGACCGCTGGTTCTCTCAGATTCCCCAGAGCGTCATCGAGCAGGCTCGCAACCTCGAACAGCCGTCGATCAACAGTTCGCTTGCCGAGTTGGAGCGGCTTGGTCGTGAGCAGCAGACTATTCGCCGCATCGCCCTGTTGACGCTCGGTGTTATGACCTTCCTGCTGATGTTCGCCTCGATGTGGATCGCGTTCTATGTTGCCCGCGGTTTGACGACGCCGATCAAAGCTCTTGCCGAAGGAGCGGGCGAGATCGCTGCAGGAAAGCTCGGTCATCACGTCGATGTGCTTGCTGAGGACGAACTTGCGATCCTGGTAAACGCATTTAACGACATGTCCGCAAAGCTCCAGGCAAACGCTGTCGAACTCGCGGATCGTCAGCGCTACATCGAGACGATCCTGCATGCGCTTCCGACCGGCATTATTTCGTTTGATGCCGAGGGACGCGTCAGTACGATCAATGGAGCGGCAGTTAAGATACTGCATCTCGATGACGAAAAAGTTATCGGAGCGACGGTTGAGGCATTGATCAAAGGTGAAACGGCTGATGTGTTTGCACGGCTTATTTCTCGTGCAAGTCGTGTTGGACATGCGTCGGATCAAACCACGCTTAACGGAAATAGTGCGAATGGCGATTTGCGAGAAAATGAGATCACCGTTGCCATCACCGCAGCAAAACTCCCTGCTGATGGCGGTGTTGTTTTGGTGATCGAAGACCTATCGGAATTGATTGCGGCACAGCGGGCGTCGGCGTGGCAGGAGGTTGCTCGCCGGATGGCGCATGAGATCAAAAATCCGTTGACGCCAATTCAGCTTTCGGCAGAACGTATCGCGAAGCGCTTTCAAAAGACCGGTCATATTGACAACGGCGTAGGCAAACGCATTGACGACAAAGGCCCGATCGGCGACGTCGTACACGAAAGCACCGACACGATCCTTCGCGAGGTTACTTCGCTCAAGACTCTGGTTGACGAGTTTTCGCGGTTTGCTCGTCTGCCGGAAACCAAGCTGAAGGCAGGCGATATCAATGATGTGATCTATCAAGCGATCGCGGTGTTTGACCGCTCAGTCGGAGGCATCGAGATGGTGACCGAACTTGCATCCGGTCTTCCGCAAGTGCAACTTGACGCCGAGCAAATGAAGAGCGTTTTTGTTAACCTAATCGGAAACGCGATCGAGGCTTTTGATGGCACGACTGGCGGGCGAAAGATCTGGATATCGACGCGGCATGATCCCGCTCGCGATCTCGTTGTTACAGAAGTCTCAGACAATGGTAAAGGAATCGCCCCAAGCGATATGCAGAAACTTTTTCAGCCGTATTTCTCGACTAAAGGCCGCGGCACCGGACTTGGCCTTGCGATAGTCAATAGGATAATTACCGAGCATCATGGCCGCATTAAGGCTGTGACAAATCAACCGCAAGGCGCAAAATTTATCATAGAACTGCCACTGAACTCGTAGATGAAAAACTCTGTTCTTATAGTTGACGACGAACCTGGCATCCGCGACACGCTGCGCGGCGTGCTCGAGGACGAAGGTTTCGTTGTTGCTGCGGTCACGAGCGGCGAAGAATGCCTCGACGCTGTGCGCGACCGGGATTTTGCATGCATTCTACTCGACATCTGGCTTGGGGATGGTATTGACGGTCTCGAAACTCTCGCGAAGCTAAAAGAAGAGGCTTGCGATGCGGCAGTTGTTATGATCTCGGGCCATGGCAATATTGAGACGGCCGTTCGCTCGACAAAGCTAGGTGCATTCGATTTCATAGAAAAGCCTCTGAGTCTTGAACGCACAGTAGTCACGGTAAAAAATGCTGTGCGTCAACGGCAGCTTGAGATCGCGAATGCGCAAATGCGATCTGAGCTTGCTGAGCAGTATGTAATGGTCGGTGAATCGGTCGCAATGCGTGCGTTGCGAAAGCAGATCGCTATTGTTGCACCAACAGATGGCCGCGTGTTGATTTCCGGCGAAAGTGGTACGGGCAAAGAACTTGTAGCTCGGGCGATCCACGCCCAATCCAAAAGAAAGAACTCGCCGTTCGTCGAGATCAACTCTGCGGCGATTCCAGAAGAGCTTGTAGAATCGGAACTTTTTGGCCACGCCAAAGGCGCATTTTCCGGCGCGATGAGATCGAAAAAAGGGAAGTTTGAGATTGCGGATGGGGCGACCCTTTTTCTTGACGAGATCGCGGATATGTCGCCACGTGTGCAAGCGAAAATGTTAAGGGTCTTAGAGGAGCAGCGATTCGAGCCTGTAGGCAGTAATACACCGGTGTCGGTCGATGTTCGCGTTGTGTCCGCGACAAACAAACCGCTCGACAGCCTTATCGAGAACGGTCATTTCCGAGCTGATCTTTTTTACAGATTGAACGTAATTCCGTTTCAGGTGCCGCCGCTGCGCGAACGCCGAGAAGACGTGCCTGCACTCGTTCAGCATTTCAATCAACGATTCTCGCGTGACTACGGCAAGCCGGTGAAAGAATTCACCGAAGACGCGATGGACGTGTTGCGAAACAATGAATGGTTAGGTAACGTTCGGGAGCTGAAGAACACGATAGAACGCATCGTAATCATGAATGCGAAGCAGACGATTGACGCCGAAGATTTGCCGAAGATGGACGTGGCGGATGCTCTTCCCGCATCGAGCTTTCGCTTTCCTACATTTAAGGACGCGACCGACGCTTATCAACGCGAATTCATCCAGCACAAACTCGCCGAGTTCGACGGTAATGTCGCAAAGGCCGCCGAAGACATGGGCGTCGATCGTAGCCATCTTTACCGCCGCATGCGAAATTTGGGTATCAAATAACAAAGGAAAAGACCGCGATCTGCGCGGCCTTCTCCTGTTCCGGTTAACCGGTTAGATAACATTTCCGACAAATGTTTCTAACGCGCGATAGCCGGGATGTCACCATTCATACCGAACTGGTACGCCTGAAATGTTCCGTCAGAACTTCTGAGGACATACCAGAAACCGTTCGATGGACGGAAAACTGCGATATCAGTTTTTCCGTCGGCATCGTAGTTGCCGGCAACTGGAATGTCCCCCGTCAAACCGAACTGCGTTGCCTGAAATCCACCGTCTGAGCTTCGCTTGGTGTACCACATTCCTGTTGACGGGCGAAACACTGAGTAATCGGATTTACCATCACCATCGAAGTCTCCGCTGACCGGAATGTCGCCACGAGTTCCGAAGTTTGTCACCAAAAAGCGGCCTTCTTGCGTGGTCATACGATACCAGTTGCCTTCGTTCGCGCGGAACACGACAAAATCGTCTTTTCCGTCACCATCCATGTCTGCCGGTACTGGAATGTCCTGCGAGTTGCCAAAATAAACGTAACGGTTTCCCGCATTGTTACTCTGCTGTATGTACCAAATGCCTTCTGATGGACGATAGACTGCGATGTCGATGCGTCCGTCGCCGTCAAAATCGGCTCGAAGCGGAATGTCGGTTGACAGTCCCCAGTTAACCGTAGTTAAACCTGCATCTGAGCTGCGGACGATCTTCCAAACTCCCTGGCCGTTGTTATTTTGGTAAACAGCGGCATCAGTTCTTCCATCGCCATCGAAATCGGCTGAAACCACCTTATCAGCTGCGGAGCCAAGCGGAATGCTTGAGAAACCGTTCGTGTTCTGCGAATACCAAGCACCTGCCGCCGGACGAAACACTGCGAAGTCATGCGTTCCGTCACCGTCAAAATCGCTGTGACGCGAGTGGTTGCGGAATTGCCCGAGAATCTCGCCCGCAGGGTTGTTCACGCTCATGATAACCGCCGACCACAAACCCGCACGAAGCTGTTGGACCTGACCAGCCGAGACGGCAATTGTCACCGCTGCGAAATGTCCATTTCGACCGCCAACTACGCCAAGGTCAAGAACGGTCGTCGCGGTTCCTAAGGTTGTTTCGATCAATGCGCCTGTCTGATTGCTCGACAAATTATGGAATTCGCCAAAGACAGTTGCTTGCGTTTCGTCTGCGTTGAGCGTTATTTTGATCTCACCAGTTGCTGTTGTGGCGACCGGCGGAACTACCTGAGAGCCCGTTAGATGTGTTTCAAACGAACGTCCGAAAGGCGTCGGAGTGCCGCTTGGCGTTCCGTTTGGAGTACCTGTTTGCGACGGGCTCGGTGTATTGGTCTGTGAACCATTTGGTGTCGAGAAGTTGCCGAATACGCCGGAAAGGATCGTCGCATTGCCATTTTGAATAACGATAGTTGAGCCGACTGTCACGACGGGAACGGTTTGACCGTTATCGCTGCGCAATCGCAGACGTCCTTCGCCACCGCTCTGCAAAGTCATTTGTCCGGCGGATGTTCCGTCGACGATCACAGTAAGGGCTGTGCCGATAGCAAGATTTACCTGGCGAACGCGGACCTCTAATTCGGTACGGCTGCTGTGGATCTCATATGCGGCAAAACCGGTCGGAAGAACACCGTTCAACGTCGGTCCCGTCAAGCCCGCGAAAAATTCGAACTCGTTGTTTGGCGTGCCTGTTGCGGACGGTGTCGCTGTTCCAGTGCCCGACTGTGATGGCGAAGGCGTTGCGCTACCTGTTCCCGACTGTGATGGCGATGGAGTCGATGTGCCCGTTCCTGATTGTGAGGGGGACGGAGTTGCGGTTCCGGTTCC
The DNA here is from genome assembly GCA_044230475.1 of Pyrinomonadaceae bacterium. Lineage (GTDB taxonomy): Bacteria > Acidobacteriota > Blastocatellia > Pyrinomonadales > Pyrinomonadaceae > OLB17. The sequence continues at coordinate 16,239 of JBGARA010000060.1, read as the reverse complement.
CGTACCAGTTCCTGATTGTGAAGGCGACGGAGTTCCTGTTCCGGTGCCGCTCGGTGTGCCTGACGGGCCGTCGAAAACGCCCGAAACGAGAATAGTGTCGCCATTGCGAACATCGACCGTTGAGCCTGCATTGACTGACGGAACGATCTCGCCATTTTCTGTTCGCAGTTTCAATTTAGCTTTTTGTCGATCATCGACGGCTGCTTGACCGGCAAGAGTTCCGTCGACAAAAAAGTTAAGGCTTGTGCCCATCGTCAGACTAACGTCCTCGATCTCGATCTCTATCTCGCGGTTACCGCTTTGATAAAGCTGCCACTGTGCGGCTCCGTGCGGGTTTATGCTGCCAGATGGCGATGTGAGAACCGCGTTTCGCACGAGAATGACCGGCGTGCTGTCAGCCTTTACATTGCTAATAAGAGCCGGAATCGACACCCAGGCCGCGAGCAACATAGCAAATGCAATTGCTTTCCAATAGTTTCTGTTTTTTATGTTTCCTGTTTTCATTTTTATCACCTGCTAATTTTTTATTACCTCAGCTTGAGGTGTCGTCAGAGATACAGTGCAGGCAGACAAACGGAAAAGACACTTTTTAAAAATAAAAAAGGCTGCCTTTTCAGACAGCCTCGATCGCGGCATAAGAGCACTCACAAAATTGACGACTATTTTACGAGATATTGCTCAAAGCCGGAGTCAAAAGGTCTTGTTGCCGGTATTGGGCAGTCGACATTATTTGTGACTGCGCAGAGAGCATCGACTCGACGAAGGCGAACTTCTCCCCATGGCGGTAAGGATAGGAAACGCTTATCCACCGAAGTTTCTTTGACTCGTTCAAGCAGAAAGTGAGGAGCAGAAAAAGTGGTGGGGTAACGGGCTTTTACGAGAGCCGTTATCCCTGCAACTATGGGAGCGGCCATCGATGTCCCAGACCACATTCCATATCGTCCACCAGGTAGAGCACTGACGATATCCTCACCGGGAGCGGAAACATCGACCCATGATCGATTATATGATGAAAACAAAGCCAGACTATCGTATCGTGTGCTGGCAGCGACAGATAACATTCCGTCTCTTTGCTCAGCAGCGGGAAATACTTGCACAGTGTTACCGCCGTTACCCGAAGCGACAGCGACGGCTAATCTACGAGTTCCAAGTTCAGGAAACGTTGTCCCCGTTGGTGTTGTGCCTAAGTCGAGACAATCCAGTAGATCATGCAAAACACGGGTGTTTTCTGGATAACCAAGACTTAGGTTTGCAACATCCGCTCCATGATTTGCCGCCCAGATAAGCCCCGCTGTAATTCGCCAAAGTTCACCGGAACCATCTCTGTCCAAAATACGCAACGGCATTATTTTCGCGTCTGGGACTGTCAAAGCAACGATGCCGGAGACATGCGTTCCGTGGCCATAAGCCGGGTCAACTCGGAGCTGTCCGACCTCACTTGGGTCGTTGTCTCCTTCAACGAAATCCCACATATCCGACTGGGCAACAAGCCTTCCTGCAAACGCAGGATGCGTTAGGTCGATTCCGGTGTCGAGCACGGCGACAACGATAGGTTGTCCGTTGTCAATACGTAGGCCCTTTGTTCCGGCCGCAGCAAATGCTTCGTTGAGACGAATCCGCTGTGGAAACCACTGTCTGCCGTAACCTTTTGCACTTCCGCCGATCGCCCACGACCGGCCGATCGCCCACGAACGTCCTAATGTCCATGTTAAGCCGGGTTGTTCGACTTGTGTGAGCTTTTGATTGACTTCAGCAAAGCTAATTCGGGGATCCGCCGGTGTTGTCATTGCAGTAACGATCTGCGGCGGCGTTTGCCCGTTTGTGATTCGCAGTAAATAGATTGGCGGCGAGGCGACCTGCGAGATGGGAGCAGGACTAAGGCCATATTGAGTCGCTATGGCCGGTAAGTGTGAAGGGTCCGTCAGCTGAACAATCACTTGATCGGGAACACAGCTGCAATCGCCCTGGGGAGTATTTCCATGGACAAATGTCACAGCACCGACCAAGAAGATAGCCACTATGATCGATGCTAGAACGCCGGTTTTCCTATACTTACTCATTGCTTTTCTCATATGATATCCAGCAAAAATACTGCCTGTCATATCTACAGTGCTTCACGATCCTCCATAAAGACAACTGGTCTGAAAAAATTATCTACCGATTTGGACAAACGACGACCAGAAGTACGGATGTTCGCCGCGGTCGACAAAATTCAACTGTGCCTTTCTTAGAGATGCGGAGATCGACAGTCCGCGTTGCAGATTCTCGTACAAAAGACGCATTAAATGACCGGAAGCCTGGTCATTTACAGTCCAAAGGCTGACGATCAGCGATTCGGCACCGGCGGTTAAGAATCCGCGTGCGAGGCCGAGTATTTCTTCGCCGGCAAAGATATTGTTCAGCCCGGTTTCGCAGGCGCTGAGTGTAACGAGTTTGGCGTTTAATCTTTGCGTACAAATATCGCGGACAGTTATCCAGCCATCTGCGAGATGCAGGCTTGAGAACATCGGATTGTCGGCTCGGAACTGACCATGACAGGCCAAATGCAACAGATCGAACGTAGATGCGTTTTTAACAAAGGCGTCAAACGTCGCTTGTTTGCCTGTGAACGTTTTAGAGCCGGACAAGATATTTTGAATTTCTCCGATCTCTTTTTCGACAAGAGGAATGCGTTCGTCAGCATGGCCGATGAGCAATGAAGTCTTTATTTTTCTGGTTGAGCGCTTCTGCAATGCGTTCCAGACGGCCGCGCTCGGAGCATAGCTTGTTTCAAAATTCTCGATCACGTAGCGTTCGCCATCGTGAAGAGCGTGAAACGGAACATAGTGCAGGATACCGGATGGAATTATCACCAGCCGATCACCGGAAAGATAATTTTTCAATGGCCGCAGAAGTAAGTCGTAAATGTTTTTCAGGCAATCGTCAGCGCGGCGTTTCAGGCTATCGAGAAAATGTTTGAGTTGAATCGACCCGTACCTTAATGAACCAAATTGAAAATGAAGCACTTCTAGCAGACGCATGACTTCGGCAGTTGTCGTTAGATCAGATATGTAATGAACTTTGTCTTGAGTAATGACAAATGCCGAGATGTTGCCATCAAATTCTGCAAGCTCGACAAGTGTTCTCGCCGCGCCAAGCTTTTCTTGCAAGGTGTGAAGGTTAAACCGATCCGCAGTTCTGAGCCCTGCGTCCGTTTTTGCCGGATCAATACTATTGATCTGGCGGATGGTTTTGGCGAGCTTTGCTTCGAGAGCGGCGATACTATTTTTGTATTTGGCGGCATCCGCGCCGCTTGAACTGTCAATGCGTTTGTAATAAAAATTCAGCTCGGCACGGAGCTCTTTCATTTGTGCATGAAGTTTTCCGGATGCTTTTGAACTGCGGGCTTTGCCAACCGCCATCGCATCAAGCAATGATCGTGCGCGGCCTTTTTCCAAGATTTCAAATGCCTTGCCGACCTTGTTTTCGCTCAATAGAAGCTGTGCGAGATTGTCGAACGGCTCGAGCTTTGCAGCAAAAAATGCCATGCTGAATTCTTCGGCAGAAAGCGACGAGCGAAGAGTTTCCACGATTTTGATAGATCTTGCAAAGCGCGCTTTCGCTTCGGTTGTGTTGTGTCGTGAAACGGCGATCTGGCCGAGTGAATTTAAAGCACTTTGCTCCGCGTTTAGCTGTTTGTGCTTTCTTGCGAGTGAACCTGCTTCGCAAAATTTCTTTTCAGCGCGAGAAAATTTACCTTCGTTTCTGAGCAACTCTCCTTCGAGCAAGTTTAGTTGAATGTGCTGTCGCGGATTTTCATTATTTTTGGATATTTTTGCTGCCTTGGCCAAAAAGCGGGAAGCCTTATCGAATTGTCTTGCCGAGATCGCTAGATCCGCGAGGGAAAGCGACGCCGACACTTCACCCGAAGAGTTTTTTTCTTTTTCAAATAATTTCAGTGCACTTTTCAACTGCCTTTCGGATACGGCATAGTTGCCGAGCATTCCTGCGGTCCGTCCGTAATTGAGTCTCGCACGAGCCTCCTCCGCAGTTAGCTTTAGTTGCCGAAACGAAAGAGTTACCCGCTCATAGATCTCTGCCGCTTCGACGGCGAGGTTCAGTTCCGAATAGATGTCAGCGATCTCAAGATCGGCGATGGCAGACTGATGCGGCATTCCAAGCTCGTTATATTTTTGCCGCGACAATTCCAGAGATCGCAGGGCCTCAGAATAGCGGCCACGCAGGAGAGCGAGATTGCCGAGGCTGGCTTCGATCTCGGCTTCTGTGACGAACATCTTTTCTGCCCGCGCCGTTTCGAGAGCCATGCGATAAAATTTTTCCGCTTTCTTAAAATCATTCAATTCGGCATAGGTGTTTGCCAGGCCATTCTCCGCCATTGCCTTCCAGGAATTTTCACGAGCTTTAATAAACCGGCGGCGTGCTGACAGACAATACCTCTCAGCCTCATGATGAAGAGAACGTCGGGAAACAATATTGCTGAGATTCATCTCGATCTTTCCGGCAGCAAGTTCATCACCGATTTTTACAAATACCTTCAGGGCATTTTTGCCTGTTTGTATCGCTTCATCATACCGGCCAAGCATTGCCAGAGCGAGAAGTTTTGGAACCTGTGTCTGTGCGGCGTCGGTGAGACGGCCATTCTTGGCAAACAGTCGTGAGGCGTTATTAAGATTTTCGATCGCGGATTCAAATCTAGCTTTTGTGATATCTGAGATCCCAGATACCCAAAAAGCCGTCGCCGCGATATCGTCAGTGCCGTTAATTGTGGTCAGGCATCGCAAAGCGAGCGCGGCACGTTGGGCTTTTACCGGTTCGACTGTCCACGACGCGTAACAGGCTTTTCTGATCTCGTCCGCAAGGCGCCGATCGGCGATACGAGGATGTTGTGCAAGCAATTGGCGCCGCTCCGGATCTTTCGCGGCTGAGATCAGTAATTTTGCCAGATCCGCTCTTCGCATTAATTGTGATTATACAACGAGGAAACGACGAAGGTTTCGCGCGTACCTTCGTCGTTTGAGGCGGGAAGAAGTGTTTTTATACATCCTACGCGATCTTTACCTTTTCGATAACGATCTCACCTTTGTTGCTTCGGATAGTTATGTCATATTTGCCGGCGGACGGAATAGAGAACTTAAAACCACTCGCTTGGTCGATCTTGGCATCGAATGAATATTCCTCACCAGCGATCTCGATCTCGCCGTTTTCAAAGCCGTCGCCAAGTACCTGGCCGCGAATGTCAAATCCGCTTTCGACTGCGGTAACCCGTAGATCGACAGCATTTTCAACGGCATCGAACAACAATTGACGAGCTTGAGCCCCTGAGGCAGATCGTTCGCCGAACGCGGCTCGGTTCGGAGCAAGATCGACCTGCATTACTGCTTTGATCCGTTGAATGAGCGAGGCTTTCGGCACGGCAGCGCGAGTGCGATATAGATTTTTGGCGTATTGGATGGCGTCTTGCGGAGCGTCAACCGACTTGTCGGCGAGCATTCGGCTGATGATATGCCCAATTTTTTCTTCCGTGTTTTTCATGTCTATCAAAAACTGCCTTATGGCTTTCTCCAATCGAACAGTGCGGCGATCGGCTGCAAAAAGACACTAGAGATCACTTTGTCAGAACTTTTTCCAGTTTTTTCAAACATCTCGAACGCAGCGGGCTGATACTGGTCTCGCCAACTCCGATCGCTGCGGCAACCTCGGCATAGCTTGCCGCCGGATCGCATAAATAGATCATCGATAATATCTGCTGACAGCGTTCCTCCAGTAGTTTCAAGGCCGATCTGATTAGGTGCTGCTCTTCAAGCTCGATCAGCATGTCGTCGGCCAGCGGGGATCTGTCTTCGATCCGTGCCATTTCGGCTTCCATCTCTTCCTCTGTCTCGGGCGAATAAAGGCCTTTTGAACCGCGTATAACGCTCCACGTTTTGAATTTGGCAGTCGTAACGATCCACGACCTGATCTTCTCCGGCTGCTCTATCGCGTCGATCTTTTCTACAAGGGTAAGAAACACTTCCTGAAAAACATCCGCGGCCTGCTCTTCATTAAGGCCGGCACGACGAGGCACGGCGTAGATCAATCTCTGATAACGCTCAACCAGAGCGTCCCAGGCAGTTTGATCGCCTTTTCTGCATCGCTTAACAAGCAAAGCATCCGCCTTTTCTAACTCGCCGGAGTCGATACGGTGTTCTTGTTGTGTAGGGGCCGATGTTGTCACGCCATTTGGATTCTGAGATACGAACCTCGATTTAGCAAGAGCGGTTAGGGGACGAATTTAGTGAATTATTCTTGATCTTAGAACTTCATCGACAGTTTGATTGCATTCACGTTTTAAGAAATCTTCGATCTCTCGTTTGTTCATGCCTTCCTTTTCCGCGACCTCCAAAAAAGTCTTTATTGCCTGCTCGAGGTCTAGCAGCATCGATCGCATCTTGGCATCATGATCGTCGGTAGGCGGCATTGCTCTATTTTAAGGAATGTAAGTTCGGATAATCAAAAAGGGCGTCGAGAAAACGCCCTTTTAGTTTATAGAAAATAATGGTACACCCGGCATGATTCGAACATGCGACCCCTTGATTCGTAGTCAAGTACTCTATCCAGCTGAGCTACGGGTGCACAGCAAACTATTAGGCTACAAACCATTGGCATAAGAGTCAAGCGGGAAAAACCGCAGTTAGAACACTAACAGTCATTTTGCGAAGTAGCCGGGACGTGTGCGGGAGATCAGATCCGGATCTTTCACAACGAGTTTTATCGAGCGCCATTTCCCGTCACGTTTGGCATTCGTGGATTGGTATTCGATCGTGTATAGGGTTCGCAGATCGGCGGCGACTTGTGCGTAAAGCCTCCCCATTTCCTCGAGCCGGTTTATCGAATTAAGTTGGCCGCCGGTCCGGTCCGCAATGATCTTGAGTCGGGCACGTGCTGCAGCAAACATTGCGAGTTGACGCGGGGTCGGATCGGCGAGCTTCGTAGGATCGCCCGTGGGCAGGGCAAGCGGATAGATGGTTATGCCTTGGGTGTCGGCACGATTTAAGAGCCGATCAAGAATGTCGTATGCCTCAGGTTTGATGGCTCCCGCAACATCATCGTTGGCGACGCGCTCTAAAAAGGACCGGTCTTTATCCTGCGCAGCAGTGTCAAGCCCGTCGGTCAGAACGACGATCGCTTTACGGCGGCTTTTCTCGTTGGCTAGTTTGCTGATCGCGGTTTCGATCGCTTCGAATAACGGCGACCGGCCTTCACCATTTGCGACATTGATCGAATTCAGGATCGCGGTTCGCTTCGTCGTAAAATCATTTAGGACGTTGATCCTTGGCTTGCGGTCCGAACCTTTCTTTGTGGACGTGTAGAACTCTATCACCGCAACGCGATCTTCAGGTGAAAGTGCGTCTATGAAACGAGACGCTGACATCCTGATCGTCTGCCGGTAACTGGTGGTTGAACCGCTCATGTCGAGGATCACCACTACGCTGAAAGCTGACGAGCTTGGTTCAAAGCGTGCGATCTCTTGTTTAACCCCATCTTCGAAAAGTTCAAATCTACTTTTGTCAAGATTCGTTATCGGCCTTCCTTTTTGGTCGACAACACCTACGTTCATCCTGACGATCGAGGAATCAATGCGGATCGGATCATCATCCTGTGCGACGATCGATATCGTCAAGAGCAGAACAACGGCAAGGATCCAGACTGTGTAGCGGAAAGCCATAATAAGATGTTAGCAATTAAGACGCTGAATGATGAAAGGGCGTTGTATACAGCAGGTAAGAACGCTGTTGGCTACCACTTGACCGTTTTTTAGTTTATAATTCATGGTTTGACGAAAAGCTGGGGGCTTTTCGGTGTATTTGGTGTCGGTGTTTCCCGAAACAATAATTCTGGATGGTGGAGGAGATGCTCTTTCGGCCAAGTTTTTGTGCAAATTGCGGAGAAAAGATAGATCGTGCCGAATGGGGAATTTTTACCAGCCGACGGTTTTGTCAGGTGTGCGAGTCGGAGTTTAAGGGCCAGGACCTGCTGCCGCGTTTCATTGTCGGACTTGGTATCTTGATAGGCGTTCTTGGTATTGGCGGTTATTTGAAGAGCGGGGCGGTGGCGCCTGAGACCCAATTAGTTCGACAGCCCAGAAAGTTGGTCGACCAGCCCGCAAACACGGTGCAGTCGGCAATTGTTGAAAAACCAGCAAGCGTTTCCGGCAACGCAAACATCTCAATTCCGCCTGTGCCGGAAAATCTGAGCAAGTTTTCCGTTCCGCGGACGGACATCCGAACCCAGGGATCGGAAAGGCCGACAAAGTATCAGGCCGAGCCTGTCGAAGCGGTTTATTATTGCGGGGCCAGCACTGCGAAGGGGACGCCCTGCAAACATCGCGTGAAAGGAAACGTCAGGTGCTTTCAGCACGAGGGAATGCCGGCGATGCTGCCGCCGGATCAATTGAGGATCAAATGACCTTGGATGGTTAACTTTAAAGTTCTGTTATGAGCATGAAACCACTGGCTCCAAATTCGATGATCCAAAACCGGTATCTGGTCGTTCAGATGATCGGTAAGGGCGGCATGGGCGAAGTTTATCTCGCCGTCGATCAGCGGCTCGGCAGCGCCGTCGCGCTGAAACGGACCTTTTTTAACGACAATAACACGCTCGGAACTGCATTCGAGCGAGAAGCTAGGATCCTGGCGCGGCTTCGGCATCCGGTTTTGCCAAAGGTTATCGATCATTTCTCTGAGAACGGCGACCAGTTCCTGGTGATGGAACATATCTCAGGTGACGACCTTGCTAAAAGACTTGAGAGCGCCACAGAGCCGTTTCCATTGAATTGGGTAATGTTCTGGGCCGATCAGATGCTGGACGCCTTGTCGTATCTGCATTCACATGAGCCTCCGATCGTGCATCGGGACATTAAGCCGCAAAATCTAAAACTTACGGACGAAAACCACATTGTTCTGCTCGATTTCGGCTTGTCCAAGGATTTTGAAACGGGTGTGAGCAACTCCTTGAACTCCGCTAGTGTTGCAGGATACTCGCCTCATTTTGCTTCGATGGAGCAGATCCGCGGAACGGGAACCGACGCGAGAAGCGACATTTATTCATTCTCAGCGACGTTGTATCAATTGCTGACAAATACAATCCCCGCTGATGCTCTAACGCGAGCCGACGCTCTGCTGGGCGGTCAAAAAGACCCGATAACACCTCTGAACGAGATCAATCCAGCGATACCACCTGCGATCTCGGAAGTTATTTTGAAAGGGGCCGAACTGCGTCAGGATCAGCGTTTTTCATCAGCTGCGGAGATGCAAAAGGCTCTGCGTCGAGCGTTTAAGCAAGGAACAGACGTGGACGCTGATCTTAAGACGCTTGATAAAACGCTTGAGATGACGCTGGAGGTTTCGACGCCTCCGGCGACACCGGCCACCAACCCCTCGGAGATGACCACGCGGGCACAGGTTGACTCCAAACCAAATACGGCTTCAAAGAGCGATTCCGTGCCTGGCCAGACTCCTAGACAGGCCGATGTGAAAACCGAAGTTTTGCCTGTTCAAATGGACACAGGCGGCGAGGTCGCTACCCGTTTGACTTCACCGGCGCCTGCACCTGCCGCCGGATCAAATCCGATGCCATCGCCGGCGGTTCAGGTCAACATTCCAAAGGCCGCGCCTCCGCAAAAGAAATCGTCGAAAACAGGATTACTCGTGGGCGTCCTTATCGGCTTAGTTCTCCTTGCTGCTATAGGCGGGGGAGCAGGTTGGTATTTTTACTCAAAGCGTACCACCGCTGTTCAAACAAAACCCACTCCGTCGCCGATGCCCAGCCCTTCGCCGTCGCCTACTGTGGAAATAGTTAGTGATGCAAATCAAAACACGAATACGAACTCCAGTTCGGCGCTAGTGGAAACCAACACGAACACAGAAAGCTCATCACAGACGACCTCGACGACCTCGGCGCCGGGAACGGTCAAGTCTCAACCGCCTCCTCCGGGAACTAAAAATACGCCCGCGCGTACGACACAGCCTCCGGCTGTAAAAAACACGCCAAAATCAAAACCAAAAGATGACAGAACGGTAATTTTGCAATAATATTCATAGCAGAATTATGAATCGGAAAGGTTTGTTCTATACATGTCTTAAATCTCTGGCACTGGTACTGATTATTGCTGCGCCTTTGTGTGTTTCGGCTCAGACAAAAAAGGACCGCGAGCGGGCAAAAAAGTTCGTTGAGCAGGCCGACAAGGCGTATAACCAAAAGAACTACCGCGAGGCGGCTGATGCTTACGGACAGGCACTTTTGCTCGTGCCGAACAACCCTTTCATTCATTACCGTAAAGGATTTGCGCATTTTAACCTCAAGGAAAACGACAAAGCGATCAATGAATTCACCATTTCCTTAAGTCAAGGGCATAAACCGCTTGAGATCTATCGTGTTCGGGCTTACATCTATTACCACGAACTCAAAAATCTCGACGCGGCCCTAGATGACTATCGCAAAGGACTCGCTCTGGCCCCCAACGATTTGGAATTCCTAAAGGGAGTGGGCGAGATAAATATGGATCGCAAGGCGTTTCCTGCCGCTCTAGAGGCGTTTCAAAAAGCGGCGAAGGTTGCTCCGAATGACGCGGACGTTCACTACAACATGGCTCGAGTTTATTTCGCGATTGGAGACGCAAAGGCTCAGGGGACAGAGGCGGAGATAGCTCTCTCGAAAGGTACAAGATTACCCGGTGAATCTTATTATATGCTGGGCGACGCACGCCAGAAGCAGCGCGATTGGACAGGCGCGATAGACGCGTACAAAAAAGCTGTAAATTCCAAACCTGAGTATTATCAAACATATTTCAACCTCGCCGAGGTTTATCGCAACGAAACTCGCTTTAACGATTCGATCGCCATCCTGAAGCAGGGGTTAAAGACCTTTGCGAACGACGGGAACATCTACACGTGGCTTAGTCTCTATTACAGCCTCGCCGACCGTCCTGAGGACGCTGTTCAAGCTGCGGAAGCGGCGAAAACGCTGCTGCCCAACGCTTACGGCGGATACACCGCGCTTTGCCGAGCTCAAAACCTGCTGAGGAACTTTAACGAGGCCGTCAAAGCTTGTAACACGGCTCTCGACCTGCAACCGAACGACGGTGAGACCAACTACTATCTCGGCAACGCTTTTGTCGGATTAAACAAATCTGTCGAGGCGACAAGCAAATATACAAAAGCCGTTAAAGGCCTGGCCGATTTTACGGCAAAAAATCCGAATAATCCCGATGGCTGGTATTTACTCGGTAATGCTTCGTTCGCCGACAAACAATTCGATGCCGCGATCGATGCCTACCTAAAAAGCCTCGTTCTGAGTCCAAAATTTCTAAAGGCCCGCGTAAATCTCGGCATTGCGTTCACTCGCAAAAAGAATAAAGCGGCCGCGATGGAACAATACAATCTCATACTCGCTGCCGACCCCGCTCTCGCCGCCAGACTTAAAGCCGAGATCGATAAGATGTGATTCCCCGCCTCCCAGGAATTTTTCACCGCAAACGTACGAAGAGCGTGACGTAGATCTTTGTTACAGAAAGATTTGGGGCTGGCTGTTTTGGCTGTTGTTCGATGTCGTGTGGCTGAGTCGATCCTTGTTCATAGCCTGACCATAGCGCGGAAATCTGTTTTTGGAAATACCAATTTTCCAGATATGACATGGTTTTCGCGATATGACGCAACTTTCTAGATATGACATGGTTTTCCAGGCGTTGAAATAGTTTAAACAAAAGGCCTTTTTGGTGAGAGTTCAACCCACGCAGGAGCAGTATGTCTGACGCGTTTTTCCGAAGCTTGGACAAAGAACACAAAAAAGATCCAGACAGGCGGTGCTGTTTTTCCAACAAAAAACGAGGTAAGATAGGAGAGCTTCTTGCTTACCATAGGTTTTATCTATTAACGGAGAGGGAATTTGTTTATGACTCAGTCGCGTCGGTTGTCGGGTTCTGCCATTGCTTTAATTGTCGGTCTTTCAGCGATTGTCCTGCTTGCGTTTTCGTTTGCAGTGATCGGCTCGAACGATAAGGAGAAAAAGTTCTTTGATCACGACGATCCGGACAGGTCGCCGACCGGTGTCGAAACGGACTTTGAAGATCTTGTAACTCGTCGCATCGAGCACATGGATATGTTGCGCGGCTTTGATACTGCCCAGCAGGATTCGAGAGCGAACGCAATCGCGGAAATGGTGGCCGCCGAACGACTACAGCGTGGGAGCGGCGATCAACCATTGACAAACTGGGTGCCGCTCGGCCCTGCTCCGATTCCGGTAAGCTCAAGCACATCTTACAGCGGTCGCGTGTCTGCGATAGCTGTGCATCCGACAAATCCTGACATTGTTTACGTGGGAACCGCGCAGGGTGGCGTTTATCGCACACTCAACGGCGGAACGACTTGGACTCCGCTTATGGACAACGCTTTAACGCTGGCGATAGGCGCGATCGCAATTGCTCCATCTGATCCAACTACGATCTTTGTCGGCACGGGAGAGTCTTCTTTGTGCGGAGTAAGCTGCTATATCGGCGTCGGGCTGTATCGCATTACGAACGCTGACACTACGCCTGTTTTGTCAGACGCTCTTAACAAAAATGCTTTAAATGCCGACGTCTTCACCGGTCGAGCGATCAGCGAGGTTCTTGTTCATCCGACCGATCCAAATACAATTTTTGTCTCAACTAGCAGCGGCGTTGCCGGTATAGGCTCTACGACAACCGGTCTCGCTCTGCCAACTCGGGGAGTTTATCGCAGCACGAACGCGATGAGCGCGAATCCGACTTTTGAACTTCTCAGTTTGGGCATTTCAGAGCGTTCGGTGACTGACCTCGTAATGGAACCTGGAAATCCGAATAAGATATATGCTGGCGTGCTTGGTGTGGCCGCGGGCGACGGCGGCGTTTATGTGACCAGCAATGCACTTGCGACGACGCCAATCTTTACACAGGCGCTATCGACGACGCTTACCGGAAATAATTCGCGCGTGGAACTCACCGCCGCAAAAGTTTCCGGCGTGTTGACAGTTTACGCGGCATCGGGGCAGGGAAATGGCACCGTTTATTCCTCGCCGGATTCCGGTCCATTTACGCAGGTTTCGAACAACGCCTTTTGCAACCCGCAGTGTTTTTACGACATAGCAATCGCGGTAGATCCGACGAATGCGACCAAGGTTTACCTGGGCGGCTCGCCGACTTTGCCTTTTGGACGTTCGATAAATAGCGGAGCTTCGTTTGCAAACAGTTCGACCGGGTTGCACGTCGACACTCAGGCCATTGCTGTCGCTCCATCGAACCCGAACATCGTTTATTTTGGAAGCGACGGTGGAATCTGGCGAACAACAAATGTTACCGCAACGCCGATCACATGGACGACGCTGAACAACACGACAATTAGCGCGACACAGTTCATGGGGTTAGCTCTGCACCCGACCGACCGCAACTATTTGATCGGCGGCACGCAGGACAACGGCACGGAATTTCTTGCACCGGATGGATTGGAGTGGATACGGTCGGACGGCGGTGATGGCGGATTTGCTGTCATCGATCAAACTTCGCCGGACACGACGAATGTCGTTGCATACCACACATATTATAATTCGTCGGGCAGCCAGATCGGCTTTGCCCGCGCTCTATCCACGGTGCCGCCAGGCGACCCAAATTGGCTCGATTTTCTCGGTTGCGGCGGCACTGCCAACGGCATCAACTGCGCCGACTCAGTCCTTTTTTACGCTCCGATGGTTGGCGGACCAAATGCAACAGGCAGCACCGGCAACGCTCTTTATTTTGGCACCAACCGCTTATACAGGTCGATAGATCAAGGCACCTCAATGAATGATGTAAGCGGCACTTTGCCTGCCCGTATCAGTGCGATCGCTATTGCTCCGCAGAACGATGACGTGCGGCTCGTAGGGTTGACCTCGGGAGCGGTTTATTTGTCCACAACATCGGGATCAACTACGATGACCAATGTTACCGGAACGATCCCGGCGAGATATGTCGGACGAGTCGCGATTGATCCGACGAATTCCAATATCGCGTATGTTTGCATGAATGGATTCGGCCTTGCTTCGGGACAGCATGTTTGGAAGACGACGAATCTTTTGAGCGGAAGCCCGACGTGGACAGCATTCGGCAACGGCATTCCAGACACACCTGTAAATGCGTTTGCGATCGATCCTGCAAACACGAACACACTGTACGCTGGCTCCGACATCGGCGTATTTAAATCGACTGACGGCGGAGCAAATTGGATACCATTCAGCAGCGGCTTGCCGCGTGTTGCGGTTTTCGGAATGGCGATACAGGCAAACCACCGCGTTCTGCGCATCGCTACCCACGGCCGCGGCATCTGGGAATACGACCTTACAGAAGGTGCAACACCTACGCCTACCAGCACCTCAACTTCTACGGCAACCAATACGCCGACGCCGATTGCAACAGCCTCGCCATCCATAGGTGGAACCGTAACTTACGGAAACGCGGCAGTACCACCGAAGTTTATTTCTAATGTGACGATTACGGGAGCCGGTTCTCCGACCGTAATGACAACAAGTGCCGCTCCAGGAGCGACTGCCGGACAATATGTACTTACAGGATTTGGAACGAGTTCTTACACGGTTTCGCTCTCGAAGACGACAGGGCAAAACGGCGTCACTTCGAATGACGCTGCCAGGATCGCTCAACACGTCGCCGGCACGCTGCCTTTGACCACCGACGCGCAAAAGGTAACAGCCGATGTGAGCGGCAACAGCTCGATCTCGTCAAACGATGCGGCACTGATCGCAAGATTTGTCGCCGGGCTTGGAACAATCATAGGAAACACGTATCAATGGCAATTTTATGTTTCTCCGGGTCCGACCTTTCCAGTAGGGGCATCACCTACTACGAGAACATATTCATCGGTTACCGGCAGTATTACTGGCCAGGATTATGTCGGTCTTTTGATCGGGGAAGTAACGGGTAATTGGGCTCCAAGCGCCGCGAGAGAAATAAAAAGCACTAAAAAGAACATCTCGGTCAACTTGCCAATGCTTTCCGGTTCTGTTGGTAATGAGATCATTGTGCCCGTTGATGTTCGGGGTGTTGCCGGTAAGGACGTGATCTCATATGAGTTCGATCTCAAATATGACGCTTCAGTTATCAAGCCTCTTGTTGATGTTGCCGATTTAAAAGGCACGGCGAGTCGCGGACTGTTTGTTGTGACAAATGCAGGGACGCCTGGAATATTGCGTGTTGTCGTTTACGGTGCATATCCGATCGATCGCGACGGCCTGCTTTTGAATTTGAGATTTACGGCGGTAGGTTCGGCAGGTTCGGTTTCGCCTCTTTCGTTTGAGCAGATAATGTTCAATGAGGGCGAGCCGAGAGTCATCACAGCAGACGGCCGAATTGCGTTGTTTTAAGTTTTTAGCGTTTTGTTCGGCGTTTCTGAGAGGTATTGACGTTGACGCTTTGGAATTTTAGGACGACGCGGACGCTATCGGGGCGATCTTCCATGCTTGCTGGAACGAACGGCGCGTAGGACGGGTCGCTGTCGAGTGCTTTTTGAAGTTCGCTGCTTTTTGAAGTTCGCTAACGGCATGTCGGTCGCGTGAGGGTTCGACAACCTCGGCGATCTGAGCAAGGCCATTACCGAAAACATCAGCCACGACGACTACCTCATCGTCTTTCATGCCACCGCGAACCAGCGATCTGGTTAGTGCTATCAGGGCTCCATGTGGATTGATGCTTGGAGATTCGCCGGCGAAACCGAGCCTCGTCTGTGCGTATTCGGATGGAGATATGTCGCTGTTGCTGGCTATATCAAACGAATCGCGATTACTCGCGAACAGCATCGCGGAATCGGTTCTTGATCCCGTCGACACGTGCGGTTTTAGCATCCCCGAAAACATCATTGTCAAAAACGTAAATGCCACCAGAAGCGACGCACATACGCCAACACTGTAAGGCATGAAGCGTAATGTCACCCATTCTCTTATTTCATGTGTAAAGGGCAGCCACGCAGTTTGCGAATTGCGAATTTCGGCTCGAACATTCTGCTTGATCGAATGCTTCAATTTCGCGGAAATTTCAGGTCGCCGCATCTGCCGTAGGCCGGCCGCAATTTCCCGAAACTCATCATGCTGCTGACGGCAAAGCGGACAACTAACAAGATGAGCCTTGACCGCGTCATTCGTCGGGTCGTCCGTCGAGGCGGTCGCATAAGCGGCCAGATTTAGTTGTAGATCAGAGCATTTCAT
>JBGARA010000059.1:0-24852 GCA_044230475.1 Pyrinomonadaceae bacterium | reverse complement strand
TCCTTATTGCCTTTGAGATTACTCGCAAGTCCGATGCGTCGTTTGTCACGGGATGGAAGATCATCACCGTGGACAATCTATTGGTTGACGTTAAGTATGAATTCAACTCAAATAACCCACGCCTATATACCGAACATTCAGTATTGGCTGAAAAGAAAATTATACTGGATTTGTGATGTATGGCCCAAATTAACAACGGGTTGCACGCGAAAATACGGCTATCGGTGTTTACGTCACGCTCGAAAAGCCCACAAAGCCAATGATCGAGGAAGCCGCCGGCAAAGGCTTCTACACCTCGCCCGGCTGGAACAAAGACTATCCGCGGTTGCAGATTCTTGCGGTGGAAGAAATACTCGCTGGAAAGCAAGTTGATCTCCCGCCGAACATCGACACCTTCAAACGTGCACAAAAAACTGATACACAAAGTTCAGATCAAGGGCAGTTGGGATTCTAATCTATGAGGTGAATAAATAATGGTCGGATTGATGCAAATAATGATCTATATGCTCGCGGTCTATCTTGTATTCAAAGGCGTAGAGATATTTCAGATCGCACTGGTCAGCCCAAAGGAAGGACCGTCGCGCCCGGTAGGTATAGTTATAGGAGTTATTGGTATAGTCATTGCCGTCGGCGCAGGACTTTTTTTCGTTATGATGGCCGACGATATGGCACATTCGATTGGCGACCGAATGAACAATCTCCCGAAATTTTGAAAGACCTGAGGTTCGTGCGAAATGTGGTGTTTTGACCGCAGATGTGCCAGCTGATTTCTTTTATAGCCACGCAACTTTAGGGCGTGGTATCGGTGTTGCGAAAACTCCGAGGGCGTTTTAACGTCCTTCTCGCGCGGCTTTAGCTTAAGATCCACATTGTAACGACGTTAATACGCCGTAAGAATATCATTTGCGATCCACACCACGCCGTTCACGACGTGGCTATGTGCCGCTTCGCGGAAAGGATTCGCCCCTTTGTTTATTCCTCAACAGGGCTGATGCTTACTCCATTCGCGTAGCGGACGTATTTTTGTTTTCGGCCTTTTGAGTTGAGCATATTCCAGACGATGGGTTTGCCGTTGTATCGCTCGAAATTGTGGATCAATTTTTTCTAAAACGTGCTAATATTCAATCGTTATGAATAGTCTCTTGGAAATCACGCCTGAAACGGTTGCCTTGATCGAGTCTTACGCAAAACGCGCCGATATGAGTGTGGAGGAATATCTTCGTAGCCTTTTGCCGTCAAATGAAGATGACCTCGGACTTTCAGGTGAAACATCTGTCGATGATTTTGACAGTGATATGGAGTCGTTTGCGGAAGCTTCGGAGGCAGTAACACCTTACGCAGGTTCGTACTCACGCGAAGATATCTACGCTGACCATAATTAATGGCCTACCTTATCGATCCAATTGTTTCATTTCACATCTACTCACTTTCAATGAATCAGACTTTCGCCGTTATTCGCAGATCATTGTTAAAACTCCTATGCAAATTTGATCTCTTGCATTCTGTACTCATAAACAAGAAGGCCCGGCGTTTTGCCGAGCCTTTCGTTACTTAGTGTTGAGTGTTACGCCCTTACTGACGTTCGGGCTTCTGCAACTAAGTTCCTGTTTCCCAGCTTGTCATGTACTCGAGCATTTCGGGAGTGAGTTCGTCGATGTTGACGCCCATTGCACGCAGCTTGAGGGAAGCGATCTCCTGATCGACTTCCTTCGGCAGAACGTGAACGCCTGCTTCCAGCGTGCCTTTGTGCTTGACGAGATACTCTGCCGACAACGCCTGATTGGCGAACGACATATCCATCACCGAGGCAGGATGGCCTTCGGCGGCGGCGAGATTGATGAGGCGGCCTTCGCCGAGCACGATCACGCTCTTCTTGTCGTGCCTTTGTGCTTGACGAGATACTCTGCCGACAACGCCTGATTGGCGAACGACATATCCATCACCGAGGCAGGATGGCCTTCGGCGGCGGCGAGATTGATGAGGCGGCCTTCGCCGAGCACGATCACGCTCTTCTTGTCGTCCTTGCTGCGATATTCTTCCACAAACGGACGACGTGTCACAGCAGGCTGCGACATATCGCGAAGTGCATCGAGGTTAAGCTCGAGGTCAAAGTGTCCGCTGTTGCAGACGATCGCTCCGTCCTTCATTACTTCGAAATGTTCTTTGTCGATAACGTGGCGGTTGCCGGTCACTGTGACAAAGAAATCACCGATCTTCGCGGCTTCCTTCATTGGCAGCACGCGCATTCCGTCCATGACTGCTTCGATCGCTTTGATGGGATCGATCTCGCAAACCACAACGTTAGCACCCATTCCGCGGGCACGCATCGCAACGCCTTTTCCGCACCAGCCGTAACCGACCGTGACCAAAGTTTTTCCGGCGAGCAAGATATTTGTCGCTCGAATTACTCCGTCAAGCGTCGATTGTCCCGTGCCGTAGCGGTTATCGAAGAAATGCTTCGTCTGAGCATCGTTGACTGCGATAGAAGGGAAGGTGAGCACACCTGCATTGACCATCGCCTTGAGGCGAACGATGCCGGTCGTCGTTTCTTCCGTTGTGCCGATCAGGTTTGGAATAAGCTCGGGCTTTTCCTTTATCATTGTCGCAACGACGTCGCTGCCGTCGTCGATGATCAGATTCGGATTTGTATCGAGAGCGGCTTTGACGTGGCGAACATATGTTTCGGTCGATTCGCCCTTCATCGCCATGACAGGGATGCCCCAGTCAGCGACGAGCGAAGCGGCAACGTCATCCTGCGTCGAGAGCGGGTTTGAAGCGATAAGAAGTGCTTCGGCTCCGCCGGCTTGAAATGTACGTGCGAGATTCGCCGTCTCGGTCGTGATGTGCGCACAAGCGACCATCTTAACGCCCGTCAGCGGCTTTTCTTTCTCGAAACGTTCGCGGATCAGGCGAAGAACCGGCATTTCGCGGTCCGCCCATTCGATGCGCTGCTTGCCGTGCGGCGCCAGGTTGATGTCTTTTATGTCGTATTCCATTGAAATTGCTGATTCAGCCATATTTTTATTTGTTTCTTACGCCGCTGCTCCTTTTTCAGCAGCAGACCTCAAGGCCTCGGCCTTGTCTGTCTTTTCCCAAGAGAACTCGTCGTTCTTGCGTCCGAAGTGGCCAAAGCGAGCAGTCGCTTTGTAGATCGGGCGTCGCAGGTCGAGTGTTTCGATGATCGCTTTCGGCGTCAAGGTGAAATTCTCACGGACGATGTCTGCAATACGCTCGTCGTCGATCGTTCCGGTGCCGTGTGTATCGATCAACACAGAAACGGGTTCGGCGACGCCGATAGCGTATGCCAACTGAACCGTACATTTGTCCGCCAGTCCCGCAGCGACTACATTCTTTGCGATGTAACGCGCCATGTATGCAGCCGAGCGGTCAACCTTCGTTGGATCTTTGCCCGAGAAAGCACCGCCGCCGTGCGGAGCATAACCACCGTAGGTGTCAACGATGATCTTTCTTCCGGTCACGCCGGCGTCACCCATCGGTCCGCCGATAACGAACTTACCCGTCGGGTTAATGTGATATTTCGTGTTGTCGTCGATCATGTCGGCAGGAATGGTCGGCTTGATGACATGCTCCATGATGTCTGCACGAATGTCTTCGATGTCGAGGTCGGCTGTCTGCGATGAGATGACAACGGCTTCGACACGATAGGGACGGCCGTCGCGGTATTCGATCGAAACCTGCGATTTTCCATCCGGACGCAAGTAGGGAATCGTGCCGTCGCGGCGAACCTCGCTCAGCCTGCGAGTCAGATTGTGAGCCATCTGTATGGGCATCGGCATCAGCTCAGGCGTTTCGTTGCACGCAAAGCCAAACATTAATCCCTGATCGCCTGCTCCGCCTGTGTCGACGCCCTGCGAAATGTCGGGCGACTGCGTCCCGATCGCATCGATGACGCTGCAGGTGTTTGAGTCATAGCCAAATTCAGCGTTGTTGTAACCGATCTCCTCGATCGTCTCGCGAATAATGTCTTTGTAGTTAACCCGGGCGCTCGTTGTGATCTCACCGGCAACTACCGCCAGGCCGGTTGTCACCAATGTTTCACACGCAACCCGAGCCGTTGGGTCCTGAGCGAGAATCGCGTCTAAGATCGCATCGCTGACGTGGTCCGCTATTTTATCCGGATGACCCTCTGTCACCGATTCGGACGTAAATAAAAAATTTCCGCTACTCAATTGTTTAATAACTCCTTTATTTATAGGGTTCTTTGATCAGATTCTGTTCAGATAACAAAACGAGAATCATACCATTTTAAGAAAATCCTGTCAAAATCCTTGTGGTTGCGTCCGTAGGATCTCGCTCCGAAGAATTACCCTAGCGCGATTTGCCCTAAATTGAAATACCAATTTTCCCGATATGACGTGACTTTCTCGATATGACATGATTTTCCCGATATGACATGGTTTTCGCAATATGACATGATTTTCCAGCCGTTGTATGTTGTTTAACATCGGACATCGTTGTGGTCCTGGCCATGTGTGGAATCGGCCAGGGAAACACATTCACTGCGTCTGATAATAGAGATTATGTAATAAGGCTAAGCCGTCAACCGATCAGCTCCGGCCATTCGTCAGGCGGGGTTTCAGTGTCGTCAGAATTATCCGGTGGATGTGTGGCAGCTGATAGATCAATCACTTTTTGCTCAACAAATATGGGGCAATCGAGTCTTAATGCTAGAGCTATAGCGTCAGACGGCCTGGCATCGAGCATTACAGCCTCGTCATTTTTATCTTTGAGTTCAATGCGGGCGTAGAACGTATTTTCCTGCAGATCAGTGATAATTACGCTCTTTGCCGACAATTGGCACTCGATGATGACATTCCTGAGGAGATCGTGTGTCATCGGCCGCTGCGGGACGACCTTCTCGATCTCGAGGGCGATAGCATTGGCCTCGAATGCTCCGACCCATATCGGCAGGACAGTTTCAGAGTCTATACCTTTAAGCACCACAATAGGCGTATTGGTATTCGGGTCCATTATTAATGCACCGATCTTTACTTCGATAAGGCTTTGACCGTTTTCCATATAGCTAAATAAGTTCGCCAAATAGCGAGTTGACCTTGATCTCTGTGATCCTAACCTCAACTATTTTACCAAGAAGATCCGGTGAACCATTGAAATTAACGACTTTGTGGCATGTTGAGTGTCCGGTAAGCCCCTCTGTACGAGTGGAAGTACCCTCGGCCAGTACTTTAAGCACTTTATTAATATATCTCTGTAACCTATTGTTTTGTATGGATTTCTGCACACGCTCAAGCTCAAGAAAACGAATCGTCTTGTCAGCTGCGGATACATCGTCGGGCATCTCATAGGCAGGAGTTCCCGGACGGGGCGAATATTTGAACATGTAAGCCATGTCAAAACCGCAGTATTCGACCATTTTGAGAGTGGCCCGAAAATCTTCTTCAGTTTCGCCAGGAAAGCCAACAATAATATCGGTTGTGAGTGCGATATCACGACTGGAAGACCTGAGCCTGTCGATCTTTTCAAAGTATTTCTCGATCGTATGGCCGCGTTTCATGAGTTTAAGCACCCGATTGCTGCCTGACTGGACGGGCAAATGAACCCAGTTGCAAAGATTCTCGTGCTCCTCGATCGCATCAACGATGTCATCACGAAAATCACGGGGAAATGAGGTCGTAAACTTAATACGTTCCATTCCAGTCGCTGCAACGGCGCGCAAAAGTTTTGTGAATGCCGACTTCCCTGCGAATTTCTCAAGGCCATCGTCGGTTTCAGGCTTGTAACTATTTACATTTTGGCCGATCAGGTGCACTTCGCTAACGCCTTTCTGCTTTAATTCTTCGACCTGGCGAACGATCTCGGATGCAAGAAAACTCCGTTCCCTGCCCCGTGAGAACGGCACGATGCAATAGGTACAAAACTTGTTGCAGCCTTCGATGATCGGCAAGAACGCAACATACGGCGAATGTCGGTGAGTATCGGCGACGGTCCAATCGTAATTATCCTCGCGTTCTTCGACGTCGAGTATATTTTGGCCAGTGCGAAACGTCTCTTCGATCGCCGATGAAACACGACTAACGGCGCGTGTGCCAAGGACGAAGTTGACGCCTTCGATCTTTTTGAAAAGAGTTTCGCCCTCTAGTTGAGCTACACAGCCCATCACACCGACGACTGGCATCTTGTCTTTTGCTTTTTTTCGAAGACGACCAACGCGCGAATATAGTTTTTGCTCTGCATTTTCGCGAACGGAGCAGGTATTGATGATAACCACGTCTGCTGCCGAATCATCTGCAGTCATTTCAAAGCCGTCCCGAGCAAGGGTGGTCGAAATGCGTTCGGAATCCGAGACGTTCATTTGACAGCCGAATGTTTCGAGATAAACTTTCTTCATATATGGCGCAGAAAACTGACAGGCCAATTTTTGGGGAAAAGGACTTCGTCCACCTGCATTTACACTCCGATTATAGCTTGTTGCAGAGCACAATCCAACTAAAACACTTGGCTGGAAGATTGTGCGAACTCGATCAAAAAGCGTGCGCGATCACGGACTACGGCAACATGTACGGCGCCGTTTCGTTCTTCAACATTATGTCCGGCAAAGGTATTTTGCCGATAGTGGGATATGAGGCGTTCTTGCGATTGGGTAGCCGGCATGATCGCACAACTGCGATCGAAGCAGGTGAACGGCCTTATTACAACCTTATATTGCTGGCCCGCGATCTTGAAGGCTATCAAAACTTGGTGCATCTTTCGTCGAAGGCGTTCACTGAAGGTTTTTACTACAAACCGCGAATTGACCTCGAAATTTTGGCTGAACATAGCGCAGGTTTGATCGCTTTGTCTGCGGGCATCGATGGGGCCGTAGGCCATTTTCTTTTGAGTGGCAACGAAGAAAGAGCTTTTGCGCAGGCAAAAACTTTTGAGGAGATTTTCGGCGCCGGCAATTTCTTTCTGGAGATCCAAGATCGTGCAGGTGACGAAGGTAAGCGATTAGTAAAAGACATCTCAGCTCTTTCAAAACGAAGCGGCATCCCACTTGTTGCAACTAATGATGTGCACTATTTACATCGGGACGATGCTCGTGCGCACCAACTTTTGGTCGCAATCGGCGAAGGCAGGACGGTCAGCGGCAGTTCTTATGCGGAAAGTGAGTCGATACGTTATCTTCGTTCCGCTGAAGAGATGTGGTTGATCTTTGGTGATGAGTTGCCGGAGGCGCTTACCAACACCCTGAAGATCGCCGAGATGTGCGATCTCGACATCCCGCAGGGCGATGACGTGCGTCAGTTACCAAATTATCCTGTACCGGTCGATTCCGGTTCGTCCAATGTGGACGACTATTTCGAAAAAGTCTTGTGGGATGGTTTTGAAGATCGAAAGAAGACCGAGTGGGAACCGATGCAGGCATTGGGCACACTGAGGCATGATTTTTCTGAATACGAAGAGAGGCTGAACATCGAGATCGAGACTATCAAGAAAATGGGGTTTCCCGGCTACTTTTTGATCGTATGGGATTTCATCAGATATGCACGGGAGCAAGGAATTCCTGTCGGACCTGGACGTGGTTCAGCTGCAGGTTCGCTTGCGGCTTATTGTATGCGAATTACCGACGTCGATCCGCTTCAATACGAACTTCTCTTCGAACGTTTTCTAAATCCAGGCCGTATTTCGATGCCGGATATTGACATTGATTTCTGTATTCGCGGACGCGGAAGTGTTATTGAGCACGTTACTCAATTTTACGGCCGCGAATCTGTTTGCCAGATCATCACGTTTGGAACGATGGCTTCGCGGGCTGCGATAAAAGATGTAGGACGCGCATTGGGCATGGAATTTGGGTCGGTGGAAAAAGTTGCGAAAATGATTCCGCCACCGATACGCGGTCGGAACGTGAGCATATCGGACGCACTAAAAACGGTGCCGGAATTTAAGAAATTGTACGACGGAGACGTTCAGGTAAAAAAGCTGGTCGATCTTGCCTTGAAGTTAGAGGGTTGTGCCCGACACACGTCTGTACACGCGGCCGGTGTAGTGATATCGCCGAGGCCACTGCATGAACTTGTTCCTGTTGCGATGTCTGGCAAAGAGGAACTCACTAGCCAATATCCAATGAACGATCTCGAAAAGGTCGGGATGCTCAAGATGGATTTCCTCGGGCTGACGACGCTGACGGTGATAAGTGATTGTCTCGCGTCGATGAAAGAGAAGCTTGGCGTGACGATAGACTGGGCGGAAATACCGACGAACGACCAAAAAACTATGGAGCTTTTTGGCGATGGTCGCACTGAAGCGATATTCCAGTTTGAATCGTCAGGTATGCAGGACATGTGCCGCAAGCTTCGGCCAAAAGAACTCGAAGATCTATCAGCTCTGAATGCTCTCTACCGTCCGGGACCGCTGGATGGCGGCATGATCGATGATTTTATCGATCGTCATCGTGGAGTTAAAGAGGTAGAGTACATTGTTCCCGAAATGGAAGGGATTCTTGGCAACACGTTCGGGGTGCTTGTTTATCAGGAACAGATCATGCAACTTGCACAAAAACTCGCTGGTTACAGTCTTGGCGATGCTGACCTTATGCGGCGGGCAATGGGCAAAAAGAAGCAGGAAGAAATGGCCCGTCATGAAAATCAGTTCATCGATGGAGCGGTCGAGCGCGGCCTAAAAAAGAAAACTGCGAAAGATATTTTTGATCTGATGGCGAAGTTCGCCGATTATGGATTTAATCGCAGCCACTCGATGGCGTACGCCATACTCGCGTTTCGAACAGCCTATCTCAAAGCACATTATCCCGCATATTTTTATGCTTCCGTGTTGTCGCACGAAGCTCAGGACACCGCAAAAGTTTACAAATACTCGAGCGAATTGAAGTCGATGGGACTATCGCTATTACCGCCGGATGTAAATGAAAGCGATGTCGGTTTTACACCGGTCGAAAACACTGTGCGTTATGGTTTGACCGCAATAAAAGGCATGGGGACTACAAGCGTGCTGGCGATGATGGATGCGAGAAGAAACGGTAAATTCACTTCCCTGTTCGACTTTTGTTCACGTCTTGGCTCGGGTGCGGTCAATCGGCGTGGATTGGAAAGTTTGATCGCGGCCGGAGCATTTGACTCACTGAAGCCGGAGGACGTCGAGGTCGGTAAGTGGCGTGCGCAGAATCATGCGGCTATCGAAGCAGCTCTGCAGCAAGGCCAACGTGCGGCTGAAGATCGAATGCGAGGACAAAGCGGGTTATTTGGAGCCGTTGAGAGTGGTGACGTTGCTAATGAGACTCTGCCTGACGCCGTTGCCTGGTCACAAAGCGAAGTTGCGACTCGAGAGAAAGCCGCAGTTGGTTTTTATCTTTCTTCGCATCCGTTGGATGACTATCAAGACATGCTCACCGGAATGCGGCTCAGGAATATTGCTGAGTATGACGACTTACAGTCCGGCCAGACTATTAAGATTGCGGGAATGATAAGCGGTTTGCAGGTACGCACCAGCAAACGCGGTAATCGTTTTGCGCAGTGTCGGGTTGAAGATCGTTCTGGAAGTATCAAGGGGCTTTTGATAGGGGAAGGTTTTAACAAGTTGAGCTCGTTGCTTGCTAACGACGCCATGTTCATCGTCGAAGGCAGCATCGAAGCTCCTGAAGGACAAGAACCAACTCTCAGAATTAACAGTGTCGAATCACTCAATGATGCTGAAGCCAAGAGGGCCCGGGAACTGCACATAAGGATCCCCATGCTTAACGGCTCGACCGAGTCCTACCTCGAAAACCTGCTCCTTTTGTTTGATCGCTACAAAGGGGGCTGCCGCGTTTTTCTTGAAGTCGATGCTGACAAGTTAAACGTTACGCTACAATCTGACGTGATGGTCGAAGGCAGCCGGACGTTGCAGCGGGAGCTTGAGGAACGCGGTTGCACTGTAGACTGGGTCAATTAGTATTTACTCCGCGGTAACATAGAAAAAAGTTGCTCGGTTTCTGCGACAGTAAGTGATGTTATATCATTAATTTATGGCAACATCTGCATTTGAACGGGTTCAAACTGCACGACATCCTGATCGTCCTTACGCAATGGATCTGATGAACACCGTATTTACGGATTTTGTCGAAATCCATGGGGATCGACGGTTTGCCGACGATCCTGCGATGATCACGGGCTTTGCGCGGCTAGACGATCTCGAGATTTGCGTGGTTGGTCAGCAAAAAGGCCGCGACATTAACGAACGCCGTCACCGCAACTTTGCAATGCCAAAGCCGGAAGGCTATCGCAAGGCTCTGCGGGTCATGCAGCTTGCCGAAAAATTTGGGCGACCGATCATTACCATTATCGACACACCTGGCGCTTATCCCGGCATCGACGCAGAGGAGCGCGGACAGGCCGAGGCCATCGCATTCAACCTTCGTGAAATGGCGGGATTGAAAGTTCCTATCACCGTAATAGTGCTCGGTGAAGGCGGAAGCGGCGGAGCACTGGCGATCGGCATCGGCGATCGTGTGCTCATGATGGAGAATGCGGTTTATTCGGTGATCTCTCCGGAGGGCTGCGCGGCTATTCTTTGGAAAGATGCCGGACGAGCGGCGGATGCGGCTGAGGGACTGAAACTAACCGCTTCCGAACTCAAAAAGTTCGACATCATCGACGAGATCATTCCCGAACCGACTCCTTGGACGATGCCTACCGAGGGCGATGTCAAAAGCCAAAAAGCTTTTGACAAGATATGCGATTCCTTAAAGAAAACTATTCTCAACGAGATCAAGTCGCTCTCCAAACTCGATACAAAAAAACTACTGGACCAGCGTTATCAAAAATTCCGAGCGATGGGCGAGTGGGTTTAGGAAGAGAAAGTAGCCACTAAAATTCACGAAAAGACACGAATAAAGATCAGGCATTTTTATTCGTGTCTTTTTCGTGGGTATTGTTTTTTCCTTAAAAAGGAATGTCGTCGTCGTTTCCCTGAGCAGGAGCGGAAACCGATGAGCCTCTCGAGTCACCCGAGGCCGATGCTGACGAACTAGCGGCCATTGGCGGTCCGCTATGCGTGTCATGATCGTCGTGCTCGACTTGGTCATTGTAGCTGTCTGGACCGCTGCGGTCGGCGCCGCCAAGAAAATGCATATCCGTTGCGGTGACTTCGAGCGACTGGCGTGTATTGTTGTCCCGGTCGGTCCACTCTTCTACACGGAGGCGGCCTTCGATATAGACCTGTCTCCCCTTTGCAAGATATTTAGCGGCGGTTTCTGCCTGATTTCCCCAAAGCGTTATACGAAACCAAGTAGTGATGTCGCTCATCTCGCCGGATTTGTCGCGTTTCTTTTCATTAGTCGCCATTGAAAAGCTGCAAACGGCTTTGCCTTGAGGTGTATAGCGGAGTTCTGGATCGCGGCCAAGATTGCCGACGATAGTGATCTTATTAAATGACATGATGGTTTTCCTCTCGTGTGTGAAATTTATCTGTAAACTCTAGTTCTAGCTGAACCATCAATATAACACGAGACAAGCGTGTGATAAAATCACCGTTTCGTTTGAGAAAAGAAATACATCAATGCATGGCAAGCTGTTTCCCCAAAACTCTAATATTTTTGATCATTTCCTTTTTTGTCGTCTGCTCTGTGATCTTTGGTCAGAGCAAAGCTAAAACTGAGGTCGTTGCGGTCAGGAGCTGGGCGTATTCCATGGGTGGGGTGCCCGGTGAACAAGTCTGCACTGACGGGAATCTTGTATTTGTGGTTTTTGCGGGGGCGAAGATCGAAGCATTGTCTACCGATGGGAAGAGAATCTGGGCATCGGAATTTGGCGGTGAGATCACATCGAGTATTCTAGTGGCCGACACAAGTCTATACTTTACTACATCGACCGCTTCTGAAAGTGGGACAAAACCTTCAACAACACTGCGTTGGGTTAGTAAAGAAACCGGCATCACGAATTGGATGGCTACAGTGCCTTACGCCGGTCATTATTTTTTACATAACTTCAACGGAACGATCATTGTGGTCACAAATACTGGTGTCATAGAATCGATTGATGCGAAAAGCGGCAGCGTTAAATGGACTCGGCAAATTGCTTCAAGCTTTGTTGGGGAACCGTTTTTTGCGGTTGATCGTGCCTGGATGGCGACGACCGATAGACAGATCTTTGGCATTTCTATGGACACCGGCGAGATCGAATCGATGCGAAAACTTCCCTTTCGTGTAACTGCTCTTTCAGAAGTTGATGACAACCTGATCGTGGGCGACGAGCGAGGCAATTTGGCTTACTATGCGAATGGGACGGACAAGGCTATCTGGATGTTTAGGTGTGGTGGTGAGATCACAAAAAGTCTTTCTTCAGACGGACGCGTCTTGGCAGCCTCACATGACAATTTTCTTTACTTTCTGACAAAAAATAACGGTGGACGTGTATGGAAAAAAAGATTATCCGGCCGCTTGGCCCAGATAGGAATCGTCCCTGAGTTTAATGCGCATTATGCATTAGCTGCGGTTTTTGGAGAACATCGAGTGGAAGTCGTCGATCTCTCAAGCGGAAAAGTTGTGGGACAGATCATGTTTGACCACGACGAAGATCTGAGTGTTCCGCCTGTTAGTACAACGACCGGCATGGTCTTTTTTCTGACGAACAAACAGCTGTATGCTTACAGCAGCGATTCCTTTGCACAAAAAATAAAGCGGCCAACTGCGCCAAATGGCACAAAGACCGCTAGTTTAAAATAATTTCAGCAGCTAATATCGTTTCTTGTCTAATGCGAAACGACTTGCTGCTGCATCATGGCGTAAATTTCGTCTTTTATTGCTAATTTCTTTTTCTTGAGCGTAATTTCCTCAAGTTGTTCGTCCTCGCTGGGATAAGATAGATGTGCCAGCTCGTTCAATCGTGTTTCAAAGTCCTGATGCTGGTGAACCAAATCTCTGAAGGCTGCATTGCTTTTCAGCAGTTCGTCTCTCACCGGATCAGCAGTTGACATGTCCATACGGCGTTTGTCCTCACTTTTTTTCAATAAAATTTGTGGCCCGATTGCAATTTTGACAATTTAATAACCAGGTTAAGTCCAATTCTAGACCTAATCATTTAAATAATCAAGCGGATTCTTATTTCAGTATGAGTTTCATTAAAATGGCGTCTTCGCGAGGGTTTTCATAGAATGAGGACCTTATTTGGACTCGTTCAAAGGCATTTTTTTCATAGAAGCTGATAGCTCTTTTGTTAGATTCGCGAACCTCGAGCCATATGCTCTTTACGTTTTTTTGACGGCAGACATCGGTAAATGCGTCAAATAACTGCTGGCCGTAACCTTTGTTCTGTTTGTGCGCGGCTATCGCAATATTGTAGATCTCGGCATCGGTTACTACTTCTATCGTTCCACCCGGTACAAGCCGTCCAACGACAAAGCCGATCACCGATTTAGCCTCATCAATCAAACAAAGCATCAAGGAGTTCTCGTTTTTCATCTCGTCGAGATAGCTTTGCTCCGACCAGCGACTGAGATTTGTCTCTTCGGCGAGGCGGATGATGTCGGTAATATGTGAGGGCTCGACAGCCCGGATTTTTGATGATCGGTTTGGGCTAGAGGTCATGTCTGGGCTTAGAAGCTCTTGCTCACGAAAATCGGTTCGGTTACGGCACTTTGATATTTGCGACATATCGCCCCGACTGCATAGGCTATGTTCGAACCAAAATTGATGACATTTGAGCAAGCCTCGGATTTTTTATATAACAACTCATGAAGGACAAAGGTTGTTTCTGATTCAAGCTGTACTAACGAGACCAATCCGTCTTCAGACATTGTTCGAGGTTCATCAATGGCACCGGCGCTATTGTCAGCGTTCTTCCGAAAAGTCTGAACACAAACAGCATCGCGACCCATTGGTATAACTGCCGTTATCTTCGCATTGTCTGGTTGGATAGAGGCCATTGCCATGAGAGCGGATCCGCTCGACATTTGAATTCCAAGCCCGGCTTTCAATCCCAGAGCCGTTGCGATCCCGATCCTGATCCCAGTAAAACTTCCAGGCCCGGCCGAGACTGCGATCAGGCCTAGGTCTTGTTTTTTGACGCCATTCGTCGTGAGCATTTCGTCGATGTTGACGAGCAGTTCTTCGGCCTTTGAAACGCTCGAAGTGCCTATCCAATTGGCGATCTCCTTACCGCCGCTCAAAAGTGAAATACTGCCGCCGGCAATGGCAGACTCGATAGCGAGAATGAGTTGTGGTGATTCTATCATTTCGTTTTTATCGTTTCGAGTATGCGTTTGTATGACGGCAATATCCTCTGAAAAAAACTGCCCATTTGATAAAAGATGCGTGTTCTTGCATCAAAACTTCCTTCCATTTGAACCGTTGCCCAAACGGGGTTGGGACAGAGGCGTCTGGGTATCTGCTTTAGGAATAGCTTTGGATCATGGGCAACCGTTTCCAGTGGTTGAAATCTTGTTTCGCTTGTCCATTCCTTTTCCACAGATTTAATGAGCCACGCAGGCAGATTGGTGGCTTCATTTTTGATAGGAGTGTCGTCAAGATCAAGATCGCAGTAACGATGTGCAAGGCCAATAGCACAGGTCAACCATCTGCGACGTCTGGGGCTTACTGTATTCAAAAAACGATCCCAGTCAAAATCAGCAGAGCGGTTATTAATACAATAGTAAATGTCCCACAACCTTTCCTTGCGTGCTCCGCCGTCTGACAGCCAGTGAACGATCAAGACGCGAAGATGATCTTCTTCGCGGAGAATGCGGATGTTGCCGCCCTGCGTTTCAAGCAAGCGAGAGTTTTCAAAAAGGTCACTCCAGTCAACAGTGTCGAGATGTCGCAGTTCACGGTGAAGGTCGATAGCCAGTCCGTTGGCTGCGGCAGAAATAGCGATCTGTGACGCGGTTTCAAAATCCACCGAGGAAACAGCGAGATCCATGTCGATTGACGCTCGTGAACCAGGCTCGGGATAAAACCGAGCGGCCGCCAGCCCTTTTATAAGGATCGGTTCGATACCATTTTCACGAAAAAGTGTGAATGCTTGCAACGCACGCACGGCCATTGCCTTTTCCTGAAGTAGATTCCAACGAGAATCATCCGTGATCCATTTCTGAGTATCTTCGGTTGTTTCGACCACAATGAAAAAGAGTAGCAAAGATTGTTGATCTTCACTACTCTCTTGGAATTTGAAAAATTAGTTAGGACTTAGCTTTACTTTGCGATGGAGTGTTTGGAGCACACAGGCCAAGTTGATTACAATTTGTTGTGCTTGGACAGCCCGAATTTGGTTGTGTGCCACATTGTGCATTGTTAGTACAGACACATGAGCTTACACCATAAGCCCTTTTCGGAGTAACAAGCGATGCGATTACCGGCAGAGCAACCATCGAAGCCAATCCGATGGTTTTAAGAACCTGACGGCGTGACTGTCCCTGGAATTTTGGAGCGACCTTATTTTCTAAGAGGCCGTTCTCATTTAACTGATCGATGGCGAGCCATACGAAATCTTCCGTGACCTTGCCGCGGCCATTCGATTCAAATTCTCTTACAATGTCTAAAACTGAATTATTGCCGTCGCATGATCTCCAAACAAAAGCAGCAGACTGATTTAAACAGTGAGCCTTGTTTGTGTCCATATCATAAACCAAAACCTCGTCGGGCATTTCCTGAACCACAAGACCGTTTTGACGGGCTATTGGATTCTGCGGACCATTAGGATTATTCATCGTCTCCTCCAGCAAATAAAATAAATAAATTACAAGGGTATTCTAACCCAAATTACACGCTTGTCAAATAAAGTAAAACAAACACTTACAAGCGTAATTCTATCTCAATCAACGTTTTTGTCAACGAAATTGAGGACCAATTCCGCGAATTCCTTTGCGGCTCCTCTGCGACTTCTGAGAATTATGGCACGATTAGCTATGAATTTCAAGGCTCGCATCGAGAATTCAGGGTCGCGGCGCAACGGCAAAGCGAAGGGGATCATCTCCAGCAAGCCTTGCCCGGCAGACAGTTTTTCGGGCTTCCACCTTCGGCCGGCTTCGTATTCCGTAAACAGCACCAAACCCACCGGGATCGGCTCGGTAGCGGGTTTTCCGCCCAGTGATTCCACGGGAAGTTCATAGGGCCTGAATACACCATCATCGGTTCGCATCGAAATAACACGTGGGAAGGGATAGAGCAGGCCGTTTTCGTCAAAGATCGCAAAATCGTCAGAGTAATATTCCGCACCCTGTCGAATAAGCTCAGCCACGAGCGTACTTTTGCCTTTGAAACTATCTGCGGGCAGCACGATTCCCTTCCCTTTCCAGCCGACTGCTCCGGCGTGAAGAAAGACTTTGTCGACGGCATGTTCACCGACAGTGATCCGCAGGACACCGTCAAAGAACTTGAAAAACTTCTTTTTCCCTCGACAGGAAGCGATGCCCTCACCGTTGTGATAGAGAACGTAGTTGCTTTTGTTTCGCTTTAGCTCAAAGACCTGATCTGCATTTTTTCCTCGGACGGGACGAAGCAAATTTAGTAGAGATGTCCTAGCAACCTTCTCGCCATCGTCAACGACTTCCTGCAAATTGCTTTCGATCTTTATGGTGACGCCGAATGATTCGAAAACGAATGGGCGAACAGAGGATGATCTTGTTGTTTTAGCTGCTGACATGAGGACTAGGCTAACACTCCTCTTTTTGCGAGGAAAACCAGTAATGCTCCAGTCAAAATTATCACTACGGGCAATATTGCAACTTCTATGTCTTGTCTGAATTCTACCGATAGTAGGATAAAGGTACTCAGAACTGATGCGAGAATTCCATAAAAGATCGTCACGCGACGATGTGACAGGCCGGACAATGTCAGTCTTTGGAAGAGATGTTCGCGATGGGCTTGCCAGATCTTTTCGCCTCGAACGAGACGTCGCAGGATGGTAACGACCGAATCGAACAGAAAGAACCATACGAACAAAACGGCCGCGATCGGTAGCAGATCCGGGTTTTTGCTGGCGATCGTTCTGGCGATCATCGGTAAGGACGCGAATGTAAATCCAAGAAATGCGCTTCCGACATCGCCCATGAAGATTCTTGCGGGGTTCCAGTTGTGTATCAAAAATCCGAGGCTTGAAACGGCGATGACCCCGCTGAAAAGAAAGATCGCAGGCATTTGCAGCATGTAACCAAGCATTAGCCACCCGAATCCTGCGATAACGGCTTGTAAACCTGCAAGGCCGTCAATGCCGTCCATAAAATTGTAAGAATTCACCATCCACACGATCCAGATGAATGTCAGGACATAGCCCCAATTTCCAAGGCTGATGTGGCCGAGCATTGTAATGCCGTGCCACGTATCGACGTCGATGATCAAAAGAATTGCGGCGACACTGTGAACCAAAAGCCTCCACGGAAACGCTATCGAATAAATGTCATCGACAAAGCTGATCAGTGCGATCATCAGCGCGCCGCAAAAATAACCCCACGAAAAAGTTCCCGGTAAATAAAGTGAAATTCCGGCGTAGGCGATGAGGGAAATTATGACAATTACGATTCCGCCGCCGTGAGGCATTGGTTCGGTGTGCGAACTTCGTTCGTTAGGAATGGCAAAGACCTCGTTCTTTTCGCTCCAGCGCAGGTAATAGCTGACGCCGAAATACGACGCGACAAGCATTAACAGAAAAATAACGAGATCGATCACGGTTCTAAATCAGTTCGTTCCTATATTTTTTTACTGCGTCGCTCAAGGAGTATTTTGCGACCGCCGCTGAACGTGCACGCTCTCCCATTTCGGTAAGCTGTGCCCGATCTTGATACATCTGCAAAATTGTCTGTGTCAGATCGCCTGTTTTGCCGGGCTCGACATATTTTCCGATTCCATCTTCGTCGATAACTTGTGCGAGTTCCGAATCTTTTTCTGTTAAAGCGATCACCGGTTTGCCGGCCGCCATAATATTGTAAGTACGACTTGGCATTGCGGTGCCCCACATTCCCTTTATCAGAGCGATCAGGCCAACGTCGCAGGCATTTAGAAATATTAGCTGTTCGCCGCGAGGGCGGTAATCGAGGACAGTAACATTTATGAGCGAACGTTCTTTGACCTGATCTTCGACCCATCTTTTCTTGACGCCGGCGCCGATGAACAGAAAATGAATTTCTTTGTGATCGACCAACTGTTCGGCCGAGCGGATGATCGTTTCGACATCGGTTGGATGGCCGATGTTTCCGGCGTACAAAAAAACAAATTTATCTGAAATGCCGAGTTCCTTCAAAAGCTGATTGTCATCTCTTGGAGTTGGGTGGATGGTCTCGAGATCGGCCCAGTTCGGAATCGTTACTATAGGAATATCGAGGCCGGCGGTTTTTCTAACGAACAACTCGTGCATATCGCGGCCCATCACGATTATTTTCGAGGCATATTTATAAACCCAGCGATTAAAGAAATTAATGACGCTTACGGCGAGCGAGTTCGGTTCTAATGTGCCGACGGCGATGAGGATCTCGGGATAACTGTCTTGAATGAGAACGGTGTAAGTTGCGCCGCGAAACAATGCCGCGATCGCGGTTGTGACAGGCATCGTCGGCGGGGCCGTTACTACGAGAATTCTATCGCCTTTACGAAACCGTTTCAGCGAATTGTAAAACATCGCGACGCCTATCGTGAACATATTGATCAAACGATACAGCATCACGTTTTTGTTGAGCGTCGTCGCAGAAGCGCGGTAAATTTCTACGCCGTTGCGGGTTTCGCTTTTCGGAGCGGTCAGTCCGCGGGCCATGTGCTTCGGTTGTCCGCAAAGCACCTTGACGTCGAATTCATCGGCGAGTCCTTCGGCGATCGACGTGAGGTAATAGCCGGTGGAAATTTCTTCGGGATAATAAACCTCGGTCAGGATCCACAGCCGTTTTTTTTGTATTTCTGCTTTGTTGCCGGTCACGAGAAATGCCGCCGTTGGCTGGTGTATCCGAGCACGATCTTGCTCACGGTCTGAGAAACATTTTCCGCGAGGTACTCTTTTGGTGCCGTCCATGCGGCCGGTTGAGCGATCGCGATTTCTACCGCCCGCAATATCGATTCTACTTCGCCGCCGGCGAGAATATTGCTCCCGCATTCGATCGTTTCGGGCCGTTCTGTTACGTCGCGAAGCGTGACGTTTGGAATGCCGAAGATCGCGCATTCTTCCTGCACGGTTCCGCTGTCGGTCAACACGGCGAGCGAATTTTTCTCGAGCTTCACGAAATCGAAAAAGCGCATGGCTTTTAGCAGACGGACTTTGTTTGACTCGGGAGCGATGCCAAATTGCTCTATTTTTTCGGCAGTTCGCGGATGGACGGAAACTAAGATCTCCTTGCCGAATTTTGCGGCCACTTCCGAAAGTCCTCTAAAAATATTTTTCAGACGCTCTGGAATATCGACATTTTCCGCTCGGTGCAAAGTTACGAGAAAATAATCGAACGGTTTGACCTTTAGCTCGTCCATCACTTCGCTGGCTTCGATTTTGTCGGCGTAATTGTCGAGCACTTCCTTGATCGGATTTCCGGTGACGAAAATGCGATCTCGGTCGATGCCTTCGCGAAGAAGATTCTCCTTGCTGCGTTCGGTGTACGGCAGCAGAATTGTGCTCGAGTGATCGATGATCCGGCGGTTTACTTCCTCCGGCACGCGGTCGTCGAAGCATCGGTTCCCTGCTTCCATATGAAAGACAGGGATCTGCTTTCTCGCGGCAACGATCGCCGAAAGAGCACTGTTCGTGTCGCCAAGTATCAAAACGCGGTCGGGTTTATGCTCTTCAAAGACTTCGTCGCATTTTGTGAGAATTTGCCCGATCTGGTCGCCGAACGATTTCGAAGTGACGCCTAAATGCACGTCGGGCGTGCGAACTTCGAGATCCTTGATAAAAACGTCGCTCAGGCTCTCGTCGTAGTTCTGGCCGGTGTGCACCGAAATATGCTCACAATGCTGGTCGAGCACCTTCATAACAAGGCTGAGCCTGATTATTTCCGGCCTCGTGCCGAAGATCGTCATTATCTTCATATAACTATCTGTTGGATTTTGGGCGGAACTTCATTTTATTAACCCGATCACTCAAAATCTTTAAAAAATATGTAATATCTGTCGCGATCACTCAAAACATAAAGCGTTCACGCAAAATGCCTTAGAATTTAATGTTTTTTTTGCCCCGATCACGCAAAATATGCTCCGATCGCCCAAAATATGCTCCGATCACGCAAAATACGCTCCGATTACGTAAATTCTGCGTTTTACGCTCATTTTCCGGCTTTTTCGATAAATCTTTCGATCTCGCTGCTTGAATTTATCAATAAATCGCGTAATTCGGGCATCGCGAGGTTATTATCGCGTGACGAATACTCTTCTGCGAGCGCCGGCGTGATTTCCGGTTGATCGCGCAATTCCGGCAGCACGGGCAGAATTACATAATATTCGCCGCGTTCGATGGTGCGAAAACACTCTTCCTCAGAAACCATGATCTCGTGAACCTTTTCGCCCGGCCGGATGCCCGTGTAAACGAACGGCAGCTCTTTGTCGCCCATCAACACCTTTGCGACGTCGGTCATCTTTGCCGACGCGACCTTTGGCACAAAAGTCTCGCCGCGGCCGTTTGACCTGATCGCTTCGAAAACCGTGTCGACCGCACAGTCCAACCCCAGCAAAAATCGCGTCATCTCGGCCAGCGTTATCGTTATCGGCTGGTTATTCTCGATCTGCTCGACGAACAGCGGAATTATCGATCCGCGCGAAGCGATCACGTTCCCGTAACGAACGCAGTTGAATTGCGTGGTTTTGCAATCGCGGTTCGCCTCGATCAGCACGCGTTCCTGCAAAGCCTTCGTCATGCCCATTACGTTGATCGGTTTGCAGGCTTTGTCAGTCGAGATGCCGATCACCTTCTCGATATGCAAATTATTCTCGCGAATCGCCCGAACGATGTTTGCAGCACCAAAAATGTTCGTTTGGACGGCCTCGAACGGAAAATACTCGCATGACGGAACTTGTTTCAACGCCGCGGCATTAAAAACGACATCCGCGTCGCGCATCGCCGCTACTAACGCAGAATAATCGCGAACGTCGCCGATGCGGAATTTAAGGCAGTCTTTTGAGTTTTGATAGATTACATCGTCGGTCGCTGTCTCGCGGTTGAGGTATTCGAGCCGCATGTAATGCTGCTTCGCCTCGTCACGCGAAAACACCGTGATGTTCTCCGGCGTGCCCATTTCACCGGTCAACAGACGATTAACTAGCGTTTTGCCAAGCGAACCGGTCCCGCCCGTCACCAGAATCCTTTTACCTTCTAATTCCTTCATTTTTCGAAGCGAAACAACAAGTTTAGCCTTATTCCGGCAATTCCCAAAGTATCATCACCGACCAAGAACAAAATCGAACATTTTTCTATACGAATCTTCGTGCGACGTGTCCGAAAGCCATTCAACCGCAAATTTGCGTGAACGCTCTGACATTTTCTTATAACTTTCGTCATCCATGTTGACGCAAGTTTCGATAGCGTTGAGCCACAGTTCGGGCTTTTCGAGCGAAATATCCCATCCAATTCCCAGTTCGTCCAACTTCCGCCACGGAGTTCGATCGCTGATCATTAAAGGACAGCCTGCCGCCAGCCCTTCAACAAAAACCAGCCCGAAATTCTCGTCAAGCGTCGGCAAAACAAAAAAATGATAATTCAACAAGGTCCCGGGAACTTTTTCGTAAGGTCGTTCTCCGTGAAACTTTACTTCGATATTATCAGGCAGTTTTTTGATGAGATTCTCACAACTCTTCCAATACTCAGCGTCCTCAACCGGTCCGAAAATATCAATCGAAATTTTACTTTTTGAGGCGCTAATTTGATCGAGAAACCAGTGAAGATTTTTTTTCTTCGCGATACGTGATAAAAATACAAATTTTACCCTGCCGCTCTCTTTTTTAGATTTTGATGCCTGAACGAAATCTTTAAGAATAACTTTCTCCGTCATGCTTGGTGCGATAAACACTTTATAACCAGAACCGAAAATAGGCTCGAGATGCGCCTGTTCGTAGGCCGACGCAACTTTCCATGTCACGTTATTCAATTTCAAGAATCTGGCCGCTTTAAGATAAAGCTGCTTCTTGAAACTCTTGATCTTTAGCGCTCCCGGAGTAAGTTCTCCTTCGGGGACCAAGGCGATCGGAATTTGTCCGATTCGACTGAATCTTTTTAGAAGAAGCGTAAACACCGTCAGCGGACTGAAAAAACTATTGAGATAAATCGCGTCGGGAGCTATTTTGTCGATCAGTTCTTTTATCTTACCGATTCGGACGTTGTCTTTTGATAAGTAATAAACCTCAGCCTTTCCAACATGATTCCAGTCATTTTGTTGGACATCTTGATAAGGCGTTTTGTTTAATGGCCCGTCGTGATCACGCGTTACGATCTTGAATTGGTAATCGTCCCCAAGCCGATCTACTAGATTAACCAAAGCCCGCAACGCTCCTCCACCCTTAAAACCCGGAAGATAGTAATCGCAGATCATCAGGATGACCGGTTTTACTTTTTCCATGTTTCGTAAGGCGCCGGGTCGGCGGTCATTTGTTCGATCATCTTTTCCCAGCTTGGCGGCGAAAATCCGGTTGCCTTTCTAAAGGCCGACGAATCGAGACTTCTGTCGATGACAAAATCCTCAAATGGTTCGATCTCAACATCGGCATCGAAAGATTTATTCAAGAGTTTCAGCAGCTCAAATTTACTAATAGGGTCACTCGATACGTGATAGATACCGCGCAGATCTGGATGGTTTGCAATAATGTCGGAAAGAATTTCTGAAAAAACGATTGTCGGAAAGCCAGAGTAGATCGCATTCACATATCCTTTGATCTTCTTTCCGCGATTGCCGAGAAACCACTCCACAAGACTGTGAGCTGTTCCGAGTTCCCTTCCGATGATCGAGGTGCGAATCGTGAGACAATTATCGCCATTCACCTCGCCGAGGAACTTGCTGATACCATAAAGATCGCGAGCGTTGGGAATATCTTTTTCACTATAATTTCCTTTCTCACCGCTAAAAACACAGTCGGTACTAATCGTGATGAGCCGGAAATTATATTCGCTCGACAGTGAGGCCAACCGTTGCGGAAATACAGAATTTATATTTAATGTTGTGATGACATCTTCCGATTCTGGAAGCTGTTTTACAACGCCGATAGCGTTAATTACAGCATCCGGCTTTATGCGTTCTATTGCAGCTTTAACTAAATCCGGTTGTCTGATATCAACGTTATCAACTATTGAATTTCGATCAAAAAGATCAAATCGGCTGATCGAATCGAAATCTGATCTCACAGTGGCGAAAAGCTCAAATTGAGATTTCAGTTGCTGATAAAGTTTGTGGCCGAGCATTCCACCGGCGCCAAATATTAAAACCCGCATCTTTTAATCACTTACGAGATAACATCATTTAATGCTAAGTTATAAATCTCAACATATTCTGCCGCAGCTTTCTTTGCAGTAAATCGCTGGACGTTCCGATACCCGTTTCTGATCAGTTCTTCGCGAAACTGGGAATCTTTTATCATCCTTAGCAGCCCGGTCCTAATGTCAGCTGCATCATTTGGATTTGCTAGGCATGCGCCTGGCCCAGCTATTTCCTTCATTGGAGAAAGATCGCTAGTGATGACGGGCTTTTTCATTGCCTGAGCCTCAATGATCGGCAATCCAAAACCTTCGTAGGTTGAACAAAATGTGACGATATCAGCGTTTCTGTATTCGTCTATCATCTGTTTCGGTCCGACATCGAAAGTGTTCTCGTACCGGATACCATTTTGATCTAATGCCTCGCCTATCTTATCATCGAGCCGTCCAATAATACGAAGTTTACATGTCAAGCCTATTAATGCCTTTATCAGAGTGGGAATATTCTTATTCACAGTCGTCCCGACTTGTAAGATAACCGGACATTTTTCATCAAACGGTTTGATCGGGTCTGGATCGAAACCCTCGGAAAGAGGATTTTCGATAACTCGAATTTTTTTTGGGTCGCAACCAGTTTGTTTTACAGTTTCTTCTTTTGTGGCTTGTGAAATTGAGGTTACAAATTTGAGTTTTCGTAAGGGTAGAGCAAGAAACAATTTTTTTAGTACATACCGTCTCAGGCCTGTTCGGCGACGTAGAAAAATCAGATCGTGGATGGTCAAAACAGTCTTCTTTTTAGGCAAACGCAAAGCCATGTAATGTACATGGCCCGTAATGTGATAAATATCAGCGGGCTTCGGTCGGAAGAACAACAAGTTTCTTAAAATATCGAATGGACTGTTTCCGTAAGGAACCTTCTGGACCTCGACGTCGAACCGGTCAGCAGGAATATCTTTGATGATCTGGTCAAAAACCCTTTCAATACTTACAGAGTCGAAAGACTTTCTTTCGATAAAAAGGATCTTGTATTTCATCGAATTTATTGCTTCCGGTCAGATCATTTGGATTGCTGCCGCTAACATGTCGCGTGTTACGGCCGTTGTTCCGACCTGTTCAACAACCAAGCCAGCAGCAAGATTAGCGATTCGGGCGGCCTCAGCAAATTCCAACTTGGCTCCCAGAGCGACGCCAAGACATGCGATGACAGTATCCCCTGCTCCGGTGACATCGTAGATCTCTTTTGCTGCAGTGCCGAGATGCAGTAGCTCTCCATGTTTTTGAAACAGTGTCATGCCGTCTTCACCTTGTGTGATCAGTACCATCGAGAGATTGAGTTCGTTGAGGAAGCGATTGCCCGCAATGGAGACCAGGTCGGCAGTGTCTTCAGGCAGATTGCAGGCATCTGCGGCCTCGCGGCGATTTGGTGTTATCAGTGTAGCTCCGGCATAGCGCGAATAATCTTTGCCTTTTGGATCGACCAAGATCTTTTTTCCAAGTGAGCGTGCAGTGTCAATAAGCCGCGATAATAATTTGGGCGACA